>NZ_MIEH01000017.1 GCF_001754075.1 Merdimonas faecis | reverse complement strand
AATCGTCATTCCGAAGAAATCTAATTTAAGCGCTTCGCTCGACTTGCATGTGTTAGGCACGCCGCCAGCGTTCATCCTGAGCCAGGATCAAACTCTCGTAAAAAAGTTCTCTCTCGGTCCAGGAAAAACTACTCGCTTTTCCTATCCCGTTACTTACTGTTTTTGGGTCGGCATCTTTCGATGCCTTTCTCTGAATTATTCTTCTCAAAAGAATCTTCAGGGTCGTTGTCTATTATTTAGTTATCAAAGTTCTTGGTGTTTCCGCTGTTTTCGACAGCCATATTAGATTATCACATCTTCAAGCGTTTGTCAACAGCTTTTTTTATTTTTTTCTGCTGTCCGTTTTCGCAGCTTTGTTTCCGCAGCGTTCACTTGCGACAGCTGTGATAGAATATCATGCAAAAAACCAAATGTCAACCCTTATATTTAAATTTTTTTCACCTTTTTTCTTACCCCGAGTTATCCACACTCTATCCACATCCTTCCCACATAACTTATCCACATTTCGGGGATAAAAACCAATTGGGGACGGGGGATTTCCAGAAATCCCCCGTCCCCAATTAAAAGTTGGCCTCTACATACATTTCTTCTTTTGGTGTTTTTTCCACCACTTCTTCCTGCCACTGTTCTTTCTCTATTTCTTTTACTGATACGGAAAAGAATTTTGTTTCCATATTCATTTCTTTTGCAAGAAAGTCTCTTGTCTTTTCTGCAATATCTTTTTTTACTTCCTCGCTTCTGCCAGGATACATCTTGATTTCAATATGCGGCATTTCTTTTCCTCCTGCCTTTCTATATTTATTTCCCACAAAATTTATTTCCTATAAGCTCCTAGCCCCATTGGATTCCAACGCCAGCCTCTACAGCTTTGTCATAAATTTCTTTTGCTGCCACCAGATCCTGAGCCGCTACGCCTACTGTCTCGAATACAATGATCTCATTGTCGTTCTCTCTTCCCACGACTTTTCCAAGCAGCACATCTCCAAGATCTCCGGTGAAGTCGTCTTCTGTGATGATTCCCTGCTCCAGCGGGATCAGAATATCGCCGGACTCGGACAGTACCGCATCACGGGAATCAAAATATATCTTGGACGCTCTCGGAAGGATCGCCGGATCCATCTCCTGCATATGATGCTGGTAAGCTCCCACACAACTGATGGTTGCTCCCTGTTTTACTTTTGTTCCGTCAAATACTGGTTTAGAGGAAGGAGTTACGGTGATGATCAGGTCCGCATCATCAATCGCTTCATCAGAAGATGCTGCCGCCACGATCCTTGTGCCGTATGCTTTCAGTTCTTCCTGCATCTGTTCTGCAAATGCCTTTGTTCTTTCCGGGTTCATATCATATACACGAACTTCTTCCAGCTTCCGTGCAGCCAGCATTGCCTCCAGCTGAGTAGGCGCCTGTCCGCCTGTTCCGATCAGCGCACCGATCCGGCAGTCCTTTTTAGCCAGTACGTCAAACGCTGCACCGGAAGCCGCACCTGTACGAAGCTGTGTTACATAGGTTCCGTCCAGAACCGCTGTCACAAGACCTGTCTTTCCGTCGATCAGCAGCACCTGCGCCGGGGAGGACGGAATTCCATTGTCAATATTGTGCGGGAAAATGTTGATGATCTTTAAGGACGCTGTGTCCATCTCTTCCAGATATGCCGGCATAAACAGGAAGCAGCCGTCATATTTCGGCGCCTGGATATTGGTCCGAAGCGGGATCTCACATTTTCCTTCCACTACATATTGGAATGCCTTTTTGTCCGCCTCAATGGCATCCTTAATTGTAAAAACTTTTTTGATATCTTCTCTTGATAACAGTAACATTTCTGCACCCTCCTAATCGTTTTTTAGATACCCTATATTTCTGCATTTTATTTTATCACAAACACTTTTCCTTATCTATACTTTGCATCCAGATCCCAGGGCTGCATAGCGCCCCCTTCTTCTGCAGGCCGGCACATTCTCGCAAAGATATTTAAGCAGCCTTTTTCTTCCTTTGGCGGAGGACATACCCAATTTTTTCTCCGCCTTTCCAGTTCTTCGTCTGATACCAGAAGGGAAACCTCTCCGCCCGGGATATCGATCACGATCTCATCCCCATTTTCCACGAGTGCGATATTTCCCCCGTCATAAGCTTCCGGCGATACATGACCGATAATGGCTCCATAATTGAATCCCGAAAATCTTGCATCTGAGATCAGACCCACACTTTTATGAAGCCCAAGTCCGATCAGCGCGTCGATACTAAGCATCAATTCCTTCATACCGGGCGCACCTTTACATCCTTCATAACGGATTACGATGATGTCTCCAGGCACAATCTCACCAGACTGGATCGCCTCAAACGCCGGACGGTCCCCATCAAATACCTTCGCTTTGCCTTTCATATATTTTACTTCTTCATACACAGCCGTCGGCCGTACAATTGCACCATTTGGCGAAAGGTTGCCCCGCAGGATCTTGAGCCCCGGCTCATGAAACAGCGGGCGCTCCAGGGAATGAATCACCTTGTTTTCCTGCGGCGTTACCATAGCCAGCATATCTTTCCAGGTGTTCCCGTACATTCCCGGGACATCCGTATACAATTTACTCTCCAGCATCTTCATCACATTCATGACGCCGCCCGCATAATGGAAATCTACCACTGTATATGGGCCGCTTGGCACAACTGCGTTGATACACGGGATCTCTTCTGCATATTTTTCAAAATCCTCCAGCGTCAGCCTGATACCCAGTTCGTATGCATAGGATAAAATATGAAGCACCGCATTGGTGGATCCTGCAACTGCCATATCAAACATGATAGCATTCATCAGCACTTCCCTGGTGATCAGCTGTGATGGCCTGCGCCCGGATTTCACCAGTTCTACCGCATATTTTCCAGCCTCCCGGGCCTTTCTGAGTTTTGCATTATCTGATGCCGGAATCGTGGAAGTCCCCGGCAGCACCAGGTTAAGTACCTCCCCCAGCATCTGCATGGTATTGGCGGTTCCCATGGACGGGCAAGCCCCAAAGGAAGGACAGACATTATCCTCCATCTCCATCAGTTCTTCTTCGGATGCTCCGGAGAATCTGGCCGCGTCCAGATCCGCCTCCACCACCGTCTTTCCACAGTATTGGCCCGGCTGCATGGAACCCCCGGTAACAACCATAGTTGGTATATCAAGACGCATCGCTGCCAGATAGCACCCGGCAATGATATTATCACAGGAGGCTGTCATCACCAGGCCGTCGAAATTGTGAACGCGGGTGACAAATTCAATAGACATCGCCACAATGTCCCTTCCCACCTGCTCATATTTCAGTTCCTCGGCTCCATTGGCAATATTGCCGCAGGTAGCCGGAATACCAAATTCCACCGGCACCCCTCCTGCTGCCCAGATGCCTTCCTTCACCGCTTCTGTGATCTGTCTTAAGTGGGCAGTTCCCGGAGAACCAGCCATGTAAGAATTAGGCACGCCGATATGGGGCTTTTTCCGAATATCACCATCTGAATATCCGGCCGCTTTCATCATAACTCTCCGGTGAGCTGCCTGCGTTCCGTTCCAGTATTCCTGACTCACATTTATCCCTCCTTCTTTCCCTTCTGTGATTGACAAAGAAATATCATATATGTTTATAATAAAACATCAGAAAACCATCGAAAAGCCAGAGAATTTAATGTTATCCTTAAGCATTTCTTATGGATACAGGTAAGGAGAGCATATGAGCAAATACAAAGTCATCCTGACTGTCTGTGAAGTCAAAAATATATCCCGGGCTGCCGAGTTGTTAAATTATACCCAGTCTGCGGTCAGTCAGACCATCCGGAAATTTGAAAAGGATCTGGGCGTCCGGCTCTTCCGGAGATCTAAGCGGGGAATGGAACTTCTGCCGGGCACAGAAGAGATCGCAGCCTCTCTTCGGATCATCTGCCAGGAGGAAGCCCGGATCGCCCGCATCGCCGAAGGTCTTAACCACCTGGAAAAAGGTTATATCCGCATCGGTACCATCCAGAGCATTTCCTATCACTGGCTGCCGGATATCCTGAAGACCTTCTCCGAACGATACCCAGGCATCCGGTTTGAACTTACTGTGGACGGATTCAGCGGACTAAAAGAAAAGATACAGTCCGGTCAGCTGGACTGTATCTTCGTTTCCCAATATTCTGTTCCTGATCTGCCATTTATTCCTCTTGGCACGGATGAACTAATGCTGGTCCTCCCTGCCGGTCATCCACTATCCGAAAAGATTTCCGTCCTCCTGGAAGATATCCGGGAAGAAAACTTTATCTTATCTTCCGATGGCCTGGACTATGAAACAGGAAAAATATTTAAAAGCAACCACATTTCTCCCAAAGTCCAATATCAGCTCAACGAAGACTTTGCCACATTAAAAATGGTAGAGCAGGGCTTCGGCGTCACGATCCTGCCCCGCCTTCTTCTGGAACAGGCTCCGTTCCGGGTATGCGTGCGGCCCTTTGACGCCCACTATACCCGGACGCTGGGCGTTGCCTGGTCTGATGCCGATAACCCGGCCCCGGCCATCCGGAAATTCCTGGAGTATGTACGTTCCTATGTATCCCAGACGTTCTACTAATATACTAAAAGTTACCTCTTCAGCAACGGCTCGCTGACATGCTTCCGGAAGAACTGGATCAGCGGTCCGTTAAGGCAGGCGTTGCAGATAGTACCAAGTCCGATGATAGTCCACAGGGAATCTCCTGCCAGCAGGCAGAAAATCACTCCCACGATCACCACGGTAACATCACTCCCCACTCTTCCGTAGTGGAAAGGAATCTTTCCCCCGGTCAGTTTCTCTATAATAATCGCCACACTGTCATAGGGTGCAACCCCCATCTCTGCCACCATATAAAAGGCCACGCCCAGACCTGCAAAAACAGAGCCCAGAACCAGGGCTCCGATTCGCAGGGGAAGAGTCAGCTCTACCTGTCCCGCGTCCTGCACCAGCCAGCAGAGGAGATCTGCTCCGTAACCCACGCAGACCATATTGACAATGGTCCCGGCCCCAATACATTCTCTGGCAGTAAAAAACACTACTGCCAGGATCATGGCATTCATGATCAGCTGCCAGGTTCCGAACTGCATGTCCAGGAATCCGCTGATTCCCAGGTTCATACATGTAAAGGCATCAACCCCAAAACCACTCAGACGGTAAAGACCAACGCAGAGGCTGATAAATGCGATCCCGGACACCATCATAACAGTTCTCTTAAACAGCTTATTTGTAGAATTCATGGATATACTCCAACACGTCTTTTTTTGTTCCTTTAAATGGTCCCGGCGTCTCCATCTTCAGCGAAACCAGGGCTGTACAATATAATAGAGCATCTTCCACAGATTCCTTCTGTCTCGCCGCAATATATCCCGCAAATGTTGTATCTCCTCTTCCGGTCCGCCCCGAAAGATTTCTTGCCTTAATTGGACAGGTATATATTTTGTTGCCGTCATACGCAAGCACTTCCGTATTATGGGTGATCACAATTTCTTTTGCACCCCATCCATACAGTTTTTTTGCGGCTTCTGCCCGGTCAGTCAGTCCTGTCAGAATTTCCGCCTCCGCCGCATCCGTCTTTAAATAATGGATCATCGGCAGATATTTCTTTTTTTCTGCCCAATCATGGAACTGCATGGAACCGTCCGCCTCCACATGCCGGAGCATACACTGGACATCCAGCGCAACCTTGCCGTGCCGGGCGGCTTCCTCAAGAAGTTCTCCATCAAAGTCGCCATAGACAAGACCGGCAAAATGATAGACATCTGTCTCTATTTCCGGCAGTTCTTCAAACCGAAACGGATCACATACGCCAAGAGATGTACACGCTCTTCTTTCTTTATCTGCTGTAAAATACTGATTTTTTATAGCACAGGTATGCGCAGACTCTCCCTGGTAAAGATCTGCCCGGATTCCCCCGAAACATCCGGAAACCGTAAGATCCTTTGAATTAAATTTACAGAAAATCGCTGTCTTTGCGCCGCTTCCTGCCGCCGCAAATCCAGAAGCCACCACAGCGCCGCCAATCTCGTTTCTTTCATTTCCTTCATAATCAATATTATGATCAAGGGATACCGGTCCGATCACCATCACATCATATTTCTGATTCATACGCTTTCTCCTTCGAAATATATTTTTTCTCTTTAATTTCCCCTTCTTCTATACGAAATACCAATGCCTGATGGGGCGGCACCTGTTTCCCCATAACCGGCGGACAATCGGAAAAAAATATTTTCACTCCACTTTTTTCCAATTGTATCATGACTTTTTCATCTGCGCTGTGATACTTCTGGTCACTTGACGCACAGCACACAGCTATTTCCGGGGAAATCTTCTCCAGAAGTTCATCACTGATACTATCTTTCTGTCCGTGATGTCCCAGTTTAAAAATATTCGCCCTGACAGAATCCTCTGACAGATCTTCGTATCCTTCACGATTGGTATCACCGGGGAGCAGTATCGAAACGCCACTCCATTCCACTCGCAAAATCAGGCTTTGATTATTCATTCCTTCGTCCAGGCAGGATACTCTCTGTAAAAAGGATTCCAGTATTTTATCTTCAAAAAGACTTACCAGATCTCTTTCAACAGCTGCCAGTCTGTTTTCTGACGGTCCGACAACCTTTATGCTCCTGTTCTTTCCACAGAACAACTCTGTTCCTTCTGAGACTTTACAGATTTTCCCACCCTGCTTTGCAACGGTTTCACACAATGCCTGATATTGATTTAATGCCTGTATAAACCTGTTCTGCGCAGGTGCTTCTGCAAGTAAAGGATCAATCCAGTACATTTTTTTGTAGAACTCCGGCGAAAATCCCTGCCAAAATTCTTTCACTGGATATAATTGAGCTATTTTAACCAGACCGCCCACATGATCCTCGTGTATATGTGTACAGACCATAAGATCCAGCCGCTCTATTCCTATTTTTTTTAAATACTTCCATATGGGAATACGTTCGGAGGAACGCGCCTGATACTCGCGTTCCTCCGAACTTCCTCCATCAATCAATGCTGTAAATGTATGGCCCGATTCTTCCCATTCAAGAAGAATCGCTTCTCCATAACCGACATTAACAAATGTAAGCTTCATATATTTCTCTTCTTTTCTACTTTATAGCCCTCTTGATATAGAAACTCGACAGGATGAGTACAATAATCAACATTACCACGGCTCCGGCGCTGCCAAATCCAAAATCGAACGTCTTGATACCATAATTGTACAGATACTGTGTAATCGTAGATGTACTGTTTGCCGGGCCGCCGCCAGTCAACAGATTTACCTTATCGAACAACCGGAAACTGTCGATGGTTCTTAACAGTGCGCACAGAGCCAAACTCTTTTTAATATTAGGTATTGTGATATAAAACAATATCTTAAGCGGGCCTGCGCCGTCCATTCTCGCAGCCTCATACTGTGACTGCGGAACAGACTGTAAAGCTGCATAAAGAAGCAGGAACACAAATGGAGCGCACTGCCATACATCAATCAGGACCAGCATACCAAACGCTGTTTCAATATCCGAAAACCAGTTGTATACCGGAATATGTAAACTCTCCAAAAACTGATTGACAATTCCGTAGTTCGGAGAAAGCATCATTCTCCAGATCAGCGCCACTGTTACCGTGGGAAGCAGGTAGGGAAGAAGCAGCAGTGTACGCATGATCTTCTGCCCTTTATTCAGGCTGTTTACAAATAACGCCATGATAAATCCTACTAACATTTCAAACACTACAGTCAGGATTGTAAACTTTACAGTGTTCCAGACAGACTGCTGGAAATAGCCGTCTGTCAGGATATCTGTATAATTTTTTATACCGGTTGCATTTACCGATCCGCTCATCGTTCCCAGCAGGTTATAATCCGTAAAACTGTATACAAATGTGAAAAGCAACGGATATACGGTCATAATTGCCAATACGATAAAAGTAGGAGTAATCATGGCTGTGCTGAATCGTTTTGCCTGCACAGCAGATTCACTTAAATTATTTCTCTTTGCCATAGGATCACCTTGCCATCAGTTCTTCTAACTCTGTTTGCGCATCATTCAGACCTTCTTCTACTGTTTTTGCTCCGTTGATAATATTATCCATTTCGGAACCAAGAGTGGTATAGAATTCTGTCCACTCTGCAATAACCGGACGGTATACGCCTGTCTCAAGCGCTTTACAAACCACCTCATACTGCGGATATTTTGCAAGTACCTCTTCATCCTGAAGGCTTGAATAACGACATGGTACTCCGCCAGACTCTACAGTACTATACTGCACGTCTTTGTCCATCAGATAGCTCAAAAGTTCTGTTGCAAGTTCTTTGTTCTGGCTGTTTTCCGGAACACCCAGGCACCAGATTCCATATACGTTGGACGCGAATGCCTCTGCATCACTGGTAGCTTTTCCGCTCATCGCGATATAATCTGCCGCAGAATCAGCTGTCGGGGTATACCATCCCGGCCATGCAACTCCCATGGTAGCTGCGCCGTTATCAATCGACGCTACCAGGTCATCTTTTACCTGTGCTTCGCCGGTTCCGATCAGTTCTACATAATAGTTCATTGCATCAATAAATTCATCGCTGTTTACAGTAGGCTGATTCTCCTCATCTACTACCCATCCGCCATAAGAAAGCAGGATCGGAAGGAAGTCAACTACCAGGTTGTTCTGATTGTCTCCACGATAAAGGAATCCGTTCTTACCATTTGCTTTTGCCTGTTCACAGATATCAAGAACCGCTTCCAGCGAATCCACGCTATCCACCGTATAACCGGCTTCTTCTACATTCGCCTTGTTCATCATCAGAACGGTTACATTTCCATAATATGGAGCCAGATAAACGCTATCGTCTACATAGCAGATAGAAGTAGTTGCTTCGATGATATCATCATCCAGTTCATATCCAAGATCAGAAAGATTCGCCAGCACACCCGCTTCTGTATACTCTGCCATCCAGGAACCGTCAACCATTACCAGATCATACGCTCCTTCTGCACTGGTTGCATTTAACGCCACAGATGTATGAAGATCTTCTTCGGAAAGTTCCTGTACATCAATGGTTACGTTATGTTCTTCTTCAAATGCCGGGAGACACTCTTTGATTACATCGGCATACACGCCGCCTCTTAATGCAATGGACATGGTAGTGCTTCCATCTGCAGATGCCTCTGCACTGTCTCCGCCGCCGTTTCCTCCACATGCTGTGAGAGATAATGCCATCATTCCTGCTAAAATCATACATAAACTTTTTCTTTTCATTTTCTTCTTTTCTCCTCTTAACCTTTCACCGCACCACTGGAAAGACCTGAAATCAGGTAATTCTGTGCGAAAATAACAAATAATGTAATCGGAATCACCGATATCACTCCGCCTGCCGCTACCAGCCCGAAATTTGTCAGACTGTCTTCGGTATTCAGCAGAGCCAATGCTAACGGCACTGTATTATTTACAGAACTCCTTGTGAAAATAACCGTATAGGTATATTCATTCCATGCATACATAAAAGAAAGCATGGATACTGCTGCAACTCCCGGTGCGACAAGAGGCATGACGACTCTTGTAAACAACTGCCACTCCGTTGCTCCGTCTACCTTGGCACTTTCTTCAACCTCTTCCGGAATTTCCTGGAAGAAAGACAGTAAAAACCAGATAATAAGCGGAACATTAATCAATACACATGCAAGCATTACCGGAACCTTTGTATTGATCAACCCTACCTGATTAAACATGATGTACAGCGGTATTACAAATGCAACCGGCGGTAATACACGCACCAGAAGCACCCAGTAGGTCATCGGCTGTTTCATCTTAAATTGAAACCTTCTTCTTGCAATCACATACGCCGCACAGATTCCCACAAGCAATGATATGATCAGGGAACCAAATGTCGTCTGCAAACTGTTTGCAATTGCCTGTCCAAATCCTTCATTCTGGAATAGATCTGCAAAATATTCCAACGTCACTGCACCAGGGAGTAATGAAATATTCCCTTCCATTTCACTTACAGGACGGATTGCCATGGCCACCAGCCAGTATATCGGAAACAGAGAAATAAACAGGAAGAAAATACATCCTATCATTTTTCCGATAAAGGCAGCCTGTCTTTGCTTCTTCATTCTCTTTCTGACTCCTCCTTTCAGAACATAGCGTATCGCTTAACGGGTTGTATTTTAGCATGTTAAAAAATGCTAATCTATCATACCTTTGTAAAGCAGTGTAAAAATTGTGTTATACATTTTTTACTCATTTTACTGTATAAAAAAAGCGCGGAGTTCCAATGCGCGCTCTAAGAACGCTTGGAAAATCCGCACTTATTTATCATTTTATATTTTTTGAATTGCTTATATTCTATTCTTTTTATACATTTTTAATTGTAAACACTTCATAAAATGTTAGTTAAAACAACTCCTCAAACCGCCGCATGGCCTCCGCCGTACTCTCGTGCTGTCCGAATGCCGTCAGGCGGAAATAATTCTTGCCGTTTTCGCCAAACCCGGCTCCCGGTGTTCCCACCACCTGGGCATGGGTCAAAAGATAATCAAAGAACTCCCAGGATTCCATGCCTTTGGGGCACTCAAACCAGATATAGGGAGAGTTCACGCCTCCGGTAAAGGGAATGTTTTTCTTTCTCAGCACATCGGCAATGATCTTTGCATTCTGCCGGTAGTATTCGATGTTTTCCATGCACTCCGCCATTCCTTCTTCTGTGAAGACTGCCTCCGCCGCACGCTGCACGATATACGGCGTCCCGTTAAATTTGGTGGAATGTCTCCGGTTCCACATGGCATGCAGGGAGAGTTCTGCTCCGTTAGATGCCGGGAATACCAGTTCTTTGGGAATGACGGTGTAAGAACATCTGGTTCCGGTAAATCCTGCTGTTTTGGATAAGGAGCAGAATTCGATGGCACATTCTTTTGCGCCTTCGATCTCAAAGATACTTCTGGGAAGCGCCGGATCTGACACGAAAGCTTCATAAGCCGCGTCAAACAGGATCACTGCCTGCATTTCTTTTGCATACGCCACCCACTTTTCCAGCTGCTCTTTGCTGTAGCAGGCTCCTGTAGGGTTATTGGGCGAGCACAGATAGATCAGGTCTGCCTTCACCGACGGATCCGGCATGGGCAGGAAATCATTTTCTGCTGTACCGTTCATATAAACGATCTTACGGCCGTCCATGAGATTGGTGTCTACGTAGACCGGATAAACCGGGTCCGGCACCAGGACTACATTCTCTTTGCCAAACAGATCTGTGATGTTGCCGGTATCGCTTTTTGCGCCGTCGGAAATGAAGATGGTATCCGGATCTACGTCCGCTCCGTTTTTCTTATAATACGCAGAAATGGCGTTCCGCAGGAAATCATATCCTTTCTCCGGTCCGTATCCCCGGAAGGTTTCGGAAACCGCCTGCTCCTCCACCGCTTTGTGGAGCGCCTCGATCACTTTCTTTGTCAGAGGCTTTGTCACGTCTCCGATCCCCAGCCGGATGATCTTCTGGTCCGGATGGGCTTCTTCATATTTGCTGACCCGTCTTGCGATCTCCGCAAACAGATAGCTTTCTTCCAGGTTCTGGTAGTTTTCGTTCAGTAATGGCATTTCCTTCTTCCTCCTTACTGTGTCTTCACATTTACAGGTGTCTATCGGAACATGGTCGCCAGACTCATGATCGGATTGTATTGATACAGAACACTCAAAAAATTGTCTGTTTCTATCATGGTATAGAGTTCTTTTCCAAAACTGGTCACATAAAGAAGGGTGATCACCACAAAAGCGGTCCACACAATGATCAGCGCGCCGCTAAGGCCGATCACGCCTCCGGCCAGCCGGTTTAACACTCCCAGCACCGGCAGATCGGATACGATATCCAGGGCGAATACAATGGCCCGTATGATGATCGTGATCAGGATAAAGGTTCCTAAAAACGCCAGAATATTTAAGATCAGTTTTGCCAGGAAGTCGCCTACATATTCCGCAAATGTAGTCGCCCCCAGTCTGGTGTACATCTCGCTGTTGTTATTTTCCGTCAGCAGGCTCTTGAAAAGATCCGGCAGATCGGCTCCCTCGATCGCAGAGATCTGCAGATCTCTGGGGATCTCCGCACTGGTGATGATATCCTCCATGGCGGTTCCTTCCTCACCCTGAAGGCCGTCCAGCAGGTCGCCGGAGATACCAAACTGGGCCAGATCGCTGCTTGTCACATTTCCGTTTACAATATCATCAATACTGACCCCGTACTGGGCAAGGGTCTCTTCCGACACGCCCGTAGCGTTCAGCACCCTGCGCACACTGTCCGCGTCCATTCCGCTCTGATCCTCGCCTCCCAGCTGGGCGGACGCCGCATTTGCCATGGTCGTGACCACCTGGCTCTTGATCATATCATCCAGTGGCGTATACTTTGCCAGCGCGTCCGCTGCATACGGGGTGGCGAACCAGACCAGCACCAGCGTGACCACGGTTGCCGCAAGGGATACGATGATCTTAACCGCACCCCGCATAAAGCCGACGATCAGGCAGATCAGAAATATTGCTCCTACTGTCATTGATAACCAATTCATAAGCTCTCCTTATTTTACAAGACGGACAACTTCCATTCCGTTCTCGTTCATCACAATGTACTTATTTACCCCTGCTACCGGGAAAATTTCCAGTATATTGCTGTTCATCTCCCCTTCAAATTTCTGGATTCCTCCTCTGGTAAAAATGCTGCAGTTCTTCCCGTCATACATGATCACCTGACTGCCGCAGATCTTAACATTGCTGTAATCGCCGGAAAAATCCTCAGACATCGCCATCTGCCCCCGGTCATTATAAAGCCGGAGCTCATACCCTTCTTTTCCTTCATTTTTCAGGATCATCCCGATATATTTCTGGCTGTGGAAAACACTTTTGATTTCTTTGTCAATCTCTACCTTTACTGCTTCTTCCGGCACGCTTTTCCCCCGGAAAACAGTCAGCATATTGTCTCCAACCGCCGCAGAAACTGACTGATTCATGAAAAATCCGTCCGCCATCACCACATCCTTATATTCCTGCTCCGTCACCTGATGGTCTGTCTCGCTTTCTCCTTCTTGCCCAAAGTTATAGTACGCAACCCGGGAGGTGATCGTCCCATCCTGTGTATAGAGGTACAGCACCTGCAGGATCTCGCCGTCCGGCGACAGCGCCGCATCCATCGGATAGCCTGTCCCGTTCACAGACGTCTTATGCTCTACCAGAATATTCCCCGCCGCATCATAACAAAGAATCTGCGAAGAACTTTCATCAATCAGGATCACACTGACGATGCCCTGTTCCGACACGCTGATTCTTTCAATCGGAAGGTCTGTCTCTATCTCTCCCCGCAGCCCTTCTTCATTAAACACCAGAATTGCGTTTCCGCCCTTATCCGCTACGGCTCCGGAAGTCTCATTCACATCGACTACAGGATTCTGGATCTGGTACGGCTGGTTCCACACCTCGCTGCCCTTCTGATCCAGATAGGAAATCCCGTCTCTGCTGTACTTGAGCACACCATCAGCAAACTGCTTGTACTCGTTGCTGGCTGCCCCGCTGACCGGATAAGTGTCAACGGTTCGAACGCTGGTATAAGTCTGAAGATTGATCAAAAGATAGATCCCGATCGACACTGCCAGGATACTTCCGGCTATGATGCCCGTTTTCTTCCAGCGCTTACGCTTCTGCCGCTTTGCCTCCTCCATGGCCTCCGTCTCCGGGTGGTCTTCTTTCCTGAGTTCTCCTAAAATACGGTCTACAATTTTATCTGTCGGATCCTGATCCTTTTCCAGGACCCGGAATTTCTTCCTTTTCCAGTGTATCATCTGCCTCACCTTTGCTGGTCTTCATTTGCATCTTATATATTGTATCATAATTTCCATACTATGGAAGCAGTAATTTTTGTCCAATGTAAATCAGATTTCCATCTGACAGTCCGTTCATCCTGCAGATCGCGTCCACATGAGCGGCATCTCCGTACACTTTCATGCTGATGGTATCCAATGTATCTCCCTTCTGAACCACGTAATAATCATCTTCATCCAGGTCAATCTCTGACGGGTCCGCTGTCATGACGGCTCCCGTATCGTCTGTATCACCCTCGCCGGAAGAGTCCGAAGCAGTATCCCCGGATGCCTCCTGGACACTTTCTGTTTCCCCTGTTTCTACCTGGGCTTTTGCTGCCGCCCCCTCCTCTTCATCATCTCCTTCATCTTCTGTCACGGTCTCCGTCTGGCTCTCCGGTGAATTGACAGACTGGGACAGTGATTCCAGTGAACTCTGCACGGCTTCCATCTTATCATAATTATTCATGGTTGAGACACCGATCACCAGTACAACTACTACCAGCAGCGCACTTGTAATATAGATAAGCCGGGAATTCTGACGATCTGACTTTGCATCCATCCGTTCCCTTACGACACTACGAAAATCCTTTGCAGCTCGATCCTCAACCACTTCACTGGGTGTAACGCCAATCTTTTTTCGTGTACTGATCATATAATTCTGCATGGCGGGATTCTTTTCATAGAACACATAGTGCCCGCCCATCTGCATCAATTCCCCGTATTTAAACGCATAGAAAACTTCTTCTCCGTCCAGGGAATCCTTCCATATGAAGACAGACTGATCCTTGGAAAAGTATTTGCTGTGGATCCGTCCTACCTCCCGGCTCCTTCCCATGGGCTTCCCATCTTCGATCAGGCCCCAGCCTACGATCTCTGTTTCCGGAAAATATTTTTTCCGGTCCGTTTCCATCTGTTTTACCGTCTCTTCCTTCAGAGAAATTTCCCTTCCCCTGATCTCCACTTCGGCCAGCCGGAAAGCCCCGGATATGTACACTACGGGCTGCCCTTCCAGTACCAGTATTTCTCCTGCCAGCGCGATCCCCACCGGCTCCTCCTTTGCTTTGTCCTTTAACTGGTTCAGATAAGTATCCACATAATCTTCTACATAGATCTTCGGTTCGTCACTGACGTTCCCGATCTGCCTTACATTTTTTGGAAGCTGTCTTTCCATATACTCTCACCTCATTTTTTGTATTTTTGGTTATGATAGCATATGGATTTTGCGTATTTTGCCATTCGGTGAAGCCTGTCCAGGGAAGTTTCCGGCAGGATCGTCCCAGGTTCGACGCCCCTTCTTACCCCCTGCCAAATCGTGCGTCCGAAAATGTCGGATAGGGACGGGGGATTTTCAAAAATCCCCCGTCCCCATTGAAAAAGTGGATAAAAAAATACTGTGAAAGCTCCTCCTTCCACAGTATTTTTATCTAACTTATACAAACGCTTTTACTTTTTCGTAAATGCTGTCTGCGTCCAGTCCATACTTCTTGATCAGCTCTGCTGCCGGTCCAGACTCTCCAAACACGTCGTTCACGCCAATCTTCAGTACCTTTGCGGGAGCCTTCTGTGCCACCACGTCGCAGACTGCGCTTCCCAGGCCGCCGATAACGGAGTGCTCTTCTACCGTCACGATCTTTCCGGTCTTCTCTGCCGCCCGGATCACCGCCTCCTCATCCAGAGGCTTGATGGTGTGCATGTTGATCACCTGTGCGCTGATGCCGTCTGCCGCCAGCTTCTCGGCCGCCGCCAGAGACTCAGACACCGGAAGTCCTGCCGCAATGATAGTCACATCCGTTCCTTCTCTTAAGGTGATGGATTTCCCGATCTCGAATTTATAATCCGGGTTGTCATTGATCACCGGCACTGCCGCACGTCCAAACCTCAGATACACCGGTCCCACATGCTCGTAGGCCGCCTTCACTGCTGCTTTTGCCTCCACGTCGTCAGACGGGTTGATGACTACCATGCCCGGAATCGTGCGCATCAGCGCCAGATCCTCATTACACTGATGAGTTGCGCCGTCTTCTCCGACAGAAATACTTGCATGGGTCGCACCGATCTTTACGTTCAGATGTGGATAGCCGATGGAGTTTCTCACCTGCTCAAAGGCACGTCCTGCCGCAAACATAGCAAAGGAGCTTGCGAAAGGAACCTTTCCGGCTGCTGCCAGACCTGCCGCCACACCCATCATGTTGCTCTCTGCGATTCCGCAGTCGATATGACGTTCCGGGAACGCCTTCTTAAAGGTTCCGGTCTTTGTAGCTGCCGCCAGGTCCGCGTCCAGCACTACCAGATCCTCGTGTTCTTTTCCCAGTTCTACTAAAGCATTACCGTAGCTTTCTCTTGTTGCGATCTTCTTTACTTCTGACATAATGCTTCACCTACTTTCTCTAAATCTGCCATAGCCACCTCATACTGTTCGTCATTCGGGGCCGCACCATGCCAGGAGGCCTGGTTCTCCATGAAGGATACTCCTTTTCCTTTCACGGTCTTTGCGATAATAGCCGTCGGCTGTCCCTTGGTCTCTCTTGCTTCTTTAAAGGCCGCGGCAATAGCGTCAAAGTCATGCCCGTCGATATTGATCACATGGAAATTAAACGCCTCAAATTTCTTGTCGATCGGATACGGTGAATTGACGTCGTCGATCGCGCCATCAATCTGCAGATTATTGTTATCTACGATCACTACCAGGTTGTCCAGCTTTCTGTGGGCCGCCAGCATTGCCGCCTCCCAGACCTGCCCCTCCTGGATCTCGCCGTCGCCAAGAAGTGTATAAACTCTGTAGCTGTCGCCGGAAAGCTTTGCAGCAATGGCCATCCCGACAGCAGCGGAGATTCCCTGTCCCAGAGATCCGCTGGACATATCCACGCCCGGAATATGCTTCATATCCGGATGTCCCTGCAGATAAGATCCTGTCTTACGAAGGGTCGTAAGATCCTCCACCGGGAAAAAGCCTCTGTGGGCCAGCGCAGAATAATATCCCGGAGCCGTATGTCCTTTGGACAGTACAAACCGGTCTCTGTCTGCTTTTTTTGGATCCTTTGGATCGATATTCATCTCTTCAAAATATAAATATGTGTAAATGTCAGCCGCTGAAAGAGATCCGCCCGGATGCCCGGACTTGGCACTGTGTACCGCCGTGATCACGCCTTTGCGGATCTCATTGGCCGTTTTCATCAACTCTAATTTATCCATGATGTCCTCCCAAAAATTATTCTCCAAATACCGCTTTATAATCTGCCTGGAATTTTTCGATTCCTGCATCTGTCAGCGGATGTTTGGTCATCTTTTCGATTACTGCATATGGAACCGTTGCGATATCAGCTCCTGCCAGTGCACAGTCTGTCACATGCATTGGGTGACGGATGCTGGCCGCGATGATCTCTGTCTGGATGCCTGCAATCTTGAAAATCTCGGAAATCTCCGCAATCAGGTCAGTTCCTCTTACAGAGATGTCGTCCAGACGTCCCAGGAACGGAGATACATAAGTAGCTCCGGCTCTTGCTGCCAGAAGTGCCTGGTTAGCCGTAAAAATCAGTGTTACATTGGTCTTGATGCCTTCGGAGGAAAGTACCTTCACCGCTTTTAAGCCTTCTACAGTCATCGGGATCTTTACTACCATGTTTTTGTGGATCTTAGCGATCTCACGGCCCTCTGCGATCATACCTTCCGCGTCTGTGGTAGTTGCTTTTACCTCTCCGCTGATCGGTCCGTCTACGATAGATGCGATTTCTGCGATCACTTCCTCAAACACTCTTCCCTCTTTTGCGATCAGAGACGGATTCGTGGTAACACCACAGATCACACCCATATCGTTTGCCTTTTTAATGTCCTCTACCTTTGCTGTGTCGATGAAAAATTTCATGTTCATTTCCTCCTAATTTACATTTAACAGTTTCCCAGATACTTGAATTATAACGTAATCTCTTTATACTGGTCAATAGTGCTGTTTTCTATTAATAATTTTTTAAACTGATACTTTTATTTTATTAACAAAAGTCTTGAATATTTTCTTGTCTTCTTTTTCAAAACGCCTGGTTCTCCCGACATTATAAGGATTTCCGCAAACATTTTATTATTAATAATTTTCGCAAAATCATTAATTTTATTTTCTTTTTCTGCCGGAAGGATATCCGGTCGTCCCCCGTACGATCAGCCTTGGCTCATACTCCACATGGTAGCTGCTGACCGGCTCCAGGTCCGCATACTGGGTATCCCGGGAATCGATCTTCTTCATGATAATGTCGCAGGCATCCCGCCCCTTATACACCACAAAATGATCAATGGTGGTAAGTGCCACTTTGTGGATACGCGCAAACAGCGTATTGTCGCATCCCATCACCGACATCTCCGCCGGAACCCGGATCTTTTCCTCCTGAAGCGCATCCAGTATGCCGAAAGCAATCATATCATTGAGTCCCACGATAGCTGTAATATCCCTGGTCTCCTCAAGAAGCTCCCTGGTCAGGTCATAGCCGATCTTATATTCCGAATCAATGTGAGCCACGGTCAGATCCATTTCTTCTCCTGCCGCCTTGATGATGACGCCGTCCTTAAATCCTGCTTCTTCATATTCCTTCAGGAAGCCTTCCACCCTTTTGGAACGCTGCTTCTGCCGGGCTGTAAGCGGCGGCGCTATATAAGCCACCTTGTGATGTCCCAGCTCCAGAAGATGCCTTGCCATAATACGGCCAAGCTTTGAATTATCAAGCTCCACCGCATCCACGTTCATCTTTTCATTCTGGTTGTTGACCACCACTACCGGTATCTGCCTGGCCAGTTCCTCTACCTGCTTCATAAAGCAGTGGCTGGGATTACAGGTATATATGATTCCCAGCGGCTTAAGCTGCAGCATCATTTTCAGATAACGCTCCTCCATCTTGAGGTCCCGCTGGGTATTGCATACAAACAGGCCAAATCCCGCCTCCTTTGCCCTGGATTCAATTCCCTGCAGGAGCATCACATAGTAGGGATTGGTCAGATTGGAGCAAAACACTACCAGAAGCTTTTCCCGTCTGGCATTTTTTCTGCTCTTTGGCTTTGCGGCTGCATACCCCAGTTTCCGGGCCGCTGCCTCTACCCTCTCTATGGTTTCCCTGGAAAAAGAGACGTTGTATTTTTTGTTCAGGATCATGGACACAGTAGCCTGGGAAACGCCTGCCTCCCTGGCCACATCCGTGGACGTCACTTTTTTCTTTCTCATAATTCCATCACTCACCTGATCTTACATTTGCACTCTTCTTAAAGCTCTGTCCTTCCTTCCAGCGCCCGCAGAAGGGTCACTTCATCAATATACTCCAGATCTCCGCCCACCGGCACGCCGCTGGCGATCCGGCTGACCTTGATGCCCGTCGGCTTGATGAGCTTACTGATATACATCGCCGTCGTCTCTCCCTCAAGGCTTGAGTTGGTAGCGATGATCACTTCCTCCACGTCGCCCTCCAGGCGGGTAATCAGTTCTTTCAGCTTGATATCCTCCGGCCCGATTCCCAGCATGGGCGAGATCGCCCCGTGGAGCACATGGTAGACACCATTGTATTTTCCCGTCTTTTCATAAGCCGCCAGATCCCTGGTATTCTCCACCACCATAATGGTCTTGTGGTCTCTGGCGCTGCTCTTACAGATCGGGCACAGCTCCTGGTCTGTCAGTGTATAACATTCCTTGCAGTAACGAACATTTTCCCTGGCCTGGACCATGGTGTCCGCCAGTCTTTTCACATCCTCTGCCGGCATATGTATCAAGTGAAAAGCCAGCCTTGCCGCTGACTTTGCACCAATGCCCGGAAGGCACGACAGTTCTTCAATTAGCTTGCTGATCTGACTGCTGTAATAATCCATGCAAACAACTCCTCTTAGAACAGCCCCGGCATGCCGCCGCCCATTCCTCCTGTAAATTTGGACATTGCCGCGGCAGACGCCTCATCTACCTTTTCCAGCACTTCATTTACCGCTGCAACGATCAGGTCTTCCAGCATCTCCACATCATCCGGATCCACGACTTCCTCGTCCAGCTTCACTTTCGTAATCTTCTTAGTCCCGGACATGGTCACCTCAACAGCTCCGCCTCCGGCAGTTGCCGTAAACTCTTTGGTTTCCATCTCCTTTGCCTGTTCTTCCATCTGACGCTGCATCTTCTGTGCCTGCTTCATCAGATTTGCCATGTTTCCCGGCATACCGCCGCCCGGGAATCCTCCCCGTTTTGCCATTTTTATATCCTCCTAGTCTTCCACTGTTATTTCCATGTGGATCAGCTTTTCAATATCCACAAAGCTGTCCTCAAACCGCCCGCCATTTTCTACCTGACGGACCTCCAGCTCTACTGTTTTCCCGATCTTTTCCTCGATCAGTCTTTCAAGCTCTTCTTTGTGGGCCTCTGTGCCCAGCACTCCGGCGCTCATCTCATCCGGCGCCACGATCATCAGGCGATTGCCCTCTCCTGCGCTTAAGCGCACTTTCTTCAGATATGTCCGGAGCATGGGAGATGCATCCCCTGCAATACTCCGAAAATCCTTCGCCACTGCTTTTACATCCTCGTTCAGGGCCTTGGGAAGCTCCTGTTTCACTTTCCGGGGCGCCTCCCTTTCTTCTTCCCGATGGCTTCCAGCCACGGATGCCTCTGCGTCCACCCTGACTGCCACACCTTCCTCCAGCTGCTTTTCGATCAGCCGGATCCGGTCCAGCAGCGCATCGGAATTCTGCTCCATGGCCGGCCGGCACAGCTTGATCAGCGTTACCTCCAGGAGCACCCTCTTCTGCGTAGAATACCGAAGCTGGCTGGTCAGATCTGAAAAGATCCGGATATAGCGGATCAGAGTCTCATTTTCGATCATCCCGGCTTCTTCCTTTAGCTGCGCCAGGTTCTCCGTGGATACATCCAGCACGTCCTCCATATCATCGGAGCACTTTACCAGCAGGAGATTCCGCAGATACCAGGTAAAATCCGCCGCCAGCTGAGACAGCTCTCTGCCTCCCATCACCAGCTCATCCACGGTTTCGATCACTTTGGATACGTCCATGGAAAGGATTTCCCTAAGCAGCCGGCTGAACACATCCATGTCCACCGCCCCCAGGATCTCCAGAACATGGTCATAAGTCAGGCGTTCCCCGATATAAAAGGCCGCACACTGATCCAGCAGGCTTAAACCGTCCCGCATGGAGCCGTCCGCCGCCTTTGCGATATACCGGACCGCCTTTTCCTCCACATCCCACTGCTCCTTATCGATCAGCTCCCGGAGCCTTGCCGCAATGGTATCGATGGAGATACGTTTAAAATCATATCGCTGGCACCGGCTTAAAATGGTCACCGGGATCTTATTTGCTTCCGTTGTCGCCAGGATAAAGATCACATATTCCGGCGGTTCCTCCAGTGTTTTTAACAGTGCATTGAACGCCCCTATGGACAGCATATGGACCTCATCGATGATATAGACCTTGTAGCAGCCTTCTGTCGGCCGGTAAGCTACTTCTTCCCGGATTTCCCGGATATTGTCCACACCGTTATTAGAGGCCGCGTCGATCTCGATCACGTTCATGGAATTCCCCGCCGCAATCGCCCGGCAGGCCGCGCACTCTCCGCAGGGGCTGCCGTCCACCGGGTGCTCACAGTTCACGGCCTTGGCAAAGATTTTTGCCACCGTGGTCTTTCCGGTTCCCCGGGTCCCGCAGAACAAATATGCATGTCCGATCCGCCCGGCGGATATCTGATTTTTCAAGGTCTTGACAATGGCATCCTGGCCTTTCACATCTTCAAACTCACCGGGGCGAAATTTCCGGTACAATGCCATATATGACATGTTTTACACTTCCTGTCTTTTGATTTACGTCTGATTTATTTTGCCTTATTCTTATCTATCTCCGAAACTGATGCCTGTCATTCTTGCTTCTTCGATGATCTCAGATTCCGGATCTACATATTTGAGTTTTCCGGCCACTTCTGCCAGCGGAACTCTTACAATGTTACCGTTTTTTAGCCCCACCATGTTTCCAAAGTCTCCGTCCAGGATTGCCTCAGCCGCTGCCGCGCCGAATCTGGTGGACAGTACCCTGTCATACGGGCAGGGGGATCCGCCTCTTTGCATGTGTCCCGGCACGGTGATCCGCACCTCCTGATCCGTGCGCTTCTGAATTCTCTCTGCCACTTCATAGGCTACGGACGGATATTTCTTCTTTTCCTTTTTCTCCCGCAGTTCCTTCTTGGACAGCTTTGCGTCCTTCTTGGAGATAGCGCCTTCTGCAACCGCAATGATGGTAAATCGTTTG
Organism: Merdimonas faecis; assembly: GCF_001754075.1. Classification (GTDB taxonomy): domain Bacteria; phylum Bacillota; class Clostridia; order Lachnospirales; family Lachnospiraceae; genus Merdimonas; species Merdimonas faecis. Next base: position 114,215 of record NZ_MIEH01000017.1, on the reverse strand, counting down.
CCTGCTGCCTTTCTCTTGTTGATGGCATCTACCACCACATCCGTATCGTAAGGGATCTCCGGCAGAAGGATGATATCCGCGCCGCCGGCAATGCCTGCATGAAGGGTCACCCAGCCAACCTTATGTCCCATAACTTCGATGATAAATACCCGGCTGTGAGAGGTGGCCGTGGTGTGGATCTTATCAATGGTGTCTGTGGCTATATCCACCGCACTCTGGAAACCAAAGGTCATATCCGTTCCCCACAGATCATTGTCAATGGTCTTTGGAAGCGTGATGATGTTCAGGCCTTCTTCTCTCAGCATGTTTGCCGTCTTATGTGTGCCGTTGCCTCCCAGGATCACCAGGCAGTCCAGGTTCAGCTTGTGGTAGGTATGCTTCATGGCCTCTACCTTGTCCAGTCCGTTTTCGTCCGGCACCCGCATCAGCTTGAAGGGCTGCCGGGATGTCCCAAGGATCGTTCCGCCCAGTGTCAGGATTCCGGAAAAGTCCCTGGAAGTCAGCATCTTGAAATTGGAATAGATCAGTCCTTTATATCCTTCTTGAAATCCATAGATTTCTACATCGTCTCTTTTTGAACAAATTCCCTTTACAACGCCGCGCATTGCCGCATTTAAAGCCTGGCAGTCGCCGCCGCTGGTCAACATTCCGATTCTTAACATATGCCCGCTCCTTTCTAACTACATACTTTCCTACATTATCAAAATTATAACTTATTTTCCCCCGGGACACAACGAAAAAATCTCCACACGCTTCTCGTGGAAGGTGTATAATAAGAAATAGCGGGCCAATATCCGCCAAATGTAAAAAAGAAAGAGGTAATCATGTGGATAAATTAGATATCAAATTATGGACCTTAGCTGCTAAGGGACAGATCGTTCCAGACCGTTCTCTCTTAAAAACAGAAGAACAGATCCGAGCGATCAAAAAAAGCGCCGACCTGAACACCGCCGTACTGGATCATGTAGCCGCCCATATCCGGGCCAGCATGAGCACCGCCGAGATCGACCGGCTGGTCTACGATTTCACGGTTGCACATGGCGGGATTCCGGCGCCTCTGAACTATGAAGGATTCCCCAAAAGCGTGTGCACCTCCGTCAATGATGTGATCTGCCACGGGATCCCCGATGAAAACGAGATTCTTCAGGAAGGAGACATCATCAACGTAGATGTATCCACGATTCTGGACGGCTATTATTCCGATGCCTCACGCATGTTTACGATCGGAAATATTTCCGACCGGGCAAAAAAGCTGGTACAGGTGACCAGAGAATGCGTAGAGCTTGGACTGAAGGCCGCCAAGCCCTGGGGACACTTGGGCGACATCGCCTGGGCCATCAACTCCCACGCCCGGAAACATGGATATTCCGTCGTTGAAGAGATCGGCGGACACGGCATCGGCCTGGAATTCCACGAAGAGCCGTTCGTCAGCTACGTGACACCCAAGGGCAGCGAAATGGTACTGGTGCCCGGCATGATGTTTACCATCGAGCCTATGATAAACGAAGGCACCCCCGAATTCTTTATAGACGAAGACAACGGCTGGACCGTTTACACGGAAGACGGAGGCCTTTCGGCACAGGTAGAGTACATGGTACTGGTCACCGAGAACGGCGTCGAGGTCCTGACAAAATAGACAGGGGACAGGGCAAAGCGCGCTTGGGGACACCCGCAAACGCGAACGGGGACGTACACTTTTGCCAAAAGTGTACGTCCCCGTTCGCGTTCGTTTAATCTTCCCGCACGGCGATCAGCACCAGGGCGGAATGTGCCCCCATGTTGACCACGACTTCTCCGTCACGGATCAGATATTCTTCATATTCGGTCGTATACCCGTCCTGCCAGGTATACATCAGCCGCTCCATGCGGCCTTTCATCGGGACTTCTGCCCGCCAGGCCGGAACAGTCACTTCGGTAAGCTCGCTCCGGTTATTGATGATCACAACGATCTGCTCTCCTTTGCGGAACCGCCCATAGGTCAGAATATTTTCCTCCCAGGAAAGGATCTGCAATGATCCGGTCTTTAAGGACTGATATTCCTTGTGGATCCGCACCATTTCTTTATGGAATGCTATCAGCTCTTTGTCCTCACGGCCCCAGGGATAGGTTCTCCGGTTATCCGGATCCGTAAAGCCACACACGCCCGCCTCATCTCCATAATAGATCGTGGGAGCGCCTACCCAGGTCATCTGCATGACCACAGCCTCCCGCATGACCGCAACATTTACGTACTCTTCCGCCGCTTCCGGCCCCAGGTTTTCCACCCGCCCCACGATATGGTTGGTACGAGTCAGGAACCGGGAGTGGTCGTGATTGGACAGCTCATTCATCGCCACCTGCAGCGACGGTGTCAGCATATTGGACATATGGTGTGAAATGGCGCTGACAAAATTATCTGCATTGCCAAAAAGTTCTCCCCGCACCTCGTCACTGTGCTTCTCCATGCCGGTCAAAAACCAGGTCACCGGCTCCATAAACGCATCATAATTCATCACCGAATCCCATTCATCACCTCTGAGCCAGGAACTGGGATCCCCGTAATGCTCCGCCAGGATCAGTGCATTTGGATTGGCATTTTTCACTACCGTCCGGAATTTTTTCCAGAACTGGTGATTATACTCCGGGCTCCGTCCCAGATCCGCCGCCACATCCAGCCGCCACCCGTCCACGTTATAGGGCGGCGACACCCATTTCTTCCCGACAGATAAAATATAATTTTCCAGCTTTGCCGATTCTTCATAATTCAGCTTCGGCAGGGTATCATGTCCCCACCATCCGTCATAATTATGGTTGTACGGCCAGTCCGCATCTTCCTCTTTAAAAAATCTGAAATAGCTTCGATAAGGGCTGTCTTTGGAAATATAGGCCCCCGGCGAATAATCCTCCTGCCCCTCATAGACACGCTCACGGTCCATCCACTTATTGAAAGACCCGCAGTGATTAAACACACCGTCCAGGATGATCTTCATCCCTCTGCGGTGAAGTTCCTCCACCAGGCGTATAAACAGCTGATTGCTGGCCTCAAGATTCCTCCTGTCTGTAGTCCTCTTCTGGTACTTGGTAGCCTGGCTGTTATCCGTCACGCCCTCCGGCAGGATCTCTCCACCATCCTCTACGATCACCCCCAGATGCGGGTCAATATAATCATAATCCTGAATGTCGTACTTGTGGTTTGACGGCGAAACAAACAAGGGGTTAAAATACAGCACTTCCACCCCCAGATCCTGCAGGTAATCCAGTTTATCGATCACCCCCTGAAGATCACCGCCGTAAAACTCACGCACGCCCATCTTATCGGGGTATTTACTCCAGTCCGTTACCCGGCTGCTGTAGCCGCCGATATAATAATACTCTCTGGTCTCCACATCATTAGAGGGATCCCCATTATAAAACCGGTCTGTATAAATCTGGTACATGACCGCTCCTTTGGCCCAGTCCGGCGTGGAAAAGCCGGGAACGATCTCAAAGTCGTAAAACTCTTCCGCCTCCCCCGACACTCCGCACCTGCCATAATAGCAGACCTGATCCTGGTCCTGTATCATAAAGCGGTAGCGGAACGGTTCATCTCCCAGCTCACACCGGATCGAATAATAGTCGAATCCCCGTTCCGTACACTCTTTTTCCATAATAAGGCTTTCGCCTCTTGTCAACAGGAATACCTGCACACTGTCGTCCTTCGCTGTCCGGAATCGCAGAGTCACCCTGCTGCCCGCCTCCGGCTCCGCAGGGATGACATAACTTTCTGTCCCGTCACAAAACAATGCTGCCTGATTCATATAGCATTCCGCCTCTCTATACTAACGCCCACAATTATCCTAACACAGCAGGCTCTTCCGCAAACAGTGCCTCAAACTCTTCTCTGGAAATCTTTTCTTTTTCCAGCAGAAGTTCTGCACACGCATGGAGGACGCTGTCATACTCTCTGATAATACTCCTTGCCCTCTCGTAACATTCATCAATGATCCGCTTCACTTCCCGGTCAATGGTTGTTGCCACATTCTCGCCATATCCCCTGGAGGTATGGGCCAGATCCCGTCCAATAAACACCTCGTCACTGTCATTATCGTAATTAACGAGTCCGACCGCCTCCGACATGCCAAACTTCGTTACCATTGATTTTGCCAGACTGGTAGCCTGCTTGATATCCTGTGAGGCTCCGGTAGTAATATCATCCAGCACTTCTTCTTCTGCCACCCGGCCACCCAGCGCCACTGTAATGTCCTGGAGCATCTTTCCTCTGGTATTAAACATATCATCCCGTTCCGGCAAAGGCATCGTATATCCTCCTGCTCCGCCTGTCGGAATAATGGAGACACTGTATACCGGTCCCACATCCGGAAGCACATGGAACAGGATCGCATGACCCGCCTCGTGAAATGCGGTAATCCGTTTTTCCTTTTCAGAAATCACGCGGCTCTTCTTCTCCGCTCCGATTCCCACTTTGACAAATGCCTTCCTTATATCCTCCTGCTTCAAGAAGACCCGGCTGTCCTTCGCCGCCAGGATTGCCGCCTCATTCAGCAGGTTCTCCAGATCGGCTCCGGTAAAACCGGCCGTCGTCTGGGCAATCTGTTTCAGATCCACTTCCTCACTAAGCGGTTTGCCTTTCGCATGTACCCGGAGAATCTCTTCCCTTCCCTGCACATCCGGACGTCCTACCATTACCTTACGGTCAAAACGCCCCGGACGAAGGATCGCCGGATCCAGGATATCCACACGGTTCGTGGCCGCCATTACAATGATTCCTTCATTGACGCCGAATCCGTCCATCTCGACCAGCAGCTGATTTAAAGTCTGCTCTCTTTCGTCATGGCCTCCGCCCATGCCGGTTCCTCTCATCCTTGCCACCGCATCGATCTCATCAATAAATATAATGCAGGGCGCATGTCTTTTCGCCTCGTCAAACAGATCCCTGACACGGGACGCACCTACACCCACAAACATTTCCACAAAATCAGACCCGGAAATGGTAAAGAAGGGTACTCCTGCTTCTCCGGCCACCGCCTTGGCAAGCAGCGTCTTTCCGGTTCCCGGAGGTCCTACCAGAAGTACGCCTTTGGGGATTCTTGCCCCTACCTGGATATATTTCTTTGGTGACTTCAGGAAATCGACGATTTCCTCCAGTTCTTCTTTTTCCTCCTGAAGGCCCGCCACTTCCGCAAATGTAATCTTCCTGTCACTGTCCGTACTCATTTTTGCACGGCTCTTGCCAAAGCTCATTGCCTTGGTATTGGCGCCGGCCCCCTGTCGGTTCATCAGCGCAAAGATCAGGAAAACTCCACCCATCATCAGAAGCACCGGAAGAAGCGTCGTCATCAGCCAGTTATCCTCCGGCACATCCGGCATTGCATAATTCACGCCCTGCTCCTTCAGATAATCCTGGATCTCATTTACATCCGATACATAAAGATATTTGACAATATCCCCTTCTTCATCCTCGCTCTTAAGCTCAACCTCCACTCTTCCGGTCGGCACGCTCCGGTTCTGGCGAACCGTCACGCCGGCAACCTCGTCACTTGTCACCAGCGTCTGAAACTCCTCCCAGCTAAGCTGCCGGTCCCTTTCCTCAAACCGGCTCGTATACCAGAGCACCGCAAACAATACCACTGCAAAAAGCAGCAGGGTAAAGCCACTGACTCCTTTTGTCCTTTTATTGTTCAATGTTCTCTCAGCCCCTTCCTACTCTTCAAACTCCACCACACCGATATAGGGCAGATTTCTATACTTCTGTGCATAGTCCAGTCCATATCCCACGACAAATTCATCCGGGATCTCAAATCCCACATAATCTACGCTTACATCCCGCACTCTGCGGTCCGGCTTGTCAAGAAGCGTACACAGTCTCATGCTCTTGGGATGCCGTTTCTTCAAAATTTCCAGCAGATAGAACAGTGTCCGCCCGGAATCAATAATATCTTCCACTACCAGGACATCCTTTCCCTCCAGGGATTCATCCAGATCCTTTGCGATCTTGACCACCCCGCTGGAAGACGTGCCGTCTCCGTAGCTGCTTACACTCATGAAATCCATGGAAACCGGCACCGTGATTCTTTTAGCCAGTTCGCACATAAAGAACACTCCGCCTTTCAGGACACAGATCATATGCACCTGTTTTCCCGCATAATCTTCACTGATCCTCTTTCCGATTTCTTCAATTCTCTTTGCCACATCCTCTTCCGGAATCATCACCTTGATCTTCTCAGTCATTTTCTTCTCCTCCGTAAAATTCTATTTCCAGGATCCTCTTCGTCCTGTCGGATATCTGATATTTCTGATTCTGCCTGAATCCTGCGACCCACATGATCTCCTGGCCGTCGGCCGCAAGCCATATCCGATCCCTTTCTTCCCTCGGGATCTTTTCATTGATAAAATACTGCTTCAGCTTCTGCGTATTTCCCTGCCGGTCAATCGTCAGATAATCTCCCGGCTGCCTGTGCCTTATTTTAACAGTATTCTTAATTATATCATAATCAAACCACTTCGTGTAGGGTAAATCCGGAAATCTTAACGGCCCCTCTGGCCTGTCAAAAATCCTCTGATATACCCGGGGACACGATTCTTCTTCCTTCTGCCCGCTTTTTTTCAGAAGGATCCCATCGTAGTCCCGCAGGCCTTCCAGCCCATAAGGCAGAGAAATCCGTCTGCCCGTCTGTTTGCCCATCAACTCTTGAAGAGCCCTGATATGGACGCCTTCCACATCCTTTCTGTGTCCGGCTGCCAGGTACAATGCCTCGCACAGCACATAAGACCTCAGGAACTCCGGAATCTGCATATAAATCTCCTGGCGGATCAGAATCCCTTTCGTATCCGTCTTCTTCACACACCGCTCCAGCCATTGCAGGGTCTCCTCCTGCACATATCCGGCCACTCCCCGGATCTCCTCCATCATATCCGCCATATGACGGACCGTCTGCCGGTTGACTTCCTTCTCCAGATACGGAATGACTCTGTTCCGGATTCTGTTCCGGGTATAGTTCTCTTCCAGATTTGTTTCATCCGTACAATAAGATATTCCCCGTTTTTCCAGATATGATTCAATCTCCCGCTTCCGAATCCCAAGAAGAGGACGGATATATGCCCCTTCCACAGGCGCGATTCCCCCAAGTCCTCTCAGACGGCTTCCCCTGCACAGATTCAGCAGCAGGGTCTCTGCATTGTCGTCCTGATGATGGGCCAGGGCGATCTTTGCGCCTCCGAGGGATGCGCTTACTTCTTCAAAACGCATCCTCCGCACATCTCTCCCTGCTTCCTCCATTGTCAGCTTATGAATCCTTGCATACTCCGCCACGTTTTCATGAAACACGAAAAGCTTCACTCCCCATTCGCTGCAAAGCCTGCGGACATATGCCTCATCCGCATCGGCCGCCTGCCTCAGTCCATGATGGATATGGACCGCCGCCAAAGAAAGCTCCAGCTCCTGTCTTAGCTTAAGCAGCATGAAAAGAAGGCATATGGAGTCCGGCCCCCCCGATACGCCTGCCACAACTTTATCCTTCCTTTTCAACATTCTATGCTTTTGTATATATGTTCTTACTTCCTGATACATAAAATCAGTCCTCTTGACTGCCTGTTTCTCCTGCGCCTGCACATCTTCCGCGCCTGCGCTACGCTTTAACTATATAGAACTTTCTCTGAAAATGCAAGTGGTTCACGCCTTGCTCCAAAGCCCTGCCACCAACACTGTCATGTCATCCAGCGGCACTTCCCCGGACCATTCCAGCACCCGTCCCAGAATATGATGCGCCAGCTCCCTGGGATTGAGGATATCCGTATCCTGGATAAACGTACACATCAGCACATCCTGTTCTCCTGCCGGCAGCGCATCCATCACCCCGTCTGTCACCATGATCACATAGTCTCCGGACTCCAGCCTTCTTGTCTCGGTGTCAATCTCAATATCCTGCAGGACACCGATCGGCAGCGTGGCAGACCGGATGATTTCCACTTCACCCTGCCGTTTCAGAAAAGTAGCTGCAGCTCCCGCTTTTACAAATTCGCAGGTGCCCTCGTACAGGTCAAATAAAGTGACATCCACTGTGCAGAACCTTACCTCTTCCCGGCCGATCACCAATGCGGTGTTCATCATCTGAACGGCCGTTTTTACCGGAAACCCGGCCCCCAGAAGCTCTTCCAGCATTTCCACCACCATAGAGCTTTCCCGAAAAGCATCCTCACCGGATCCCATCCCGTCTGACAGGGCTATCCCCTGCTTTCCCCCGGGAAGCTCTGTCATCAGGAAGGTGTCTCCGGATATCTTTTCGCAGCCCTTCCCGATCCTTGCCACCCCCTGCAGCGTATGGAACCTGGCCCCCTCCATGCAGGCAACGGTGCAGTAATCCTCGCCGATCACCGGGCGCTCTCCCCTGCCCGGCATCATCTCTCTTCCCACACTGTCTCCTACCAGACGCACAAGCTCCCTGGTGGAAACCGACTGCCCCTTCATCGCCTTCACAGTAAGATGGATCTCATACTTTCCCTGAGGCGTCATATAGAAAACCGCGGACAGCATACGGATCCCCGCTTTTTTAAGTCTTGTTTTCAGCCGTTTTTCCATATGCTCATCTTCAAAGATCCCTGCGTCCAGCTCCCTTGTCGTATACTGGATCATCTTTGCAAAGCTCTTAAGCTGGCCTGCATATCCCTCCCTGTTCTGCACCATCCTGTTGTTCCACATCAGGATTTCTTTGGCATTTTCAAAAACCTCCAATGTTTCTCTGAGAAATCTTGGCGCCAGGATACATTGGCTTTTCAATTTCCGCTTCAGCTCTATATTCAGTTCCGCCCCATATTCCACTGCCGCGCACAGAATCTCATGCATGGCCTGGTAGGTATACACCCGCTTTTCCCCCAGGCACATTTCCCTGTTTTCACAATTTCTGCAGACCTTGTCCGTCACTTTTTCAAACATTTCTTCCAGTTCTTCTTTTGTAAATGTCCCCTTATAACTTTCCAGCTTCAAAAAAGTCTTCGACAGATGCTTCAGCGAATCCGCAAACTTGTCCATCTGCACGACGTATGGATTCATGAATATTTCATTTCCCCGGAACTTTTCCTTCTCCCTGATCTCCTCCATTTCCTGCTCCCCTTTCCGCCTGCTCCCCGGCAATAAAAAAATCAAAAAAGAAAAGCCTTAGGAAATTCCTTTCCTAAAGCTTATCATTCGTCTTTTTACTCAGCTCTGAATATGATCTCATTTTCATGAATCAGACCCAGCTTATCCTTTGCCACATCCTCCACGTACTCATCTGTCCCGACATATTCTTCCAGGTCATCAATCTCTTCTGTCCGTGTCTTTTCTTCCTCAATCTGTGTCTCAAGATCTGAAATCTGTGTCTGATATTCCTGTTCCTGCGCTCTCAGCGTCACGCTGTTTACAGAAACCACCACCATCAGCATTACTATTACCGAGCTAACGGCAAGCATGCTTCTCTTATGCCGCTGCATACGCCGTTTCTGCCTTTTTTTGCGGCTTTTCTGTTTAATTCCTTCCATATTTATACTCACCCTTTTCGCCAGATCCCCCTCTGGCTTTTACTCACCCTATTATGGTTTATATTAACTTTTTTTAAGAGGTGAATCAAGGGTTTTTCGTGAAATCTTTGTGACTTCTGGTGTAGATTTTTTTGTGTAATTTTTTCATCCAGCCAAAGAATACGCTGGCAAAAACCGCTCCAATCACAACACCTAGTATAAAATACCATCTGATAACACCATCACTTGTATGGTAAATCTGCACAAAGAAATAAATTGATGCAGCAATCCAGTAAAACAGGTCTTCCAGCTCTATCGCGACAGGCTCGTGCCGGATCCATTCTCGCAGACAGCTGATGCAGCGGTACGCTGTCCGGAGCACCGCTCCCGTCAGGACCGCAGTAAAAAATATCATGATCTCTTCCCTGATTTCCGGCATCCCGTCACCTGAACAGCTTTGCAAAAAGATTTTCCTGGGACTTTCCGTGTGCCTGAACCTCGGAGTAGGCCACGCTGTCAATACCGCCAGACAGATCTACCTCTCCCTTTTCCAGGCTCAGCCGGTTTACATGAAGATCAGATCCTTTCACCATAAGCATCCCCTGCTCTGTTTCCAGAAGGATCTCGTTTAGATCAAAGGACAATACATCAATCACTCCTGTTACCGTGCTGGCTTTTCGATTATTGATCACTAGTTTATGGCTTTTCTGTATGGTACGCTCTTCCACACGCATCACAACCTTTCTTAGTAATCATATGACAGGCGGCTTATGTTTATTACAAATATTTGAACAAGTCTTTTGCTTCTTCCTTTTTGGTGGTTTCCTGGATGTCGAGGACCTCCACCTTCACATTCCTGGTGCCGAACTGGATCTCAATGATATCCCCCGGCTTTACCTTTACAGACGCCTTTGCCACCTGTCCGTTAACGGTGACTCTTCCGGCATCGCAGGCCTCATTCGCCACAGTCCGCCGCTTGATCAGGCGTGATACTTTTAAAAATTTATCTAACCTCATATGTTCCTCCCTGAGAATAAAAACAGACTGCGTTTCCGCAGCCTGTCCGATTTTATATTTTACCAACTGAATTATGCATTTACTGCATCTTTTAAAGCTTTTCCAGCTTTGAACTTCGGTGCCTTGCAGGCGTCGATCTTCATGGTCTTTCCTGTCTGAGGATTTCTTCCCTCTCTTGCTGCTCTCTGGCTTACTTCGAAAGTTCCGAATCCAACCAGCTGTACTTTGTGATCTTTCTTCAGCTCATCTGTTACTACATCGATAAATGCTTTTAAAGCTTTCTCAGAATCCTTCTTGGACAATTCTGCCTGATCTGCAATAGCTGCAATTAATTCTGTTTTGTTCATGGATAATTTCCTCCTCTTGTTCAAATATAGAATCTTACTGCTTTAAGTTCTACGATTAGTATAACACCGGTCCTGCATATTTTATTCCATGCTTGCCGTGCCTTAGTTACTGTTATACCTGTTTTGCCCCTGTTTGTCAAGATTTTTTCACAGTTTTTCCCCAGTTTTCAAGGGTTTTTGCCTTTTTCGCAGGTCTACAGTATTGCATCGATCATTGCCAGAACTTCTTCCCCTAATTTTGCCGATTTTTCTTCAGCGTCCGCAAGGGAATCGCCTTTGATTCCATAGTAAAATTTTACTTTTGGCTCGGTTCCGGAAGGACGTACGCATACCCATGCGTCGTCAGAAAGATCATAATATAATACATTGGAGGATGGAAGTCCTGTCTTTGTTACTTCACCGGTTACTGTATCCTTAATGGTATCTGCCTGGTAGTCCCTTGCTTTCAGCACCGTGTATCCGCCAATCTCGGCCGGCGGGTTTTTCCGGAGCGTGTCCATGATCTGCTGGATCTTCTGAAGTCCTTCAATCCCTTTCAGCGTAATGGACTGAATATCATCTTTGTAATAGCCGTATCTCTCGTACATATCCAGCATTGCATCCCAAAGTGTCTTTCCCTGGGTACGGTAGTAGGCTGCCGCCTCGCACAACGCCATAGTCGCCACGATGGCATCCTTATCTCTTGCATGGGTACCGATCAGACATCCGTAGCTTTCCTCGAAGCCAAACAGATACGTCCCTTTTCCGGTGGTTTCAAACTTCAGGATCTGCTGCCCGATATATTTGAAACCGGTCAGCACTTCAATCAAGCCGATATCATATCCTTTTGCAATGGCGTCAGCCAGATTGGAGGTCACGATAGTTTTGATCAGGAATCCGTCATCCGGCAGGCCGTAAAGTGCTTTTCTCTGCCCGATCTCATAATCAGCCAGCAGGCATCCGGACATGTTGCCGGTCAGCACTTTATACTCTCCGGACGCAGTGTCTTTTACATACACGCCCAGGCGGTCTGCATCCGGATCCGTTGCCAGGATCAGATCCGCATCCACTTCTTTGGCAAGCTTAAGCCCCAGCTCAAAGGCTTCCTTTGCTTCCGGATTTGGATAGGATACCGTTGGGAACTCTCCATCCGGCAGCTCCTGCTCTTTTACCACATACACATTGGTAAAGCCCAGTTCTTTTAAAATCCGTCTGGCAGGGATATTCCCGGTTCCATGAAGAGGACTGTATACGATCTTCAGATCTCTTCCTACCGCATTAATGGAATCCTGATGGATTACCTGCTTTTTCAGCTCTGCAATATAGCCGTCATCTACTTCTTCGCCGATCACTTCGTAAAGTCCTGCTGTTTTAGCTTCTTCACGGTCCATAGTTTTTACAGTATTGTAATCGGTCACTGCCTTTACCTCATCCATGATCCCTTTGTCGTGAGGCGGAGTGATCTGGGCACCATCCTCCCAGTATACCTTGTAGCCATTATACTCCGGCGGGTTATGACTGGCGGTGATGTTAATACCTGCAATACACCCAAGCCTTCTGACTGCATAGGACAGCTCCGGCGTCGGACGCAGAGATTCGAAAATATATGCCTTGATTCCATTTGCCGCAAGGCAGCGGGCCGCTTCGTCTGCGAATTCAGGAGACATGCGGCGGGAATCATAGGCAATGGCAACTCCTTTTTCCTGCCCGTTATTTTTTATAATATAATTGGCAAGCCCCTGAGTCGCCTTGCGGACTGTATAAATATTCATACGGTTTGTTCCCGCGCCAATCACGCCGCGCAGTCCTGCTGTCCCGAATTCCAGTTCCCTGTAAAAACGTTCTTTTATCTCGTTGTCGTCATCCCCTATACTCCGAAGCTCTTCTTTCGTGGCTTCATCAAAATATGGATTCCGCAACCATTCCTCGTAGCTTTCGCGATATTCCATTTTTGGTACCTCCTATCCTTAATGTATATATTATACAACAGGAGTTTACAAATGAAAAGAAAATATCTCTTCTAAAAAACGCTTCTTTTCCTCAGTCTGCTGGATCGCTGTCTGCAGTTTTTCTATGTTTTTTGACGAAACCCATGCTTTATTGGAACGGTAATAGGAGTCCGCTGTCTTCCAGAATTTCTCCGGATAAATGAACCTGACGCAGAGATATTCCATTTCCGCTTCCGACAGCGGACGGATTGCCGCATATGCGTTGAGCATATTATCTCCAAGCCTTACCTTCCACCCATGCTTTTCCATGACCTTACGCAGAAAGTAATAGAGATCCTCCACCTGAACATCCGGTTTGAACTTTTCAAAATTGGTAGTGGCGATCCGGTAGGGCTCTTTGCGATAATTATAGTCCCCCTGGATCATTAAAATATTATGATAATTGTATTCTCCATGCACCATGCATCCCTGACGCCTGCTTTCCTTTAAAAGCTTTCCGCAGCCGGATGTCATAAGCTCCTGCAGCGCGGCCTCTCCCCACTGGTACATCTGATCGAAGCAGCGCAGGAAAGCATATTCAAACTCCCCTTTCAGCGACACACTTCGCACAAACTTCCGCACTTTAGAAAGTTCTCTGTTGTGGCGCAGATATTCCGACTCCAGACCTTCTGTCAGGTCTGATTTTTTTATTTTCCCTGCAGGCTTTGTTTCCCCGTTAAGCCCTGTCTCCCCGTTAAGCCCTGTCTCCCGCACAGGACCGTCCGGCCACCTCATGACCATATGGAGCTTCGCCAGATTGCCGGACGCCGAAAGCAGTTCTGCCGGTTTGCGGACATCACACTCCCGCCCCTGGAACCAGCGTTTCAGGACATAGACACCGCCATCCTCCATTCGGGCCGCACATTCCCCTTCCTTCGTTTTCAATATATGATCAACCTTTTCATAGCCCTGCCGCTGAAGGAAATCATACACCCCGCATAATACAGGAATACGCTTCTCGGAACCCTTCACCTCTTTCAAAAGTAAAAGCCCCAGATTCGTTTCGCATAAAATAGCACCCCTGGTTTTACGGGTGCCGATGACATCAATATCATATTTTTCCAAAACCGCTCGTTCATATTCCTGCATACGCATCCCCTGTATCTTACATTACATGTTCTTTCTAGCGTATGCCCCGGGGAAGAGAAATATGCCAATGGGGACGGGGGATTTCCAGAAATCCCCCGTCCCCATTGACATAGGTTCTTGACTTATCCACACAGTTTTCCAAAAAGTTATCCCAAATGTTTTAATAACTCTTCTTTTGTGTTGAGTTCTGGCTGATCAATGACCAACGCCAGAAGTTCATTTAATTTTTCTCCTATTTCTTTTCCTGGCTCCATCCCGGCTGCGATTAAATCTTTCCCTGTCACCGCAAGGTTCTTCAGAGAAACGCACTGACCTGCATCCACAATCTGCCGGTACAGTTCTTCAATCTCATCCAGATTTTTTACCTTTTCCTCCCGTTTATACATACTTTGGGCCAGCACATCTGCCCGCCGGACTTCCATGTAACAGGGAAATATATCTTCACCAATTTTGTTCATCGCACGCCGGACCGCCTTAGGATCCGCCGGCATCCGATAGTCATGGTAGAACACAAGCCGCGATACGTTATGCAGTGTATCGTTATCAAACTTCAGCCTTCGCAGCACCTGCTTCGTAATTTTCTCGCTTTCAAACGCATGCTTTTTAAAATGCGCCCGCCCTGTTTCGTCTACCGTTTTTAAAGCCGGTTTCCCCATATCATGCAGAAGCATCGTAAGCCGTAGGATTTTATCTGCTCTTACATTCAGCATCGCATGCAGTGTGTGTTCACCCACATTGTACATGTGATGTGGCGTTTCCTGCTCTGTCTCCATCAAACGGTCAAACTCCGGCAGAAATTCACGGGTCAGCCCCAGTTCATAAGCCTCACGCATCATGTCCGGGCGGTCTGATACCAACAGCTTTACGAGTTCGACCTGGATTCGTTCCGCACTGATTTTACGGAGCGAAGGCGCCAGCTCCCTCATTCCCTTTCGCGTTTCCTCCTCGATCGCAAATCCCAGCTGCGCAGCGAACCGTACGCCTCGAAGGATCCGCAGTGCGTCCTCAGAAAACCGCTCCCTGGCATTTCCCACACAGCGAATCACGCCCTGCTCCAGATCTTCAATCCCCCCGAAAATGTCGATCAGCCCTTCCGATGCATTGTAGGCCATCGCATTAATCGTAAAATCTCTTCTCCGAAGGTCTTCCTTTAAGCAGGCCGTATAGGTCACCTCCTTTGGATGTCTGGAATCCTCGTACTTCCCGTCAATTCTGTACGTCGTGACCTCAAAGCCTTCTTTACCCAGAAGCACAGTGACCGTCCCATGCTGAATTCCCGTATCAAACGTCCTGGGAAAAATCGCCTTCACCTCCACAGGGGTCGCAGAAGTCGTAATATCCCAGTCCTCCGGCTCCCTTCCCAGCAGCGAATCCCGAACACAGCCCCCTACCGCATAAGCCTCATAACCATGCCGCTGCAGAGCCAATATAATATCATTAACTTTCTCAGGCAAAACAATCTTCCTGTTATCCACAATTTCTCCTCCACTTATCAACATCATTCTTATCATAACATATTTTCCGTGAATGGGGACGGGGGATTTCCAGAAATCCCCCGTCCCCATTCACGGAAAGCCATCCCTTTTTCCACATTTTCCACGTTATACTAACCTGTTTCTAACCGTATCGCGGATGTTTTCCACATTGCTCCAGGATATATTCAGAGCCTGTTTCACCTCCGCCTCATACCGTTTTCTCACCTCTGCATAATCCAAAGCTTCTATCAAAGAAATACCCTCTGCCGCCGCACATGCGTTCAGAATCTGCTCTGCAATTTCTACCTTTTGCTCAAACTCTTCCTCTCGAGTATCGATAAATAATTCCTGGCATGTTTGATCATGGAATTCCAGAAAATTTCGGCCATTTCCGAATCGTTCTTTGATTTTCCCAAAAGCCTCCGGGCAGAGAATCTGCTCATCTTCTTCCAAAATCGTAAAATATTCCCTCATACTCCCGTGATGATAACTGACCAGGTCGTCTGACAGCTTCGCCCTGACCGGATTCAGATGAATATACCTTAAACAGTTCCAAAAATATGCTTCATTCTCCACACATTGACTGCGGTATCGATTCTGAAATACATATCCGGATCTTTGATGCTTATAATTATAATACAATGCGTATCTTGCCGAGATTACAGCTATGAACAGTGCCAGTGCCTTTAGATCAGCCTGCACCAGCATATGAAAATGATTTGGCATAATGCAATATGCATAGAAATTAACTTGATATTTTTTCCAATTTTCACGAATAATATTTATCATTCTTGTGCGTTCACGCTTTTCTGCAAAAATAGAACGCCTCTCAATCCCACGATTCACGATATGATAAATCTTCGTGCTGCTTTCTTTTCTAGCTTCTCGCGCCACAGAATCCCTCCTTATCCACATTTTGTGGAAAAAGGGACAGCTTTTATCAATAGTTTCATTGGGGACGGGGGATTTCTGAAAATCCCCCGTCCCCAATGGAAGTTTTTAATATGATTTTCCCCAATATACCATATGCTTAGCAGGTTTTCCACACCAGATACACTTGTCGGAAATCATCTCTTCGTCTTCGATCAGGCATCGGGTTGCCGCACCGCCGGTAGCGTATTTTACTTCACCCTCGCACTCCGGATCTCCACACCAGCATGCTTTTACAAAGCCCCGGTTTGCCTTAAATTTTTCCACCATTTCGTCCATGGTAACTGCTGTATCAATATGATTCTGAAGGAACTCATTAGCTCTGTTGTACATATCCTGCTGCTCCTGCTCCAGAATTTCACGCAGCTTCACTGCGATCTCGTCCAGGGACACCACGATTTTTTCACGATTGTCACGGCGCACAACTACTACCTGGTTTTTCTCCAGATCCTTCGGTCCGATCTCGATACGGGTCGGAATTCCCAGGATTTCCTGTTCGGAGAATTTCCATCCTGTGCTCTTGTCAGAGTCATCAATCTTCACTCTGTATCCTGCTTTTTTCAGTTCATCCAGAAGCGCGTAGGATCTGTCAAGAACGCCTTCCTTATGCTGTGCGATCGGAATGATCCGGCACTCTACCGGCGCTACGTGCGGCGGCAGCACCAATCCGTCATCATCACCGTGTACCATGATCAATGCACCAATACTTCTGGTAGACCATCCCCAGGACGTCTCATAAGCGCTCTGAAGCTGGTTGTTCTTATCTACATATTTAATATCAAATGCATCCGGGAATCCACTTCCGAAGAAATGGCTGGTTGCGGACTGCAGCGCTTTTCCGTCATGCATCAGCGCTTCGATGGTATATGTGTCCTGAGCGCCTGCAAACTTCTCATGCTCCGCCTTTCTTCCGGCTACAAACGGGATTGCCAGCGTCTCTCTGTAGCAATCCTTATAGACTTCCCACATCTGGATCGTTCTTTCTTCTGCCTCTTCATAAGTTGCATGAAGCGTATGGCCTTCCTGCCACAGAAATTCTCTGGAACGCAGGAAAGGTCTGGTAGTCTTCTCCCAGCGAAGCACGGAATTCCACTGGTTCCATACCTTCGGCAGGTCTCTGTATGAACGCACCGTCTTCGCCCACAGATCACAGAACATGGTCTCTGAAGTAGGACGGATACACATTCTCTCCTGCAGTCTTTCCATTCCGCCGTGGGTAACCCATGCAACCTCCGGAGCAAATCCTTCTACATGCTCCGCTTCCTTTTCCAGAAGATTTTCCGGAATCAGCATCGGCAGATATACGTTTTCTACACCCGTCTCTTTAAAACGTTTGTCCAGATCCGCCTGGATCAGCTCCCAAATGGCATATCCGTTTGGCAGATAATTCAAACATCCTTTTACACTTGAATAATCACACAGATTTGCCTCCCGGACAACATCTGTGTACCACTGTGCGAAATTTTCGTCACGCGGTGTAATGTTTTTGACTAATTTTTCCTTTGCCATGTCTCTTCTCTCCTTTTCAACGCATGATACGCGGAGCATCTCTCCGCTGTTGCTTTGGCGAAAGCCTTCTTCCACCAGACATTTGTTTTCCAGAAGCGCCATTTTCGGCATGTCACAAAATCCAGGTGTCAAATCCATACAAATTATTTGAACACAATAAAACCGCCGATCTTTGCGCTCCCCAAAAGGGACCGAAAAGTTCGGCGGTACCACCCTAGTTAACTGCAAAAATTAACAGTTCTCTCCATTTACCATTAACGCTGGCAGAACGCTGCATCTTCATGCAGGGGCTCCAAGGCCGGTTCCACCAAAGCTTCCGGCAGAGATCTCTCACCATCTGATCTCCTCTCTGAGCCTGCTTTTTGTGTACTAATCCTCTTCACAGCCCATAAAAATCTTGAGTTAATCGTAATTCTAATCTATCGTTTCTGATTTGTCAAGGTCATAATTGTCCTTACAACAACTCCGGCAAACCACTCAGCCCTTCATTATCTCAGGAAATTAAAGTTTCTGATAATGTAAGGCTCTTTTGCCTTGCCGCCGCAGATTGAGAAAAACGCAATAATCCTGCACACAAACAGTACAAGAATAAACAACCCTGCCGCAATCGGTACGATAAATGTCCACACCAGGATCAGCGCCACGATTCCTGTCAGCGTCATAAGAACCGTAAACTTCAGCGCCTGTCTTACATGGAACATCGCATAAGGTGACTTATGGCTGGCAAGCAGAGCAATGATAATCCCCATCGTACCGATCAGATAAGCGATCATCGCAAACACCTTATTATCTGAAATATCCTTCTGGTCAAATTCTGCCGTGTGATCATAAGGATCTACCGGCGCCTGGTAATACTGCTGATACTGTCCCTGATTCATGTTCGCACCGGCATTTCCCATATTTCCTGTATTTCCGGCACCGCCGGCATTTCCAGTTGCTTCCATCTTTGCACCACACTTTGCGCAAAAAGATGCATTGTCTGCCACTTCAGCTCCACACTGTTTACATATTTTCATGATGTTTCTCCTCCTTTGTTATAACAACTTCTATAAGCTTATCATATACTGATAAACGATTCCAGAGATTTCTGCAATTTTATCTCTGGCCGCCTGCGGATCTGTCACCTGATTCGACAGCACGCACAGCACATATGTCTTTTCTCCGGCATAGATAACCGCCGCGTCATTTTCCACATCCGAAAGCTCCCCGGTCTTATTGGCAGAGCTTACACCCTCCGGAAGCCCTGCCGGGATCTTTCCTGTCCGCTCCTGCGCTTTCATATAGTCAAGGATCATCTCCGAACCAGCCAGCTCTCCTCTGCTCAGCATCGCCAGCAGCTTCCCGCAGTCCGCCGCCGACGTATAGTTATCGTCTGACGGATTTTCCTCCAGCATCAGTCTTCCCATATGAGTTTCCGCAAATCCATTTGCCTTTGCAAATGCATTTACCTTCTCCATCCCGGCGCCTGTATCTCCGCCGCCAAGCCTTCGGACCAGTTCGTTGGCCGCATCATTATCGCTGGCTGAAATCATCCGTCCGAGAAGTTCTCCTGTCTCTCCCTCATAAGTTTCCTGTCCTGTCACATTTTCAAGATCTGCAAAAACCGTCGCTGCCGTATAGAGTTTGATCACACTGGCCGATTCCAGGGCTCCCTGTCCCGCAGACGCATAGTTTCCGCTCTGAAGATCCTGCGTATACACACTCCAGACTTCTCCCAACGCGGTTCGCTCTGCAAGGCTGTTCTGAATCTGGACATTCAATTCCTCCAAAGGCTGACCCTGTGCATCCGCAGTGGTTTCTTCCGCAGCCTTATCTGCATAATACTGGTCAATTCCTTCTACAATCCCCTGCACCATCTGCTGACGGAAAGAAGGATCCGCCATTTTCAGATCATCCTGTTCATTCGTCATAAAGCCCATTTCCAGGATCATCACCGGAATCTGGCTCCAGTTAATGCCGGTCATCGTATCATTTTCCTGGATCCCCTGGTTTGCAAAACCGGTCCGCCCGCAATAAGCGCCCAGTATGCTTTCCGCAAGAGCGCGGCTTTCTCCGTAGAAGCTGCCCGTGTAGGGATTAGACTGCGAGGATATTAACGCCAGCGCCCCATTAGCCTGCGGATCCTCGCTTCCATTCGCATGAATCCGGATACTGATGTCTGCCCCTGCTTCATTTGCCAGTACGGCCCGTTCCGAGTTACTGATAGCTGTCTCATTATTTTCCCTTGTCAGGAGCACCGGATAGCCTTCCGCCTCCAGCGCATCTTTAAGCATCAGAGAAATATCCAGACAAAGCTGATATTCCGGAATTCCGGAATACGCACCCGACGTTCCCGAGGTCGCCTTCATCTTCATCACTTCGGATCCCGGAGCATTGGGCTCCTGTGCACTCATATCCACACCGGGTCCCTGGTGCCCCGGGTCAATTGCGATCAGCGGCTTTTCCTCCTCCGGCTCTTCTGCCGGCTCTTCTTCTATCGGCTCCGCCTGCTCCTCTGCCTTCTCTGCCTTCTTTTCCGGCTCTTCCTCTCTGCCTCTGCATCCGGCCAGCAGACCTCCCGTCAGCAGGAAAAGGCACAGGCACAGACACATTCTTTTAAATAACCACCCTTTTATCATAGCTTCCCCTATTGATCCAGCTGATATCCATTAGCAGAAATGCTAAATTCTACATCACTTAAAAACTCTGCATTTTTCTTTTCCACATCCGTAAGCAAAGATACGTCAAAATTCTCCGGCTCGATCGTGCCATAATACCAGCTCTTACTGTTGAAATAATTCTGCAGCTCCTGGGAATCAAATTTTCTTCCATGCCTTGCATAGATTTCATTCTTCGCATAGTTAATTTCCCGGAGACTTAACCCTGCCACATCCGAGTCACCCAGCAGCCGCTGGTTGCTGTACGGGATCACATACTCAGATGCTGCCTTGGCATTGACACTTCCTCTTGTCAGATCATCTCCGTCATCCGTATCATCTGACCACTCATCCTCCGAGCCACTGTAATCCCGGGTTTCCCCGGCGTCTTCAGTCTCTTCTTCTTCCTCCGTGTATGCCGGCTCTGATGAACTGCTATCCTCCCCGGAGTCATAGTCATACTCTGCCACGATTTCTCTTGCCGGATGGATCAGCCGGTAGATCCCAAATCCAATCCCGCCCACAATCAAAAGACTGATCAGAAGAAACACACAGACTACCACTACACCGCCGCCTTTTTTCTTATACGGCTTCCAGTCCTCCTGTCCATATGGGGGCTGTTCCTGCCCATACGGCGGCTGTTCTTCCTGCTTCATACCGCACTCCGGACAGAAAAGGCTGTCATCGTCCATCATCGCCCCGCAGTTTCCGCACCTCTTCATATGCACGAACCTCCTCTTCTCTCTCTTTTCCAAAGGTGTAAATCCCCATTTACACCAAAAGGAGTATCAGGCCGAAGCCCAATACTCCTTTATTATATCATATAATTATGATATCGCTTAAACTAATTTCATTGGATTGATCTTCACACTTGGTCCCATGGTAGAAGTCAATACCACACTCTTCAAGAACTGGCCCTTTACTGCAGCCGGTCTTGCTTTATTGATCGCATCGATCAGCGTCTGGAAGTTGTCCGTAAGTTGTTCTTCGGTAAAGGATGCTTTACCTACTGGCACATGGATAATGTTTGTTTTGTCAAGTCTGTACTCGATCTTACCAGCCTTGATATCCTGGATCGCTTTTGTTACGTCCATGGTTACCGTTCCGGCTTTCGGATTCGGCATCAGGCCCTTAGGTCCAAGTACACGTCCGAGACGTCCAACGACTCCCATCATGTCCGGGGTAGCTACTACTACGTCGAACTCGAACCAGTTTTCGTTCTGGATCTTCGGGATCAGCTCATCTCCGCCTACATAGTCTGCTCCGGCTGCCTTTGCTTCCTCAGCTTTTGCATCCTTTGCAAATACAAGGATACGAACCTTCTTACCAGTACCGTGCGGCAGTACAACTGCTCCACGGATCTGCTGATCAGCGTGACGTCCGTCACATCCGGTTCTGATATGAGCCTCGATCGTCTCATCAAATTTTGCTACTGCGGTCTTCTTTACAAGTGATACTGCATCTGCTACATCGTAGAGCGTTCCTCTGTCGATCGCTTTCGCAGCTTCAACGTATTTCTTTCCTCTTTTCATTTCAATAACCTCCTTGTGGTAATGTCGGGATAACCCTCCCACTTGTTAACTACTCCTCTACTTTTACACCCATGGAACGGCAGGTTCCTGCAACCATGCTCATAGCTGCTTCCAGGCTTGCCGCATTCAGGTCAGGCATCTTTGTCTCTGCGATCTCCTGCAGCTGTGCTTTGGTGATCGTAGCAACTTTTGTCTTGTTCGGCACGCCAGAACCAGATTTGATCTTACATGCTTTCTTGATCAGGACTGCTGCCGGAGGAGTCTTTGTGATAAAGCTGAAACTTCTGTCATTATAAACAGTGATGACAACCGGAATGATCAGATCTCCCTGATCTGCTGTCTTTGCGTTGAACTGCTTTGTAAATTCAACGATGTTTACACCGTGCTGACCAAGTGCAGGTCCAACCGGTGGTGCCGGAGTTGCTTTTCCGGCAGGAATCTGTAATTTAATATAACCTTCTACTTTTTTTGCCATTTTCATTACCTCCTTGTGGTACTCTCGGAGCACTCACGCCCCTCCCACGTTTTCCTACATCTTTACAACTTCTGCGAACCCTATTTCAACCGGAGTCTCCCGGCCGAACAGCTCAACATTGATGGTCAGGCTCTGCTTCTGCATATTGATCGACTGGATTGCGCCGATCGTATCCGCCCAGGCGCCTGACACGACTTTGATCGTGTCGCCCACTTCAAAGTCTACGACAATATTTTCCCGTCTGATTCCAAGCGATGCCATCTCAGCATCTGTCAGCGGAACCGGTTTGGATCCCGGGCCGACAAAGCCTGTCACACCTCTGGTATTGCGCACTACATACCATGTGTCGTCATTCATGATCATATGGATCAGTACATATCCTGGGAACATCTTTTTCTGAGATGCCTTCTGAACACCATTCTTCATCTCAACGACTTCCTGCATCGGAACCTGAACCTCCAGGATCTGCTCTTCCAGATGGCGGTTTTCAATTGTCTTATCGATGTTGGCCTTTACTTTGTTTTCATACCCGGAATAGGTATGAACTACGTACCATTTTGCCTCTGACATATTCTCACCTTTCCCGCCTGGCTGTTGATCAGTTCTATTTTACTAATAGATCTATTCCGTACCGGGCAGCGAAATCTACGATCGCAATGATAATCCCCAGTACAACAGATACCGAAACAACCGCCGCCGTCTGTTTAGCAATTGTCATTTTGTCTGGCCAAATGATTTTCTTAAATTCTTTGCTAAGACCTTTGAACCAGCTCGTCTTCTGCGTTTTTTCGCTCATGACATCCACTCCTTTGCGGCGACTATTTCGTTTCTTTGTGCAGTGTGTGTGATTTGCAGAACTTACAGTACTTCTTCGTCTCCATGCGCTCCGGATGTGCTTTCTTATCCTTCGTCATGTTGTAGTTACGCTGCTTGCACTCTGTACACTCCAATGTGATTCTTGTACGCACAACTTCCACCTCGCTTTACGTTTTTTTACATTTACGTGTTACCTGGCTGCTTGCGAGGCAGCCTGATTTTAGGCATAAAAAAAAGACCTACTTCCATTCGCCCATACAGTGTATCATACAACCGGCGTAAAAGCAAGCCTTAGTTTCTATTTCTTTCCTATTCAGCGTCCGCCCGGTGCCGGATCAGCTCCGCGGCAATACTAATGGCAATCTCCTCCGGCGTCTCCGCCCCGATGGAAAGCCCGATAGGTGTATGCACTCTTGCAATCTCCTCCGGCGGGATCTGATATTCCTCCTCCAGCCTTTTCGCAACAGCCGCCGCTTTTCTCCGGCTTCCGATCACGCCAATATAGGAGGCCTTTGTCTTCAGCACCTGGGCCTGCACCTGCAGATCATCTTTATGTCCCCTGGTCATAACGCAGACAAAATCCTCTTCCCGGATATCCATTTCTTCCAAAATCCTGTCATACCGGATCTTCCGCACATCCCATGCCTCCGGGAACAGCTCCCGGCTTAAGAATTCCTCCCGGTCTTCCAGTACCACACACCGGAAATCTACCGCTGAAAGCACGGGCACCAGTGCCTGGGATACATGTCCGCCTCCGAAAATGTAAACAGTTCCCGGCCGGCCGACCCTCTCAAAACAGTACAAATGCCCTTCTGTCTCCTGAAGGATCAGCTTCCTTCCGCACACATTCCCAATCTCCTCTGGCAGCTCTGTTCTTTCGCATACCCTTAGCATTCCGCCCTGATCCGCCAGAAGATCCCGGACCAGCCATATTTCTTTTCCTGATTCCAGTCTTTTCCCAGCCTCCTCTTCTACAGCAGAGGACTTCGCATCTTCCCACGGCAGATAGTGATAGTGCACCCTCACGCTGCCGCCGCAGACCATGCCAAGCTCGGCCGCCTTTTCCAGACTGAGATGATATTCGCCAAACCCCGACTTTCTCTCTTCCAGTACCTGCATTGCACGCTGGACCGCACTGTGTTCCAGCGCCCCGCCGCCGATAGTCCCGGCGTTTCGCCCGCCTCTGGTCACAATCATCCGTGCTCCGGCCCTCCTGGGCGCCGATCCCCTGCTTTCAATCACGGTCACGAGAACCGTATCCTTGTGATCCTTTGCCAGCCTCTGTAATATATGAAACATCTGCTCCATTTTCCGCAGCTCCTTTACCAAAGATTCAGATTCTTAAGATCCTTATTATTCCGCAGGGCAGTGCGGTCATTTACGATCTCCCCACTCTTTCCTCCCGTCTTACGGCAAAGATATATTTCCCCGATCTCCATGGTCTTATCCAATGCCTTACACATGTCATAAATCGTAAGCAGAGCCACGCTGACTCCGGTCAGAGCTTCCATTTCCACCCCGGTTTTTCCCGTAATCTTCACTGTGCAATAACAGTGGACCGCACATGCCTCCGGATCCATTTCAAACTGTATCCGGCAGCCGGAAAGAGGCAGGATATGGCACATGGGGATCAGTTCAGAGGTGCGTTTTGCCCCCATCACTCCCGCAGTCGCCGCCACGCTCAGAACATCTCCCTTTCCGATGGTTCCTTCCTCGATCGCCTCATAGACTCTGCGGCTGACAAGAATCCTTCCTGTTGCAACCGCACACCTCTCCGTCTCATTTTTTTCTGTCACATCCACCATCAGTGCCCTTCCCTTTTCGTCAAAATGTGTAAAATCCATAAAAACAGGCCTCCATTTTCCTCGTTTCTTACTGTAATTTATCATAGCAAACATTTCTCTGCGTAACAATCTGCTTTTTTTCATAATTTTTCTGTAAATTTAACTAAAAAAGTGGAAAAAAGAGCCCGAAAATTGTATAATAGAAACATATTGTAATATTAATAAGGAAAGAGAGGACTCATCATGAAACAGAACAATATGTTAGCGATGATATTGGCCGGCGGCCGGGGTTCCCGACTTCACGAACTTACCAATAAAGTTGCAAAGCCAGCTGTCTCATATGGGGGAAGATACAAGATTATCGATTTCCCCTTAAGTAACTGCGCCAACAGCGGTATCGATGTTGTCGGCGTACTCACACAGTATGAATCCATCCTTCTGAACAGCTATGTAGCCATCGGAAGACGTTGGGGACTGGACGCGAAGGACAGCGGTGTTTTTGTTCTGCCGCCCCGTGAAAAAGCAGATTCCAATCTGGATGTTTACCGCGGAACCGCAGATGCTATTTCCCAGAACATTGACTTTATTGACAATTACGGTCCCGATTACCTTCTGGTCCTTTCCGGCGACCATATCTACAAGATGAATTATGCCAAGATGCTGGCCGAGCATAAGGCTCAGAATGCCGAAGCAACCATCGCCGTCATCGAGGTACCCATCCGGGAGGCAAGCCGGTTCGGTATCATGAACACCAATGAGACCGGCCAGATCGTAGAGTTTGAGGAGAAACCCGAACACCCTAAGAGCAATCTTGCTTCTATGGGTATCTACATATTTAATTGGAAGACTCTTCGGAAACTTCTGGTTGCAGATATGAAGGATCCGGATTCCAACCATGATTTCGGCAAGGATATCATTCCTCAGATGCTGAATAACGGCAACAAGCTGTATGCCTACAAATTCAAAGGCTACTGGAAAGATGTGGGAACTATCGATTCTCTCTGGGAAGCAAATATGGACCTTCTGGATAAGAATAACGAGCTGGATCTGCACGACCCGACCTGGAAAATCTATACAGAAGACGTCACCTCCCTTCCGCAGTACATAGGTCCGGACGCCCAGATCAATCAGGCTTTTATCACCCAGGGCTGTATCATTGAGGGCGAGGTTCGCAACTCCGTCTTATTTACAGGCGCTAAAGTCGGCGCCGGCGCAAAGATCATTGACAGCGTCCTCATGCCCGGTGTCGTAGTTGAAGAAGGCGCCGTGGTAACCAGAGCTCTGGTAGCTGACAACGTAAAGATCGGCAAAAAGGCCGTGGTCGGCAGTGCGGACAGCGAGCATATCGAACTGGTATCCAAACGTGTAAAGGGGGTAGAATAATATGGCAAGAGCATTTGGGATCATTAATTTTGCCGGAAACCATATCCAGGTGGAGGGTATGCAGGCATACCGTCCGGTTGGTGCTTTTTCCTTCCTGGGACGTTACCGTGTCATCGACTTTCAGATTTCAAATATGAGCAACAGCGGCATCGACCACATGCAGGTCTACATCCGCAGAAAACCACAGTCTCTGACCGCTCATCTGGGAACCGGACGTCATTACAACATCAACTCCAAAAGAGGACGTCTCCAGATCCTTTACGCAGAACTGGGAACCGGCTTTACCATTTATAATAATGATATCGCCGCTTACATGGAAAACATGGAATATATCGAAAAGGAGCATTATCCCTATGTGATCATCGCCCCCAGCTATATGATCTATACGGCAAATTACAGCGAACTTTTGCAGAATCACATTGACTCCGGAGCAGATATTACACTTTTATATCATTCCGTGGATACTGCCAAGGAATATTTCCTGAACTGCTTTACCTTGAATCTGAACCGGCAGAAGGGACTTCTCTCTATCGACCAGAACCATGGAAATGCTAAGAACCGCAACATTTTTATGGATACCTATATCATGAAAAAAGAGCTGTTCATCGAGCTGGTTCATAAAGCAAAGAAGACCTCTTCCATGTACACACTGGCGGATATCGTCAATGCCTCCTGCGATGAGCTGGATATCCGCGGAGTTTCACACAGAGGATATTTTGCTTCCATTACTGATTTCAAGAGTTACTATGACGCAAATATCTCTCTGATCGACTTTAAGACCGCTCAGAATCTTTTTGATGATGAATGGCCCATTTATACCCGGACCAACGATTCCTGTCCGACACAGTATTTTGATACTGCAGATGTGAAAAATTCTGTTGTGTCTAACGGCTGTCTTATCGAGGGAACCATTGAGAATTCCATTATCGGACGTGGCTGTGTGATCAAAAAGGGTGCCGTGATCAAAAACAGTGTCATCCTTCCGGCTGCCATCATCAGTGAAGATGTACATATCGAAAACCATGTGGTGGACAAACACGCCAAAGTGATCCATGCCAAAGATCTGACCGCAGATCCTGAAAAACCGGGCTATATCCGCCGCGGTGACACATTATAAGCAAAAATACTCCCGCAGGATATGAACGAAAAAGATTTCGTTCATATCCTGCGTATTTTTTGCAGATGATTCCGTTTAAAATTCAAAAAAACTATTGCTTTTTTTTACAAAATTTGTTTTCCTATTATATAGAGCTTTTTAATCCATGAAAATGAAGAGAGGTATACGCAATGAAACCAATCAAAGAAGGAAAAGTACGCGAAATCTATGACAATGGCGACAGTCTGATCATGGTTGCAACCGACCGTATCAGCTGCTTTGACGTAATCTTAAAAAATGACGTTACCAAAAAGGGCACCGTTCTGACCCAGATGTCAAAATTCTGGTTCAACATGACCGAAGACATTCTTCCGAATCACATGATCTCCACCGACGTGAAGGATATGCCGGAGTTCTTCCAGCAGCCAAAATTTGACGGCAACAGCATGATGTGCCAGAAGCTCGAGATGCTGCCCATCGAATGTATCGTCCGGGGCTACATTACCGGAAGCGGCTGGGCCAGCTACCAGAAAGACGGCACTGTCTGCGGCATCAAGCTGCCGGAGGGCTTAAAAGAATCCGACAAGCTGCCGGAGCCGATCTACACTCCTTCTACCAAAGCCGAGATCGGAGACCATGACGAAAATATTTCCTACGAGCAGAGTATCGCTCACCTGGAAAAATATTTCCCGGGAAAAGGAGAAGAATACGCTGCAAAGCTTAGAGACTACACACTGGCTCTCTACAAAAAATGCGCAGACTACGCACTTAGCCGCGGTATTATCATTGCAGACACCAAGTTCGAGTTCGGTCTGGACAAAGACGGAAACATCGTGCTGGGCGACGAGATGCTGACACCGGACAGCTCACGCTTCTGGCCGGCAGACGGATATGAGCCAGGACACTCTCAGCCGTCCTTTGACAAGCAGTTCGCCCGCGACTGGCTGAAAGCCAACCCGGACAACGACTGGACACTGCCGGAGGACATTGTGCAGAAAACAATTGACAAATACCTGCAGGGATACGAAATGCTGACAGGCGAAAAACTGTAAGCGGTAACGAAAGGGGACGTACACTTTTTGCAAAAGTGTACGTCCCCTTTCGTCGTTCTCCGTGTCCCTTTTCGTCAAAGCCCCTGTCCCCTTTAGCCCTCAAGAAACTTCTCTATTTCTATCGCAACTCCATCCTTGTCATTGGATGCCGTCACCCTGTCTGCTGCCACAAGGCAGCTTTTGCAGGCATTTTCTACTGCAATCCCAAGTCCGGCATATTCCAGAAGTGCGCGGTCATTGTCTCCATCCCCAAAGGCTGCCAGCTCGCAGCGGCTGATCCCCAGCCGCTCCAGCAGAAACTGCACTGCCGGTGCTTTTCCGGCTTCCTTATATGCTATTTCCAGCAGCTGCGGCACCGACGAAGTGATATAGATATCCTCCACCTCTTTTTTCAGCAGTTTCCACAGCCGCTGCTTTTCTTCTCCTTCTGGGATTACCACGTCGATGCAGTCCAGCCTCTCCTTATGCTTTCGGATAAACGCCCGTATGTCCTCCACCGGCCGTCTGGTCCGCTGAATATAGGAAATGGCCCTCTCCGCCGCGCCGTACCTTACCGGATCCGCCACATAGGAGGCCTGAGCATAGGGCACTCCTTCGATAAAAGTCTCATACGCCAGCGGCGTGCTCTCCCCGGGTGTCCGCTTCCCATTCACCAACGCTCTCTCCATCACCGCCAGGACCGCCTCTACAGATTCCGCAGTCATCCGATACGCCCTTAAGAGTTCCCCGGACAACAAATCGTAAACCGCCGCCCCGTTAGATGTCACGGCATACCGGATTCCAGGAATCCTTCGGATACATACCGGAAGGGAAGCAAGAGACCTTCCGCTTGCCACGATGATCTCTATCCCCTGGGAGGCCGCCTTCAAAAGAGCCGCTTCCATTCTTATGCTCAGCTCCCCGCTGCTGTTTAGCGTTGTCCCGTCCAGATCCAGTGCGATACATTTTACCCGGCTCATTCCTTCCACCTTCCCTCTCTCATATATTCTGTCTCTTGCGTCCTGTTAAAAAGTCTTGAGAAATACATACTCATCCTCCCGGGAGCAGGCTTCACTGAAACGGTATCCCAGCCGGTCAAACTCCCTCATACCTTCCGGATCCTGTATATTCTTCTCTGCCATAAACCGTACCATCTCTCCTCTGGCCATCTTCGCCAGTGTCCCCTTCTGTTTGACCCTGCCTCCGGCAAGCTCGCCAAATACGCAGGTAACGTACCGGTCCTCCGGCTGAAGATACGCCTCCACGCACCGGGAATACTCTTTGGACGCCAGATTCACGATCACATGATCGTCTCCCCGCACTTCCCGGTATAACTTGTCGCCCCAGAACGCATAGAGATCTCTTTTATCCTCTGCTTTTACCTTTGCCTGCATCTCCAGACGGTACGGTGTCACACCATCCAGCGGCTTCAGCACCCCGTAGAACCCTGACAGGATCCGCAGATGCTCCTGGATATACACCATGGCCTTTTCCTCAAATACCGCCGGAGCCATATACTGATACTGGATTCCTTCATATGAAAGGATTGCCGGCGTAAGCCCCTTTTCCAGATCCATATGCCGCACCCTTTTATCATTCTGTGAGGCAATACGGTCATTACAATTCCAGAGCTTTTTCAATTCCTCATAGGATAATGTCCTCAACCACTCAAGCAGAATTTTTGTCTCGTCCAAAAACACCGGGCTCGTCTCCGGTGCCAGGGAATCTGTATCTATATTCATCTTTTTAGCCGGTGAGATAATGATCTTCATACCTTCTTTTCCCCTTCCTCTTTTTTCCGTGAAATCCAGGTGCCAAAGGATGCCGCCAGCACCTGCTGAAACAGTGTTCCGATCATCACCGGGAACAACACCTCGCCCGGAAAATATGCGGATGCGATCACCGCGCCGGCGCTGATATTTCTCATGCCCGCACCATACATCACCGCCACCGCATTTCCGCGTCCCATGCGCAGTATATGAGCCACAGTCCATCCAAGCAGGTATCCTGTTCCTGCAAGCAAAAGGATACAAAAAGCCACCGCAACACGCCTTGACGTCAGATGGCGTATGTAGGGCGCCACCTTTGACGAGTTTGATACTACTACAAACACCAGACAGATTTTAGAAAAAAACGCCAGCTTCGGAGGCCAGGTTTCCTTTACCCTTCCACGGCTGATCTGATTAAGACACATCGCCAGCACCGCAGGAAGCGCAATCATAAAGACAAGCTCCTGCATCATTTCCATTGTATTCATTTTCACTCTGGCCCCGATCAGAACATGGAGCGTAACCGGGATCACAAAGGGCGCCAGCACCGTATCAATGACCACCAGTGAGAGAATCATCGGCTGATTTCCTTTGTATATTGAAACCCACATCACCCCCACCACAGCCGTTGGCACGGCAAACTCCAGCACCATTCCTGTGATCAGATCCACCTGGTCCGCAAACAGCAGATGCCCCAGGCCGCAGGCCAGCGCCGGCATAACCACATGAAGGATCAGCATGGACAGAAGCAGTGGGAAGGGCCTTCGAAACACTTCTGCAATATCCCGAAAACTGGATTTCAGTGCTCCGATAAATGTCATAACCGCAAACATTACCGGCACCAGCGGCACTCCTTTCCCCGCAATCTCAGGAAAAGCCACGCCCAGGACGAGGCAGGCCGGCGTCACAAACGCCATATGCTTTTCAATCACAGTATTTAAACGTTCTAACATTCCCTTGTACAACCTTCCCTAATACATATCCTTCCTCTGGTACTTCACATATCCGATCGTCAGCCCCAGAAACGCATACCCCATCCCAATCAGGATCAACGTCCCGTCTAAAGCCGCGTCCGGCAGGATATCCGCCGCATCTGCATAAGCATAGGGTGTAATATATTTCACCTTTTCCGCCTCTTCCGTAATATTTCCAAACAGCCCCAGAAAATATAAAAGCGCCGCCACACCGATCCCGATACTCACACTACCCTTTCTCAGAAACGCCGAAATACCCATACAGATACAGGCAATCTCTGTCTGCATCAGCAGCTGTGCAAGGTGAAAAAGCCACACACCTTTCCACTCCGGAGTTTCCCCAATAATCCGAAAGGAAAGCAGGGACAACAAAATTACGATCCCGTTCATCAGCAGAATCTGTACCAGCATAGCAGTTAGCTTTTGAAAAAACGCCGACGTCCGGGTAACCGGATGCGTCAGCAGGAACTCTGCCGTATGTTCTTTTTCTTCCTTTGCCAGGATTCCCGTGCCAAGGACAGCCGCAAAGAAAATGCCGCCGATCCCCAGCATACTTCCCGCATATATCCCGTAAAATCCGGTTATCTCCCCGTAATTCAGCTGATTCATGCCAAACGCCGCTCCGAATCCGCCCATGTCCGCCATCGCATCCACCATATCTCCAAACTCTTTTTTCAGATCCGGAAACAGCGCCACGCAAAGCACAATGGTCCCGCCGATAATCAGTCCCCACAGCAGCAGTCCTTTCAGTCCCTGACGCATTTCATTTTTTAAAATATTCATCTTGATTCCCCCTCATAAAAATGAAGAAATACTTCCTCCAGATCCGGCTCTGTAATAGTCAGATCCCGGATCGGAAGCCCCTGCAAAGCCCCGATCAGCTTTTCCATTTCGCCCCGGTAAAAGAAGCGCACGCCGTCATCCAAAATCTCTGCCTTCTCCATGAAAATCCCTGGAAGTTCACTGACGCCTCTGACAGTCACCTTTCTTGCCGAGGAACGGCGGATCTTGTCCACACTATCCACTGCAATAATAGAGCCCTCCCGAATGATCGCCGCCCGGTGGCAGTACCGTTCCACCTCGCCGAGCACATGAGAGGAAAGGAATACCGATGCTCCTGACTCGTTTCTCTCCTTCAGGATCTCAAAAAATTCCCGCTGCATCAAAGGATCCAGACCGCTGGTCGGCTCATCCAGCACATAAAGCTTCGCCCCGTGCTGCAGCGCGCACACGATACTGACCTTTTTCCGGTTGCCCAGCGACAGCTCATCCACCTTCTTCCGGGTATCCAGCTTCAGGCGTTCGCAAAGCCGTCCACATTCTTCACTACAGTCTCTATCATAAAAGGATGCTGAAAACTTCAGCACATCCTCCACCTTCATCCAGCTGTAGAAAAAAGCTTCCGAGGGCATGTATCCGATCTCTCTTAACAGTCCTTTCCGGATCTTTTCGCGTCCCGCTCCGCTTTTGCAGCCGCCTCCGGCTCCCAGCTCCCTGCCAAGGATCCTCACACTACCTTCCCGCGGTCTCAAAAGCCCCAGTATCGTGCGGATCGTCGTACTCTTTCCCGCTCCGTTCGGCCCGATAAATCCAAAGAACTCGCCCTCATCCACAACCAGATTCAGGTGTTCGATCCCTCTGTGCTTTCCATAATATTTTGTTAGATTTTCAATCTCAATCACGGGTCTCATGACATTTTCCTCCTCTAAATCCCTTTTCATTCTACTTCCATTGACCGGATTTGAGAAGACCCAAACGTCATTGGGGACGGGGGATTTTTCAAAATCCCCCGTCCCCAATGAACTATTTTTTCTCAATTGGGAAAAATATTTCTGTTTCCCAGTCTTCCGGCGAGAGCCCGTCAAACTGTGTCCGCAGATAAAATTCATACGGTGCCCCGCTGCACCGGTATCCGTTTTCCCCGATCCAGGTCACCAGCGCCGCATAGGCCTCTGAAAGCGTGGAATAAGCGCCGCGGTGCAGAGTTCTGGCACACAGCCCCTTCTCGATGGTCCTGTCTGCCTTTTCCCTCTCACGGATCCCTACCACCAGCTCGATATCACTGCACTCGCGGTTGAACTCTTTGTCATAATAGACTGCCCCTACCATACCATTTGGCGTCACCTTTTCTTCCGGTACCCTCTGATAAAGTTTCTCATAATATTTTCCGAATTCATCTACGCTCATATTCTGGCGCGACGCGATCACATTGCGCTCAGGCGCCTCGACCACCTGGATTTCATAGCCCTTCTGATATCCCATAATATCACCTGTCCTTTCAAAGTCCAGCAGATGAGCGGACAGCTCTCTTAAAACCTGTTCCGTCTCCTGCTTCTGTTGCAATAATTTTTCTTTCTGCTGCAGCAGTTTTGAAAAGAGCTCCCTCTTTTCCCCGCAGGCCAGCATCCCCCGGATCTCCTCCAGGGAAAATCCATACCGCTTCAGCCGCTGGATCAGAAGCATTTCTTCCATCTGCGGCTGACTGTAATAACGGTATCCTGTAAGCGCATCTACCTTTACCGGCTTTAAAAGCCCGATCTTATCATAGTAATGCAGGGTCTTGACGCTGACCTGGCAGGTCTTGGAAAATTCTCCGATTGAAAACATATGCTATCCCTTTCCTGATCCGAATCTGTGTTCAGTATAGTGCCTCCCCTAAGAGGAGAGTCAAGTACTATTTTCCATTTCATTCTTTCTATTTTAATATACAGTCACGCCGCCGGGGCACAAGTATGCGCACCGCAAACACAGCGGCCACCCGCCGGGTATACCCAAAAAACGGCACAGCTCTTTACAGCCATGCCGTCTTGTTTTTATTTTTTTATTCTCCGGCTACCTGGATACAGTTTTCCACCAGCCAGTCTTTTACCAGATTGTTCAGCGCGATTTCTTTCAGATCATCTTCCTCTGCCGCTTCTTTCAGCGCATCCACATCCTCGTATCCGTAGGATTCAGCCATTTCTTCGAACTGCTTGTTATACTCGTCATCACTTGGGCTGATCTTCTCTTCCTTTGCAATCGCATCCGTTATCATAGTCTCTTTGATACTGCTGCGGACAGCCGTGTCTACCTGCTCCTCAAACTCATCCATGGTCATACCCATCTGTGTCTCGATGAAATCCTCCACCGGCGTTCCGTAATACTCTGCCGCACTCTCATACTGAGACTTCAGAGAATCCGACATCTCTGTCACTTCATCCTCCGGATAGTTTTTCACCTCTGTATTGTCCAGCACTGTCTGCCATACTTCCTGGCGAAGTGTATCGTTATAAGTAGTCTCAGCTTCATCTTCCAGCTGCTTCTTTACTTCTTCCTTATACTCATCCACAGTCTTTGATTCTTCAGAAACGGTCTGCACAAAATCATCTGTCAGCTCCGGCACTTCCTCTACTCCGATTCCCTTCACGGTAATCGTAAAGGTCACATCTTTTCCTGCATAGTCCGCATTACTGTAGTCATCCGGAAATTTTCCATTCCAGTCAAAGGTATCCCCGATATTGTGACCGACAATGCTGTCTTCAAACCCTTCAATAAAAGATCCTGAACCGATCACCAACGGATAATCCGTGCTGGAACCGCCTTCAAATTCTGCACCGTCAATCTTTCCGGTAAAATCAATTGTCGCCGTATCGCCCTCCTGAACCGGACGGTCGGTCACCTCAGTAGTCGTCGCATTTGTCTGCAGGGTAGCCTGGATCGATGCATCCACGTCTTCATCCGTAACTTCATCCGGCTTCTCCACTTCATCCACTTCCACGCCTTTATACTGGGTGATCTTCAGGTCATCCGTCTCCAGCCCCTTGCTTGCCTCGCATCCCGCCAGCAGCATAGACGCCGCAAAAACTCCTGTCAACATGATTACTAATTTCTTTTTCATCTTACACCTCGTAAATCATCAAAAATACACTCTTATGTTATAGCACATCTTGTCCCGGTTTCCTAGTATTTTTAGAGATATTTCATAAAAGAATCCCGCCAGCAGCCGTTAAAGCACCGGCGAAAGCAGTCGGCAGAACTGCTCCTTGGTCCGGATCATAAGGCTTCTCTGCTTATACTTTTTGCGTGTTACCAATGTGCTCTTGGGAATATCGTTTTCAAAGGCCTCCATCAGCCGCTCCGTTGTCCTGGCACTGTAAATTACCGCATTAACCTCAAAGTTCAGCGCAAAACTCCGGATATCCATATTGGCCGTGCCGATACAGCTGACCAGCCCGTCTACACACAGGCATTTTGTATGGAGAAATCCATTGTCGTAGGTATAGCATCTGGCTCCCGCCTCGATCATCTCTCCCAGATATGAATAGGTCGCCCAGTACACAAATGGGTGATCCGGCTTACAGGGCACCATGATCCGCACGTCGATCCCGGATTTTACCGCTATGATCAATGCATTTTTTATATCATCGTCCGGGATGAAATAAGGCGTCTGAATATAAATACTCTTTCTTGCCATGTGGATCAGCCGCAGATAGTTATTACGGATGGTCTGGCTTTTTGAGTC
The DNA here is from genome assembly GCF_001754075.1 of Merdimonas faecis. Classification (GTDB taxonomy): domain Bacteria; phylum Bacillota; class Clostridia; order Lachnospirales; family Lachnospiraceae; genus Merdimonas; species Merdimonas faecis. Next base: position 78,413 of record NZ_MIEH01000017.1, on the reverse strand, counting down.
CGGGCCGCTGGAGATGATCTGCACCGGGTCTCTCCCGTTCCTTACGTAGGTTGGTATCTCAAACAGCCGGTCCTCCAGAAAAATATTTTCTCTGGCCGCATAGTTCCAGTCCAGCACAAAACGCACTGCCAGGGACGTGACCGCCGAACCTTCGATGCAGATATGCGTGTCTCTCCAGTAGCCAAACTTCCGGTCCTTTCCCAGATATTCCCTTCCCACATTAAAACCTCCTACAAATCCGATCCGTCCGTCGATCACCGCAATCTTCCGGTGATTCCGGTAGTTCACTCTAAGCTGCAGCTTGCCAAGCACCGCCGGGAAAAATTCCGCCACCTGGATTCCTGCTTTCCGGAGTCTGTCCCAGTCTGCCTTGTGCATTCCTTTGCGTCCGCGGCAGCCCATGCTGTCAAACAGGATCCTGATCTCCACGCCCTGTCTTGCTTTTCTAAGGAGAACCTCTTCAATCTCCTTCCAGAGTTCATCACTCCGGATAATATAATACTGGATATGGATATAATTTCTTGCATGATCCATTTCATTTAGAAGCGCATTAAATTTTTCCCTTCCGTCCGTGTAGATACGGATATCGTTATTATCCGTCAGCACGGCCTCTCCCTCATTCAGGTTATAAAGGATCAGGCTCTTAAACCGTTCCAGTTCCGGATCCCTAAGCCTTAGTTTTTTTCGGTAGATCGATTCCTCCTGCCGCCGGACCGCATATTTGATCTCTCCTTCAATCTCTTTCATTTTGAACATGCGTTCCTTCCTGAAATTCTGTCCCAGGATCATGTACAGGAGAAACCCCAGAATCGGAATGAAATACAAAAGCAGCAGCCACGCCCAGACTGTGGTTGGATTTTTCCTCTGAAAAAATATAATCAGGAAAGAGAACACAACATTGATCAGAAACATGTGCTCCAGCAGCCACATATATGAAGTTGCGAAAATTTCTAAAATATTATCTGACATTCTGCTCTCCCAGCTAAATTTTATTTAATGATTACCTTATATATTATAGCTGTACTTTTAAGAAAAGTAACCCTATAATCGCAAATCTCTTGCACTTGTCCGGAAACAATGATACAATAAATGGCGTGAAATTTTGAATGAACAGGAGGTCTGTCGTGAGTACGTTAACCATCGTATTACTTGTGATATTGGTAATATTAATCGTTGCATGTATCGTTTTATATTTCTTGGGTAAAAGAGCTGAAAAGAAGCAGGCAGAACAGCAGGAGCAGATCGATGCCATGGCCCAGACCATGTCCATGCTGATCATCGACAAGGGCAAGATGCGTCTGAAAGACGCCGATTTCCCTCCCATTGTACTGGAAAGCACTCCAAAATACCTGCGCCGCTCCAAGGTGCCGGTAGTGAAGGCTAAGGTAGGCCCGAAGATCATGACTCTGATGTGTGATGCAGAGGTTTTCCCACTGATTCCAGTGAAAAAGGAAGTCAAGGCAACCGTCAGCGGCATCTATATCACCGCAGTCAAAGGTATCCGCGGTCCATTGGATACCCCTCAGAAGAAGAAGGGCTTTTTCGCCAGACTGCGCGGAAGATAATACATATAAAACACAGACATTCAGGGAAAGGACGCTTTTGTTCCTTTCCCTTTTTATTTTCAGACAGGAAGATTCCAAGCCGCCCTACTCTTCCCTGACCGCCGGAAACCACAGCGTGATCTTAAACAGCTCCTCCTCTTTTTCCACCTGGCAGTAGCCGCCCATCTTCTGCATCATCTTCTCCACGCTCTGGATCCCGATCTTTGTGCTTTCTCTGTCATCCACATCCTTTTCAATCCGGTTCTCAAAATAGATTCCGGCAGCTTCTTCCTCCTCGGCCTTTACTGTTCCAATCTGGACCGGGGCGTCCTGTCTTGCATATTTAAGAATGTTTGATGTAATATTGTCCAGAATCCTGCTGATATATTCCTGGTTGATCCGTATCCTGCAGCCATTCCATTGAAGCCTGCGGGTCACACCATATCCCTGTTGCTCTAAGTAGGCCGCCATCTCAGACAGGCTGTCGTAAAAGATCAGCCCCATATCCTCCGCCTCCTCCAGCTCAATCTCTTCCCGACCGCTGACCAGAGAATATTCAAAAATATGATCCGAAAGTATTTTGATCTGATGCGCTTTTCTGTGGATCTTGTCAATATAATTTTCCAGCTGCTCTTTGTCTTCCATATCTCCCTGCCGCAGGATTTCGGTATAGATCATCAGCGAGGTCAACGGTGTCCTCAGATCATGAGAAACTTCTGTTACCAGTTTTCGGTATGCCGCCGTCAGCTTTGCATCTTCCTCCATCTGTTCTTTCAGGGAAACTCTCATGGCATCCAGTCCTGCCGCCAGCGAGGCCAGCTCGTCTCTTCCGCTGACGGTAATAGAATAGTCCAGGTCTCCGCCTTCCAGGATCTCAATCTCTGACTGCAGCCTGCGGATATAGCGGATCGTCTTCTGGATCCCCGCAAGCACGATCAGCACGAACACGCCAGATGACAGGATGATTTCCACGATAAAGGCATAGGTATAAAAATGATAGACATAAAAGCCCCTTAAAAATACTGCCGCTTCACCATCTCCCAGCTCCACCGTGCTAAGATGCTCCGACCGGAAATTCTCATCACTGCCCACTTCCCAGCTGCCGTCCGCCTCCTGGAAATAGGAATCATAGATCAGCTCTCCATCCATAAAAATCTGCAGCGCTACCGCCGGCTGGGTTTTCAGCCAGCCCCGGAGTTCATATATGTTTTCACTGTAAAGCTTATGGTCTGTGATATAATCCTGAAGGCTTTCCAGCTGCTCCTGTCTCTTTTGTCCGATATAGTCCGAATTCCTGAGATAAAGGCTGATCACATGTCCTTCCACCAGATCCAGCAGGGCAAAAAAGACAGCGGAAATGCATGCCGCCATCAAGAGCAGCCTGGTCAGCCTCATATAGATCGATGTCTGTTTATTCCTCATATGTTCCAAACCGATATCCTTTCCCCCATACTGTCACAATATGTCTGGGATTCTGCGCATCCTCCTCAATCTTTACCCGCAGTCTCCGGATATGTACCATGACCGTACTGCTGCAGTTATAAAAATAGGGCTCATTCCACACGCTTTCATAAAGATTCTGCGCTGAAAATATTTTCCGCGGATGGCGCATCAAGAGCAGCAGGATCTGATACTCCAGCTCTGACAGTTCAACCGCCTCGCCTCTTACATACACCTCATTAAAAGATTCGTTGATCCGGATGCCCGCCAGGTCTATAAAGGAATCCTGCTCCATCTTTTTAGGCTCTTCCTTGCCTTTATAAAACTGGTAACGCCTGAGAAGAGCTTTGACTCTCCCCAGCAGTTCTGCATAAGAAAAGGGTTTTGCCAGATAATCGTCTCCCCCGGCCATCAGCCCCAGAAGCTTGTCGGACTCCTGAGATTTGGCTGTCAGGAACAGGACCGGTACATAGGATATCTTCCGGATTTCCTCGCAGGTTTTAAATCCTGACATGCCCGGCATCATAATGTCGAGAATTACAAGATCTGTATCTTTTGTAAGCAGCTGCAGACCCTTTCTCCCGTTTTCCGCCTCCTGTACCTGGTATTGTTCTCCCTCCAGCAGGATCCTCACTCCCTCGCGGATATCCTCGTCATCTTCAATAATCAAAATATTTGTCAGCCTTTGTCTCTCTTTCATAGTTTTCCCCAATCTTTCTGCCGGTGCATCCGCCCGGCGTTTTTGCTTTCTCCTAAATTTTCTCAGTTTCCGCTTAATGATTCCTAAACAAGTTCTAAAAAAAGCTGAAGGGAATATTTCCTTCAGCTTCTATAAAATGTACTTATTTAAAAGGCGCAGACCGGATTTGAACCGGTGAATCAGGGTGTTGCAGACCCACAAAAAAGTCCTCGGAACCCGCTAAAACTCTGGGGAATTTAAAATGTGTCCACCTTAAGTTCACCCTATTTTCACCAATTCAAACCGAGCAGTCATGCCAACTAAGGTAATTTCCCAAACTTACCTGTGCCATTTATCTGCAATAGCTGTGCCTTAGAAATTTAATTCATTATATCCTATAACTTACCTTTCGTCTACGTTGTTTAGAAAATTTAATATCTTAATTACAATTAAGCTGGAGGATCAAATTATATGCAATACCAATTAGAAATAAAACAAATCGTGGATTATCCACGTTGCCGGATCTACCGGTCATTTATCCGAAATCTTATGGAAGATAGGAACATCCGTACTAACGGAGGCTCCTATCTTTTTTATTACATCGTGCTTTGCTCATATGCGAATTACCGGATGTCCCGCCGAAGACTGGAAGGCATGTCATATACTCTTCAGGCCGGTGAATGGATCTGTCCCATCTCAGAATTACAGGAAGCATTTCGTTTCCGCTTTCATCACCAGGTAATCTCTGTGTTGCAATTTCTCGAAGAGCAACATTATGTTTCTTATACTCTTCTTGGCAAGAATCGACTGGTCAAGTTCTCAATCCTGGACTGGAAAACGGAAAATACGATTCTCGGATATAGTTACCCTTGTCAAAAGGACACCGGATTTTTCTTTTTTCCAATCACAAAAGTCTATGAGTTGATCAGTATAGGTAAATGTTCCGAAATGGACATCTTGTTGGATCTCTGGATCCACGCCATCTACAACGACATCCACGTACAGGGATCTGACCTGGGACCGGTCGTATACTTTCGAAACCATACCGGAAATCCGGTGACAAATTATACAGAACTTTCAGAACGCTGGGGTCGGTCCCGGGCAACAGTCTGCCGTATCCTGAAAAAAATGGATGCCTTGGATCTGCTCACATTGATTCCTTTTTCCGGCTCACACGGCAGCATTATCTACTTAAACAACTATCTATCTACTATGTTTTCCGTCAGCGATGTTCTCATCGACAAAGAAGAGGTTGCGCTTGCCTTAAGCCTTCCCATTCAGATACCGGATGACCCTGACAGCGTTTCAGAACCAGATATCGCAGAACAGATCAGCATTTCAGATGAAACGGATAGCGTTCCAAAACCGGTACTTCATTACGTCATCGAAAAACTGGCAAATCTCCTGCAAACACAAGGGCTCCCCTGCTGTCAGTGCAAAAGAGCCCGCTACCAATTATCTCGGTTATCAGACAGCGGAGGAAGACTAAACAGTATATACAGTCTTGAAATTATCTGTCCTTATGGAAACACGGCCTATCGATTTGAATTATCCCTGTCCCCAAAGGAAGATCCGCCCACTCTATTTACCCAAATACCCACTGTGAATTTGAAAGGAGGCTATGCTCATGCCTAGAACAATGAAAAATCATATCTCCCCAAAGGAAGACCCAAGATACCATAATACCTATCAGTTTTTAAAACACTATCGCGATGCCACATATAGCCTAAAAGTGGTGGTACATCAACTTGAGACGCAATTTCAGCTTGATTACGGATCCTCCATAGATCGTTTCCTTGATTCGATCTACTCAGCAGGAGCCGATTTAAGCGGCACGGATATCGAAGAACGTGCAAAGAGTATTGAGAAAAGCAATAAAATGCTCAAACTCCTTGATTCTGCGGTAGATCTGTTGCGGTGCAACCATAAATACGGGGAACAATACTACTGGATTCTCTACTATTCCTTCCTCTCCCCGCAGGAACTGCAAAACACGGATGAAATCCTGGACCGACTTGCGCCGCATATCGACCGGCTCTCTTATCGTACCTTTTACCGCAGACGACATGCTGCCATAGAAGCACTCAGCACAATCTTATGGGGGTTTACCGCCAATGAAACCATTCATCTGCTGGAGCAGTTTTTCCCGGAAACGGAAACGCTGCAAACTGGCAGTACATTGGCACAACAATGCGATTGAATTGGAAATCCAGCAGTGCTACAATTATCATGCTTATAGTTTTCACATTTTTTCAGCACCCGTAGACGGTGCTTTTTTTGTACCCGTAAACCACTGATATTTCAAGGAACACTGCCCTACACACAAACTTGTACGTAAACTGAACGTATAAATTCTTACGTGTAAACCACGTATATCTACACGTATAAACGAAGGCAAAGGAGAATTTACGATGAAAACACGAGAAGAAATCTATAGACAAGAAGGGGCTTCCCTCTTACGCATCATCACCACTTACCATGCGCTCACTTATGAACAGGTCATCCGCAGCTTCTACAAGAAACAGGATTCGATGAAACGTCTGATCCGAAATCTGTTGAAACAGGGGCGTATCTATTACGATCCTGACAAAAATCTGCTCTTGGATTGCCCGGGGGCTGCTGAAAAAGCAGATGAGGGAATGATCGCTGCTTACTGGGTTATGCTGGATTTTAAAAAGACTGTCGTTTATCATACCTGCGGAGAATTTCCCGTTGCGATTAATTTCTTCTCCTGCGAAGCGGAATATGAAATCATCTATGTTCCGGAGGGCAAAGAAATTCTCTTTAACCGATTGCTCGAAAAACAGACAACCGACGTCAAACGGTTGGTCATTGTCTCGACTCCGGATCAGACACGAAAACTCCATATTCCCCATGTACTTGCCTACTGTGTAGTCGCACTGGATGGAACAGTCAACTATTACCAGAAAGGAGGAGATGACTCATAGACACCACAGAACTTCTACAGCGTATCGAAACCATTGAGGATGGAATGGATAAGCTGAAAAACACCATTTTCGCAATGAAAATGACGGATATCCGGAAATATCCGGCCAATTACGAAGCACTCAGTACCGACGCAGCTCTAAGAGCGGAACACCTGGCATGTCAGCTGCGGAATATTATTTTTACTACAGCTGTCCTTCCGAAGCCGGAATATATGGATCGAGCTGTAAAAGCACAGGGAATCCAGTTTCGTACAGACGGCAACCTTCTAATCATCCGGTTGCCCGGACTGCTTCCCAAACGGAAAACACGCGCAAATATTGGTTACATTAATGATCCCTTGTACTGCGGGATCAAATCCTACCTGGCAGAACATCCGATCCCGGTTTTCACCGACTGCGTCGTATGCTTTATCCAGGTATATGACCGAAAACTTCCGCTCCGACGCATCCGGGATTATGACAACATGGAATTTAAACAAATCCTGGATACTATATCCCCTTTTGTCCTAAAGGATGACAGTGGGATTTACTGCGACTCTTACCATACCACCAACTTAGGGGATGAGGACTACACCTTGATCAACATCATGGAGAAATCCCTATTCCCCGCATGGCTTCGGAGCAGAAAAGACCAGGTTTCTGACCTATCGGAAATTTCCTGATTTCCGCCGTTTTTTTCCCGACATGGGTAAGGATTACAGAAAACCACGATATTCTCTGTTTCGTCGCCTACTATCCGCCCGCCAGATTTACCCAAGTCGGGAGTCTGATGGGTATTTTTTTAGGAGTGATGCTTATTTTAAAGGACTCAGCACGTTATCATCTTTTGGAGCTGACGGCTCTTTGCGGGGAGTTCCCTGCAGGTCAGCTATATCGGCTTATCCCGAGTTCCTCCTATGCGGAAAAAATAATTACTCAGCTCAAATCAGAAAAGCTGCTGCGGGTTCACTACCGGGATAAACTTAGGGGATACCGTCTTACAAAACGGTCCAAGGAGTATCTTTTACAGGAATCTCCCGAGCGGTTCGCCCCGTATCTGACCGGGAATACCGACACCAATCAAGTCCGATCAGAAAAGAGCCGGCGCCTCCGTCTCCATCTCAGGGCAGAAGGATACCTTACGCTGCTCTATGCGGGAATCCCTGTTTTCCCTGATGAGAAGCCGGAGCTGTTCCTACCGGATCAAAGGGCCGGTATCTGGTCCTCGCGAAGCTACCCGCTATTCTATTCCGCTAGAGAAATCAAACGCTTGGGAGATGATACAACAAAAATCCGTAATTCCCGGTGCATGGGTGTTCTTCTTTCATCCGACTGCACCTATTCGCTTTATAATACCGGGGATACTCTGATGAAATGGGAATACCGGACAGAAATTCGCGTCAACGCTTTTTTAACGCAGTATTTATCCGGGAATCCCTATCCTGGTATCCCAAAGATCCGCGCAATCATGCTGGGGCGGGATATGGCCATGGCATACCGGCTGTTGACCAGCACGGGCGGCCACAAGAAAGCGTTCTTCTCATTGGACACTTCCTATGACCACTTCCATTACGTGCCAAACACTCCGGAAGGGGAAGTGTTGCTGCAGATTCTTTGTAACCCGAACTTGCAAAACCGATTAAACCAACTGCTCATTACCGACTTACTGGCACCGGATCCACATATGCCCACTGAACATGATGCCCTTACCCCGGAAAAAGATATGGTGCTGTTTGCGTATGATTTTGACATGTTACGTATCAACAAATTCAATACTGCCTTAAAGCTGTTTGGCCATCGCGGTGTTCTCATCGCTTTCGACTTTCAGCTTCCGGTGCTGAGGGCCTTCCTGGGAGAAGATCTGCAGTATTCCAGTATTGATTTTCTGAAATTTAAAAGGAGTTTTTTACATGAAACGTAAATGGTGGAAATCCATTGTGCTCTTGCCGATTATAGGCTGCACACTTTATGCCGGCGGATATATTGCACAGTTTTTACGCAACTATCAATTCTGGGAACGGAATGGACATTTCGCAGGCGACGGTACGAGCCCTCCTTTTCCCTCACTCGCCACAAAAGAGTGTTTCTCCGCGGTAACGGACCTGCCATATGGCTTGTATGGGCTCTGTATTTGCCTGGCGGCTTTCGCTCTACTGGCCTTTTTTCTCATGCGGATGGGCCTTGACAGAAACGGAGGCGTGTCAGACAGGGAAAGGAATCTGAACTATTCCAATAAGGGGACCTATGGCACCTCCGGCTTTATGACGCCACAGGAGATGCACCAGGTACTGGAACTTGTTGATAATGTAGCACATACGAAGGGCCTGATTCTTGGAAGAATCGGTAACCGGGCCGTCTGCCTGCCAGAAAACACAAGGATGAATAAAAATGTCGCCGTCTATGGTGCATCCGGGTCGATGAAATCCAGAGCTTATGTCAGAAATGCAGCTTTTCAATGCGTTGCTCGAGGAGAAAGCCTGATATGCACCGATCCCAAATCCGAACTGTACGAAGATCTGGCCGTGTATCTGGAAAATAACGGTTATACCGTAAAGGTCTTCAATTTGGTAAGCCCGGAAAACTCTGATAGTTGGAATTGTCTGATGGAAATTGATGGTTCCGAAACAATGGCACAGATTTTTGCAGATATCATCATCCAGAATACCGGGACCGGCAAAGGGGACCGTTTCTGGGATACGGCAGAACTCAACCTTCTAAAGGCCCTCATCTTGTATGTGGAACAAAGCTTTCCTCCCGAATCCCGGAATATCGGCCAGGTATATAAACTTCTTACTATGAGTTCCGATAAGGAATTAAATGCCCTGTTTGACCTGCTCCCGGTTAGTCATCCAGCAAAAGTACCCTACTGTATTTACAAACAGGCATCGGAAACCGTGCGAAGCGGCGTGATCATCGGCCTTGGATCACGACTCCAGATCTTCCAGACCAAAGCGATCCGGCAAATCACCTCGTATGATGAGATTGATCTTACGCTCCCCGGCCAGAAAAAGTGCGCTTATTTTTGTATCGTAAGCGATCAGGATCATAGTTTTGATTTCCTGTCCTCACTTTTCCTGTCTTTCGTTTTTATTAAGCTGGTGCGCTTTGCGGATCTCCACGGGGAAAACGGTCAGCTTCCCGTACCAGTCCACATCCTTGCCGATGAGCTCGGCGCTGCCTCTGGTACCATCCTCGATCTACCGACAAAGATTTCCGTCATCCGAAGCCGACGGATCAGTATCAGCTGTATTTTTCAAAATTTGCCGCAGATGCAAAACCGTTATCCGTTCAATGCCTGGCAGGAAATCTTAGGAAACTGTGATTCTACCGTCTTTTTGGGCTGTACGGATCCAGTTACGGCTGCATTTATCTCAGAACGTACGGGGATTGCTTCTGTTAATGTCTCATCCGAGGCAAAACAACTTAATACCTGGCGGATTTCTGATTATACCCCGGAATATCGCCGCACCGAATCTATCGGGAAACGCCCTGTATTAACACCAGATGAAGTATTGCGGCTATCCCTGGATGACGAATTAATCATCCTGCGCGGCCAAAAAGTACTGAAGGCCCAGAAATTTGATTACACCCGCCATCCGGAAGCAAAAAAGCTCGTAAAACGGAAAGCCTCCAGCCACATTCCCAAATGGCGGGAGCTGCAGTTATTAGCGTCGGGTTAAAATAACCATCTAGTGTCAGGCTAAAATAGCCAATCCTAGTCAAATTAAAAAAGCCATTACATACAGGTCTTCATCCTCTTATACTGATGATAAGCCAATGCATCAGAAAAGGAGGATTTATGCACGAAGATGCTACATGTAATGACTTACAAAAAATCATAACACAAGCAATCAACGAAATAAAGCAGGAACAAGGCGAAAATTTCAACCTTGCCAAAATTAATCTTGCAGAACTGGAACGCCGAACCGGGCTCAGCAGATCCAGGCTAAGGCACTTAAAAGAAAATAACTTTATTGTTACGCCACATGGGAGGACAGGACAAAAAGCAACAGCTACGGTTCTGACCGGATATAGCGGCATTATTGACGGACTGCTCCGAAAAGGCGTCACGAATTCTTCTGTATGCTTTGAGCGGCTGCAGGAAGCTGGATATACCGGTGGGTTAACAACCGTAAAAACTTATATCGCTGATCACCGGGATCTTGTTCCGCCCAAGCGTCAGCTCGTTGCCCCTCAGGGAAACCGGGGACGCAGATATCAAACTTCCCCTGGGGAATCCTATCAGATGGACTGGGGCTTTGTCCAGGTAGATACAAATACCGATGCTTCCTATAAGGTCGCATGTTTTGCTATGATCTGCCATCATTGCGGGGAAAGATACATCGAATTCTTCCCCAATGCCAGACAGGAAAATCTTTTTATAGGGATGATCCATGCTTTTACTTATATGGGAATCCCGCACTATATACTGACAGACAACATGAAAAGTGTCGTGATCCGGCGTGATCCAGAGGGACATCCTATCTGGCAGAAAGATTATAAAGTGTTCATGGAAACGATCGGTTTCCAGACGAAGCTCTGTAAACCAAGGCATCCTTTCACCAAAGGGAAGGTGGAGCGCCTGATCCGCTTCGTAAAAGATAACTTCCTTGCTGGCAGAGTTTTTGGCACGATTACCGAATTAAATCTGGAAGCCATCGGATGGTGCAAACGCCAGAACAGCATATACCATAAAGCAGTGGACTGTATCCCCTGTGAAAAGCATCAGGAAGACTGCATGGCTGTTGCTTCCGTATTAACAAAAACACAGGCACTTGCTTTCTATCTCTGTCCGGAAAGAAAAATTTCTTTCGATGGATTTGTCCATTATGAAGGGCGGCGCTTCGGCGTCCCGTACTGGTACACCCAGAAGACCTGCAGAATCCGGAGAGATTCCTTTACCCTCTATATCTACGCATCCGATCTCAGCAAAGTCCTGACCACCCATGATGTTACCTGGATGAGAAGAGACAGTTTCTGCCGGGATCAGTATGTGACAGAACAGCCGGAAGAAGTCCCATCAATGCCAGTCAAAACCCGGATCTTTCAGATAGAGCCACCCAAACAGCACTCCGGATTTGAAAAATTCAACTTTGAGGAGGGCCTGTGGGATGAATGAATCAATACTTGAAAGAATCCAGTCCAGTGCAAAGGCACTGAAGATCGATCTTTATACAGCAGAACTGGCCAGCTATGCCGATGAAAAAGAACTTACGCCGGAAGCTCTGGAGGCAGTCTGCGGAGTTTTTGAATACCTGGAGCAGAAAAAATACGACTCTATGGTCCACACAATGCTAAAACTGAGTAAGCTTCCTATGAATGAGCCGAAAACCTTTGAAAGATTTGATTTCAGCCGGCTCCATGGAAAGCATGTGCAGTCACTGAAGAACCTCTCTTCTCTGTCCGCTCTGTATGCAGGAAAAAATCTGGCATTTATTGGTCCGCAGGGTGTAGGCAAAACTCATCTGGCCATGGCTTTTGGGCGGGAATGCTGCCTGAAAGGATATAAGACTTATTTCTTAAGGGCAAGCGAACTCAACCAAAAGTTGACGGATGCAAGGAAACACGGCCGGGAGGGGGCTGTCATCAACGGGCTGGTAAAGCCTTCCTGCCTGATCATTGATGAGATTGGCAGGTGTGTGTTCGATAAAGAGAACACCCGTATGTTCTTTGATGTGATTGACCGCCGCTATAATAAAGATGGTCCCAGCACCATGATTTTTACCAGCAACAAAACACCAAACCAGTGGGGCGAATATTTCAGCGAAGATGATACGCTGCTTTGTTCTTTAGACCGGGTTTTTGATGACGCCACTGTATTTATGATCAAAGGTGACAGTTACCGGGGACGCAAGCTGGAAACACTTGGTCTTGAGGCTGGTATCGCAAAACATACGGAGTATAAAAATGCGTAACTGTTAATAACATACATGATGCATTGGCGATTTTAAATTGACTGAGATTGGCGTTTTTAATCCGACTCTGAATGGCGAAAATCGCCCGACGCTAACACAGTCTGAGGAAACCGACTATACACCGGTAGTTCCAACGCCCAAACGCTCTGGCAGGAAAAAGAAACTGCCAGATTCTCCATCTTCAGCGAAAATGGACCGGCAGGAGCTGGCCTCTCATTCCTCTAAAGAGCCAGCATTTGACGATCTGCTCTCTGAGGCGGATATTTATTTGACACCCGTAGATAAGGATTCCATTATGTCGTAACGCATAAAGAAAGGACAAACTATGCCAACAGAACTGAACAATATTTTAGCTTTGGATAACGATACGATTGAAACTCAGAAATCAAAGGAGGACCTGACCTGGCACGAGATCACCAACGCCTATCGGACGCGCAGAATCTTAACCGGAACGTTAGGTGGCATTGAGCGCCTGGAGGGCGGGTCTACCATCACAATCGTTTACTACAAAAATTTCCGTGTTGTTATCCCCATGACAGAAATGATGATCAACCTGGTTGAAGATGAGACACACAATTACGGGGAACTGTCTCTACGGCAGAATAAAATCGTCAACACCATGCTTGGCTGCGAGATCGACTTCCTGATTAAAGGATTGGACACGAAAGAGCGCAGCATTGTCGCAAGCAGAAAGGATGCCATGCTCAAAAAACGGCAAATTTTCTATTTCGATCAGGATTCCTCCGGAACTCCGAAAGTCTATCCGAATCGAATCGTTCAAGCACGTGTTATTTCCGTTTCCGAAAAAGTGGTGCGTACAGAAATATTTGGCGTGGAAACCTCTATCCCCGCCAGGGATCTATCTTTCGACTGGCTTGGTGACGCCAGGGAGCGGTTCAGGGTCGGTGACCATATCCTGGTCCGTATCCTAGATATTAACGCAAAAGATCCTGAACACCTTACCGTCCGGGCGGACGTTAAAAGCGTGGAGGGCGATACCAGCAAAGCAAACATGGCACTTTGCAAAGTCCAGGGGAAATACGCCGGTACGATTGAAGATATCCACAAAGGAACCGTGTTCGTCCGGCTGTCAATCGGTGTCAATGCCATCGCCCATTCCTGTTATGACTCCCGGACCCCAGGAAAAAAAGATGAAGTTTCCTTTGTTGTCACCCATATAGACACGGAACGGAACGTAGCGCTGGGAATCATTACACGAATCATCCGTCAGAACCTCTAAAAATAGTGCAGGAGGCTTCAGCCTTCCTGCACTCTACTTTTTCATTTAAGTGAGCTTAATTTGCTCTTCCAATGCTCTCAGTATATCATTTGACTCTATCTCTACAAATAAAGCATCCAAATCATCAATTACTTCCCAGACTCTATCTCTGTGTTTCTGTTCAGATATCTTCCTTTGTGCTTCTTCCAGAGTTACATGAAACAGATCCGAATACTCCTGCATTTTTTCCCGTATTATCTGATACCGGTACAAGGCATACAAAAGTTCCTGAAATAAATATACAAATTCCGCCACCTTCTGAGCATTTTCACCAGTGAAAATAAGTTTTATTGTTGTAGATATCTCTTTGATATTTTCCTTTTTCTTTAAAAATTCCTTTTGTAGAGGATTAGCAAATGCCTTCTCTGCTGTCATCCCTTGAATTTCCTCTAAAAAGGTATTATTTGTCAAGAAGAAAAAAATAGACTCTGATGCCCAAATAACTTCATTTCTTTTTTCTCTTTCCCACAAACTTTTACAGTTCTTATATTGCTCGACCAAACCTTTCGCCACTAGGTAATTCTCTATCCGAAGATCAAAAAGATGCTGTTTATTACTTAACTCAATCTGCTTTTTCGTCTGTTTGACAGCAATAACTGCTGTAATTGCCGTTACCATAGTTAAAACTAATGTTATAACAGATAACCAGAAATTCCAATCTTTAATCATCTGATGCCTCCTACATCTTCCTTGCCACTGATTATAACATGCACTCTCATATTTCTCCATGTCCACCTTAAATTAATATATAGGATACAAAACTTTTATTACTCAAAAAGTGCGTTTTTGCAGACTTATCTACTGATAGGGTGACAAAATAGGGTATCCTCTTAGACCCTGATCTTATTGCTATCAGCGGCCGGCTATGATATATTTGTCTGGTATAATCTGGGAGAAAAACGGATGCGATTTCTTAGCGCCCTCTAATCTACAAAGGAGGGTGATGCCGATGGATGCCATGGAAGTAATGACATTAGTACTTGTAATCTTCGCGGCTTTGACTTACATAGATCATCATAACGACAAAAAGAGATAGCATCCCATACCGCCTAAAGTTTGGAGATGCTATCACCTTTTGATACATTTCATTTAATTGAGGGCATCAGATCTTGCATCTGAATACCTTTCTACTCAGATTATACACTGAGGGTTTGAGATTTTCAAGCCCTCTATTTTTCCAAAAAAATTTTCCTTAACTAAACTCTGGTCAAATAACCGACAGAACTGTACTATAGGCTATTCTAATTAAAAAGCTGTTTTTGAAGGTCTATTGTAGGATAATAGCTTTATACATTTATCCTCCCCGTTCTTTCCTTTTCTTAGTTTAAACATATTCTCTGCTTTTCTTTTTACAATAAAAGCTATACCGTCTACTTCGTATTAGTAAATAGACTCCATTTATTTATCCTAAATCTGGTCAAATACAAATGACGTTCTGTAAGCGAAAAAAGAGCTTCATTTTTTCTACAACATCTTGAAAACACGCATAATCTCGAAAATAGAATTCTCCACAATATGCTTGATGCACTTCATCTCCTTCAAAAACATTTTCGCCAAACCATAAAACTTTACTCGAAATATTAGCATTTAAACTTCTGTATTTTTTCCCATTAAAGCTAACAATTGATGGAGGACAGACTATTCTATCATCTTCAAACTCTATTATAAACTGTTTCATAGCGATCCATGAATCGAAGCATAAAGATAATATTTCAAAAACCATACTGGATACATCCAAATTACTATCTGTAGCCATTTCATGAATTAGTTCAGCTCTTAAAAACATTTTTTCTTGTTCCCGTACAGTAGTATCTTTTAATGCTGCCGTTACTATTCTTTCTGCCCACTCAAAATCTTCATCTTGATCATAAGAGAATTTATTGATATACTCCTTATATTTTTCTAAATAGTGTTCCGTCAATTCACCATTATCTATTACAAAATAAAAGTCAATAATTTTTCTCAAATAAGCATCCACATTAAAATTGTTTCCATAAGCATGTTTAACAACTTTTTTTAATTGCTTTCTATCCATTGCTATTAAAGTTACAAAATTAGGAATATCAGAAAAAATGTGATGCAATCTTTCAAGGACGGATAATGCATATTCAGGCAAACATCGATCTAAATCATCAACAATAAAAACTATCGTCTTACTCTCTGCGATTTTCTTTAATTGTATACGTATAGATTCTAATAATTGTTTAAAGGAATAAAATGTATCTTCCTTATTTGAATCCATTTTTATTTCGCTTCCATTCTCTCTAATACTATTGTATATTTTAATTGGATCAAACCCCCATTTGTTCTCAAGTATTTTTCCACCATATTCTCCAAGATATGTCTTTAATTGATTTAATGCACCGACTATCACTTCATTATCTCTTAAATCCGGAAACATTTTCAGTTCTTCTTCAACTTGTTCACGAACTGCCGATAAAATTGCAATAACTGGTTCCGAATAAAAATTATATTTCCAGCAGTCATATTTAACGATAAAGAATCTATTATCGTAACTATTTTCATCCTGGGTTTTAGCAATAGTTTCTTCGAACATGTCAAGTAAAAAACTTTTTCCGCTTCCCCAACTTCCATCTAATGCAAACGTTGCACCTCGTTTTATTCTCGACAGCTTATCTACAACTAGCGTCAAATCCTTTAATACTTGTTCCCTTTTTAAATAATCTTTTCTCATAAGTCCCTTGTCTGTTATCGCTTACTTCTTTGCGGTTTACGGCGAGCTCCCTTTAATCCACTCTTCTTTCTTTCTTTCATTCTTGGATCCCTAGTTAAGTACCCCTCATCTTTTAGCATTTTCTTAGAGTCTATAGCGATGTTTATAAGCGCTCTGGAAATCCCATGTCGTATTGCTTCTGCTTGCCCCGTTACTCCTCCACCTTTAACTGTAGCATACACATCTACTGCTCCGTAAGTTCCTGTTAACTCTAATGGCATAAGAACTTTTTCTCTATAATATCCTCCACTAAAATAGCTTTCAATTGGTTTTTGATTTACAATTATCTTGCCGTTACCATCTGCCAAATACACTCTTGCAACTGCAGTCTTTCTCCTCCCAGTAGCATAATATTTTACATCCGCAGCTAAAACCTTCTTACCTGAATCTTCTGCAAAATCTTCTCTAAATTCTTCCAAAATATTCTGTAGTATTGTATTACCAATCCTAATGTTAGAAATTTTTTTAACTAGATTATATCCCGTACCAAGCAAGATCTCTCCATATGATTTTTCATAAATATAAATTTGATCATTTTCTACTTGGCGCTGTATTAGACCATATTTTTCTGGCAGCGGTTGTATCTCTCTTAAATAATCTTTTTTTACCCTAAAGAATCTTTTTATACAAAACTTGTCCCCATGGGCAAAAAAATATTTTCCATTTCGATAGTATACTGGATACACAAAATCCGGAATAATACCAAAAAGATTTATATATCCACATAATTTATATCTTTCCATTTCACACTTTCCCTTTTTCTCTCAAATATCCCTCAAGCAAATCAGAGACCACACCATTATACCATGCTGGATGATGTGTTGGATTTGTTTTATATTCTATGATCGTTACGCCAGAGTATTTGGAATCAGAGTATTTGGAAAATGACTTAAATTCCTCAAACGCCAGTAGTCTCTCTGGTAATATAATGCATTCAAGGTTTTCATCTATTAGTCGAACATATTCGATATCAACATATATAGTTTTCAATTTAGGGTTATTACTCTTGTCATATAGATGCTCTATTACGGAGATTACCCTACTTTTAGAATCCGTTTTTTTCAATTGTCCATATAAATATGCCTCATTTGAACCAAAAATACATTCTATATATTTTAATATATTCTCATCATGATTTCCCAAGCTAAAACGTTCTACTTCGGGCCCATCTTTACAAATTGATTCTTCTTTATAATCCTCTATACTAAAGGGATATATTTCTTTAATGTGTTTGCGCCCTATCTTTTGAATATTATAAACCAATAATATAGGACAATACCATTCAAATTCATCAAGATTTCTCGCCAAACTATTTATTCCAATACTATCTGAATGTCTACCGTAACCTGCATGCACTTGCTTCATTTTAATTTTATTTGAATTTATTTGTTCTGCTATATTAGCTGCCTCAATCGCATCATAACCTATGATCACTGGCAAAAGGGGAAGATTCTTATAATCCGTTTCCACTGAATTTGATATTTCCCAAATATATTCTAGTAACGTACCCATACTCTTTCCTCTAGATTATTTAATATATTGCATAGTACCATGCCCAATTGACTTCTATTCTATTTTGTTTTGATTTGCAATTCTACAACCATTCTATTACGTCTAATACTTTTTACATAGTCACAAAAAAGACAAAACTCTCTGTTATTAAGAAAATTTTGTCACCATATAAAAATAAATATAGCATAATCTACATTATACGACAAGTCATAGCAGGCTTCCAGAACAATATAAGTTTACATCGAGTGTGTCGTGGGAGGAACACCCCAAAATATATTACTATTCCTCAATCGCTTATTTATCCCTCCAAAATATAACAAGCCCTCTATTCTTCCTGTTCAGAGTCACTTTTTAACGCACGGTTTACTATTGTGCCTAATTGTGATAGTTGCTTCCAAGTTATTTCCTTCATCCTCCTTGTCTCTTCTGGATCGAATGTTATAAAACTCTCCATACTCTTTGACATTAACTGCCTAATTTTCTCATCCTCCCATATAAGAGAATTTTGATCTCCCAAGGACAAAGCCGCATGGTCTCCCGATCTTCTCATGCTTTCACTAGACTTTAACCTATTTATATACTCAAGTCTCGTTCTTACTAAATCATCTGGGTCTGCCGATTCCTCTTTACATAAACGAATAATTTCCTTACATGAAATTTGATCATCTGTCTTTCCTATGATATCCCATGTGTCTTGCCGGACATGCATGATATCGCCACTTTCAATATTTATCCCTTTTATTTCACTGGAACTTGAGTATTCTTCCATCTCGATTACTACATCTCCAGTAAGTGCCCAGGCCAGTTTGTCGTCTCTAAAGATGTCATCACGCTCCCCGCAATATTCTAAATCAGCCAAAACACTGATATCAATATTTACATAATATATAATTTTCTTTTCTTCTTTTTCTACCGATACTTCTGCTATCTTCCAAGATACCTTCTCATTTTCAGCGTTCCAATCATCTTCATTCAGTTCTTCTTCCCAGGAATATGTTGCTACATATTCTTGTATTGCAGTTTCTATTTTCTCTTCATGGTCATCTAAAATTCCCGTAATATCTTGCATCGCCGTCAGTTGTAAAGCACTCTTTGATTTTGCCATTTCAAACTCTTCAGCTATATATGAAAAAAATCTATCCAATGTCAGGAAATGAATATGCAACTCAGGATTACTTTCTGCAAATTCTTTGTTAAGCTCTTTCCTTAGATCTTCCGGTCTCCCTTTCTCTTTTTTCCACCAATCCTCCTTTGTATCGTTACATACGAACAAAATATTACTGTCTTGTTCTCTTGCCACTGAAATCATATCTTTCCAAATAAACAAGTCTCCAAATCTATCTTCACCGACTTTTTCGTTATCCCTAAAGCCAGGTGGAATTAAATTATTATACCGTAATTCTCCTTCCCGTAATATTTCTAACTTTCTTGTAAATGAAATATCCTCCCCTAAACACCCCTGTTGTTTTAGACGCTCAACAAATTTATTTACTTCATCTTTTTCCAAAAAATTTATGTTAAGTTGAATTTCTGTAGCATGTTTATCTTTATAATCATGGATAACATCTTGTATTTCTTCAATCTTCTCAAATAAATCCTTTTGAAGTTTTGTAACATCCGTATAGTTATGCTTTCTGTATTCAGCAATCTTTTTCGAAATATCATCCTGAAGCTCTCTGGTCATTTCAGACAATTCTTTAGTGACGTTTTCGTACTTCTTTTTCGCATCTCCACGTATCTTCTGGCGATGTTTCAAATATTCCTCATAAACCCTATGTGGAATATAAATTTGATTCTTTGCCTTCTCCAGCACATTTATAACATCAATACTAATATTGGCCGGCATACGATATAGTTCTAGCAAAACATTTGTATCAAAAATAATAAGATGCTTAGATTTTCTTATTTCCTTAAACATTTCGATGTCAATCATAGACCCATCCTCCCATGAATAACTTTCTACTATATATTAACATACTTTTAACCTATATATCTCTTCTTCCATCAAAATACTTCTAGGCCCTAATTATCCCTCCGGCGCATATACCGCTGTCACGACTTTTTCCTCCCCACTTTCTATCTTTACATAATAGTCTCTGATGTAATAGGCTAGATGCTGATCCTGCAGCGAATATAACTTCTGCGTCTGAAAATCAATCATGCATACGCCGATCGGGCGTTCCATCTTATCTCCACACACATCCATGACATCCAAAAGGCTATCCAAACATGCTTGGCACAGATATCCTCGCACCCTATTTAGATCAAAGTAGCTTTTCTCGCCATACTCAATCTTCACTTCCGAAATTCTTCTGGCATAATTCTGATCCACACAAAATCTACAGCCGTCTTCCCCAGTCGTTGTGATCCTTGAAGAATTCTGGCAGTCCATCGTTTCCTCTGCTTCTTTTCCAATGCCCATATCCAGAACATACCAATTATTCAGTGAAATAATCCCCAGTTCATCCTTACCACGATACAGTCCCATAAGGCTCCGGCTGTTGCTGCCGCAAAGACAACACTCTTCCTTATTGGCTAAAGTACTCCTCCCCGATTCCTGGGGACTTAGCCTCTGGGGGTTTTCATTGGTATTTCCATGCGACAAGGAAGCACGAATCTGCGGGAAACACAAACCAAGCCCCAGCCCGCAAAGAAACAGAAAAACTCCTACCAAAATTGTAATCCGATGTCGTTTCATTCACTCACCCCACCATCCTGTTGGATTTATAAACTATATCTATTAGAGTTACTATAACAAAATTCAGATACAAATTCATTATATGGTACGAATTAATTTGTCTTTTCTTTCTGTCTTACCGCTTACCAAAAGAAAAAGCCTGTGGTTTCCCACAGACTTTTTACTCTTTCTCCGCTTCTTCGATCATCACATCCAGAACACGGTAAATCTTATTTTGTTCCTTTAGCGGCAGTTTCCTTATCCGTTCTTCACGCTCGATATACTGCTCATATTGTTTTATGCTCAGGACATCTGCCAACAGATCATCTGCCGATGCACCGATTGCATTGGCAATCCTCACAAATGTCGATAGCTTTGGCTCTTTCACGCTGCACTCGATGGCACTCAGGTAGGTACTACTGATGCCGACTTTTTCTGCCAGCCGTTCCTGTGTCAATCCCGCTGAAATCCGACTCGCCTTGATTCTTTTTCCTATTCCTTCCATCATGCCACCTCCCACTACATCTATTAGTTGAAATCATGTACCTCTAGTATATGTATTTCAACCCGCATAAAACAGAATCCAATCGAATTATAAAGTATATCTATTAGATTGACTTAAACTTGGCATAGAATTGTCTTTAAGTGGCATATTCATGCGATTGTAACGGTAAATCCCATATGCTAACATTGATATTGTCAAAATTATATGCAGACGTAAGATCACGGCCAGGGAGGGCCTCAATTCCTAAAGCCGTCATCTTCCAGGAGGTGAACGCAAACGACAATTTCATATGGAACATAGAAAGCAGTCTGATTGGCCAGGCTGCTTTTTCATTGCGTAAGACCGCAATGTGAGGCAGAAAACTATAAGCGATTCCGGGATCTCCACGAAGGGATCCCGGATCAGAAAAGGAGGGAAACACTTGATTCATCTAAAGCACAAACAGCACCGTATCAACCGGGGCGCAGTCCTCTATACCACTTTCCTCTTGGCAACTTTTGTATTCGGCTGTACCCAGACGGTTTTTGCCGCAAATATGTGGGACAAGGCAAATGAGATCATGCGGGATGTCTATAACCAGATTATCCTGATCTCCACGATTGCCGCTGTCGTTACAGCTTCTGTGGCTCTCCTTCTGATGAATTTTTCCAAATCCGGAAAGACCGTGGATGAGTCCAGAGCATGGCTGAAACGGATCATTATTACCTGGGCTATCCTAAACGGCTTAGGTTTTATAATGGCCTACATTACCCCTTTCTTCGCTGGCGGACAGTGGAACGGCTAAAAGGAAGGGGGCGTTCACATGGGCATTTTAGATGGAATCGTAGAATGGATTGCCGAACAGATCATGTATGTACTGGATCTGCTGACCACATCTGTGATTGGCGCGCTGGGCTGTTCTATGGACACGTTCTTGCGCTACTTTCCGGCTGCTGAAACCATGTATGACATTTTTGTAGCGCTTGCGTTAGGACTGGTCCTGCTGAACTGGGTCTGGCAGCTTTTTAAGAACTATTTCCTGGGTGTCGGCATCGAAGCAGAGGATCCCATCAAACTTTCAATCCGTACGTTTATGTTTATCTTCATGATCTTCTACGCCGAAGACATTGTAAACCTGCTTCTTGAGATTGCCGGGACGCCTTACGACTGGATACTCAACGAGGAACTTCCCCCCCTGAACTTTGCCAGTTTTAGTTCTGTTGTCACCGTCATCCTTGGCGTATGCGCCAGCGGCGCAGTGGCCATTACCAGCCTGATCCTGGTACTGATCCTGGCCTGGAATTACATCAAACTCCTCTTTGAAGCGGCAGAACGCTACATCTTATTAGGGGTACTGGTCTACACAGCTCCCGTTGCCTTTGCCACGGGTGCCTCACAAGCAACCTCAAATATTTTTAAGAGCTGGGGACGCATGATCGGAGGACAGCTCTTTCTGTTACTGATGAACGCCTGGTGCCTGCGGCTGTTTACCAACATGGTGGGAAACTTTCTTTCCAATCCATTATCACTTTAATTACAAAAGGAGGGCAAACATGAAGTACATCAAACACCTCATCCCCTGCCTGTCACTGCTCTTTTGCCTCATCCTCCTGTTCTCCCTGCCCGTCTCTGCGGCGGATCTGACAGAGGCCGAGGTGGAACAGGCCGTTGCTGAACAGGGAAAAGACGCCGTGACCGGAAACATTTTTATCTGGTTCCTCTGTGCCATCGGCTTTTTAAAGGTATCGCAAAAGATAGACAGCTTTCTGTCGTCTTTGGGAATCAATGTCGGAAATACCGGCGGGAATATGATGGGCGAACTGCTCATTGCAGGCCGCAGCCTTGCAGGCGCTTTCCACGGCCACGGCGGCGGTTTCCGGCACGCCGCCTCACCTGGTGCCGCAGCTGTCGATGGAAGTTTTCTATCCGGTGGCCTTGCAGGTGCTGTCGGGAGGCAGGCTGAACGAAGTGCTGTCAATGCCGCAACCGGATATTCCGAAGGCGGCATCGGGAATTCCCTGTACCAGTCATCCTTAAAGAAGGGCGGCGCCTTCGCCAATCAGGTCGTCGGCGATATCGCACGCGGGGATTATGGAAAAGTGGGCTCCATCACCGGAGCTGACGCTGTGAAAGCGTTTGCCGCATATATGGGCCTGAACGAAGCAAACGATGAGCCGGTCCCCAATTATACCAATATGGAGATCGGCGGAGGCCGGATTACCGGCAGCGAAACCATAGATGGGACCTCTACAGATTTCGCCATGTACGATTCAGAGCAATATGTCGCTCCAAGCGGCGACTATGAAACGGTGCAGTCCGTAGACGGCGCAACCTGGTATAAGCAATATGCCCAGGATACCGTAGAGCGCAGGCCATATACCGATGACAATGGAAACATTGCCTACCACGAATCCATTGTCCAGGTGGTTCCGCCTGCCCCTGCACGTAAGGACCGGATTTAGCCATGTCTGATCAGCAGCGAACCGGTTTAAACGACGCGATGCAGGTAGGCGCATCCAAGATCCTTAACAGGAACACCGCTTCCGCAGCCGGTGCTTTGGCCGGCGGTCCAGTGGGCGCTGCCAGCGCGGTCCTTGCCAGCAAGCGCACCCGGAAGGTTGGAGCTGCCCTGTTATCCATCCCCATTTTATCAGCTTTCTTTATCCTCATGCTGCCCGGGTTGGTCTTTGGTTCCCTAACCGATAACAGCGGTGCCCTCAATGATAACAGCAAGCTTCAGCAAAACCTGCAGGATGCCAACCAGGCAATCGTGGAGGTCCTACAGGAGTGCCATGATGCGGTTTTAGCAGAGGTCAATGCCGCCATTTCATCCTTACCGGAAGGGGACACCGCTGTCATCACAGACCCTTATGCCTATGGGATTGCCACCAATGCCAATCAGCTCATTTCCCAGTTTTGTGCCTCTCAGGATGACTATGAAAACATCAATCTTTCCCGTCTGAAAGAGGTCATACACCAAAACAAGGATGGGCTGTTCTCCTATAAAGAGACAACCGAAACCATAACAGTTACCCCAGAAGATGGATCTGGACCTGTGACATTTACCCAGCATACCTACTATATCCAGTATGCCGGGGATTGCTATTTTGCAGACCATGTCTTCCACTTAACCGATGAGCAGAAAGAACTGGCCAAGAATTATGCGGAGAACCTGACAACATTTTTTTGTACCGGTTCCGGCGTCGCCATCGCCAATGTCTCTGCAGAGGTCGAGGCTTACCGCAGTACCGTGCAGCGGATCGCCGCAAAATACGGCATGAGCGATTACGTGGAACTGATCCTGGCCGTCATGATGCAGGAAAGCGGCGGCATTGGCAAAGATCCCATGCAGGCATCCGCCTGTGGCTATAACACCCGATACCCAGGCGGTATCGAGGACCCGGAATACTCCATAGAGTGCGGGATTCAGGTGCTGCGTAACGTCCTTCAGAAAGCCGGATGCACCGGGCCGACCGATCTGGACCGGATCAAGCTGGCCCTTCAGGGGTATAATTACGGCTCCGCATATATCGACTGGGCGATGGAGCGGGACGGCGGCTATACAAAGGAAAACGCCATTGCTTACTCTGACATGATGTGCGCCCGGCCCGGATGGAATTATTCCGTATACGGCGACAAGGACTATGTAGACCATGTCCTGCGCTATTACATCATTACATCCACCGCCGGAAACTATCCTGCAAATGGGATGCAGATCCCGCTGTATATCCAGACTGACTACCCCAACATCCCTTACGGGAGCAGCAATCTCGCCAAATGCGGCTGCGGTCCCACAAGCTTTGCGATGGTCGCAAGCTACCTGACCAACTCCACAATCACCCCGGTGGATGCCGTTGCCTGGTGCGGCAATGCCTATTATGCTTCCGGACACGGGACCAAGTGGTCCTATTTCCAGGCGGCAGCCAACCATTTTGGCTGTGGCAGTGTTACACAGACCACCGATCCCAACGCAGTCCTGCAGGCCTTGTCCCAGGGGTGTCCGGTGATTTCTTCACAAACGCCAGGGTTATTTACAAAAGGGGGACATTTTATTGTATTGCGGGGCGTGACTGCAGGCGGCAAGGTCCTGGTCAATGACCCCAATGATAACGAGCAAAAGAACTATGTAAATCGGGAATTTGATATGCAAACGGAGATCCATGCCACCTCGGCCCAGTACTGGATCTTCCAACGCAAATAAAGGAGTTTTATCACCATGAGTAAGTTGAGAATTTTCATTGCCATTGTTGTATTCATCCTATTGATCCTCATCGGGATCTTCCTGCCACGGATCTGGAACACGCACGCTTCCAATCCCAAAAAGGATTCCGGCACGCCACCGAAATCAGCGGAAACGGAAGCCGATACTGCTTATACATTCCACGAGTTTGAAGGGCTATCCGCCTTCCTATCCAAGAGCCTGATCTCGGATCTCAAAGAATGTTTCCCGGTGTACCTAAGCCGCATAGAAAAGCCCAGCATTACAGACATCACGTTCCTTCCAGAGGAGACGCAATACCCGGACACCTATACGACACAGCTTTTCTTCCTGCTCTCGGATGACACCCGGCTGCCGGTTCGTTACCGGGCCGATCTTGGCGTGTTTCTATTCGGGGAGGAGGAAACGGAATTTACAACCAAGCAACAGGTTTACGAACAGGAAACGGATGATTCCCTGCCCGCTGTCACCTCTGAAGAGGTCGAGAACCAGCAGGAAGGCGGGTTAAATGACACGGGAAGCAAGGAGGTGCAGCCATGAGCAATTCCAACCAAGAAAAGCAGCATCCCGCACATATTCCACCAAATTTCATCGAAAAAGGCAAGTTCCTTGGCGGTATGTTTGAGATCCGAAATGCAATCGAGGGCGCGATCCTGGCAGGTCTCATTACTTACCCTGTTTTGCAGCTTCCTCTTACATTAACAGCGCGGATCATCCTTTTATGCATGACCGCACTGCCGCTTTTTATGGTTGCACTGATCGGGATCGGGGGCATGAGCATCACGGCCTTTTTCGGCAACGCCCTCGTCTTTTGCAAGAATCGACGGATCCTCTACCGCACAGACCAGGTTCCAGAGGCGCCGGTTGTAAAGCGGCAAAAAAGGGCCCGCAATAAGGAACCGAAAGCAAAAAAAGTCAAAAAGAAACGGGAGTGCGGCGAGGAAGCTCCTCCCCAGCAAACGGAAAAGCGTCCGCCAAAAAAAGAAAAACCCGTTAAAAAAAAAGAACGCCGCCAATATGATACCTCAACCAAGAAAGGCATCCGCAGGCAGGCGCGGGAAGACATCCGGATCCTAAAAGCGGAAAAGAAACAGAAAAAAAGGCAGAACCGTAAGGACAAGAAAGCAGCGAAACAGGAACAGAAACGGGCCGCAAAGCAAAAGAAGCGGGAAACAAAAGCAACAAAAGCCGCTGCAAAGCAGGCCCGCCAAAACGAGCGGCGTTCCAGCCGTGATGGTGCGGCACCAAGAAAAGGGATCGACTCTATTCGCAAAAAAGGAAAGGCTTTGTTCCTGGAAGAGTATCTGCCCATCGAGAAAATCGCAGGCGGTGTCATCTATACGACAGACCACCGGTATATCAAGATCCTGGAGGTTGATCCGATTAACTTTCTTCTGCGAAGCGCGCAGGAGCAGCAAAGCATCATTTACGGTTTCATTTCTTACCTTAAAATCAGCCCAGTAAAGCTGCAGGTCAAGATGATTTCGAAAAAGGCAGATATCAACAAACATCTGGAACTGGCAGCACGGGAACTGGAACAGGAAAAAGACCCACATTGTCAGGAACTCCAGAAGGATTATATCCAGTTTGTCAGAAATCTAAGTTCCAGAGAAGGGGTGTCCAGGCGTTTCTTTTTAGTGTTCGAATATGAACCCTTTAACATCAACAGAAAAGAAACAGAGAAGGAAATCCTAGCCCAATTGGAAACAGCCACCCAGACTGCCAAGACTTTTTTAGCTCAATGCGGAAACCATGTAGCGGAACATGACAATGAGGATGCGTTCGCTGCGGATGTTCTTTATACCTTGCTGAACCGTAGCCTTTGTACCGCCAAGCCTCTATCTGACCGTATCCGCGAAGTACTGGACCACTATGTTGGTGAGAATCGCGAAGCAGAGACCGATCAGATTCGGATAAACGAATTTATCGCTCCGAAGTCCGTAGATTTCTGTCATGCAAATTATGTCATCGTCAACGGTGTCTACCATTCTTACCTGATGATTCCCAGTGACGGATACAAAACCCGTGTGTATCCCGGATGGCTCTCGCTGTTAATCAACGCCGGGGAAGGCATCGATGTGGATCTGTATCTGCAGAAACAGCCAAAAGACCGGATTCAGCAACGGCTGGGGCAACAAATCCGTATCAACCGGTCAAAGCTGAAAGACGCATCGGATACCAACACGGACTATGATGATCTGGATTCTGCCATCCGGGCCGGCTACTACTTAAAACAGGGGCTTGCCAGTAATGAGGATTTTTACTATATCAGCCTTCTGATCACCATTACTGCCTCCACGTTAGAGGAGCTTGAGTGGCGAATTCAGGAGATGAAAAAATTACTCATCTCACAGGATATGGAACTGCGTTCCTGCTATTTTCTTCAGGAACGCGCCTTTTTGTCCACACTGCCGCTGATGAATCTGGATAAAAAACTGTTTCAACTCTCAAAACGGAACGCCTTAACCAGCGGCGTAGCAAGCTGCTATCCTTTCACAAGTTACTCTGTCTGCGACGACAATGGAATTCTGTTTGGCGTCAATAAACACAACAACTCCCTGGTCATTGCAGATATTTTTGATGCCAACCAGTACAAAAATGCCAATCTGGCAATCCTGGGCTGCTCCGGCGCGGGAAAAACCTTCACCCTGCAGCTTATGGCGCTGCGGATGCGCCGCAAAGGGATCCAGGTATTTATCGTTGCTCCCTTAAAAGGGCATGAGTTTTACCGGGCTTGTAAAAATATCGGTGGGGAGTTCATTAAGATCTCACCGGCCAGCCGGAACTGCATCAACATCCTGGAGATCCGGAAAACGGATAACTCCGTCAATGAGCTGCTGGACGGTCCTTCCATGGACAACTCGGCCCTCGCCGCAAAAGTCCAGAAACTACATATATTTTTCAGCCTGCTCATCCCGGATATGACCTACGAGGAACGGCAGCTTTTAGACGAGGCTCTGATCAAGACCTATGCATTAAAGGGTATCACTCATGAAAATGAATCCCTCAAGGATCCTGCCCATCCCGACCGGTATAAACCCATGCCCATTCTGGAAGATGTCTACGATATCCTGACGGAAAGCGATGACACGAAACGTATGGCTCATATCTTAAACCGGCTGGTCCACGGCTCTGCATCCTCTTTTAACCAGGAAACCAACGTGGATCTGACCAATAAGTATACGGTTCTCGATATCTCCGAGCTGACCGGGGATCTATTGACCGTGGGCATGTTTACCGTCTTGGATTATGTCTGGGATAAAGCCAAGGAAAACCGCACGGAAGAAAAAGCGATATTTGTCGATGAAGTCTGGCAGCTCATCGGTGCGTCCAGTAACCGCCTGGCTGCAGAATTTGTCCTGGAGATCGCCAAGATCATCCGGGGGTACGGCGGTTCTGCCGTCTTTGCGACGCAGGATTTAAATGACTTTTTCGCTCTGGATGACGGCAAGTACGGAAAGGGGATCATAAACAACTGCAAGTCTAAAATTGTCCTCAACATGGAAGAGGAAGAGGCACAGCGCGTCAAACAAATCCTACATCTTTCCGAAACGGAGCTGCTTAATATTACCCACTTCCAACGGGGCAACGGTTTAATCTCAACAAACAACAATAACATCACGGTGGACTTTAAGGCGTCGAACCTGGAAAAAGACCTAATTACAACGGACCGGCAGGAACTTCTGGAAATCCTGAATCGGCAAAAGAAAAAGGCCGGCTAACCTATGTTACATCTGAAAGGAGGAGTCTTATGCAAAACCAACACACAAGCAACTGTAAACGCACGATCGCACTGATTCTAATGCTCATTCTCGCAATCAGTGCCATTGCCGCAAACCAATTCCCTGTCTATGCCGCTGACGGCACGCTGAATTTCCAGGCCGGGAAAAATATCCATTACGGCGACTATGTCACCGCAAAAATGACCGTGGACGGAACCAATACCGCTTACTGCGTACAGCCAATGGAACGCACCCCGGCTTCCGGAACCTATGCGTACAATCTGCTCCCTAGCAATTCCGAACTCCGGAAAGCCTTATACTACCTGCCCGGAGGATATGGCTACGAGGAGCAGAACATCGAAAGCCAATACCTTGGCGGCTGGTCGGAAGATGACCGCTATGTCATCGGGCATCTGGCTGCCTCCTATGTATATGGCGGTTACGATGCTGGGAGCGGATCCTTCTGGGGCGCACCGCAGAACTATATTGATAAGGCGGTCGAACTTGCAAACGCAATCCGTTCTCTGCCAAATCCACCTGCTTCCTTCCGCGCTTTTATCATCCCATCCTCCAACAGCCAAACCGTTGCCGGCAGTTGGTACGAGGTTCCTTACGGTTGGATTGAGCTTCAGAAAACTTCAGCCAATCCTGGCATATCAGATGGCAATGAAAGCTATAGCCTGGAAGGCGCAAAGTATGGCATCTACAGGGGCGAAGATCTGGTGGAAACCTTGGTCACTGATGCAAACGGTTACGCAAAGTCCGGGAATCTGGAGATTGGATCCTACATCGTGAAGGAACTTGCTGCTTCCAAAGGCTACAGTATCGATACCAGCTCCTATGAAGTCACGGTTACCTCGGATACCACCAGCTCCCTTGACGTAAAGGAAATCCCATTGAACAATCCGATCGACCTGGTTTTAGAGAAACTGGACGCAGAACTGGGTACCGCCACCCCGCAGGGCGCCGCCTCCTTTGCCGACGCAGAATTTACCATCAAGTTCTATACAACACAGTCCGATACCGATCCGGCAGAAAGCGGCCTGGAACCTGCCCGCACCTGGATATTCAAAACGGATGCCGAGGGAACCTTTCACTTTACGGAGGACTATTTCCTCTCCGGCGACGAATTCTATTATGCCAGTGATGGAACCACCATCTGCCTTCCTTTAGGAACAGTCACCATTCAAGAGACAAAGGCACCGGAAGGATATTTGCTCAATGAAACCGTATTTGTCCAGAAAATTGCGGCTGAGAGCGATACGGAAAGTATCTCTGTGTACCAGACAACGGAAGTGGAAGAACAGGTCATCCGGGGAGACTTAGAGCTTGTCAAAGTCAGTGACCAGGATCAGAACCGGCTTGCCAATATCCCCTTTACCATTACCTCAAATACAACACAGGAAAGCCATACCATCCTGACCGATCAAAACGGATACGCCAGTACCTCGGCAAGTTGGAATAAACATACTTCCAATACCAACCGCGGCGAAACCGCAGAAGACGGCGTTTGGTTTGGGGAGTCCGAACCGGACGATTCCAAAGGCGCATTACTCTACGACACGTATACTGTGGAAGAACAGCGCTGTGAAGAAAACGAAGGCCGGAACCTGCTTTCTTTCGAGGTACAGGTCTATCGGGATTCCGTCACCATCGACCTGGGAACGCTGACCAACGATAAAGTGGAGCTCTCCACTTCTGCGGTCGATCAGGAAAGCGGATCCCAAATGGCCTATCCGGATGATAGCGTGACCATTGTGGACACGGTCGAAATGGAAGGCCTGCAGAAAGGGAAGGAATACCGGCTTGTTGGTTCCCTGATGAATCAGGAAACCGGTGATCCGATTGAAAACAATGGCAAGCCTGTCACAGCCGAAAAGACCTTTACAGCCAAAAAATCCATCGATTCTGTAGAGGTTACATTCACACTTGACGCAAGCGACCTTGCGGGCGTCACCGTCGTCTGCTTCGAGGAACTCTGGCAGGGCGAAGTGAAACTGGCCCAGCATACCGATCTCTCCGATCCTGACCAATCGGTATTATTCCCATCCATCGGCACAACCGCATCCGACGCCGATGACGGAGACCAGGAGGCCCGCGCGGATGAAGAAGTTACGATCACCGATGAGATTGCCTACAAAAATCTGGTGCCGGGGCTGACTTTCCGCATGGACGGCGTCCTTATGGATGCAGAAACCGGCGAGCAGCTCCTCATCGACGGAAAGCCGGTGACCTCCCAATTGGAATTTGTCCCGGAAGAATCTTCCGGAACTGTTGAAGTCTCCTTTACCTTCAACGGAAGCGGCCTTGCCGGTAAGAAATTGGTTGTGTTTGAGAAACTGTATCTTGTGACCGGCGGCACGGAAGTTCCGATTGCCTCCCATGAGGATCTGGAAAGTGCGGAACAGTCCATTCTGCTTTCCGAGAACCCGCCGGAAGTCTCTGAGGTTTCCCCGCCGGTAAAAACAGGCGACGATACTCCGCTTACCTTCTACTTCATCCTTGGCGGCGCAGCCCTCTTGCTGCTTGCCTGCACAGGCGGATATTTGATCTATAAGCGGAAACGTAACCAGAAAGACTCATAATTGCAGATAGGCCCGGCAGAAAACCGGGCCTCTTTTTAGGTGGTGAGACAATCATGCTGACTTCAGATCCAAAATTATTGTGCCGTTTTCTTACTTCCTGTGGCGGGAACTGGCACCGGACCGTATACGTATCCTGTAAGCGCTGCATCTGCGATACCCCTTGCGGCAACAGCGATTTTCTCTTTGTTTCTGATCAAAGTGGTCATCCTGTCTGCCTTCCCCTCGCAGATGCCACCATCCTGTTTCCCGAACGCCCGGTACCAGACGAGTGCCTGTTCGCTTTGACGATTCGGCAGTTCTGCGACTTTTATGCCGCACGTTTGCTGCAACTGCCCCACGGTCAATGTCCGGTAAGATGGCTGACACAGAAATTAACGGACACGTTCTATGACTGGTAGTTTGCGCTTTTGGGAAAGACACGGTAATTAACGATAGAAAGAAAGGAGGTTTTCACATGCTTCAAATCATACAGCAGATCGACCAGTTTTTTCTTACATTCATCGCAATCCCCTTGGTCTTTGTACTGCTTTGTCACTTCCGGGTATTTCATAGAGAACGCCCAAGAATCCATCAGGTCTATAAACTCTGTGTTGTTTTGATCCTGATCTTTTTGATCCGGTGTTTTCTTACGCAGTTTGTATTTACCCCCGTAAACTATCCACGCTTTGTAGACAGCCGCTATTTCCCGCTGATCGAAGCACTCTTCTATTCTGAATAGCAAAAATGGGGAAAATCACCATTTTTTGAATAATCCGAACCAGTTTTGGTGGTTTTCCTCTCGTTTCTCATCACCTGTATCTTTACAATAAACTCAAAAGAGAGGTGATCCCTAATGAAACAAAAACAGAACCTTCGCTGCAGTTACTGCGGCAGCCCTGCAGTCTTGAAACCGGCCGCCGAGGTCTTCCAGGATCCCAAACAGAAAGGCTACGTCTATGTATGCAGTCATTATCCTGTCTGCGATGCTTATGTGGGCGTGCATCCCGGAACCAAACTCCCCATGGGAAGCCTGGCAAATGCCGCGCTTCGGAAAAAACGGATTCTCGCCCATCAGGCATTTGACCAGATCTGGAAACAGGGGGTGATGTCCCGCAAACAGGCCTACTACTGGTTATCTGACAAGCTGGGAACAGATCCTGCCCATACACACATTGCTATGTTTGGAGAGTATCTTTGCGATCAGGTGATCTGCGAATCCCGGAAAGTCCTGGCAAACAAGCGAAATATCGCTTCTGCAGCATGAAAGGCGGTGGATCGAATGACGAAGCAACTCCTAAATCCCAGGCAGAAACAACTGGTAGAGGACCACTTATACTTGGTAGAGCGTATTCTGAAACGCCACAATCGCCTTTACGGACGGAGCCCCGTTACAGAATGGGACGATCTTTATCAGACCGGCTGCTTGGCGCTCTGCCGCGCAGCACAGCACCGGGATCCGAAACTGCCATTTGCGCCTTACGCCTGCCGGGCAATCCAAAACGCAATGATTGACTATTCCGTACAGGTTTCCCGTTACCATCAGATACATGGCCCCTGGGAAGATTTCCTAGAGGTACCGGATGACAACCCGCCGGACCCCCTGCAGTTCCTGCAGGAAACAGAGATCCTGGAAATCCTGACGGACCGGCACGCAAGCAGTACCGGCGTTGTCAGGAAAGGTATCTATTCTCTTGTCCGGAAGTCCATGGGTTATAGTAGTACGGATATTTCCAGGGATTTTCAAGTTTCATCCAACTCGGTCCGTGCCTGGATGAGCCTTGCGGCAAAACAGCTGCGCGCGGATGAGGATCTAAAACAATTCGCATCATAAAGGAGGATTTCTTATGTTGACCATTTTCACAGCCATCGGTAACCTGTCTTTAGAAAAAATCGATTCCGGGAAACGGATCCCTTTTGTCCGCGTCGATCCGCAAGATTGTTACGCCGTATGCCCGCACGAACTGATCCTCTGGTCCGGGCTTGCATTTCGCATTATGACAAAGAACGAACTGCAGGAGTACTACGATCTGGCCACCGCCCGGCAGGAGCTCCCCGGGAAACCTGACTTTGATTATATCTTGCGAAGACTTCTTGTCCGGGGTATCGTTGTGGAAGGGACCGGGCGTACTGCTATCGATGCGCTTTACCGGCTGTATAATGGTCTCATAAATTAAGACACTTTTTCGGACAATTTTTAATGAATCTGATATACTAAAATCAATACGAAAGAGAGGATTCATTACTATGTCCAGACAAAGAAGAAGTTTTAGCGCCAAATTTAAATCAGACCTTGTGATTGAACTGTTAAAGGGTGAGAAAGATCTCAATACCCTTGCCGCGGAAAATAACATCCAGCCAAACCTGTTGCGGAACTGGAAAAAAGAGTTCCTTAACAATGCTTCCCTTGTGTTCGATGACAAGCGTGAGGAAAACCTCAAAGAAAAACTTGCCGAAGAACGGAAAGAGAAAGCGGCGTATGCTAAGAAAGTCGGTCAGTTAACCATGCAGGTGGACTGGCTCAAAAAAAAATCTGAAGAAATTTGCGGACCTGACTACGAGAGTAAATTTAGTCCAAAACCTTTTGACGACTAAAGAACTCCCCGCTTCTGTTGGTGCCCGGCTTCTTGGTATTAATCGTACCAGCATTTATTATAGAGGCACGCCTGTTTCTGAAGAAGAATTGGCCTGCAAGGAGATCATTGACCATCTGCATACAGATAATCCTACCTGGGGTGCCAGACAAATGTCTGCGCAGCTCAAAGCCCGTGGATATCGGGTTGGTCGACGCAAAGCAAGGCGTTATATGAATGAGATGGACATTTATCCCATTTATCCCAAAATGAATCTTTCGAAACGGATGCAGCAGGCCAAGGTATGTCCCTATCTCCTGCGTAATGCGGTGATAGACAGGCCAAACCAGGCATGGTCTATTGATATTACCTATGTTCCCATCCGGCGAGGGTTCCTGTATCTGACAGCCGTAATCGACTGGTACAGCCGCTGTATTGTCGGCTGGGAAGTAGATGATACTCTCGATACAAGGATGGTGATCAACGCCCTGAAAAAGGCTTTCAAAGTAGCAAAACCGCAGATCCTGAATTCTGATCAGGGATGTCAATTCACAAGTCAGCAGTACATTGACTTCGTAAAGGAAAACGGCATCCGTCAGAGCATGGACGGGAAAAGCAGGTGGGCAGATAACATCATGATCGAGCGCTGGTTCCGCAGCTTTAAGTATGAAGAAGCTTATCTGACGCAATATAACAACATCCGTGAAGCAAGGAGTGCCATTGGGAAGTATATCCATACTTACAACTTTGAGCGCCGTCATTCCGCACTCGACTACCAGACACCGGCTGAATGCTACTATCCGGCAATGTTGTTGCCATATGTAGCTTAGCATATATGGGAATGGGAGTATTCCACCGTCCTATACCTCATCCCTGTAACTTATCCACCGTATCAGTTCATTATAAAAATCTTAGATTTTTGTCTTGACAACTGAGCCACTATACTGCTTGGTCAACTACGAATCCTGCCCGTAAAGGATCGGTTCCATGTAAGGCTCTTTGCCTGCATCAAACTTTGGCTGCGTGGCCAACTGCCGCTTCGCCGGTTACTCCATTACATGCAAAGGCCTCAAAACACACCCATGGAAGATCTTCTCTTAAAGCTGGTCTCGGAATCCTCCTTTTCTGTAGCCCAACTGATCGGCTACCTGGACGCCGGCTCCCGGACGGATCCTTCTTTGGATGAAACGCCACGTACCGACAGCCGTGACTATGTCGAGTACACCGCTCTTCACCATACCCAATACCCGGTACTGCAAGGCGTTGCAAACCTGTACCTAAAAAAACAGATTCTTTTTCTAAAATAAGGAGACCCTATGCCAAAACCGTTATTTACAAAGCTGGTTGCTGTTGCTGCAATCGGCTTTCTTTGTTTGCTGGGCGGCGGCGTATATGGCTTGAGCAGCGGCGACCGGATGCTTCTTACCCTAAGCGTCCTGATCGGCCTTTGCAGCCTGGTACGCTTCCTGCTCTTATTCAGAACGATCCGCTCCAAGTCCTATGATGTTCTAAGTGGAATATGCAAAAAGAAAGAGCCTTCCCTTTTCAGAAAAAATCAACAGATTACCTTTCAGGCAGATGATGGGAAAGAGTTTTGTTTCACATTTGAAAAAAGCATCCGGTTGTTGGAAGGACATCGGTATAACCTGTACTTTCGCAGGAATTCCAGCGGTCCGGAAGGATATAAGGACGCACCGCCGGATCTGTTAGGCTTTGAGGAAATCGTAGAATATTCCAGCCAATCATAAAGCGCAAAAAAAGTAAAGGAGCTGGAAACATAGGATTTTTTTTCTATTTCCAGCTCCATTAACTGTTTAATCCACTTTCCGCCACATCGAAAATAATCGATACAATAGTAGAAAAGTTTAGATTAACCGTCTAAAACAGTTCTCTACTAACTTATCTGTCTCCCTAATAATAAGTGGGGTTATCAAATTATTCATTACAATTTTCCTTTACAAAAAAAATATTTCCTGATAAAATTCTTTCTTCCTACTTTCTCTTTCCTTTTTCGATCTTTCAATATCTGACCATCCTTTAAATAGATAATCTTGTCAGCATAGTTTGCTATTTTAGGGTCATGTGTAACCAATAACACTGTTTCCTCAATTCCTAGTTTATTTTACATATTGTATCTATCACATGCTGTAACGAATAAAAGTCCAGTTTGCCAGTAGGCTCATCTGCCAACAGGAGCTCCGAATCTGACACCATCGCTCTACATATGGCAATTCTTTGCCTTTCTCCTCCCGAAAGTTCATGTGGCTTTTTGTTTATAAATGAAATATCTGAGGTTTTCTGTCAAAAACCCATTTATCTTATATATGATTGTTTCATATTAGGAACACTGTAAATACAAGGCTTTTCGGAGCCTGCAATCCGAAAAAAATAAAAATTGATCTATCACATTACGCGAAAGGCCGTCCAGGTGCTATCTTGGGCGGCTTTTTTGCGTGGATAGACCGGAAGGAGGCCAAAAAATAATTACAGAAATTTAAGCCCGAAAATTGTGCAACTTTCACGAAAAGGAGGTTAGTGAATGGCAGATGAAAAACTGAACACGGGGCCCGAGGCGGCAAAAACCGAGGAGGCTCCCGCGCCCGTTGCGGCCGATCCAGCCCGCAGTGAGGCCACGGCTCCCGAACACCAGCCGGAGCAGGCCGGGCCTGCCGAGCCCGGTGATGTGGTCATCTCTGCGGATCAGATTGACGCGCTCATGGCGGATAAGCGCCGGGCGGCCCGGGCCGAGGTGGAAAAAGCGGAAACGCCCCCGGAACAGGAGGCCGGGGCTCCTGCGATGGAGCATCCTGCCGCTGAAAAGGGGGAGCCCGAAAAGCCGCGCCGTGGCCGTCCCCCGAAATCTGAAAAGGCGGAGCACACCGAGGCGGAGTCTGAAAAAGCACCGAAGAAGGCCGGGCCCCGCAAGGGCCGCCCGTCTAAGGCTGACAAGGCGGCCCCCGGCGAGGCCCAGCCGTCCAAACGAGACAAATTGTCCCGAAGTGGCGGGAAAGCGCCCGAGGCTCCGGCTCCCCCGGATGCCGGGAAAGGTACTCCCACAAAGGAGGCTGCTCCCCCGGAGCAGGCCCCGCAGGAGCCTGCTGTGCCGCCCCGTCCCGTTGAGGAGGGCAAGCTGGTTTATCTGAAACTTTCCGAGCTCCATCCGTTCCACACATTCCGGCCCCACCCGTTCAAGGTGCGGGACGATGCGAAAATGCAGGAAACGGTGGAGTCCATCAAACTCAACGGCGTTATGGTTCCCGGCCTTGCCCGCCCCGAAAAGGACGGAAACGGCTATGAGATTGTGGCGGGCCATCGGCGCTGTCGCGGCAGTGAGCTGGCGGGCCTGGAGGAAATGCCCTTTATTGTCCGGGATATGACCGACCATGAGGCGGTTGAGGCCATGAAGGACAGCAATAAGCAGAGGGATCAGACGCTCCCCAGCGAGCTGGCCGCCCTTTTGGATCTGGAAGTGGAGGACATTAAGCACCAGGGCGGGCGGCTGAAAGGCGTGGCCGAGGGGGATGTGGGAAAACGCTCCGTTGAGATCGTGGGTAACGCGCATGGCATGAACTATAAGAAGGTCATGCGTTATCTGCGCCTTAACCATCTTGTCCCGGAGCTCATAAACAAGGTGGACGATAAAAAGATGGGCTTTATGCCTGCGGTGGAGCTCTCCTACATTAAGCCGAAAAACCAGCGTCTGATTGCCGTTTCCATTGACGGGGAGCAGGCGTCCCCCTCTCTGGCCCAGGCCAAACAGCTCCGGGAGCTGGATAAGGAGGGCAAGCTCAACGGCGATGTGATTGA
Source organism: Merdimonas faecis (assembly GCF_001754075.1). Taxonomy (GTDB): domain Bacteria; phylum Bacillota; class Clostridia; order Lachnospirales; family Lachnospiraceae; genus Merdimonas; species Merdimonas faecis. The sequence continues at coordinate 40,340 of NZ_MIEH01000017.1, read as the reverse complement.
CGGCATCTTATCAGAAAAGAAAAAGGAGGATCGCGGCGTGATTATTTCGATGGCTGAACTGGAGAAATACTTTGGCAAGGAGGCTACTCCCGCCAAAATGAAGGAGCAGATTATGACCTTGCTGGACGAGTGGAAAGAGAAACAGCCGCCCGAGCTGGCAAAGGCCCCGAGAAAGATGGAAAAAGACAAGTAACTTATCCACTTCGAGACAAATTGTCCCGAGGGGCCCCGCCCCTCTTGCAGAGGGCTCTGTGGTGATATATCCCCCGTCGCCGCCTATATTCCTGCACAGCCGGGAGTGGGCCGTCAAGGGTGCAACGCACCGCCGCTTGCGGCGGCCTGCCCTTGACGGTCTGCCCCGGCTGTGCTACTTAAAACGGCGCGGCGGGGGCATATATCCTCCAGAGCCGCCCCCTTTCCCATGAATGGGAAAGGGCGGGGGGATTGGGCTGAAGTATCCTTAATAAAAGATCGGAGGTTTTGACAATGAAACGCCCACTTGCTTATATTACCGCCGCATGGCTTGGCGGGGACAGTGAAAACGCGGAACAGGCGGCCCGGTATTGCCGGGCGGTGTACGAGGCGGGGTTTTCTCCCATCTGCCCTACCCTGTATCTACCTTTGTTCCTTAATGATGCCGTTCCCGAGGAGCATAAAAGCGGGATTGACATGAGCCGTGACCTGCTCCGCCGTTCCCATGTGCTGGTGGTCTGCGGCCATACCATGACCGAGGCCATGAAAAACGACATCGCCGTTGCCCAGCGCCTGGGGATTACGGCCACTACTCTTGAGGGCATTTTGACCGTCAAGGGCCAGGGCCGCCGCTGATGGCGGCCCTTTTTGAAGCCTACATCACGAACCTGGGGAAATACAACGAGGGCGAAGTGGTAGGAGAAACGCTGAAATTCCCCACCACAACGGAGGAAGTGCAAGCGCTCCTAAAGCGCATCGGCGTGGACGGGGTGCGGTATGAGGAGTTTTTCATTACCAGCTTTGACGGCGATGTGCTGGGGCTCTATGGCTATCTGACGGAATATGAAAATCTGGACGAGCTCAACCATCTGGCCTGCCTGCTCTCCGAACTGGATCAGAGCGACCTGGAGAAATTCGAGGCCGTGATTGACTGTGGCAGTCATACTTCCAGCGTGGCAGACCTTATCAACCTTACGCAAAATCTGGACTGCTACGAGTTTTATCCCGATATTGAAAACGAGGAGGATTTGGGCCGCTATTTTTCGGAGGACTTGCCGATCCCGGACGAGCTGAAAGATTACTTTGATTATGAGGCATACGGGCGGGATATTTCCATCAACGAGGGCGGCCACTTTGCCCCCGGCGGCTATATTGTCCAGACCAGCGGAGACTTCAAAGAGTTTTACCGCGATACAAAGGACATTCCCGCCGAGCACCGGGTTTTCTCCTATCCGAAACTTTCCATCCGGGAGCAGATGGCGGCCTACAAAGAGATTATTGACGGCTCCTCCCTGGAAGGCTATCGGAAACTTTCTAATAAGGAGCGTGAGGAACGATAGGCGGCACTTCGAGACACTTTGTCCCGAGGTGGCCGCCGGAAAGGAGGCGGTGTAACTGATTGATGAAGATGTTTCCCGGCGCACGATTGCCGTATCTGTCCGCGCCAGCAAGCTGACGGCCCGGGGCCTTGCCTATGTGGTGGGAGCTGTGGGCCGGAAGATCCGAAAGGCCCACCGGGAGCACCAGACGCCCCACGGCAGGCAGAGCGTGAAAAAGCTCATGGCCCACGGCGCGGCCACAAACAGCATTGAGCTATCCGGGGACACGAAGGCGTTTGACCGGGTGGCCCGGAAGTGGAATGTGGACTATGCCTTTTACAAAACCGGGCCGGACAAATATCTGCTGTTTTTCAAGGCTGGGCAGGCGGATGCGATTACCGCCTGCTTTTCTGAATACTCGCGGAAGGTGCTGAATAAATCCAAGTCCCGCCGTGTTCCTATCCGGGAACAGCTTAAACAGGCGGCGGATCAGCTTGCGAAGGAGAAACCGCGCAAGCGGGAACGGGTAAAGGAGGCGGTTCGTGAGGACAGATAAAATCAAGAAATATGTACTTCCCAACATCCCCTATCTGTTCGTGCTGTGGGCCTGCCTAAAGCTGGGGACGGCCTACCGGCTGGCCGGGGGCGCGGATTTGCCCCATAAGCTCATGGGCCTGGGCCAGACCATCGGCCCGTCCTTTGCCGACTTTGCGCCGGGGCTCAATCCCCTTGACTGGCTCATCGGCATCGTGGGCGCAGTGGGCTTTCGGCTCTTGATTTACTTCAAAAGCAAGAACGCCAAAAAATACAGACGGGATGAAGAATACGGATCGGCCCGGTGGGGCGGGCCTAAAGACATCGCCCCTTTCGTCGATCCGAAGTTTGAAAACAATATCATTCTGACCGGGACGGAGTTCCTTACTATGAACACCCGCCCCAAAAATCCAGCCAACGCCCGCAACCTAAACGCCTGCGTCATCGGTTCGTCCGGCTCGGGAAAAACCCGCTTTTGGCTTACTCCCCAGCTACTCCAGGCCAGCGCGGACAAAAAGGGCGGGTGCAGCTTTGTCTGTGTCGATCCGAAAGGCGGGGTGCTCTCCCAGGTGGGAGCTTTCCTGCAACGGCGGGGGTATCGGATTAAGGTTTTCAATTCCATTGATTTCTCAAAATCCATGCACTACAATCCGCTGGCCTATATCAAGAATGAGGCGGACATCCTCAAATTTGTGGATGCGCTGATTTCCAACACCAAAGGCGAAGGCAAGGAGGGCGATCCGTTCTGGACGAAGGCGGAGACGCTCTTATACTGCGCTCTGATTGCCTATATCATTTTTGAGGGGCCCGCCGAGGATCGGAACATGAACACGCTGGTTGATATGATTTCCGGCATGGAGGTAAAAGAGGACGATGAAAATTTCCTAAATGCCGTGGACTATATGTTCAAGGGGCTGGAAAAACGCAAGCCGGACTGCTTTGCGGTCAAGCAATACCGCAAATATAAATTAAGTAGCGGCAAAACCGCCAAGTCGATCTTGATTTCCTGCGGTGCGCGTCTGGCTCCCTTTGACATCCCCCAACTTCGGGAGATTATGAGCTATGACGAGATGGAGCTTGACCGCATCGGGGATCGGAAAACGGCGGTGTTCTTTATCATTTCGGACACCACGCAGACCTATAACTTCCTTGTGGCCCTGGCCTTTTCGCAGATGTTCAATCTGCTTTGCGAAAGGGCCGACAATGTTCACGGGGGCCGCCTGCCCCACCATGTACGGGTGCTGTGGGACGAGGCGGCCAACACGGGACAGGTGCCCCAGCTCGAAAAAATCTGCGCCGTGATCCGCTCCCGGGAAATTAGTCTGACCTTGTTCTATCAACAGTTGGCGCAGTGCAAGGCCATTTACGATAAACACGCGGAGACAATCCTCGGAAATATGGACAGCGTGGTATTCCTGGGAGGCCGCGAGGCCAGCACCATCAAGGAAATATCGGAAAACTGGCTGGGGAAGGCAACCATCTATATGCAGACCGATGGCCGCTCGAAGGGGCAGTCGGAAAGCTACAATCTGAATACCCAGCGGCTGGGCCGGGAGCTGATGACGCCCAGCGAACTGGCAACCATGCCCGGGGACAAGTGCATTTTACAGCTTAGGGGCCTGCCCCCGTTCTACTCCCCGAAGTATGACCTAAAAAAGCACCCGAATTATCAATACACGGCTGAGGCCGACAAAATCAAAAACGCTTTTGATCTTGATAAGCTCATCAACCGCCGCAGGCGGCCTGGGCTTAACGAGGCGTGTGAGATGTATGAGGTGGCTGTGCCGGACGATGCGCTCACGGAAGAGGACGAGGACATCCTCAACTATGACGACATCGACGATCCAGACGCCTTTGCATAAATGGACTTTGGGACAAAGTGTCCCGAAGTTGTAACCTGCCGCCAGTGATGGCGGCTTTTTTCATGGCCGGGGAACACCCGGAGAAATGGAGGCTCTATGCAGTTCTTTTCTTCCGCTATTGATACTTTACAGACCCTTGTTGTGGCTCTCGGCGCTGGCCTGGGCGTGTGGGGCGTAGTCAATCTTCTGGAGGGCTACGGATCGGACAACCCTGGCTCCAAAAGCCAGGGCATGAAACAGCTCATGGCGGGCGGCGGCATCATCCTGCTCGGCACTACGCTGATCCCTCTGCTGTCCGGCCTGTTTTAAGGTAGCGGCTTATGGGATTTCTCACCGACTGGCTGACCGACTGGCTCAAAAGCCTGCTCATTGAAGGCATTTTAGGCAATCTGAGCGGCCTTTTTGATACGGTAAATGCCCGAGTCGGGGAGATTGCGGGGGAGGTGGGAACAACTCCGGCGGCGTGGAACGCCGGAGTTTTCTCCCTCATCCGCCAGATTTCCGAGACGGTAATTTTACCGATTGCCGGGTTAGTCCTAACCTATGTGGCAGTCTATGAGCTCATTCAAATGCTGATAGACCGCAATAACTTACATGACATCGACACCTGGATGTTTTTCAAGTGGATTTTCAAGACGGCGGCGGCCATCCTCATCCTCTCCAACACCTTCAATATCGTAAACGCGATTTTTGATGTGTCGCAGAGCGTGATTGCAAGCTCGGCGGGGGTGATCCAGGGCTCCACGGACATATCGCCGGATATGCTGGCGGATTTGGAGGCCACGCTGGAAACAATGGGGCTGGGCTCCCTTTTGGGCCTGTGGCTCCAGTCTATCTTTATCGGCTTTACCATGACCGCGCTGAATATCGTGATTTTTGTTCTAATCTATGGCCGTATGCTGGAAATATATATGCTGACCAGTTTAGCGCCCATCCCGGTGGCTACCCTGTCCAACCGGGAAATGGGGCACATGGGGCAGAATTATCTGAAGTCTTTGTTTGCCATCGGTTTCCAGGGGCTGTTGATCCTGCTGTGCGTGGGCATCTATGCGGTGCTCATTCAAGAGATCGCCACAAGCGGCGATCCTATCGGCGCGATATGGGGAGCCGTGGGTTATACGGTTTTGCTCTGCTTTATGCTGTTCAAGACCGGGACGATTGCAAAAAGTATCTTTGGCGCACATTGAGAAAGAGAGGTTGAACTATGGCGAAAACGCAGGAGGCGGCGGGCCGGGGAGCCCCCGCTGTGGATATGGCGCAGGAGGATTTCCGGCGCTTATTGTTTGAGGCTCCGATTGCGGAGCTGGCAGAAAACCAGGGCATCAGCATTGATGAGGCGGTAAGGCTCCGGGTGGAGCAGGCGGTGGCGGAGGCCACTATGCCCCAGGTAACGGTGCGGCCCATTGAGCCCCAGGGCAAGCTCATCGGCTTTGCCAGCGTAAACATCGGGGGCGTGGTGGTGGATGATTTTAAGGTGGTGGACGGGAAAAACGGGGTATTCCTGGGCGCTCCCAGCAAGCCCGATCCCACCAGCAGGACGGGCTACCGCACTACGGCGCGGGTAACAAACCGCGACTTGCAGGCCCAGCTTGACCGGGCGGCGGCCCAGGGATACAACCAAGCAGTGGAAAAGCTGCTGGCCCGGGCCGAGGCGGTACGGCCCGCATCAATCCGGGAACAGATGGCGCAGGCCGCAAAGGAGGCCGGAAAGGAAAACGCCGCCCGGCCCGCCCCGGCAAAGGGCAAGGAGGCAAGGGATGACCGATAAGGTGGCTTTGGGACAAATTGTCCCGAAGTCCCCGGACTGCCCGGAGGGGCTGTTCCTTATGGACGGCATCGAGGGCCTGCGCTCCCTCCCCCGTCATTCGGTGGATATGCTCCTTACCGATCCGCCCTATGGCACTACCCGGAACTTTTGGGATGTGCCCCTGCCGCTCCCCGAGCTGTGGGAGGCTGTGAAATGGGCTGTCAAGCCGGAGGGCGCGGTGCTGTTCTTTGCACAGTGCCCCTATGACAAAGTGCTGGGGGCCTCCAACCTTTCCATGCTCCGCTATGAGTGGATCTGGTACAAGGAGCGCGGGACAGGCTTTCTCAATGCAAACCGGGCCCCGCTGAAAAAATCAGAGAATATCTTGGTATTCTATCAGAAGGCCCCTCTTTACAGTCCGCAGTTTACTTACGGCAAGCCGTACAGCCGCGTCCATGCCCGCAGCGGCACCAGCCCGAACTATGGGAAATTTGAGCGGCAGAGCTCCAAGTCCAGCGATGGGCGGCGCTATCCGGGGAATGTGCTCTTTGTCCCCACGGTAACGGGCGGCATCCATCCCACGCAAAAGCCTGTGGAGCTGTGCGAGTATTTCATCAAGACCTATACCCGGCCCGGCGAGCTGGTGGCGGACATCTGCGCGGGCTCCGGCACAACCGCCGTTGCCGCCCTCAATGCGGGCCGCCGCTTTATCTGTTTTGAAACGGCCCCGGCCTTTTACGCCCCGGCCACGGAGCGCATCCGTATGGCGCGGGCGGCGGTGGAGGCCGGGGAGAAAGGAGTCTGACTATCGGAGATTATTCTATCATTTATGCCGATCCGCCCTGGCGCTACGCGCAGAAGGGCCTGCAAGGGGCGGCGGAGCATCATTATCCCACAATGGGAATAGACGAGTTATGTGCGCTCCCGGTGGCGGAACTGGCCGCCCCGGACAGCGTGCTTTTTTTGTGGGCGACTTTCCCCCAGCTCCCCGAGGCCCTGCGGCTCATTAAAGCGTGGGGCTTTCAGTATAAGTCCGTGGCTTTCGTCTGGCTGAAGAAAAACAAAAAGGCCGACAGTTGGTTTTACGGCCTGGGCTTTTGGACGAGGGGAAATGCGGAGGTCTGCCTGCTGGCAACCAGGGGACACCCGAAACGGCAGGCGGCGAATGTCCATCAGTTTATCATTTCCCCCATTGAGGCCCACAGCAAAAAGCCGGACGAGGCCCGGGAAAAGATCGTTGCCCTTATGGGCGATCTTCCACGGGTGGAGCTGTTCGCAAGGCAGACGCCGCCCGGCTGGGATGTGTGGGGAAACGAGGTAGAAAGCACCGTCCCGGACTTTGGGACAAATTGTCCCGAAGTCCCCGGGGAAAGGAAGGAGGTTGATCTATGCCCTATGTGAATGTCCCTAACGACTTATCCAAAATCAAAACAAAGATGGCCTTTAACCTTACAAAACGCCAGCTTATCTGCTTTGGCGGCGCGGCGGCCATCGGCATCCCGTCCTATCTGCTGGCCCGGGAGCCCCTGGGGAATACCGGGGCCATGTTCCTTATGCTGGCGGTCATGCTCCCGGCGTTTTTGCTGGCGATGTATGAAAAAGACGGGCTCCCCTTTGAAAAGGTGGTAAAAAATATCCTCCGGGCCAAGTTCCTGCGGCCCGGGGTGCGGCACTATCAGACGGAAAACCTGTATGCCCCGTTTACCGGGCGGGGCGCTGTGAGAAAGGAGGATGCGATTGCGAAAGGCAAGCAAGAAAAGCAAAAGCAGCCCCGGAAGGGGTAACAGCCGGGCGGCTCTGTCCGTCCAGCAGACGATCCCCTATCTGGCGATGCACCCGGACGGGGTGTGCAAGCTCCCCGGCGGGCTCTACACGAAAACCGTGGAATACGAGGACATCAATTATTCCGTGGCAAGCACCGAGGATCAGACGGCGATTTTCGGCGGCTGGAGCTCATTCCTCAACTACTTTGACAGCTCCCTGCCGTTCCAGCTTTCCTTTATCAACCGCCGCTCCCATTCCCGGAGCCGCTACAAGGTCAACATCCCCCAGGCGGACGATGCCTTTAACAGCGTCCGGGAGGAATTTACCGGGATGCTGAAAAATCAGATTGCGAAAAGCAACAACGGCATTGAACGCTCCAAATACATCACTTTCGGCATACCCGCCGAGGGGATCGCGGAGGCCCGCCCCCGCCTGGAGCGCGTGGAGGCCGATGTGATGGGAAACTTCAAGCGGCTGGGCGTTCCCTCCGAGCCGATGGACGGGCGGGCGCGGCTGGCCCTGCTCTATGGGCAGATGCACCCGGGGAGCCGGGAGCCGTTCCGCTTTTCGTGGAAGGACATCCCGCAGACGGGGCTGGGCACAAAGGACTTTATCGCCCCGGACAGCTTTGACTTCCGGCAGTCCCGCTCGTTCCGTATCGGCCAGTATTGGGGCGCGGTGTCCTACTTACAGATTTTAGCATCCGAGCTCTCGGATAAGCTCCTTGCTGAGATTTTGGAGCTGGATGCGGAAATGACGGTCACGCTCCATATTCAGACGGTGGATCAGCTAAAGGCCATCAAGACCATTAAGGGGAAAATCTCGGACATTGGGAAAATGAAGGTGGAGGAACAGAGGAAGGCGGTGCGGGCCGGGTACGATCCCGACATCCTGCCGCCTGACCTCATTACATTCAGCAAGGACGCGGCGGAGCTCTTGGCTGACCTGCAGTCCCGCAACGAGAGGATGTTTCTGCTGACCTTTACAGTGGTAAACCTTGCCCCTACCCGCCAGCGGCTGGAAAACGATGTATTCACAGTGGGCGGTATCGCGCAGAAATACAACTGCTCCTTAAAGCGGCTGGACTGGCAACAGGAACAGGGCTTTGTGTCCTCGCTGGCTCTCGGCTACAACGAAGTGGAAATTCAGCGGGGCATGACAACCAGCTCCACGGCGATTTTCATTCCCTTTATGACCAGGGAGCTGCGGATGGGCGGGCAGGCCCTCTACTACGGCATGAACGCCCTTTCTCATAATGTCATCATGGCTGACCGCAAAAAGCTGAAATCGGCCAACGGCTTGTATCTTGGCTCTACGGGCTCGGGAAAATCCTTTGCGGCGAAAAGGGAGCTCTTAAATGTATTCCTTGCCACGAATGACCGGATTGTGATTGTCGATCCGATGGGCGAATATGTCCCGCTGGCCCGCAGATTGGGCGACCAGGCCCAGGTGATCGAAATTTCCCCGGACAGCCCCCACCACTTAAACCCGATGGATGTGGAGCTCAATATGACCGCCGGGGAGAGTCCGCTTTCCATGAAAGCGGATTTTCTGTTGTCCCTGTGCGAGCTTGTGGTGGGCGGCAAGGAGGGCTTACAGCCCATTGAAAAAACCGTCATTGACCGCTGTGTGCGGCTGGTCTACCGGGAGCAGGCCCTGGGGATTGCCACGGAACGGACGCCGCTTTTGCAGGATTTGTACGAGGAGCTTTTGCGCCAGCCGGAGCCGGAGGCCCGCCGTGTGGCAACGGCCCTGGAGCTCTACTGTACCGGCTCCCTCAATCTCTTTAACCATCCGACCAATGTGAAAACGGACAAGCGGGTGGTGTGCATCGTGCTCAAGAACATGGGAGAAAACCTCCGCAAGATCGCCATGCACATCACAAACGAGTTTGTCTCCCAGGCGGTGGACGCCAACTTCCGGGAGGGCGTGGCGACCTGGTGCTACTTTGACGAGTTCCATGTCCTGCTCCGCGATCCGCTGACGGCCAGCTACTTTGTGGCGGTCTGGAAGATGCTCCGCAAAAAAGGCTGTGTCCCCAGCGCACTTACGCAGAATGTGAAAGACCTCTTGGCCAGCCGGGAGATTGAGAACATTCTGGACAACACGGATTTTATGATCCTGTTGTCCCAGGCCCAGAGTGACCGGACGATTTTGGCAAAACAGCTCGGCATTTCCGAGCACCAGCTTTCCTACATTACCCACTCTAATTCCGGCGAGGGCCTGCTGTTCTATGGGAATGTGACCATCCCCTTTGTGGATCGGTTCCCCCGCGGGGAGATCTATGACCTGCTGACTACCCGCCCGGAGGATATGAAGAATGAAACGAAAACCGAATAATGGCGCGGGAAACGCCGGGGGCACTTCGGGACAAAGTGTCCCAAAGTCTCCGAAATCAAAATTCCGGCAGAAAAGCCAGCAGGAACAGGCGGCGGCGTCCAAGCTCCGTATGGAAAAGCGCGGGGAAAAGCTGGAGGCCGCCAAAGAAAAGCTGGCGAAACAGAAACCGCCGAAAAAGCCGGGCCCGGTCAAGCGTGTGGCCCGGGTGGCCAGCGGCTCCGTCCACGGCTTTGTGCATGGCAAGATTTATGAAAACGAGCACGAAAATGTGGGCATCGAAGGGGGCCACCGCTCCGAGCTTGTGGGCGAGGCCGTCCTGCGGCATGGCTCCCGGTATGTGAAACGGAAAATCCGCGAGCACCCGGCAAAGGCTGTCCGACGGGCCGAGTCCAAATATATCAAGGCCACGGCGGACTATCACTTCCGCACCGCCGCCCAGGAGCACCCGGAGCTTTCTAAAAATGCCCTGTCCCGCTACTGGCAGAAACGGCGGCTCCGCAGGCGGTATCAAAAGCAGGCAAAGGAGGCCGCCAAACAAGGGGCGCGGGCCGCTGAAAAAACGGCTGTTACTACGGAAAAGCTGGCGGCCCGGGCGGTGGGCTTTGTCAAACGCCATCCCGTGGGCTGTCTGCTGGCTCTGGCCTGCGTCCTGCTTGTGCTGGTGATGCAGTCCTGCTCGTCCTCCCTTGTCACACTGGGGAACAGCACCATCGGCGCGGTGGGGGCCAGCACCTACCCTTGCGAGGATGGGGATATGCTGGGGGCGGAGGCCGCCTACTGTGACTTGGAGGCGGAGCTTTCCGGCTATCTGGAGAGCTACGAGAGCACCCACGACTATGACGAGTACCATTTTGACCTGGACGAGATCGAACACGATCCCTATGTGCTGCTGTCCCTTTTGTGTTCGCTCCATGAGGGGCAGTGGACGCTTGACCAGGTGGAGGGCTCCCTGCAAATGCTCTTTGACCGCCAGTACATTCTGACCGAGGATGTGGTGGTGGAGGTGCGCTACCGGACGGAAACCCGCACCGACAGCGAGGGCAACGATTACGATGTGGAAGTCCCCTACAATTACTACATCTGCTATGTGACGCTGGAAAACAAAAACCTGTCCCATCTGCCCGTCTATGTGTTGAGCGAGGAACAGATGTCCCGGTACGCCATCTACATGGCAACATTGGGAAACCGCCCCGACCTGTTCCCCGGCTCCGAGTATGTGGGAAAGTACACCGAAACGCCGGACGGCTACGAAGTGCCCGGGGAATATCTGGACGATGAAACCTTTGCCGCCATGCTCTCCGAGGCGCAGAAATACATCGGCTATCCCTATGTGTGGGGCGGCTCCAGCCCGTCCACTTCCTTTGACTGCTCCGGCTATGTGTCCTGGGTGATCAATCACTCCGGCTGGAATGTGGGCCGCCTGGGGGCCCAGGGGCTCTATAACATCTGCACGCCGACCAGCAGTCCGAAACCCGGTGATCTGGTCTTTTTCAAAGGCACTTATGACACGCCGGGCGTGAGCCACTGTGGGATTTATGTGGGCGACAATACGATGTTGCATTGTGGAGATCCCATCGGCTACGCAAACCTGAATACAAGCTACTGGCAGTCTCATTTCTACGCCTACGGGCGTTTACCATGATTGGAGGTTATCTATGGCAACGGCAAAAAGCGCGAAAATCCAGGCCGAGATTGATAAGGTCAAGGCCAAAATCAGCGAACAGCAGGCCCGGCTCAAGGAGCTGGAGCAGAAAAAGCTGGAGGCGGAAAACAGCGAGATCGTGGATATTGTGCGGGGCATGAGCATCCCCTTGGCGGAGCTCCCGCTCCTGTTTGAAAAGCTGAAGGGCGATGGAGCTTTGGGACAATTTGTCCCGAAGTCTGAGGACGATAGGAAGGAGGAAAACTGAATATGAGACAATGGAAGTCTATGGCGGCGGCGCTTTGTGCCGCCGTTCTTTTATGCGGCTTTTCGGCTGTCCCGGCCTATGCTTATGCGGACGGCGGCGAGGGCGAGGACTACGGCGATCCCACCATGACCGAGGAAACCACGGCCCCGGAGCCGGATCCCACTATCGAACCGGGCGAGGGTTTTTCGGAGGAAGGCAACCTTGTTACCCGCGATCTGCTCTATGACGAGCATACCAACAAGCAGTTTATCACGGTGCAGACCAGCGGCGGGAACACCTTTTATATCGTCATTGACTACGATAAGCCCGTGGACGAGGAAGGCGAACAGTACGAAACCTACTTTCTGAACATGGTGGACGAGGCCGATCTGCTGGCGGCTGCGGAGGCTGCTGGGGTGGAGCTGGGCGCCTGCTCCTGTGCGGAAAAATGCGCGGCGGGGGCTGTCAATACGGATTGCCCGGTCTGCGCGGTCAATATGACCGAGTGCGCGGGCGCGGAGCCGGAGCCTGCGGAAACGGTGGAAACCGGGGAGCCCGCCCCGGAGGAGGAACAGCCGGAAACGGGCGGCAATCTGGGGATGCTCCTTTTGGTGCTGGCCGTGGCGGTGATCGGCGGCGGGGCTGGCTGGTACTTTAAGATTTACCGCCCGAAACATGAAAAGGCCGCCGAGCCCGAGGAGGACTACGGCGGGGAGTTCCCGGACTATGACGGGCCGGAGGGCTACGGCGACGAAGAGGACGGGCCGCCCTGGGACGAGGAGGATGATGACGGAAAGGGGGCGGACGAATGAACTTTACCAACAGTCCCTTTGAGAAAATGATGAAACGGCCCCCGCGCCAGCAGGCTCCCTCCGCCGTGAAACCGCCCAGGGGCTCCCGGTGCTCCGGGTGTCCCTACTGGCGGGGCATCGGATGCGTGTCCTGCTACCGGGAACTTCTGAAGGCCCCGGCTGGCGGGAGGTGAGGCCATGCCCCGCGAGCTTACCCGGGAGGAAAAGGCGGCCATCCGCGCCCTTGTGGTAAAATGGTGCGCCAACTATGACCGGGAGTGCGGGTGCCTGCCGCTGGACGGTGAGTGCTATATGCTGGGGAAATGCTGGACGGGTGCATACTGCCGCTACTTCCGGGAGGCCGTCCTGCCCCTTGCCCCGGCGCTGGAGTCGGCCCTCTTGACCGAGGGGCCCAGGCCGGATTTCAAGCCTTGCCCCATCTGCGGCGGCCCCGTTCCTCCGGATCGGCGGCAGGCGTACTGCTCGGCGGCCTGTGCAAAGAAGGCCCACCGCCGCCAGCAGAGGGAATATATGCGGAAAAAGCGGGGCTGGTCTGTTGACAATTAGGCCGCTGAAAAACCGCTTGTAGCAAGGCTTTCCGGGGCCCGTTTTGGGGTGGGCCGTATCAGACTATGGCCTGCCCCGTTTTAGCCCGGATGCTGTCAACATTTACGCTGTGGGACTTTGGGACAATTTGTCCCGAAGTGCCCGTTTTTAAGGAGGTGCTGTTTTGGAAGAAAATCAAGGATATGTGATCCGGCAGTCCGTACTGTTTGACAATGGCCGGGGCTTTGCGATGGGGGAAAACTTCAAGGCCCCTAATCCCTTTGTGACCTGGCAGTTTACCCAGGAGGACGGGAAACGGGACTACTACTGGGGCCACTACTTCAATGAGGAGGGTGAGGCCATCGGGGACTACAATCGGCGGGTGTTCTACCATGAGCGGGATTATGGAGTGCATCGACTGGAAACCTCCGGCCCGGATTTTTTCAAGTATTACTCTACCCAGCGGCCCGTGGATATAGCCACTTATCCCCGCCCGAAGGACAACCTGCCTGTGGCCCATCTCAACTACAACGCCCGCCAGCCGGTGGAGGGCGAGTCATTCCGGGCATGGGGCGAGCTGTGGTATCTCCACCCGCTGACGGAAAAACAGATGGCTGATTATGAGCTGAGGCCCGCCCATGACAATCCCGTGGGCCGTGAGCCTGTGCCGGAGCGGGGCGCGGCAAAGAAACCGCCGATTGCCCGGCAGATGAAAGAGGCCGGACGCAAGGCCCGGGAACACCGGGCCCCGGATGCGCCGGATAAGAAAAGCCCCAGCCGGGGCGACAGATAGGAGGACTGCGCGATGGAGAAAAAACGGGAACAGGAACTTGCTGACCAGGAGGCCCTGCGGCTGTACCGGGAATTTCACGCCCCGATCCCGAAAAGGCCCCCGGAACGGGAAAAGCCGTTGGACAAGGTAAAGGAGCCGCCCCGGGCCAGCCGGAGCCTGGAACGGGAGGAACGATGACAAAGAAACGCCGCCGCCCCGTCCATCTTCATGTGATGGTATCGGAGGAGGAGCAGGCGCTCATACGGGAGCGCATGGCCGAGGCGGGCATCCGCAACATGGGAGCCTATATGCGGAAAATGGCCCTAAACGGCTATGTGCTCCATGTTGACCTGTCCCCCGTCCGGGAGCTGGTATCGCTCCAGCGGCGGTGCTCCAACAACCTAAATCAAGTGGCGATCCAGGCCAACACCTACGGCGGCATTTATCCCGAAGAGATCAAAGGGCTGCAACGGGACTATGAAACGCTGTGGGGGCCCTTGTCCGATCTTTTGAAAAAGCTGTCTGCGATTGTGGAGTGTTAGCCCTGCCGGGGAGCGGTTTAGCCGTTCCCCGGCTTTCACTACTTCGGGACAATTTGTCCCGAGGTGCTGAAAGCCGGAGCCATCCTTGTTGTCCCTCCCGGACAGAGGTATAATTATCATATAGGGATAACCTGTCAATCAAAAGAAGGAGGTATCAAGCTATGCGGATCATTCTGAAAATCATCGCGGCCCCTTTTGTGCTGGCCCTTACGCTCCTGGTAGCGGTATTAAACTTTAGTGTGTCTCTTGCATCCTGGGTGTTCGGCATCCTGGCCTTTTTCCTCGCATTGTGCGGCCTGTTTGAACTGTTCATCCAGGGCAATCCACAGTGGGGGATTACGGGGCTGGTGCTTGCCTTTTTACTTTCCCCTTTCGGCCTGCCCGCCGCAGCCGAGTGGCTGGTCTGCAAACTGGACGATCTCAATTACTCGTTAAAGAGCTTTATCACGGGATGACGCTTTGGGACAATTTGTCCCGAAGTCCTATGCGGCGGCTGGAGAACAGCCGCCCTTTTTCTTGAAAAGGAGGTGCGGCCACGGCTACAACTTACATCCGGCCCTACAAGGTAGCGGCGGGAAAAAGCGCCGTTCAGACGATGGAGGAGCGGTTTGCCTATGGGCTCAACCCGAAAAAGCTGGGGGCCGTGTCTGCTTATCTCTGCGATCCGGCATCGGCCCCCGCCGAGTTTCTTCTGACAAAAAGCCAGTACCAGGCGGAGACGGGCCGGGCCGTGGAGCGCGGGGCCCTGTTCTTTCAGATCCGGCAGGCGTTTCCGCCCGGTGAGGTCACGCCGGAGGAGGCAAACAAAATCGGCTATGAAACGGCCATGCGCTGGACAAAGGGCAAGTATCAGTTTTTCGTCTGTACCCACATTGACAAGGGCCATCTGCATAACCATATTTATTTCAATTCTACGGCCTTTGACTGTTCCCGGAAGTTTCATAACTTCATCGGCTCGTCCTTTGCTCTGCGGCGGCTCTCTGACCGGGTATGTATTGAACATGAGCTGTCGGTTATTCAAAATCCGAAACAGCACAGCAAGGGCCGTTTCCTCCACTATGGCCAGTGGATCGGGGAAAAACCGCCGTCTGCCCAGCAACGGGTGCGGCTGGCCGTTGTGGAGGCTCTGGGAAAAAAGCCCGCCGACTTTGCGGCCTTTCTGCGGCTCATGGAGGAGGCTGGCTTTGCGGTAAAGCATGGGCGCGGCGGTGCGCTCTCGTTCCTGGCTCCGGGGCAGGATAAGTACACCCGCCTGCGGGCATCCACCCTGGGGGACGGCTTTGATCCCGAGGACATCCGGGCGGTAATCGCCGGAGAGCGGCCCATCCCGGAGCTCCCGGAGGACAGGCCGGCCCCGTCCCGGCGCGTCAATCTGATGATTGATATTCAACAGCGCATGGCCCAGGGCAAAGGCCCGGCCTATGAGCGGTGGGCGAAGGTTTACAATCTGAAACAAATGGCCGCCGCGCTCCAGTATCTCCAGGAGCATAACCTTACGGACTATGACGAGCTGGCCGCAAGTACCGAGGCGGCGGTGGATCGCTTTCATACTTTGGCCGGGGAGCTGCGGGACACGGAGGCGGCGCTCTCACAGACTGCCCGGCTCATGGGGGTTACGGTGGACTATGCAAAGACGCGGCCTGTATTTAACGGCTACAAGGCGGCCCGGTACAGCAAGAAGTATTTGGCGGAACACGAGGCGGAGCTGGCTACCTACCGGGCGGCAAAGGCGGCGATGAATGAGATATTAGGCGGGGCAAAACTCCCGAAAATGGACGCGCTGAAAAAGGAGCGCCGGGAGCTCTCCGAAAAGAAAAAGACCCTTTATGCTGAGTACCGCAAGGCCCAGGCGGATATGCGGCAGGCTGTGGCGGTCAAGGCGAACATTGATTATCTGCTCGGCCACACGGACGGGCGGGAAAATAAGGCCCAGGAGCGTTAGCCCGGGCCGCAGGCAACAGGCGCATCGCGCCGGGACTTTGGGACAATTTGTCCCGAAGTCCAGCGGGTTTGGGGAGCTCCCCAACAAGCATTTTTGCGGGCCTTGTGCCTGCAAAAATTTCGGAGTGTGGCCACACCCGAATTGCTTGCCGTTTGCGGCAACCCCTATACATGGCGCGAAAAACGGAGGTCGCGTTTTCTTACGTTCCCTCCGTTTCCCTGGCTTTTCTGATACCCTCTGCGGCTCCCTCGATAATGATTAGCTCCTTTTCATCCATGCCGTTCAGCATCCGGTCAATATGTTTCCGGCGCTCACTCTCGCCGCCCAGCTTGTCCGGGTAGAAAAATTCATCTACGGAAATATCAAAAAGGGTGACGAGTTTGTAAAAGGCGTTGAGGCTGGTGTGCTGTCCCCGGTTCTCAATATACATGATGGAGCGAGGGGTGAGGTCTACAAGCTGGGCCAGATACTCCTGCGTCCAGCCCTTGGCTTTTCGTCTGCGCTTGATTTCTTGGCCCAGGGCATGACAGTCCAGGCGTTTTTCGTATTGGTACATTTTCATATCACCCCTATATTATTTTACATTTCGGGGTTGAGTATGAGAACGAAACAAAATTTTATATTTTAGTAGTATTTAATTTCATCTTGACTGTGTTCTCACCATTTAGTATACTATTAGTATACTAAATAGAATGGTGGTTTAATATGAACAGACAAAACAAAAAAGAGGCTATTGCAGCTTTACACAAAGAGCAGATTATGAAAGCGGCTGAAAGACTGTTTTCTGAAAAAGGTTTTGCACAAACTACAATCAACGATATTTCAAAGGCATCTGAATATAGTCGCCGTACAATCTATACCTATTACGAAAGCAAAGAAGATATTTTACATCATATTGTCGAAAAAGGATTGCTTATCTTAAAACAGAACATTGAGGAGAGTATAAACCTCAATGAAGATTTTATAGAGCAGTACAAGGGGATTTGTATTGCGATGAGTAAATATCAAAAAGACTACTCACATTCCGCAAACAATGTAAATAGTGCTAATTCTGCCAACCTTGATTTCAATAGCCTTTCAGACACAGTAAAACATATTTTAGTTTTGGGAACGGAAATTAACAATCTGCTGGCAGAGTTTATTGAGGGCGGAAAAAATAAGGGTATTGTCCATCCAGATGTTGTTCCAATGATGACAGTATATATTTTGTGGTCAAACATTGACGCCTTACTTGTACTTGTCCAAACAAAAGGAAAATTCATAGCAAAGCAGTTTTCGATTTCGGAAAAGGACTTTTTAGATTATGGCTTTAGACAGATTATCAATTCAATTTTGAAGGAAAGGGTTTGAAATGAAAAATCGCACATGGCTGATATGTCCAATATGCGGCGGAAAAACCCGAAGTCAAATTCGGGAAGATACAATTTTGATAAACTATCCTCTTTTCTGCCCTAAATGTAAACATGAAATACTGATTAACGTACAACGGCTGCACACCATCATTGTGCAGGTATCAGAAATAAAAGCGGTAAACCTCTAACCAGAACTTTGGGACAAATTGTCCCAAAGACTGAACAAGGAGAATGAAATGGATAAAGACAACTCGTATTTATCTCTTGCATCAATCGGCGGGGCGTTGATGGAACAGCAGGTCACAAATAAAATACTTTCTTGTAATCAAGATACGGCGGTATACGGATTAGTATTAACACAAGAGCAAGCCGTTGCCCTCGCACATACCCGGACAAGTGCCTTAAAGGATACGAAACGGATTGAATTTAATAGCGGTATTATCGACAGGCTGATTATGGCATTTTGTAATTCACCGTATATATCAAACGAAAACTACGAAGATACTTTACATGAACTGATTGGAATGTTCTACGATTTCAAAAACGATACTTGGGATGCTGTAACAGATGACGAACTAATCAGTTTTATGAAAAAAGCATTTAACGGGCGCTGTCATGGCTCACTGGAGCTGCTTTCAAGTGAGGCGTTGCCGCAATTATCCAAACATATCCACAGTGGACGTTCTTTTGGAACATTCAAGCAGTATTCGGAGGAACAGTATGACCGTACTTGATGTTTTACATCCAATCTTACCAGAGCAGTTAAATTCAAGATATTACTTTCAATCCCTTATGGAGCGGGCGCACCTTTGCGGGCTACTGTCGGATCAAGAATTATCAAAAATCCAAACGGAACTGTTAATCATTCTTGCGGAGCAGACCGACAAATGGAGCCAGGGAAAAAGTAGCTCCATCCCCATGGAAAAGGCGCAGGAACTTTTGACTTCTGCCGCTTTTGTGATAGGAGTGCAGTTAAAGTCCTATCAAGCACCGGAAAACGCGGTAGAGGCATTGAAAGCAGAACCGTTGAAGTCTCTTTTTGAAAAGGGCTTAAAATTAGTACAGCGCAAGATAGCAATTTCACGTCACCGCCAAAAGCGTATAACGGCACATTTGCTTAACACACCCAATGTATATTATCGCTCCACAATCGCAGATGGCATTAACGGTTTTTTCAAATTATACCGCCCACAATTTTCCGCCCAGGATATTCACATAACGGCTGATTATCCCACCTACTTGGGCAGGCCAAATTTTGATGGCATTGAATTTATTGAACGGTATTTGCGGTGTATTGAAGCGGAAAATGAATTTTGTATGCACTTTTCTCCGCAGGACATACACCATCTGTTGTGCGGGCTTACGCAAGATTACCGCAGTATTCCAATGAACCTGTTTGAACCTGTATTTCTATCTGCGCTTGGACTTGCCATCCTGCACCGCAACCCTGAACGGCTTGATTTGTCGAGGGAAGATATTGTTTCTTTGCATCGGCTTTTTTCTGGAAAATCGAAACAAGAAATACAATCTGTTCTTGAAAATGCGTTTTGTGATTTAGACAAAAAGATGGAACTGCCGGAAATTTCAAAACGCTATATTCGTTTGTGCATCCCCAAATTTGCTGAAACAATCCAAAAATCAGTTGCCTTAAAAACGATGGACAAAGTATTTCTTGCCCCGGCCTATCCAGAACGTGAGACGAAAATCACAATTTCTTATGGAGAACATATGGACGATACAAAATATCAAAAGCTGGTCGATAGGATTTTACAAGCAAATAATAGCAAAGATAGAGTAAATCTGATATTGCAAGAAGTCCACTCACTGGCAGACCTTTTGGATATATTATCTGATGCGGAGCTATATAAGGAGGATTTTGAACTTTTAACAAATTTGTTGCCCGCTCCTGTTTTTGCTGCTCTACTTAACCAATATCCAAATGATGATTTTTTGGAGCGGGAAAGTGAGAAACTGTTATACGATGCGTTGCAGAGCAGAAAGCAACATATCTCCCCCGAAGAAATGCGACAGATAAAGAAAGTAACTGCTGCACTTAAAAACGGAAATATTGACCGAGAATAAAGAGCCAGACGCTAAGACGCAGAGCCGATAAACTCGTGAGAAATCACGGTTTATCGGCTTTTTCTGTTTCCGCGCAAAACCGCTTTTAGTATTTGGGATATGAATAAACGGCGGTTTTGAAATAACAAATTTCAAGCCGCCGGTTTCTTTTTGAAAAATTAGAATACGGAGGGTGTGTTAAAGTCGCCCTTTTTAAGGATACGGCGGTGTCCGGGAGGTATCGCCGTGTCCTTTTTCCTTTTCCATTCCCCTAACCTGTCAAAAAAAGTCCACCCGTCCGGCAGGATCAGTCCGGCGGTGGATGCGAAATTTGGCAGTACATAAATGAATTTGTAGTTTCATGCGCTTGTGTGGCTTTGTGTCGCGCAGGCGCTTTTCTTTTATCCCGGCCCCACTTCGAGACAAAGTGGCCCGAGGTACGGAGCGGCTCCCCAGGGTGCCGCTCCCCGCCGGGCCCCGTTTCGGTCACTCGTCCACACAACACCGAAACGGAGGTTTACTTATGACTACGATCAATCTGAAAGATTTTTATTATTGGTACACTCAGGATCAGCTCATCGAGGTTTCTGACGAAGTGGCGGAGGTCTTTCTTGCGGATGCCCGTTATGAAATGGCCTATCAGCGGCGTCTCTCCCGGCACAAGGCGCAGTATTCTCTTGACTGTGAGGACGGGATCGAATACTCTGCCTGCCTGCATGAGCCCACGCCCCAGGAACTTTTGGAGCGGATGGAGCTCTTTATCCGTCTGTGGAACGCGCTCAACTCTCTGCCGGAAATCCAGGGCCGGAGGATTGACGCGCACATCATTCTTGGCAAAAGCATAAAAGCGATTGCCGAGGCTGAAGGCGTACATGAGGAGTCTGTCCGCCAGTCTATCAAAAGAGGGCTGGAACGCATGAAAAAAATCTTTTGATTTTTCCGTTTTCCCCACTTGGAAATGATGAAAAAATGTCTCGGTTTATGAGAGGAGGTTTTCTTTTCTCCGCAGACGAACAAGGGCGGCCCCGAGCATGATCCGGGGAGCCGGGCGGCGGGTACGCGGTGACTTCCCCTAAATGGGAATGAGCGAACAACACCAGCGCCGCAAGTGGGACGGGCCATCTCACGGCCACGATCCGGCAGTGGACAGGCTGGCCGCCTGCCCCTCCGGGCCGCCCTCTCGCCTGTGAGGGAACGCCGCGCCGAGTATCGTTGTCTTTGGACAGGTCAAGAAAATGGGCGCGGCGTTCCCTAAATTTTATCAAAGGGGGAATGAAAAAATGAAGTACGATCCTGCACTGGCCGCTATGCTGGCCGAGCCGTGGAGCAATAACGCCTGCCGGGGATATGTGATGTATGCGATGGAAAACTGCGGTTTTTCCCCCGAGGACATCCGGCGCGTTGTTCGGGAGCTCCATTATGTGTTTGACTTCAAGTCTTTAGCCGAGGCCCAGCATCATTACGAGAACGGGCCGTATTAACTTCGAGACAATGTGTCCCGATGTGAGGACAGGCCAAAGGGCGGCACTTTTGCGGTGCCGCTTTTTTGCGTTTCCCCACAGGACAGCGGGAGGCGTTTAACAATTTGAAAGAAGGAGGTTTTACCGTGAGATTATCCGCAAAGGAACTGGAACAAATGAAAAGCGTTGACATTGGCGCAGTTGCCCCCGAGTCTCTGCCCGATGTGAGCGGTATGACCTTTGACAACGCCCTTTCCCGCAAAGAGCGCATAACAAGGTTTTTACAGATTGTCAAAAATCCGTACTGCTTTTGCATCGGTGGTGTCGGCGTTCAAATCGAATTTTCGGAGAGCGGGCCCTCCCTGCAGGACACTTTAACGGACTATTTGATCCGGCAGAAAAGCGGGCTGTAACTTCGGCTGCGGCCCGCCCTACTTCGAGACAAAGTGTCCCGAGGCAGAGCCATCCTTGTTGTCCCTATGGGACAGAGTTATAATATAAGTGTAATGTGATAGGGAAGGAGGAACAATGTCACGAACAAAAAACAGAGGGTTTCAGCAGAGTTTCTCTCCCTCTTATACCATCCGGCGCTGGCGGCTGGGGAAATATATCCGGCTATCCAAAGAGGACTTGAAAAAGGGAAAGGACGATAGCAACAGCGTAAAAAACCAGCGCGATCTGCTCAATGATTTTTACCACAAGCACATAGACGAATTTGAAAGCACTTCCGAATATGTGGACGATGGGCACACGGGAACGGACGCCAACCGCGAAAATTTCCAGCGGCTCCTGGCCGATGTAATGAGCGGAAAAATCAACTGTGTTGTGGTAAAAGACCTTTCCCGTTTCGCCCGGAATTACAGCGATGCAGGAAGTCTGATTGATAACCTGTTTGTGCAGATGGGCGTCCGCTTTATCAGCCTTGCCGAAAATGTGGACAGCTTTACAAACCCGGACAGCGTTTCCAGCATTATCGTCCCCATTACGAATGTAATGAACGATCAATACTGCTATCAGACTTCAAAGAAAATCCGGCAGGTATTTGATTACAAGCGGCGCAACGGGCAGTACATCGGCTCCTTTGCTCCCTACGGCTATATAAAAGATCCGAAAGACAAGCACCAGTTGATTGTCGATCCCGAGGCCGCCGAGATTGTAAAGCTCATTTATAACATGACTTTGCAAGGGGAAACAAGACGGGCCATCGTCTACCACTTGAATGACCACGGCATCCCCAGCCCGACAACCTATCGGAAAAATAAAGGTCTGCCGTATTCCTGCTCTGTATCTGACAATCCCATGTGGGGAGATCGGGTGCTGAAAAACATTCTCACAAATCCCATTTATACCGGGGATTTAGTCCAGGGCCGCCGCCGTGTAAAAAGCTACAAGGTACATGAGATTGAGGCGGTGCCGGAGGAAGAATGGGTGCGGGTGGCTGATACCCACGAGGCAATCATAGACCGGGAAACCTTTGATAAGGTGCAGGCCCTTTTGAAACGGGACACCCGGACGGCCCCACGGAAAAAGGAGCTCCATCTGTTCAGCGGCTTTCTCCGCTGTGCGGACTGCGGAAAATCCATAACACGGAGCCAGAGCGGAAAAAATGTTTATTACGCCTGCTCTACTTACAAATACCGCTCCCGGGCCGCCTGCTCCATGCACTCAATCAAGCATGAGCGGCTGGAAACTGCCGTCCTGTTTGGTATTCAGTACCAGGTGCATTTGGCTGTTTCCTATTCCGAGGCGATTGCCCGTATCAATTCGGCCCCAATCAAAAAAAGCCAGTCTTTCCGACTGGACGATCTGATTACCGCAAAGGAGCGGGAACTGGCGAAAATTACCCGCTACAAACAGTCCCTTTATCAAGACTGGAAAGACGGGGAAATTACCCAGCAGGACTACCGTAACATGAAAGCCGACTATGAACGGCAGGCCGCCGCCCTTTCCGATGTGCTGGAACGGCTGACAACGGAACGAGCAGAACTGGCAAACGGTGTTGACAATGAACATCCGGCGCTGGTGGCATTTATGAAATATCAGAACATTGAAACGCTCAACCGGGAAATCCTTATTGAGCTTGTGGATCACATAAAGGTCTACGAAAACGGCAATATCAAGATTAAATTCAAGTTTGCTGACGAGCTCCGCAAGATTGCCGAGTACATTGAAATTAACACTTCTGAAATTCCCGCCGTGGCGGGCTGATGCTCGCCACATCCTTTCTGGCAGTGTGTTTTCCTAATATGAAACATTCATATTTATACTATCCTGCTATGAAAAAGAATATTATTAACAATTACAAAAACTGACTCCCAATTCTTTAGAAATTCATTTAAATATATAACCCCCTCGTTAGTTAAAGAATAATACTTTTTCGTAGGCCCTATAGTAGATGGATACTCTTCTGTAATAATGAATCCCTGTTTTACTAGTCGTTTTAGTATTGGGTAAACAGTCCCCGCCTTTATATCTTCAAATCCTTGTTCTTTTAATCTTTCTATTAATTTGTAACCATAAATGCTTTCTTCTGACAAAAGTTTTAGTATACACCCTTCTAATATTCCTCTATTCAGTTGTGTTCTATCATACATATCTATTATCCTCTTTGTCTATTCCATATACTTATTTATATATTTCTTATCTGATTAGTCTGATTCGCATACTTCTCCTCCATATCTTTTTGGAGCAGTGTAGCATATTTCTCTTTGGCAAAGTTTAATCCCTTCTATGTTATGGTTACTAAAAAGATTGTTTTCCGTCTTTCTCGTTTTCGCCAGCAACCTGCAAATCTCCTCTACGCTTCCTATATTTAAACCACCAAAGGATGAATAGTTAGGATATAACATAATAGTATGGACATTCACCTCATGCCACTTTACCCTTTCAAAGATTTATCCAATATACCCTTGTTAATCCAAAAATAACAATTTGCTACTTTCAATTGTTTTCCCCAATACCTTTAACAAAGCTAACATTACACCACTAGCCCCCTCTAGTAATGAATAATTATTAATATATCTTTCTTCTCCTATATTTTTTTCATGATATTTTAATGTTTCACATATTTTCTCTTCTATTGTAATTAAAAAATCCCTATCTTGCGTTTCCAAATATGCACAAATTTGTATCATTAACAACCCAGCATATCCATGGCATACAATTGGTTCAAATAAATTGTTATCAATTAATGATCCTGACATAATTTTCAGAAGTTCATTTTTATAGAACCTATAATCTAGTTCTTCCTCACAATATTTTGCCACTTTCATTAAGCCGAAAACAATACTCCCATTTCCATAGCACCAGCCATTATTAAATGTATAGTCTGTTACCTCTTTTTGCTTAAAACCAGACAATTTTAATTGCGTTGGAAACTGAAGTCTGCCCTTATCATCGATCCGCATAAACTCCACATACAAATCTTTTAAGAATTGTATTGATTCTTGAAGTCCTTTTGTTTGAAAACCTTCGTGCATTGCTTTTGCCATTATATATAGCGGTCCTATAATGCCATGCGCCATTCCAAAATCAAGATATAAATCATATTTTGAATGTGTATTTTTATACTCTGATAGTTTTATTACAAAATATTTTGTGACTTTTTCTTCATTTTTATCTGTCAAGTAAATAAGATATTTTAACATCCCTAAAATAATATCTTTCTGTTCTTTACGATATTCCAGATAGTAATTCAGCATTCCGGACACACCATATATAACATCGTAAAGAACAGGAACTGTTTGTGTTTTATAATACAGCACAATTTGTGTCTTATAGAATTCATCCATCCAGCAGTCACAATATTTTTGAAACTGGTTTAAATGTATTCCCTTTTGGTTTAAAATTCTCAAACTAAAGGCTATATTGCCTATTCCTTTGCTCTGCCCCATATAGTTTAAATATGTAGTGTCACCGCTATACAATTCATTTTTTATTGTAGATAGAATTGTCTCAATTATATCTCTAATTTTATTCTTATACTTTTTTAAAAAGGACACATCATAAATTTCTGAACAAAAAAGCAATACATCATCATACTCTTCTCGTTTTATTTTTTTATTTTCGAACGCATATATGAAATCATCCGTATATTTACAAACCGTTTCCTTAATCGCTTGAATTATTTCTTTATTATCCATCATATAACTCTTGTACGAAATTTGTAAAAAGTAAATATCGTATTTCCTTTCTCCATATCTCAAAACCAATTAGTACATCTCTTCTTTTACATTTGTAACCTCCAGAATATTCCTTTTAGCGTCAAATCACAATTACTTAAGAGACATAGTATCTATGAAATAAGAACACACTTCAATAAATACCAAACTAAACTTTATTGGTATTTAATTTCTGTCTTTTATCACGATACTTTTGTTGTTGAATTATGTGATATAATGTATTTCGGACAATTTCTGTGTATTTTTCTTCATACATTTTATCTCCGGTCAGTCTGTTACAATGCATATGAACAAGGGATAATATTATATTCTCTTTGCTATTTGTATTTTTCTTCTTATATATTTGAATATATAATTGCTCGGCAAACGTTTTTAAAACCATTTTTTCTTTAATATATTCTTCTTTTATATCCATATAAACTTCCTCTTTCTCTTCTAATACGGCTTGTACATATGAATAATATTGTTTTTGCCCTTCTCTATATTCTTTTCTATATTGATCTTGTCTTCGTATGACATTTAAAATATCAAACATTTCTTCTAAATCATGTGTCAAATTTTTTAATACAAAAGTGATACCAATAATATATGCTTTTTCTAAATCCTCCTTACTATTCAAATCATAGTGTTTTAGAGTTTTTTCTACTGTTATGGAATCTTTAAAAAATATTTTTTCGCAAGCTTCAATAAGTTCTTTTCCACCATATCTATTAGTTTCTCGTAAATATGTATCAAATACCACTACACTGATTAACTGATTATCAATCAACTTTTGAATCCACATGTTTATTTTAGGTAGATAATAATATGCATCCTCTTCATTTTCAAATTTAATTCGTATTCTTAGGTGTTTCCCATTTTCATCTATGTATCGTAAGAAAAAATGTTCTGCACAATTAATATCACTAAACAACTCTGGAAGCTTGACACTTAAAATTTCGTTTTCACGATTATTTATTCCGTATAATTTAAAATATATCCATCCGTCTTCACATAATATTTTTTTACGCTCCTCTTCGCATAGCAAACTACAATCATTAAGTCTTTCATATATATCTTCATTTTGTTCTAAATTTAGCACACTAAACACACATTCGTTCACATAACCTCTACCCTCCTTATCTTTCACTATCGTTCGATCCAATAAGCCCTTCTCTATTTCAGAAAATTGCAATCTTTTGTTTCTCTTAAATTCGTTATATAATAAATGAATATATTCTTCTTTATCCAATTTAACTATGATTCTATTATCTGCTGTCGCATAATAAACAATTGTATCCATTTTATAGGTTTTTCGGAACTCAAATAATTGAGCCTTAAACTCTTCGTAAGAACCTTGTACAATATCAGCGCCTTCCACAAGCCACATTTTAGGTAATATAACAATGCCTTCAAGTATAATTCTTGGTAAGTATTTGTAATGTAACTCCGAAGGAAGAATAGACAGCCTGCTTAATGGATAATTTTCATAATCTTGTGAAATCCCCAGTAAAAGTCTAGATATTTCACTAATTAATGTTGGATTTAACATATTATCCATAACAAAACGCAAGCGCTTTTTCAGTTTTTTTGAATATAAATACATTTTGTTATTATCCATACCAACATAAATGTCGTCCAATGTAATTTCTCGATCATCCTCCTCAGAACAGCAGCCCATAACTATATAATAATTCCAATTCCTATTCATATTTAAAACATTACTATGACGTCCGTGATTTCTGAATTCTCTAATTTCAACAGTTACATATTCACTGCATAATACTTCTTCTTTCTGATACAATTTATTGTAATCCATTAATTTATTCTCATCTAAACACTGTGAAAATCGTTGTATCATTGAACCCGCTCGATTAGAGCCAAAGTTTGGTCCTACCCATAGACGATACTCACCATTTGTATCTGTAATCAAAACGTTCACATCAAAAGAACTTATAAATGTTGGACTACTTTGTATTTTCGCAAAATCTTCTGCCACCAACCTTATCTCTTCTTTTTGATTTATAAGCGCTTGTTGAACTTTAGTATTAAAGATACTTATAATTTCTTTTTCCCCTGCAGAATGGATACTACTAATATTAACCAAACCACATCCATTAAAGTCATTTTTATCAATTATATTTCTAATTGGGACCTCCACATTTGTCCCATATACCTCTTGAAATTTTTTTTGTAGCTGAGATGTGGAATTAAATCTAAGAGGAATTTTATACAATACTTCAGCTAGGTTCTCTACTTGTTTTTTTATGTTACAATCCAAAACATTCTCTAAATATTGATTTCCAACATTAATAATAATATAGTTTTGCGCTTTTTTAATCTCAGCCATTTTTTTATAAACATCTAAAAGAACCTCTTCTGTCTCTGTTTTTTGAAACTCCAATAACCCCTCATCAATTGACTTTAATTTATCAAGATACTCTCCTGAATACTTCATTTCTTTAAGTTGTTGTATTACATACTCTAACGAATTGGAACAATATGCTGGTATACGAAGATTAGAAATCAAATATTCATTCTCTAGCATATCAATTAATGTCTTCATTATTATTCTTTCAGAAACATCCGCATATACTTCTTTTACTTTTTCTAACAAATCCGATAATAATATAAAACTCTTTGCTGCGTTCCTAACCAGATCAATCAAACCAGTGTGACGTATACTATTTTCTTTTATAATCTGTCTTTCTTTTTCTATTTCCCCATGACTTGTAAAATATGGATTTTTCACCCTATCTCCACTCATATAACACAATGAATTAAATTTAACTTTTAATCCATCTTGTATATCCTTTTGACTCTCTAATATTTTGATAACATGATTAATCCAGTTATTGTCAACGCGTAAATCTAAAATGTATTCTCCACGCTTTATTTTTGTATTTGCCCCGAAATTTCCAAGCGATACTGTCGCAAAATACCCAAATGGAGTTGGCCTACCTACACTTCGCAAAAAGTATTTTAATAATGATTCTTTTAAATTTTCGTACTTCTTTTTATCAGCAGGTTTAGAAATATAACTATGATATAGTGATGGGCTGGAAGCTAATAAGGCCTTTCGAAAAAATTGATCTAATTCTTTATCTTGTTGTATGAATTCATATATATCTAATTCTTGCTGCTCATATTTCTCTAAATAATCTACTGACAAACCAGGGGTTCTAATCATATAAATATCTTGACATTCTGCTTTCATCTTCAACATCTCCTTCATCCATTATTCCAGTTTGAATTTCAAATAGGGATTTATACAACTGATTTGTTTTTAATAGTTCCTCATGTGTTCCATTCCCTATGATTTCCCCACAATCTAATACAAGAATATTATCAACATCCATCACGAGGTTATTAAATTTATGTGCGACAATAATCCCTTTCTTCTGATTGATTAGTTTTGAATACAATTTTGACAAATTATATTCTGAAATGGCATCTAATGCAGCATTGGGTTCATCCATGATATATAAATCCGCATCTTTTGAAAACGCTCGTGTAATCCCAATTTTTTGCCATTGTCCAAGAGAAATTTGTTTACCACCATCAAACCAATATCCTATTTGACAATCTAATTTTTCTGGTGTTTCATTTATCAATCCATCTAATTTAAATTTCTTGCAAAATTCTTCTAATATATCATCCTCCTGCATAAGATTTAAATTTCCATAAGCTATGTTCTCTCTAAAGGTGGCTTCATATTTATAAAAATCTTGAAACATCGTTGCAATTCTCTTTGTTACTGATTCTTTATTAATTTTTCCAAACTCTATCCCATTAATTAATATTTCACCTTCATAGTCATGATAAAATCCCATTAATATTTTAAGCAGTGTTGTTTTTCCACTTCCATTTGGCCCCACAATCGCTATCGATTGTGTTCCTTCAATTTTAAAGCTTATATTCTTTAATACATAATTTTGATCTTCTTTATATCTGTAATAGAGATTTTTCACTTCTATACTTTCCAAATTTTTTATATTAATCAGTTCGCTATCAGAATGATGTTTTGCCCCTTTTTCTTCTTCGGATAAATTTAAATACTCAATTAATTGATCAACAAACATACTTTCTTGATTCATTTGAGACAAGGACTGCAATATTGCTGTAATTTGCGTTTTAATCTGTGTAATAGTTTTCATATATGTTACAACATTTCCAATCAATATTTCTCCCGAATACCCACAAAGTATGATATAGAAAAATATTATTCCATCTATCATAGTTTCAAAGAAAGTCGCTCCTCCCAATTGAAAATAACTAGTCTTTCTGAGTTTTAAATCTTCATAATTAAATTTTTCCTTATAGCGCCTATATTTTTCAATAAAATAATTGAACAAATTATATATTTTTAATTCCTTATAAGCTTCTCCTGCGGTCACTAAGTGTTGAAAATACCAACATTTCCTTGAATCATTTGTTCTTTCTCTTAGTAAAAGAAATGTTTTTCTATTAATTTTATTATTGATTAAAAACTTGACACATGGCACAACTAGAACGCATAATAAAATCCATAGACGAAATTCTAGAATAATCAACAGATAAGATATTGTCATCACAGTACTAGAAATAATGCCTATAAATAATTCAAAAAAAACCAAAAGCTTTCCTTCCACTTCATATTGAGCTCTTGAAATCATATTATAAATTTCACTATTCTCATATGATTTCAATTCCAACGCTGCTGCTTTTTTTAGAACTTTTTGGCTAATATTCAAGTTGTAGCCTTGTGCAAATTTGAATTTGTAATAACTTGTAAAATAATTTATCAGCCCTTGGATCAAATCAATACCTATATAAATAAATACAAAAACTAGTAATGTTTCCAAATTTGCCCTTTTTTGTATACCATTCATAATATTTTGCGACATTATAGTTGATATGGGTGGTAATACTCCCAATATAATAGTTATAGTTATAATAACAAACAAATATAAAGGATTATATTGTACAATAGTCTTTGTTACCCACCATATATTTTTTATCATATTCGTTTTGTTCTTCATATACATCAATCCACTAACAATATTTTCCCAAAAGAAAGATTTAATGTTAAGCTATTCTGCATTGCTAGTATCGCGCCGGTACTTCCATCTAAAAACGAAAAGTTATTGATATAGTTTTCACTATCTCGTTCCTTCTTTTGATGTTCAATCAGCGTTCTTTCCAAATTACGCTTTATATTTACAAGACATTTTTCGTCTTTACTCTCTTTAAATGCATATACTTGTGTTGAAATTATACCTGCAAATCCATGACATATAATCGGACTATCTAGGTTATATTCAACTTCCTCTCGATCTATAAGATCAATAAATTTATTTAAATAAAATTGATACATAGATTCATCTTCCATATATCTCGATGTCTTCATTAAATTTCTAATAATCCCTAGATTTCCATAACACCATCCACTGTTTTCTGTGAGATCGGTACTTTTTCCGGTCACAAAACTTTCCACTGCCAATCTTCTCGGAAATAGGACATCGCTTTCTAGTTCCACACAAAAACGTCTATATAGTTCCCTTAATCGCTCTATCGATTCGTCTAACTCCTGTTCTAAAATCCCTCTCCATTTTGCTTTGGCAAGTGTAACCATTGGCCCTGCTATGCCATGAGCTGTCCCAAAATTAATATGCCCTAATTTCATCTGCGCTCGTTCTTTCTGTAAAAACTGCTGTTTCTTTCTAATATGATATCTGATAACTCTATTCCCCTTATATGTATAATCCTTCGCCAAATATATCAAGTATCGAATAAGTTCTCTCATTGTTAACATGTCTTTTGAATCCTCCAATATATCTTGGCAATCTAACAAATAGTAAACTACACCAGAAACTCCTCCTAATATGTCATAATCAGAAAATGTAAGTTTCGATTGCTGAAACCTTTGTATTTTTCTATAATTGTTATTTAATATTACTTTGTTCAACAATTTCGACGTTTCTTGTAATCCGTCTACTATTTTATTCAATTCCCGAATTGAAAAAGCAAGTAACCCTAACTTGCTATACATTCCTGTATCAAAATAGCTCAAACATTTTTTTGGATATTGATTTATAGCAAAAATCAAATTACTAATTGCATTTAAAACATTTTGATCCATCTTTTTTTCGTCATCATGCATTATTTGAGTAAGGAAAAATAAAATATCAATACAATTGTCATACCATTTAGCAGAGTGAGTATTTAAACTATAGCTTAATATATAATCCACATAATTGTTTATTTCTTCCTGTATTTTCCCCATTTATTTCACTCTTTCTCAGCTTTTCTTTTATCCAACACTTCTTGATATGTATTACATTTTGACATTTCAGAATTATACCAATAAGTTACTTCATAATTTTTTCCAATAAATTTTTCATTGTCAGGGTTGATATATTCACGTTTATTTATTTGAAATCTTTTTTCCAATTCATCTGTTGATTTATATTGACTTTCATTTATAATAGATGATGTAATATCATCTATTATTTCCTCTAACTTATACTCAATGTCCACATTCTCTACTTTTACAAATTTATATTCTCCAATCACATTACATCCCATAAGCCTAAGGATATTTTTTAAATAGAATGACACAAATTCTTGTCCACTTCTATCCGTTACAGTTATTACCACTCCTATTTTCCCCAAAAGATGTAAAGTGTGAACCCAGGAAGTAATTCTATCAATATATGTCTTCATTGCTCCTGATAGATTATTTAAATAGACCGGTGAAATCCATATAATCAGATCAGACTCTAACATTTTTCTTCTGATTATATGCATGTCATCTTTTTGATCAATTGGACACTCTCCTCTTGTAAAACACTGGTGACATTCTATACACTCTAATACCGTACTCTCTTTTGAACTGAATGAATCTACTATTATCCCTTTCTTTTCTAATTTCCTTTTCAATTTTGTACCTATATGGAAACATCTGGATTCTAATGAATTACTACCTATATAACACATCGCTTTCATAATCGCTGCTTCTCACTTTCTTTTCTATATTCTTTTGCGAACAAAAATAACATCAGTACTATTGGCCGAAAAACTCCCATCGGTATATCATCAAAAACCATGTATAGCTCCGTTAGCAATCCACCAACTGCATTGTTATAACCATGAATCAAAACACAGCACCATATATTTTCTGTTTTCATATATGCCCATCCCATAAAAACAGCCATACCAACTGTGCTTAAAAATCTATAAATAACTACCATAACCATGGTTGTCACTTCATACTCATTTATATGATACAAACCGAACCATGCCGGAATATGCCAGCACTCCCAAATAATCCCCAGTACAATGACTCCTTTTCTTTTTCCTAATACTGCCTGTAATTTAGTCTGAATACACCCTCTCCATGCATATTCTTCCCCCATCAACAATATGCTGCTAAATAAAAATACACTAAACGGTATTGCCACCATATAACCAAGTGGTTCTAGTAGCATAGTAACTATATCAAACTCTTGAAAGTCCTTCTCAAAGTAAAAGATATATTCAATTAAATAAAACACCACCAAGACCCATATCATATCTTTGATGTTTTTAAATGGATATAACTCATTGCCATATAAACAACATCCGCAAAACAGTACAATACTTAAAGGCACTTCAACTATCGATTGAAAGGATTCCACAAACGTATCTTTTAGGCCCAAAACAGCCCAAAGGCTCAGCATTATGAAGAAGAGGGCAAACGTTATTAGAAATAGCCATTGCAGCCATCCTCTAACTGCCTTTGTGGCTACAATTCTTCCTAGTATTATGGCACTTGCAGGTAATATCATCAAATAAGGACCCAACACCTGTGAATCAGAATTTTCCATACCGGATGCCACAAAAAACCAAGGGGTAATAAAGGCAACTATAATAAAACAGTAGATTTTTATTCTATACTCTCTATAAGCGTCTTTTATCATGCTTATAACTCCTTTCTAAAAAAAAAGCGTGGTTAAACCACGCTCTTTTTAAGGCACACACTGAGGTTCTACATCAGTTCCACCTTTTTTGCAACAAGCAGATGTCATCCCTGTGGTTGGTGTTTCAACAGATACACATTGTCCTTTAAACGTTCTAGTGATGGTTTCTGTTACTTTTGAAATAATCTCAGATGTTATCATGTCGCTAGCTGATAAGGCATTTGCCGAGTTCCCATTTTCTGCAATTTTTCTCAGATCAAGATCAAAATCATCCATTTTTCCCATAATTTTCTCTCCTTCGATTACTGTTTGTTTACTTGTGGCAGAATTTTTCAAGCCACACAAAATGAATAAAACTACTATTTAAATCATTTGATCAAACCATTGGTCTCCCCTCCTTTATCGTATTATTTAAACCTCACATTGAAGTCCGTCCAAATATGTCCTAACTTTAATGTGCTCAATATAGAAACAAAGTACAACAAATATTCATTATTTTCTTTGTTTCATATTGTTTTTTGAATATATCTAAAATTTATATTATATACACTTATTTTTCAATTCTTTGACCTTATTTGTCTGTTTCTTTGACCATATTAGTTTTGGACAGAAAATAATATAATATTCCTCCATATCCATTCATAAAACCTGGATTCCTTTTTTCTTGGGGAAGCCATTGTATTTCGCTAGGTAGCAATTGTTCTCTTTTATCGGTCCTCTTGTGCCAAAATTCTCGGTCAGTTTTTTCAAGAATCCATAGATTTCCACAAATGCCGTGACATAATGACCAGCTGTCCCTTAACCAATAATCATTCAACTTTGTATATGCTTTTTTTATGTCTTTGCTCAATCGTTCTTTCCATTTACTTTCTTCTGCCATTTTATAGCAATTTAAGCGTGACAACAGAACTCCCCCCACTCCATGGCACCATGCTACTGGACCAATTTCATCTTCATCAATTTCCTTAACCCTCTTATCTATCCAATTCTGAATCGTGGAATCATACAGGCTGTTTTCGTACTTCCAGATGTTCTCTGCCAAGTTCTCATATTTTTCATTCTTCGTTTCTCTCCATAATGCAAAGACTGGCATTAACACGCCACTGTTTCCGTGTGCCATTCCTGCCATTGACGGCTGATCAGCAATTCTCCATCCAATCCCTTCTTCTTGCTTCTCACTTGCGGTAATTAAGATATCTATTGCTTTCTTTGCTATATCCAAAAAGTAATCATCTCTGGTTATATAATATAATTGCAGCATTACCCATGCGGCCCCTGCATTTCCAGAAAGAAGGTCATATACTTCATCTTGATCCAGCAATCTCTCCACGATTGCAGCATGCCTTTTTGCATATTCTAAAAAGATTTCTTCTTTACTTTGCTGATAAAGCAATAGATATACATAAACAACAGCTCCCTCTCCCTCATACATTCCTGTACATTTAGAGCATAGACTCTTAAGATTCTCTTCCCCCTCTTTCGTATATCGAAAAAACATCTCGCAAAGTGTTTGATAGATTTCCTCGGCAACTCGCCCAAACATTTCTATATTTTTAATCTTCCAAAATAAGAGTAGCATCCCGGCAAGACCTTGATATAAATAATAATTCATTGGTTCTATATTCCAGGTAAACTGACACCCTTGTCCAAGAGTTAATTGTTCCCACCCC
This sequence comes from Merdimonas faecis, assembly GCF_001754075.1. Classification (GTDB taxonomy): domain Bacteria; phylum Bacillota; class Clostridia; order Lachnospirales; family Lachnospiraceae; genus Merdimonas; species Merdimonas faecis. Next base: position 5,457 of record NZ_MIEH01000017.1, on the reverse strand, counting down.
ACTTCTGTTTTGTCCTCATTCCATACTGCCTCAGATATTACTTGTTCTATTAGTCTTTTGATGATTTGCACTATACCAAATGATTGTTTTGAGATTTGATCTTTCACTCGATATGCTCCATTATGATATACGTTTGGGTCCTTTAACATAAACCCCAACGCAGTCTGGATATACTGTTTCTGTTTTACTAAATCTTTTGGGGTTAGCTTATCTATTTTTTGCTGTACTTTTACCAACGGTTCTCTTTTAAAATAAGTTCCAATCTTTTTCCCTTCTCCATCCCTCAAATTTCTGTCATCCAACTGGTATTCAAAATATGGAATATCTCCCTGCATCATACTATGTATCTCTTCTTCTATTATCCTTCTTTCCTCTTCATCCAATTTTCTTTCAAAATAAAAATCCTTAAAAAAACGATATCTATTTTCTCTATTTCTCAGCAGGGTCGGATGATAAGAAGCCGACAATAGCATACTGTATTTTTGTGTGTCTGCATGTATGTAACGACTTTTTGAATGTTCCAACTTTTTTATTACCATATCTCTAAATATCGCTTTTTCAGCAAGCACTGCTTTATATGCTTTTTCAAATCCTTCTACAACTTCTCTAGTATATTGATTAGGAATAATTTTTTCGCCATGCAAAATCACTTTATTTTTCGCTTCTTCTATCGTAGGATATACATACCCCAGATACATATTCGATGTTTCTGGATATTCCACTCTCGGAATCCGGAAGGGATATTTCTGCTTTGCGCCACCACCAATGGCACTTGCATCAATTCCCCCTCCGTTGCGATCCCAATGATAAACCGGCAAAATCCCCGTATATAGAACAGACCCTTGAAGCCTTTCGTATATTTCTTCCTGTACCTTATATCCTTTTTCGTCGTTCGATGTGAATACCAAGCTTTCTAAATCTATAAAAACTGGATACTCTCCAGCTACAATCAAATTTTCACAATGGAGATCTCTTGTATTCAGAATATAGGCTAAAAATAATTGCGCTCCCATTCTCTGATAAAATCTTTTGACCGCTTTATTTGATTTACATTCCTGATATTCCACTACTTTACTCCATCCATATGTTTCTCTGGATAAAACATTATATTGTTTTTGAATGATTCCTGTACGCCCGGCCAACCACTGCAATAATTCAGAAAATATCACTTCATTCCTTAATGAATGGGGTTTATATAATATTTTTTCCCCGTTATCCAATGTTAGTTTTAAAACCTGTTTTCCCTGACAATGTGTATCTCCCACTCCTCCGTCTATTTTTATGATCTTATTTATTTCTCTATTACATATTGTTCTTGAAATTTCCGATTTATCTTGTTCAAAATTGTGTAAAACTTCTTGATAATAGTCCGTAACAAATTGTATCTTCTCTTGTACACACCGATAAAGTTCCGGATATTTTTCAAAACAGGCGTCTATAAACTTCTGTTTTCCAATAACTTCTCTACAAAAATATAGGTATTCTTCTTGCGAATTTTGCCCTTTTAATAAATGTTTATCCTTATACTGATGCATTTCTGCAATCAGTGTCCTCAAACATATTGCTTGTAACTGCTGTGCAAAATATTCACAGGGAACTCCTAAACTCTTTGAAATTTTAAAATAAAATTCTCTAAAGTACATTTTTCTTCTTTCCTTTCACATTTTGTTTATATTAAAAAGGCTAGGATATCAGTGATATCCTAGCTCCCTATTTTAGCAACACAAAATAGTTAAAAGTGCATCACACGCTCTTGTAAAGCTACTTCCAAAATCCTGTTCTTTTTTTTCTGTCATCACCTTCTTTATTTCGTCAATTTCGACATTTAAATCTCCAGCATATTTTTCTTCCTTGTTCTTTTGCATTTTAAACTCCTCCTTTACTATACATTGAGATGGTCACAGAATACTCACCACTCATTAACTGGCAATTCATTTCTCCTTTATGCCGTTCTACAATTTGCTGAACATTTATTAGCCCATATCCATGGAGTCCCCCTTTCTTACTCTTTCTATCTGTATCTTGCTCTACACTATTGATAATTTCCATAAAAAACATATTATGCTGTTTTTTTATCAATATATGTATCCACCGTTCTCCAATCTCTATTTTTTCACAAGCGTCTATTGCATTGTCCAAAAGGTTCCCGAAAACAGATACTATTTCTAAATCCGAAAAAGGTAAAAGATCTATCCGTTGTGTTTCAACCTGGAATTTAATATTTCTTTGTTCTGCTTTTTTCATTTCCTGTGTCAGAAGATAGTCCAAAATCTCTATCCCCGTCCAAACCTGCATCTCATAAAGTGTAATCTCCTGGCATAAATCTTGTATATATTGATGTAATTTTTCTTCTCGGCCTTCGTCATCGTACTTTTTTAAAAAAATAATATGGTTTCTCATATCATGTGCAATTTGACGAGTTTGCTGCATCTCACGACATCGATCTCTTAACATCTGGTCTTGAAATTTTAAAATTTTAGTCTCCTTTATCTTTATTACGTATTGAAAATAAAGAAAACTCCCCAGGGTTGTTATTGTTAGAATAGTTGTCAAGACAAGTGCCTTATCAACACCTTGAATTTCTTGTTCGCCTGTGGCCATTGCGCTTAAAACAAACTGGTATCTGACCATTACAATAAACAAAAAGGCACAGGTTATAAAAAAAATTTTTTTGTAGGTTATCAAGATAATATGCATTTCTTCCGACGATTCTTTTTTTAATTTGCATAACAGCATCCCCATTATGATTCTTGCCATACTGTATATTCCTATCGCCCAGAACGAGTATTCCTCTACATATATGATTCTTTCAAATTTTGCGCCAATAAATTCAATACAAATATAGGAAAAAATAAAATCTAATATTGTAAGAAAAATATAATAAAGCGCGACAACCCCAAACACCGTCCATCCTTTTCCTCTAACAATTATACTTACGCATATAAACGTTATAAAAACGCAAAGAATAACCAGCGTTCTTGAAGAAAATGCAATCATTCTGTTCTTCGCCACTATGGTAGCAAGGGCAAAAATGTTCCCCCATTTAATAATTATATATTTTTTTGTTTTAGCGCCTTTCAATAAAAAAATCTCTTCTACAGCACTATAAGCCATCGACACTTCCCAAATACCAAAGAAAAACATCACCACAAAATAAGTAATGCTATTCATACAAAGTCCCTCCAATGCTTTGCAATATGCTTCTTTACATTTGTCATCTGGACCCTACTGACTTTAAATGCCTCCTCCGTTTCCAAATAAATAATACATTCATCAATTTGATCTATGTATTGTATATTAACGGCATGTCCACGATCAATTGGAACAAATCTGGCATCATCTATCTCTTTTAATATCTGACCAAATGGAATCCTTTCTCTATATGTTCCTCCTTTTGTCACATATTCTGTATACTTCTTCTCTTTTTTCTTTTGAATGTAAATGATATCTTTATAATAGAGTTTGACTTTTTTATAACTATTTCCAAAAACACGATAATCTTTTTTCTCTTTTACTTTATCGGCCACTACCCTTTTTAAAATTAACGGAAGCCGCTCTTCCATATTCCTTTTAAGTATATATTGATATGCTTCTATCAGATAACTTTCCCATGCATATTCGGTATATGATGTTAAATAGATTAGTATAGTATCCTTACTATCTCTTAAAATTCTTTTCCCAAGTTCAATTCCGTTCATCCCCGGTAGATCAATATCTAAAATGACAATGTCATAATCTGTCTTTTCCTGTCGAAACTTCTCGGCATTTTCAAATCCCTTACATTTCACATCTTCGTACTCCTGTATTGCTTTTGCAATAACCTTCTTTGTCATTTCCCGCATATTAGAATCATCTTCTATAACCCCGATCCGTACCATGCGTCTCCTCCTGCTTTAGTATATAATATTTATTCTTATTGATATCTCTCAAAATTGCTTCGTCTTCATATACATATAGTATAAATGTTTTCTCCCATAACATTTCGCCTTCACTTTCTCTTATGATTTTCCCACAATGATAAAGAAATGTTCCTTTTTTACACTCTTTAACATTATTTATAATATCCTCTACAGCCTCTTTTATTCTCATAGACTGCAGCTTGGGATTCCATTTTCCTAATAATTGACTAATATTTGACCTTTTCAAAATGATAGGTTTATAAAACCATTGCTTGGCTGGAAATAATTCTTCTCTGCTATGCCCTAACTTCTGTAACACATCATCAAACACTTCATGGCCGCTTTCATAGGGATATCCTAATTCTAGATAAGCATAAATATGCCAGACAGCTTTCTCTAGATATTGTTTATCACTGGTTGCATCGTACCTTTCTACTAACCAGACCACACTTTGTATAAGAATATCTTTACTATTCTTTTTGCCTCTCTCTATTCCACCTACACCTATCTTTATCGCTTCCACTTCTATTTCACTATAATACATATTTCCGCCTCCTTTTTCACATATTACATTCATGTTTACTATTTGTAAATATGCTTCGCATTAGTAAATTTCTTTTTATATATTCCCTTGTTAAAATGTAATAGAAAAGGAGCGAAATAATCATGACAATCGGAGAACGCATACGATATATACGGGAGGCAAAAGGAATTACCCAGAATACCCTTGCAGAATCAGTCCATGTTACATCCAGCTATATTAGTCGTATTGAACATGGCTCTTCTACGCCCACTCTTGAACTGATCCAGTCTATTGCAAATGCCCTGGATACTCCTGTTCAAGATATTCTTTGTGACCTTTTTTCCTATTCCGCTGAAGTTTCTGTATCCGAAAAAATAAAAATCATTGTAGAACGATTCTCTCCCGAAAAGCAACAGCTTCTATTGGACACATTGGAATATCTTGCCAGTCGTTTAGAAAAATTATAATATAACTGTTAAAAAGCCTCATCACTTTGGCCATGTTTGATAGTTATTTTGGCCATGAATTTCCACCTACATAATAAACACATCTTTTTCCAGAAACTGACGCATAAATTTCAATAACTTTGATTTTTATATGATTTTCTTTCACACTCTTCTCTTACTTTTTAACACAAGCCCATAAGATCTCCCTCTCCTGTGACCAACTTCTTTCCCTATACTCCCACTATATCCTTCCACAGTATGAATCATTCCTTCTTACACATTTGTTACATTCCTTCAGGATTGGCACTTCTATCATTTCCCTAATTCAAAACATTTACGCACTTCCTTCACACTTATTGCGTTCCCCATCTGCTCGGTTTTATGAACAGCCGGAGTATCATTACCCTTGCAGCCAGTCATCTACTATCCGACATTTAATAAAAATTAGAATCATGGTGTGTCTACTTATGCTGCTTGCATGCATAAAGATAACATCCCGAATCTATAGATGTTTGAATATGAAATAAACAAATGCATAGCTATTCCTAAAAAAAGAAACAGATAAAAAGTACACGGTAAACCATGAGTA
>NZ_MIEH01000016.1 GCF_001754075.1 Merdimonas faecis | reverse complement strand
ATTAATATTTGGCGCTTACCATTAACTTACACCTCCCTTTAAAATGACTGCATTGTAGCATAGAATCATTAAGTTTTTTCATGGTTGTAAAAAATCGCCCATGTTTTTGTCAAAATTAGACTTTTCATTTTGCATAAAAAAAGAGACTCCTAACAAGTCTCTTAGTTTTTAATCCGCGACATATACAAAAGAACCTGAACGCAAAATCTATTGGATGTATAATCTATTTTAATTTCTCCTCCATTGTCAATCACCACTTTCTTTACATTTTCTAATCCAATACCATGTATAGCAAGTTCTGTCTGCGTTGTCTGCAGTCCGTTTTTCTTTTCCAAAATTTTTCCCGAATAGCTGTTTTCTATAAAGATTAACAGCAGCTCTTGTTTTATTTGCATTTTTATAGTTAGTTGCTTTTCTTCCGATTTACTGGCTTCTCTTACTGCATTATCTACTAGATTCCCTAAGATCACGCAAATATTAAAATTATTCAAATACAGATCTTCCGGAATATTTATCTGAACATCTACCTGGTTCAGCGTCCTGTTTGCTTTCTGCAACATATAGTTCAACACCCCGTCTATTTCCCGGTTTCCTGTGTTTGAATATTCCTTTGGATTGAGCATAAATTCTTTCATGCCGCTTAAATATTTTATCATATCGTCATCATTATTATTTTTAGCCATTGCTGATAACTCAATAATATGATGTTTTATATCATGTCTTAGTGCCTTCACCCGCTCTTCCGATTCCCTTGCTACATCCAACTGATAAGAATAAACTTCCAGCATCTGTTTAAATACCTGCTCATTCATACGAGCAGAATAAAATTTAAGTAATGAATGATACAGATAAAAAATAAGAATATTAATAAAAAGAAGTGCCAGTGATGCAAAAATAACAATTCCTTTTATTTCATGCACAACAATAATCAGATAATATATATATGCAATACTAACAACAGGCACCATTAAAAGTGCAACCATATTTAATGCCGGTAATGTAATTTCTTTTTCGGGTTCTGTTGTCCTCTGGATAATAATTGCAATAAATAATAAAGCAAAGCTGGTAATACATTCATATACCTGATTCACCGGCTGTCCCATCGTATATTTTGTTAAAGATAAAATGACAATGCTGTCAACCAAAGCATTAATCACATATATAATAAATACAGCCAAACATTTCTTTGTTTTCTTTATGCGGTATGGAAAAAAAATCAAAAAAAGACTTGTAATGTTTGACAAAATATTCATAGCCGGAGAGGAAAATAACAAGCTTATCGCACTTGTCCATGCCCAGCCTATAATATATAAAATAGAGACATGCTTCCATACACTCTCTTCTTTTTGCACAAAAATACCAACAAAATACTTCAATGCGTAAAAACGTAATGCATTTGCCAGTAACGCTATAATACCATTAAATATTTTTAAACTCATCTGCAGCACTCTCCAAAATCTTTCTTCGTACATCTGCACGATTGATTTTACTTATATTTAGTACATCTCCATTCAGCATTTTTACCCACTCGTATGTAAATTCCTTTACATAATTTTTATTTACTAAATACGATTTATGTATTCTTAAAAAAACATTTTCTGGAATTCGTTTTTCAATCTCATTCAATTTTCCATAAAATGTTCTGATCTCTTTTTTCATTACAATATTAATTTTTCTTCCAGTACTTTGAAAATACAAAATATCTTTATACGAAATGCGATATGTACTATTTTGAGTTTGGAACTCAAATCCCACACTATTTTTTCCCGATATACGATAAATATTATCCAAAACATGATATATCTTCGCCGCTTCTATGGGCTTTACCAAAAAATCAAACGGGCGATTTTGAAAAAGCTGTAATGCATAATTTTCCTTTGAAGATATATATATCAAAAATATATTCTCTTCTTCAAGAACCTCTCTTATATATTTGCCCACCATAACTCCATCTTTCCCTGGCAATTCTATATCCAGAAAAAGAATGTTTATTTTCTCTCTTTTCAAATAATCCAACAAAGTATCTCCAGAATAAAAAACTTCTGTCACAAGTGAAACGCTCTTCTCTTTCGCATATTTCAGTATAATCTCTTCTAGCTCGGAACATGTGCTTTTTTCATCATCGCAAATTACAGTCTTCATTATTTTTCCCTCCTGAAAGTATAATACTCTCTCGGTATCATTCATGCAAGTCATCTCCCTATATTGTCAAGTGATTCTCCCTTTAAAATAAAGGTTTTTCAAGTTACTATCTCAGATAAATGAGCCAAGGAAAGGGGCATTTCTCTGTATCTGGTACGAAAATAGCTGGTTTTGGGTACACGAAGTAAAACGTCTTTGTATTTCGTCTTACATGGCCTTGTGTATACCCATCCATCTATGGCAGCGTACCTCCCGTGTCTACCAGGATCTCCCGCGTCTCCGCCGGGTCCTCACTTCCTTCGTCCCGCCTGCCCATATCCAGGGTGTCGGCTTAGCTCCTTTGCAGGGTCTTGCCCTATGGTGATGATTTCTGCCGACTACTGGCTCATTCTTTGTGTTTTATTTACTGACTTCCGGCACTCTTCCTCATTCCGGCACCTTGCGGCGGACGTTTCCCCGTAAATGATTCCCCGTACCTTTCAGCTGTCCTGTCACAGCTGAATTCAACCCACAGCACTGCATGGACTCAATTCAACTGTGACAAGCATTGATCAACGGTTACTGGTCTGTTCTCTTATGCTGCCTGTATCTGTGGCCTGCGGATATCCCCCATCATTTTCTCCGGGTCATAATCCACCCCTTTGGTCAGTATCACATAAAAGATCCTGATCACTTTGCACGCGACGGCCACCACGGACTGCATCTTCTTCAAAGGATTCTCTTTGCGTGTCCGGTAATACTCATGGATCTCTTTGAACTCCGCATTCTTCCCGATCAGCGACAGCGCCGCCTCATACAGCACATATCTCAGACGTTTCCTGCCCCTGTAACTGATCCGGCTTTCCCCTTTGTGCTTTCCCGATTCATTTGCCACAATCGCATACCCTGCCAGCTTCTGCAGCTGTTTCGGATCTTCGAAACGTCTGATATCTCCGGCTTCTGCAATAAATCCGCTGACGGTTAGCAATCCGACTCCCTTGATTGCCATCAGTTTATCGATGTAAGGGATCTCTTTTAGCTTTTCTTCTATCATTCCAAGCAGTTCTTCCACTCTTGACGCATATACATCCATGTCATTCAGCAGGTTCCTGAGTTCTATCCTTGCCGCTTCCGGCGCTTCCTTACTCCCGATGCTATGCTCCGCAGCCGATACCAGGGTCTTTGCCCTCTTCATTCCGGCGCCCCTCAGCTTTGCGCCCCTCCAGATCCGGTTTATACCTTCCACACCCAGTTTCCGGATATCCTCCGGCAGCGGCGCTGCCTGCAGCACGATCCTTCCGCTGACCGCCTTGAAATCCCTGTAAACGTCTTTATACTCCGGGAAATAGATGGAGAACCATCTGGCGATCCGGTTTTTGGCTCTGGTAAGCTCTTCCTGTGCCTGGAACCGCATGTTTGACAAACTCCTGATCTCTGCATAAACGCCGGTCGGTATATATGGATAAGAAAAACGTCCTTCATTCACAAGACTGGCGATCGTCTTTGGATCTTTACGGTCATTCTTATTGGGATTATTGTCGTCCAGTTCTTTCGACTTTTTTACGTGATGGGGATTTACATGCACCGGCCTCATCCCATTGTCCTGCAGGAATTTTCCCAGGGCGAACCAGTAATGACCGGTTGGCTCCATACCAGGAATCACAACGGATTTGCCATTTTTCTCTAAAAGATTCTCCACCCAGGCTTTGAATGACAAAAAACCTGCTTCGTTATTGCTAAATTCAAAAGGCTTTTTGGTGAATTCATAATTCCTCCAGTCGAAAGCACGGGCAAAATAAGTTTCACTTCCAACATCAATACCAACAATTAAAGTTTTTTCAGTAATGGATGCAATTTTTGCGTTTTGTGTGTTATACTTCATTTCGGATACCTCTCTGTTTAATAAGATTTTTACTAACCGGCAAAGTCAGCAAATCTTATTTTACTCTGAGGTATCTTTTTATCAACCACCTTTCTTGGAATTCCCTATGTTTGTATTATACAGGAAGCTCCTTTTTAACCTTCATTCAAAGCTGTCTTTAGATATTTATGGTATATTTTAAGCAAAATCATTGTCAAATAGATATTTAAAATCGAATAAAATTATTTTAAAACACTTACAATATGTATAGGAGGTGTCATGAATGAGGAAACTGATTTTTCAGCATTTATCAAAAATAGAATTACTGAATTACGTTGTCAAAAAGGAATCTCCGAATACACTTTGAGCTTAGCAATCGGTCGTTCGCAAGGATATATACAATCAATTAGTTCTGGCAGAATATTACCCTCTATGAATACTTTTTTAGTTATTTGTAAGTACTTCGATATTACTCCTACTGAATTTTTTGATCCATCTTTTCAGAACCCTACTTTGTTACATTCTATTATTTCAGATATTAGTAAATTTTCTGAAGAAGATTTATTATTACTTTCATCCGTTTTAAAGCGACTAACAAGGAATTAAATTCTATTATCCAATAGATGAACAAGAATTAACTTTATTTTAATCTTGCTCACCTATTTTTTCTGGTTTATATATATTTATAAGCAGCAATTTTTCAACACTATAGAGCAAGTTTCGCCTGCGTAACTCAAAACTCACTTCGTAACTTTTGCTTACTGGCAAACTTGATGGGGATTCCGCTCCCCATACCCTCGGCTTCAGCACATTTATTTAATGTGTTATCATTGCTCCTGTGAAAGACAGTCGCAGCGTGATCGGTTCCCATCACGAAAAAACAACATCTTAAAAATATTCATTTTGTTCTCTTTATGTTCTTTAAATCGGCTTATAGTATGAATACAAATTTTAGTAGAAAGGGATTTTATGGCTAGACCGAAAAAAGAAAAGGAACTGAGGCGCACCCATCCAGTGATGCTCCGCTTCACAGACGCAGAGTATGAACGTCTCCTATTCTATGCAGAAGCCGCACGGCTTCCTCTTGCAGAATATATCCGAAAACAAGTTACAGGAAAACCAGTAAAAGTAAAATATGAAATTGTGGCAGAGCTACCGGAATTGAAAAAGCTAATCGCAGAGTTTGGCAAAATCGGAAGTAACCTTAATCAGATCGCCCGCCATTTTAACAGTGGCGGTATCCATTCACAGGAAATGCGCAAAAGAATTAACCAGGGAATTTCTGACATTTATGAGATGAAGTACGAAGTTCTGAGAATGGCAGGAGACTTTCTATCCCACCCTCCGAGCGATAGTGCTGTTACGAAAGGAGATTTTTTTCATGGCAATCCTGAAGCATATCGCTAGTAAAAATGCGGATTACGGGGAGACCCAGCGCTATCTGATGTTTCAATATAACGAGGATACCATGAAACCGATTCTTGATGAAAATGGCAGACTAATCCCCAGGGAGGAATATTATCTGGACGGCATCAACTGTGATTCCTTTACCTTTGATATGGAATGTAAAGAACTAAATGCACAATACCGTAAGAACCAGACCTTTGATGAGATCAAATCTCATCACTATATTTTAAGTTTTGATCCGAAGGACACGGAGGAAAGCGGATTGACCGGAGAACGAGCGCAGCAGCTCGGTCTGGAGTATGCCCGGAAAAATTTTCCCGGCCATCAGGCTTTAGTCTGCACTCATACAGACGGACACAATCAGAGTGGCAACATTCATGTGCATATCGTTATCAATAGCCTGCGGAAACATGATGTGGAACGTCAGGATTTCATGGAACGGCCATGCGATTCCCGTGCTGGCTATAAACATCATCTTACGAATGATTATCTTTCCTATCTGAAACAGGATGTGATGGATTTGTGCCACAGAGAGCAACTGCACCAGGTTGACCTGCTCTCTCCTGCGGAAAGGAAAGTCACTGACCGAGAATATCACGCACAGCGCAGAGGGCAGAAAAAGCTGGATACATTAAATCGGGAAATGACTGCCGGCGGCATCACACCACGCAAAACGAAATTTGAAACCCAGAAAGATTTCCTCCGAAACGCCATTGAGGAAGCCGCCGCTTCCGCCCGCAGTCTGGAAGAATTTCAAAAGCAGCTTTTAGACAACTATCATATTTCACTCAAGATCAGCCGTAGGCGGTTCAGCTATCTCCATCCGGAGCGTGGGAAATACATTACGGGCAGAAACCTGGGAACACGGTATGAAAAAGAATATCTGCTGTCTGTATGGGAGAAAAATTCCAAATGCCACCAGAACCTGTCACCTGAGCCGGATACATCCGATAAACCATCTGCCTTTGCGAATCAGAACGACCTGCCTGCTTTCGTCTTTATCAAATCCGAACTCCGGCTTGTGATTGATCTGCAGAATTGTGCAAAAGCGCAGGCAAATTCTTCTTATGCCAGGAAAGTCCGGTTGTCTAATTTACAGCAGATGGCGAAAACAGTGGCCTATATTCAAGAGCATGGTTACGATACGGAAGATGATCTGAAAGCCGCTTTTGATGAGGCACAGGCACAGACCACCGAGATGCGAAAAACACTCCGTTCTACGGAAAAGAAACTTCGTGAGGTCAACGAACAAATTCATTATACAGGGCAATATCTGGCTAACAAATCAGTGTACCGGGAATTTCTTACCTGCAAGAATAAGAAGAAGTTCCGGCTGGAACACCAGACGGAGATCACTCTGTATGAAACTGCCCGGAAAATACTGAAAGAACATTCAGAAGATGGAAAACTGCCTTCCATGAAACTGTTGAAAGCAGAAAAAGAAAAGCTGGCTGCACGGAAAAGCAGCCAGTACGAAGCATACCGAAACCTCCGGGAATATGAAAAGGAACTGCATATTGTCCAGACAAACATCGACACATTTCTGGGGAAAGACCGCTCCCGGCAGACAGCGCAGGAACGAGAAAGTACACGCTCCTAAATCTCTGCCTTATATCAGAAGGCCCACTGAGATTTTTCTTTACTCCGTGGGCCTATCCTGTGTATCCTTTTTCAGTTGTTCGATTTTCTTGATATCTACATAGTGAGTCGCATATGCTTTCTCAATCTCTGGCTTTCCGCTCTTGCTGAAACGGAGCAGGATCACCGGCCTGTGTCCATGCTTTTTCTTTACGCCCCACCGCTTATAATAGCAAAAAGACGGCTTCAATCCTGTCTTTTGCGCATATCGCCGGATCTGCCCCATGATTACAGAAAGCTTCCGGAGATTGCAGGTGCATACCTGCTCCAAATACGGGATTTTCCCGAAACGCCATTCTTCATATTTCTGTTTTGGCAGTACGCCAATCTCCATCAGCACATCCACCGGTGCGGCATAGCCCCGCCGCTGGCATTGGTGGTAAACCGCAGCATGGGCTTTCCTGCTTAATTCACTATCTTTCAAGCTCACACTCTCCCATCCGGCCATTCTTTCAACTAGAGTTCATTGTAACACGAAATCCCATTTCTTCCCACAACAACTTCCTATTCCTTCTGATCCGGAATGGTATATGCTTCCACGGTGATTTTATTCCCATCCGGTTCTATCTCCACCCAATAATTCTGTATCCGACAGCCCCGGTGCCAGTCCTGAAGAGAATAGATTTCCAACGTTTTAAAATCCACCAGGCAGAGCGGAACTGCCTCTTTCTTTTCGTATTTCCATTTGCGGAACTCCAAAGATTCCAGCACTTTATTCAAGCATTTCTGACAGAGATGTCCCCGGATTGTCTCTGTTTTCATCTGATAATCCTACGGAAGTGTTACCTCTATGGAAGCCATTGTGCCTCGGAAATTACTTTCTGTGGAATAAATAATTTCTCCGGTATTTCCAAAACTTGTCGAAGTTCCATCTTCTCCATTCACTTCGTTTCCGTTTTCGTCATGGCATTTCAAGCGAAAGTCCAACACATACCAGTCATTAAGCGAAATCAATCCTATCGTATCAAATTTCCGGTAATAATCTATCAGACTGTAATCGCTGCTCCCGCAAAGATAACAGCTTCCCTGATCCTCAAGTGCGGATTGGACTCCCTCATAGCTGACATTCTCCATACCTCCGCTTCTGAGCCACTTTTCATACAGTTCATCCTTAAAATACACCCCCAAAAGCAACAGTACAAACCCACCGATCATCAGCCAGAACAGCCCCGCCCTGATCCGGTAATATTTCTTTTTCCCTTTCTCCTGCATCCTGTTTCCCCTCCCAAAATTTAGTGTACTTAAAACAAGTCCATTTATCACATCATATCACTACCTGTACTTAAAATGTACTTATCCTAACGAACTTATTTTGTACTTAAATGTACTAGACAGGAGGTATTATGGATAAAGATAAACATATCGGTTTACGCATTGACTCAGAAACGCACAAGAAGCTGAAAAGCCTTGCAGAGTTTGACGGACGCTCCATGAATGGTGAGATCCTATATCTGATCCGCCAGGCTATCGCACAGCACGAACATAAACATGGTGAATTAAAGTAAGCATTTCTGTATTACAATTTCCGTTATCATCTTCAAAAGTGGACTCATTCTAGTCCCATTGTATCATTCCATGCCGATAAGATAAAGGAAAATCGGACTCATTCTAGTCCACACAAGGAGTTTTATCGCATGGAACAAAAAATCAAGCAGACTGGTATTGACATTGGCGGGAATATCCGCCGCATCAGAAAAGAAAAAGGAATTGGACAGACTGAACTTGTCCGTATGCTCCAGCTCCAGGGCTTGAATATGACACGGGAAACGCTGGTAAAAATCGAAAGAGGAATCCAGCATATCACAGGGACACAACTCCGAGGCATCCGGGACTGCCTGGAGACAAGTTATGATGAGCTATTGAAATAGAGACTTCAATTTATGCATATGGTTCTCCCCATTTCATCATATTTTAAAAATAGTTCATTGCTATTTTTTGAAAAATCGACTATACTATGGATAAGAAAATAAGAAAGGAGTAGATGCACATGGCAACACAGAGTATTAAAAAGAACATTGTAATCCATGACAAAGACTCCGCCGCTGCTTTTGTGGAAGCACTGGAAAAAGCCGCAGCTATTGCGACAAAGCCTGCTTCCCGTAATTACAGCGTAAAGGAATTAAAAGGTACAAAAAATATCAAAGCTTTTTTCGGAGATAAATTATAATGGATTATATAGAGCTGAATCTTTTAGAAATGCTCGACACATACGGAGAGGATAAGCTACAGTCTATCCTCTCCCGTTTCATGTGTCCCCAAAATATAGATGTGGAAAATTTTATACAAACAAAGGCGATTGGCTTTGCCAGACAGCGGCTTGCAATGACCTATCTTGTTTTTTCTGATGAAGAATCACCTGATCTCGTTGGCTATTTTACACTGGCAAATAAATTTGTTTCTATCAACGGAAATGTACTAAGCAAAACTCTCCAGAAGCGTATAGGAAAGTTTTCACAATATGACAAAGAACTTGACCGTTTTCTGGTGTCTATGCCTTTGATTGCACAGCTCGGCAGAAATTTTAATCCTGCCTTATCTGCCTCGATACCCGGACAGGAATTATTATCTATTGCCTGCAGCAAAGTCCGGGAAGCTCAGTTTATTATCGGTGGGAAAGCTGTTTACATAGAATGTGCCAGCAATCCAAAATTATATGACTTTTATTCCGCTTCCCAATTTGTCCAGTTTGGTCAACGAGAGAGAGATACAGACGAAATTGCGGAAAGTCCGATATTGGTACAAATGCTAAAGTATTTCAGAGATTAAAAAAAGAGGAAGATGCCTGCCCTCCCGGCAAAACATCTTCCCTTTTCTATTTTCTTCTCCGCTCCATTTCTTCTTCCGTCGCCATCTGCGGCACAGGCTTCCCGCTCTTTCTGGCAATCTCCTCTTGCTTCAGATGGAGCCGATCCAGCACAGAAATCCGTCCTCCAATCTTCCGAGGCTTGTTCGGCAGATTATTCATACGCCCATCAATCATGTTGTAATTCTGCTCTTCCGTAATCTCGGCGCTGCGCAGATATTCCCCGTTTTCGTAGGCTTTCTGCCAGTTTTCCATCACCGGCTTTTTAGTTTTCTCCGGTTCCGGCTCTTTTGCTGGCGGGTGCAGGTACTCCCAAATCTGCTGTTTTACTGTCCCGTCAAAGCCGTGGAAAACATTGTCTGCCACCATATTCCCCGCACTGTCCAGCACCACATTGGCCGCCTGCGCCCCGTAAACGGTGTGTTCCATGAGGAAAAATTCCCGCCCGTCTATGATGATACTGTCATAGGCAAGCCAGCTTCCTTCTTTCCCCTCAATATGAAAATCTGTTGTATCATAGGAAATCAAGGCACTGGAGGAACCCAGGCGGTGAAAACCGGCAAGCACAACAAAGCCTTCTTTTTCCACATAATAGGCTGTGATCTCGCCACCGCTGTTTAAGACCAGCACATCACTGACGCTTAGGCTGTGGCAGGCAGATCTGCGGGGCGGATGCTCCCCCAGGCGCTTCCGGATCGTGTCCGGCGTATCCCCTTTCTTCATCCGTCCCAGGTAAACCTGTTCATAGTTCGCATACCGCACAGGGATATGCTGCTCCTGCAGCGTTTTATAAGAGCGGTAGCGGATCATCCGGTTTTCCGGGATATTCTTCAGTTGGTACAGGGCAAATTGGCTGATCTCCATCACGCTTCCTCCGCCGGTTCCTGCGCATAGGTTTCCAGATCCATCCCTGAGAACTCCTGATCCGTGAGCTGCTCCATTTTCTTCAGCGTACTGTTGACAAGTGCAAGCATCTCCCCATCTTCGCTGATAAATGGAAGCACCCGGCGGATTTCCTCCATGGTTCCGGTACGGGTATCCTTCTCAAACACAGCCATAACAAAATATTCCTCTTCCTCAAATCGTACTCTCATAACTCCGGTTCTCCTTTCCTGCGCCCCTGGGCTATCTTTTCAGTTTTCTCTCCCTCTTTTTGTACCTGCTGTTCCTGGGCTTTCTGTTTTGCCTGCCTCTCACGAAGCGCCGCAAGGACAGACTGGCGCACCCCGGCAGGCTTCGATGCTTCTGGTTTCTGTACCATATTCCCCGGTCTGTCCTGTCCGCCCGGTTCTGCCGCCGGCTCTGTCTGCACCGGCTCTTTCCTCTGTTGCTCCTCTGCCAGCATTTTCTCCAGGTCTGCCATGGCTTTCTGCACCAGGGGGCTTTCCTGATAATGGGGAACCAGGTCAATCGCATCTTTCGAGATGCTCCCGGCCCGCATCAGTTCATAATCCCCGTCATACATACTCCCGTCCTCCAGCCGGAAGCCGATCCCTTTGATCCCGTTCATCCGCTCCGCCGGGATCTCTTTGTATTTCTGAAAGGCTTCCCTCAGTGTCAGGTTATCGTGATACTCTCCCATCACAGGGAACTCCATGCACTCTGCCACATAGAACGTAATTTTTGCTTCTTCCACCTCCGGCTCATACATAACTTCCGCCCTGCCCGTCTCCTGTGCCTGCTCAATTCTTGTTAACAATTTCTTTGCATTTTCTACATCCTCTGGAAGATCGTCATTCTCCCCCTCGGCAATCTCTGCCACCCATTTCCGTATGGACTCTGCTTCTCCGGAAACAAGATCAGCATAAATCATTTCCACATTTTCTTCCCTGTCCTCAACTGTATCCCGGTATTCATACAGATCAAATTCGTTTAGAAACTGATCAATATCATATGCCAGCTTCTTCAATTCTTTATCATCCAGATATTTCTCCGCATTTTTCATATATTCTTCCATAGTATAGGTTCGATTCTCAGATACTGGGGTAATATCCAGCGGAATCCCTACAATCGCCATTCCAGCTTTATGAAGGGCCGAGAAAAAATCATCTTCCCGGATATTTCCTGTGTAGAAAAGAACCACATCCAAATCAGAACCATTGTTGTATAATCCCGCTCTTGTGCGGCTGCCATAAACACGGGCAGCGTTTAGTTTTACTTCGTCCTCCAGTCCCATATCCTCAAGCTGTGCCTGTGCGTAACACAACACCGTTTCCTCTATTGCTGAACGGCTCATATCACCCAGCGCTTTTTCTTTTTCTGTTATACCGGAAGTTAGTGGCATTTCTATTTTCCCTTGTATTTCTCGCTGCCCTGCCTCTGTTACTGCCTCCATAAAGTCGTTCCAACAAACCACATGACACTGAGCTAACATAATCTTTTCTTCATTAAGGAGAGCTTCCACCGCCTCTTGAATAGAAATATCCGTGTTCTCATAAGATCCTCCGTCCAGTTCCCGGTATTTCCGATCATAAAACGTATAATCAAACCAGCCCTCTGCGGATGTCTGAATATAAAAGTAACCTTTCATCGATGGAAGTTCATACACGATATTGGTATCTTTATTATCAAGATAAAACTGCGCATGGTTATACGCATCTGCCACTTCATCATTTATCCATTTTCCATCCAATGAAGCCTTTTTCACATCCTCCACATTTTCAATCCCATTCTCACATTTGAGCAGCGTCATTCTGGAAGTAACAGGCTCCCGGCTTTCCATCCCCAACCGTTTGTCCAGGTGGTTTGGTAACAGGTGATATGCCTGGATTGCTTCATCCAGGTTTTCAAAATACTGATATTCCCGCTCTGCTTTGTCACCATAGGCGTCATTCACCACATAGAACTGCTTGATAAACGGCTCTGGCACTTTCTCATAGAGATATTCTGTGATCGCTTCCATAGCACCATCGTCAAATCCATGCTCCAGATCCTCCGCCACCAGCTTCCCGTCTGCATCCACAATAATCCCTGCCACCGTATCCCCATACCCGTCATGCTCCATCCGGAAGAAAGTCTCCCCGGCGATTTCCTTCACTTCTGCCGTGTGCCAGGTGCCAAAATGCCCCTCTACCAAAAGCCCTTTTGTCTCCGGGCCGATCTGTCCGGCCTGTTTTTCTTGCTCCTGTTCCCCCATTTCTTTCCGGGCAAGGCCGATAAAACCGTCCATGACTGCCGGATGGCTCGTCACCACATAATCGGCATTGAGATCCATCCCACGGCTGATATTCTCCGGGATTTTGAAGCGATCCGCCCATTCCTTAGTCTCTTTTGAAAACCGCCCGTCTGATCTGAGGTGCTGGACGGTACAGGCCAGCACAAAAGACACCCGTTCTGCCCCGTATGTTTCCACCACATCTGCCGCAGCTTCATGGGCCAGATGATACCCGTCAAAGTGGCTGTCAATCGCTTCTTCAATCGCTTTCTTACAGTCCAGGTTCAGCTTCCGTGAATCCAGGTAAGCGTCTGCGTTTCTATGTTCCATAGCGTAAGTAAGATCCGACAGATAGAGCGGCGGATATTCTTTTATCTGGCTTTCCAGCAGTTTCTTTCTCTGTGCATCAAATTCCGGAAGCTCTTGATACCCAAAGCTGTCCACATAGTAGGCGGTCAGCTCCTTATCTTTTTTCAGGACAACCACATCACTCACCGACAGGGAATGCCCGGTATAGTCTGCCGGATGGTCTGTATTGAATTTTGTATACAAGGCTTCCAGGGTATCCCCTTCCTGCAGTTCATCTCCGTAAACGAACTGATAATCGGCGCCGTCCACAGTGATGCCCTGTTCCTGCAGGTAAGCCATTCCCATAAAACGATAATCCGTCCCGTCCCTGTCCTCACGGAGCTGATAAATCCCATATCTGTCCTGTTCGCTCTGGAAAAGCGCTGTTTCCTGATGACGCTGGGCTTCTCTCTGGATTTCCTGCATACGTTCTACCATCTGATCAATAAACTCTCCGGAAACTCTGCGAATCGTATCCATAGAAGTGCGAAGCTCTTTCATATCCTTATCACTACTCCATCCGGCAATATAGGGAAAGGAATATTCTGACGTATCCAGACCGAAATACTGGCAGACCGTATAGGCCACGCTTTCCGCTTCTACTTCCCTTGTCAGCTTATCTTTTTTCTCGCCCATTTCCTCCATAACGTCCCTGTCATGGAGCTTTGCGTGGGTAACTTCATGGATACCGGTTTTCATGGTCTGGCTTTCACTCATGCCATTCTGAATCACGATTTCTTTATCTATACTGCTGTAAAATCCCTTTGCCCCGCTCTCAATCTCGTCAAAACGGATCGGCACCGGGGAAATATCCCGGATCGCCTGCATAAATATCTCATAGTTTTCCACACTTCCCATCAGCTCCGGCGTAGCCAGTTCCGGAAGCGGCTCCCCGTCAGTCTGGGATACATCAAATACCGTAGTGATCCGGAAGCGTGGGATTGTATATTCCACTTCCTCCATCTCCGGCGTCCCATCCGGCTTCAGCACCGGCTCCAACGTCGCCGGATCAATCTTCTCCACTTCTTCCTTTTCCCGGATCGGCGCAGGGGCAATGATCTGGATGCCTTTCTCCCCACGCTTCACCTGACGATGGAACTTTTTCTGCCATGCCTGATAACCAGCCACTAAAGTTGCATCCGGTTTCTGCAGATGGATCAGGAGCGTATTGTTAAAGCTATAACTGTGGAATTGGGACATGGTTTTCAAATATTCCATGTACATTTCTGATGTGAAAATCTCTTTGACGCCCTGCTCCAGCCGCTGGGTAATCTCCTTCATTCTTTGGTTCCTGTCCTTTTCTGCCATACTGTCCTCCTTAAAGCTCCCGCCGCCTGCCACAGCAGGAACAGCCTGTTTTTCTTTTCTTTATAATTGCGGTTCTACCTTTCTCTCATGTTTTCCTATTTTCTGCTGTCCGGCAGCAATCCGCTCCTGGGCTTCTTTCAGCTTTCCAAGCACTGATGGCCTGCGGGGGGTGTCCGCCACAACCGCTTCCTCCGCCACTCTCCCGGCATCATTTATCATGCTTCCCGGCTGGTCTGCCGCCACTGTCCCGTCCTCTGTCCCAAGCACTTCCGCTGGGCCTTTCTCGTCCATGTTCAAAAGGGAATTTAACTCTGCCAGACGCTCCGACTTCTCCGCCAGCTCCTGCTCTCTCTCAAAAGGCTTTGCCACTTCTTCCTTCGCTGTCTCCAACTGTTGCTGTAAGGTTTCCAATTTCTGCTGTGTCTCTGCCGCTTTCTTTTCAATGCCGGACAAGGCGTTGCTGATCCTCTGCAGGTTCCCCAGGGCGTCCTTTCCAATCTCCACTTTATAGCTGCACTGGCGTTTCAGCGTCACCATATATTTCTGGTTAAAGCTGTCAAACTCCGCACTCATCTGAAAACCGTAAAATTCCCCGATCTGCCCGGAAGTTTTCACCGCCTTTAGTCCGGCACAGGCAGCAATCAGCGCTGTGCCGGACTCTTTCCGGTCAGTGTATTCTTTCCCGCCAACCGTCATGGAAAACTCGTCTTTTTCTCTGCCTTTTTCCAGAAGCGGCTTCACCGCCTGGAAGTCTGCTTTCAGCCCCTCCAGCCGCTCTTTCGCCGCTGTGATCTGCAAGGGATAATTCTTCGCTATATCCGTCTCCAGACGGTATTTCTGGCTGGTATGGTTGGCTTTCATCAGCTTTAACTTGCTCACCTGGATGTCCAAATCCATCTTTTCCTTGATATAGGGATTTCCAGTGGCCAGGGCTTTGATCTCCGCATAGGACAGCGCCGCATCGTCCACATCCTCACAGGCACGGACAGGACTTTTGCTTGTCATGATCTGGCTGATGAATTTCTGCTTATTCTCCAAAATCTGCCACATATAGGCATCGAAGGTGTTTTCCGTCACATACCGGAAGATCTTTACTTTCTTATTCTGGTTTCCCTGCCGGAGAATACGCCCCTCCTGTTGTTCCAGATCTGCCGGTTTCCAGGGGCAGTCCAAATGATGGAGGGCAATGAGCCTGTCCTGGATATTTGTGCCTGCCCCCAGCTTTGGCGTAGATCCAAGGAGGATGCGCACTTTCCCGGAACGCACCTTTGCGAACAGTTCCGCTTTTTTTGCCTCTGTACCTGCTTCATGGATAAAAGCAATTTCCTCCCTGGGGATACCTTTTGCCACCAGCTTTTCCCGCACGTCATCATATACATTAAAAGTGCCGTTATTCTTCGGTGTGGAAAGGTCGCAGAAAATAAGCTGGGTAGAACGCTTCTGTGCGGTTTCCTGCCAGATGTCAAAGGCATTTTTTACACAGCGGTTTACCTTGCTGTCCGGGAAATCCGGGAGCATATCGTTGATGAGCCGCTGATCCAGGGCGCACTTTCGTCCGTCATTGGTGATCTTGAGCATGTTGTCCTCACGAGGCTCCACCAGGCCGGAGCGCACCATCTCCGCCCGGTCAGCAAAGGTACTGACCAGATCTTCCTGCTCTGGACTGGGCTTCAGCACCTCATTGATATACTCCGCTTCCGGCACCGGAAGGTGGAGCATATCCGCTGTCTGAATGTCCGCTGACTCTTTAAACAGGGAAATCAGCTCTGGAAGATTAAAAAAACGGGCAAACCGTGTTTTTGCACGGTAGCCCGTCCCTTCCGGCGATAATTCAATCGCCGTCACTGTCTCCCCAAAAGCGGCGGCCCAGGAATCGAAATGCCCTAGCCCCATCGCCTGGAGGGTGTCATATTGTAAGTAGCGCATAATGGTATAAAGCTCCACCATACTGTTGGAAACAGGCGTCCCTGTGGCAAACGTCACCCCACGCCCGCCGGTGATCTCATCTAAATACTGGCACTTAGCGAACATATCTGAGCTTTTCTGTGCGTCCGTCTGTGCGATCCCCGCAATATTCCTCATTTTTGTATAAAGAAAAAGGTTCTTATAAAAATGGCTCTCATCCACAAACAGCCGGTCTACCCCAAGCTGCTCAAACGTTACCACATCATCTTTCCGGCTCTGGTCGTTGAGGCGCTCCAGTTTTGTCTCCAGGTTCTTCCTGGTCTTTTCCATCTGCTTTACCGTATAACGGCTCCCTTCCTGTTCCGCAGCTTCCTCTATAGCCATGGTGATCTCGTCGATCTGCTTTTCAATGGACATTGCCTGCCGCTCCCTGGACAGGGGAATCCTCTCAAACTGGCTGTGCCCGATAATGATAGCATCATAATCCCCGGTGGCGATCCGGGAACAGAACTTCTTCCGGTTGGCCGGCTCAAAATCTTTCTTTGTCGCCACCAGCACGTTGGCGTTTGGATAAAGCCGCAGGAAGTCGCTTCCCCATTGCTCGGTCAGGTGGTTCGGCACCACATACAGGTTCTTCTGCGACAGTCCCAGCCGTTTGCTCTCCATGCCGGCGGCGATCATCTGGAAGGTCTTACCTGCGCCCACGCAATGGGCAAGGAGCGTGTTATGCCCGTAAAGGATATGGGCAACGGCGTTCTTCTGGTGGGGCATCAGCGTAATCTCCGGCGTCATCCCGGCAAACTGGATATGGCTGCCGTCATACTCACGGGGCCGGATACTATTAAACAGCTCATTGTATTTCCTGCACAGCGTCTCCCGCCTGTCCATATCCCGGAAGATCCATTCCTTAAATTCCTCCCGGATCATCTCCTGTTTCTGCTGTGCCAGCATGGTTTCTTTCTTATTGAGGACTCGCTTTTCCGTGCCGTCCTCCTGCACTGTATCATAAATCTTTGTGTCCCGCAGGTTTAAGGCATCTTCCAACAAACGGTAAGCATTGGCCCCCTGGGTGCCATAAGTGGCCGTCACACGGGGATTGCGGTAGTCCGCATTTTTCCCGCTCACATTCCACTGGCCGTTGACCGGGGCATACTTCACCTCGATCTGCCGTCCAAGCAGATAATCCGGTGTGCCAAACAGTTCCCCCATAAACTGGGTGATATACGCCGGCTCGATCCAGGTAGCGCCAAGGCGCACCTCGATTTCTGACGCATCCAGGTCTTTTGGCTGCACCCGCTCAAGCGCCTGCACATTGATGGCATATTCCGGATGATTTTTCGCAAATGTTCCGGCTGTCTCCAGCTTCTCCCGCACATTTCCGGACAGGTATTCATCCGAGGTCTCCCAGCTTTCTGTCACCGGGTTTTTAAAGATCACCCCGGCCAGTTCCTCCGTCACTTCTTCCTCCGTTTTCCCGGAAAGCTGTGCCATAAAAGGCACGTCCACTTTGGCCCGTTCCCCGATAGACACCGCCAGGGCTTCGCTTGCCGTATCCACGGATGTTACCGCCTCCGGCTTCCGGATCGTCCGTTTGGTAAAGATGTCGGCTTTCCGTTTCAGGTTCCCTTCTTCGTCCAGGATCTCCAGGGAAGAGAGCAGGCAGTAGCTGCTGTCCTGGGAAAAGGCCCGCTTGTTGGCATTGCTGCTGATCAGCCCGTATCTCCCAGTAAACTTATCGTATGTCTGATTTAGCTTTTCCTGAAGGGCATGGACTTTTTCGTCACTTCCGTCCTCTAGCTGGCACTGGAGAAGCTCCTGCGTCAAGTCACGCAGCTCAATCATTCCCAGCACACGCTCCGTTGTCATAGCCGGCAGCTCCATCCGGTTCATCCGGGAATTTTCCCGGTAATACACAACACCGTCCACGTTGGCAAAACTGAAATTTTTAATGGACGGGTCTGCCGGGATGGACGTGTCAATCTCCCCTAAATCAGAATCCTCCAGTTCCATTTCCGTGATCGTGCCGTGGATATGACTGACCGCTTCCTTTAACTGCTCTCCAAGGTCTGCACCTGCTATGGGCTGGCAGACAAGCTGCGGCCCATAGGGGCCGGAAACGATCTTCTGCTCCCCCAGCACCATCTCTGGATGGTTCTGGAAATAGCGGTTGACCGTAATAAAGTTATAGGAGGTTTCTCCCTTGTCATTGGTATATTCTTCCCGCAGGATCTCATCCGTCTGTACCCACTCCGGCACTTCCTTCCCAAGTATCCGGGGAGCGTCCAGTTTCTGCAGGAACAAAATATCCGTGTTCATCCTTGTCCCGGCATTGGCCTGGAACGCATTGTTCGGCAAACGGATGGCTCCCAACAGGTCGCACCGCTGGGCGATATATTCCCTGGAACTTGCGTCTTTCTTGTCCATGGTTCCGCCGCTGCTCCCGTTGGATGTGACAAAAGCGATCACCCCGCCGGGGCGCACCTTATCAATGGTCTTTGCGATAAAATAATCATGGACAAAAAATTTCTGCCTGTCATAACGCCGGTCTATGAGCTTATAGCCTCCAAAGGGGATATTCCCTACCGCCACGTCAAAAAAGCCGTCCGGGAACTGGGTCTTTTCAAATCCATTGATGGTAATGTCTGCTTCCGGGTAAAGGAGCTTTGCGATCCTGCCGGAAATGCTGTCCAGCTCCACGCCGTACATCTTCAGGTTATCCATGCCCTCCGGCACAAGCCCCAGGAAGTTCCCGATCCCGCAGGACGGCTCCAACACATTTCCTTTCTCTAAACCCATATTTCCCAGGGCTTCATACATAGCTTTGATCACAACCGGCGGCGTATAAAAAGCGCTTAACGTGGATTCCCGTGCCGCCTTGTATTCCTCCGGGTCAAGCTCCGTATACAGTTCAATAAATTCGTCCGCCCAGGCTTCATTCCGTTCTTCAAAGGCTTCCTGCAGGCCGCCCCAGCCCACATAGCGGGATAGGACTTCCTGTTCTTCCGGTGTGGCGCTTGTCCGCCCTTCTTGCTCGATCTGATGAAGCAGCCGGATAGCGTCCATGTTGGCACGAAACTTATCTTTCGGACTCCCGGTTCCAAGGGCATCATCGGTGATACGGAAATTGACCGCCCTTTCCTGCCGTTCTGCAGCCGGGGCCGGCTCCTTTTTCTCCGGCTCCAGGGGGATATGGTAATACTGCCGGATGGTGTTGATGGTGTCCAGGGACATCACTTCTGTGGTAAGGTGCGAAAGCTCCCGCTTTACCACCGCCTGATTGTCCGTCTCCAGACGTTCCAGTACGTCAAGAATCA
Source organism: Merdimonas faecis (assembly GCF_001754075.1). Taxonomy (GTDB): domain Bacteria; phylum Bacillota; class Clostridia; order Lachnospirales; family Lachnospiraceae; genus Merdimonas; species Merdimonas faecis. Next base: position 118,191 of record NZ_MIEH01000016.1, on the reverse strand, counting down.
ACTGCATCTGTTCCGGGGAAAACTCCGGATTTAAAACCGGCGCTATATCCTGCCCTTTTTCAGCAGCGGCATAAATCACATCCATCTGCTCCGGGGAAAACAGTTCAAAAGAGACGCCTGCCTGCTCCATAGTATCCTGAATGTTTTCTTCCATGGCGGCATAGGCTTCGTCCAGTTCTTCATCCGATAAAGTTGCCCCCGGCTGTCCCGGCTTTAAAATCTCTGCTCTCTCTGGCTCCTGTTTTTCTGGTTCTAATTCCGCTTCCTGCCCTGGTTCATCCATTTTCTGTGTCTCCAGAACAGGTGTGTGTGTTTCCTCCTCATTCTCTGCTGCAGTTTCCGGAAGCGTCTCCGCATTTTCTTCTTTCTCCGCCGCAGATTCCGGCGCTTCCGGCTCCTCTATGCCATCCCCCATAAAATCAAAAAGGGACAACTGCTGTCCTGTCCCCTCGATTTCAATCGCTTTCTTTTTCTCCGGGAAAATCGTATAGGTTCCCTCTATATAATCATGGATCACCGAGAGCGTCTCCGCCCGCTCCTCATACTCCGGGAAATCCAGTGGCAGGGCGGCAAGGGCAGCGTCCATCTGCGACACAAGCCTTTCCGCTGTCTCCGGTTCTTCTAAAATCCCCGGCAGGCGTTTCCTGGCATCTTCATTCAGCAGATCCGCCTTAAATGGGCGTTCGATTTCCTCCGGCATACGGGAATAAAAACCAATGACCCTCCTGGCCAGAACTTCCCGCTCATAGGCCGGCATACGGGAATAATCCCCGGCTTTCAGGTACATTCCCTGATCTATGAGCTGCTGGACACGCTTTGCCGCCTGGGGCCATTTCAGCAGTTCCGTGGCTGCTGGCTTTAAATAATCCCCCCGGCAGAGTTTAATGCCTTTCCCGTCATAGTCTGCATGGGAATCATCCGCCCCGCTCAAGGCGTGGCTGCACCCGCCGATCCCATACTGCTCTTTTAAGAAATCCGCCTTTTCCTTTGCAGTTTTCTCCTGGATAAAAAACGCATAAGTGGAAAGCCGCCCGTCAGAGTATGGGCCGCCCCTGGTGAGGAAAACGTCAATCTCATCCTGGGTAATAAAAACCTCATGTTCCTGCCACTGAAATTCCTCCCTGGCCTGGTAAGGAATGGCTTCTTTTGCAAACTTCTGGAACTGTGCCGCCACCTTATCCGGGCGATACCAAGGGAAACGCATCAGCTCTTTGTCCATCTCAAAAGCTTCTGCCAGTCCTGCAAGCCGCTCATTTAAGTCTGCCAGATACTCCGGCTGGTCTAACAAAGCGCTGACTTTTTCTGTTGCCTCCGGGAAACCGCCCCGGAATGGCTCCGTATCCGCAAATACTAATTCCGCTACCCCCTCCGCAAGGTCACGCTCCATATAAAGAAGGGTCTGGGCATGTTCTTTCAGGGCGTTATCCCTTGCTGCATCCAGTACAGACTGCGGGGCATATTCCCCTTGCTTTAATAGTTGTTGAATCCTTCCAGACACATCCTCCCAGGACAAAAATGTTTTATCCAGAATCCGATCATGTACCGTATGCCCCACGGCAATCTGCATCCCCAGCTCGTTATACCAGACAGAATACTCTTTCCCGCCGATCACAAGCCCAATACCGCCCGTACCGTATTCCCGGCGCACAAAATCCGTATATTCCTCCGGCGTCTGCTCCATCATAAAATTATAAATGATTCGCAGATGGCTCCTGTCACGGTTGCCGCCTTTTCTTAAAACTTCATCAATCACATCTGCTGGGATCGCTGTCTCCCCGGCATACAAAGCAGCCTGCCGTTCCTCAATGGTGCGGATCTGCTGTTCTACCGTAGGCAGTTCGGGCAAAGAAAAAGCAGAGGCTGCTTCTTCCTCTGCTTCACTCAAATCCTGTTCGGTTGTTTCTTTGCTTAGCTGTATACCAATTCCGTCAGCACGGTTTCCTCCGCCATCTGTGTCAGGCTGTTCATGTGTGCTGTCCACGCCATCTGATCTGTCTCTTTGTCTGGAGCCGGATACTTCATAAGCAGCCTTTCCATCATGTTCTCCATCCGATTCTGCGCTGCCTGCTCGATCTCCTGCAGGTGGCTGTCCAGCTTCCCGCTCATCAGCAGGCTCTGGTACAGGTTCTTCTTGTATTCTTTCAGGTATGTCCTCCGCAGCATCCCGTATTTCCCGATGGTCTGCGGTTCCTCCTGAAGCGTCAGGTTCGGAAACAGGTAATCTCCCTTGCGGTGATAGGTCAGTTCCATTCGTTTTCCCTCCTTCATCATTTTCACTTTCACGAATTAACGTGTTAAATTTATTATAAAGTACTTCCTTCTTTTTTGCAACTGTTTTTTCTGGTTTTCCATGGGATTCTTCCGCCTGCTTTCTCCATTCTTCCAATTCCGCCTGCCGGATCGTCCGTCCAATATCACGGAGTATCGGTTCCACAAGCTGGCTGGTGGCATTTCCCAGGAAAGCCAGGACAGACAGATCATTATAATCTGTAATGCTTGAGAAATCCGCTTCCTCCAGGTATTCCATAGGTTCTAACCCACAGCGCCGTGCCAGGGAATAAAAAGCGCTGTTTGCAAGAAGGGTACGGAACTCCACCCGGATGGTATCGTCATCCAGCCCTTCCAGGAATGTACCGGGGATGGCATACCCTATGCCGTCCATGGCTTCCTCCAGGCTGTCAGCTGCCATCTCCTCCGCAATCTGCCGCAGCGCTGCAGCCAGGTCAGAAGCCCCGTCTCCATCCAGCCCATAAGTATCTGCCAGATGGTTCAAAATCATTTCCTGCTGTTCTTCTTTCATCCGCCACAGGTACGGCGTCTTGCCGCCCCTTACCGGGTGGGTGTCTGATACGTCAAATACATACCGCAGGGCACGCCTCGGCCCGGTGTCGTCGATCAGGGCGATCCCCTTCGCTCCCCGGTTTACCCACCGGCGCATCTTCTCATTCCACACTTCCAGCTCCGCACAGGCCGTTGCGTCCGGACGCTGGGCGTGGATCAAAAGAGTATCTGAGAACGGATAGCGGTAGAGTCTGGAAGCCGTGTCCAGATACCCCATCCAGTCCCGTGGGGAACCGCTGACTTCTTTTGCCGTCTCCCGTGCCAGGAAACGGATGTCATTGATTTTTGCCATGTAGATCCTCCTGTAAATCATAAATTATCCCTGTATGGCGCTGGCTGGGGCGTCTGCTTCATACAGGTAAAAACTGTCTTGCCCCTCTTGTATAATCCCGCCCTCCCCGGTTCCCTGCCGGGGAGGATTTTCATTTTTTGTTTTTCTTTTTCGGGAACTCCAGGCGGAAACTGGCTTTTCCTTCTTCCGTATCCAGGCAGAGATACGCCGCAAAGGTTCTTCCCTTCTTCTGGGAATACAGATCCGGCACATACGTCCGCCCATCCTTTAAAAGCTCCGCCGCCATCTTTTTATCCATCCTTTTCTTCATCCCGGACAGATACCGGTTCTCTTTCCAGAGGGCAAAGGCACACTCACGGCTGCCACAGAAGAAGTTTCTCTTGCTTTCATAGACCGGGCTGCCGCACACCGGGCAGACGCCGATCTGCTCTCTGGGATAAAAACGGTTTTGCTCCTCCACGGACAATTCCCCGCACTCCAGAAGCATCCGGTCAATCAGTTCCTCAATGCCGTCCAGGAACTCCTGTCCGGGAAGCTCCCCTCTTTCAATCTGGAGCAGGCGGTTCTCCCACTCCGCAGTCATGGCGGCTGACCGCAGATACTCCGGAAGCACCGAGATCAGGTCTGCCCCGTCCTGGGTAGCCAGAAGCTGTTTCCCTTTTCTTACGGCATAACCAGAAGATACCAGTTTTTCAATAATGGACGCCCTGGTTGCCGGTGTGCCAAGCCCTTTTTTCTCTGTTTCCGCATCAAACTCCCGGTTTCCGGCAGTCTCCATGGCAGATAACAGGGTATCCTCGCTGTAGGGTTTCGGCGGTGTTGTAAAATGCTCGGATACGCTTACCGTAACCGGATGGAACGTCTGGCCTTCTACCACATCAGGAAGGAAAAATTCCTCCCCTTCTTTCCGGCTTTTTACGCCTAAATGCTTACGGAACTCTGCTTCTATCGCTTTCCATCCTATTTGCTGAATGACTTTGCCTTTTGCCGTAAATATTTCCCCGGCACAGGATACAGTGATCTCTGTTTCCTGATAAATGTATTTCTGCGCCCCGGCACAAAGCAGCCGGACACTGATGAGCTGAAGGATGTCCTGTTCCCCTTTGGACAGCTCCTGCAGCTCATATGCCTTTAGCTCTGCCGTGGGGATAATCGCATGGTGATCTGAGACTTTGCTGTTATCCATCATGCGCTCTACGTCCGGCTCCAGCGGATAGAGAGAAGAAAAGCCATATTTCTCACACGCCATTGCAACCGCCTGCCGTGCAGTCTGCCCCATATCCTCTGTCAAATACTGGCTGTCTGTCCGGGGATATGTCACCAGTTTTTTTTCATAAAGGCTCTGGGTAAAGTCCAGTGTCTCCTTTGCCGTATAGCCAAAATAACGGTTGCTCTCCCTCTGGAGCGTGGTCAGATCATACAGCTTCGGCGGAGAAACAGCCTTTTCCGTTGATACGCAGGATTCCGCCACGGCTGTCCCGCCCTCACAGGCTTCCTGCAGCCGCCGGACTTCTCCGGTGTCAAACAGCTTCTCTTTTACCGCCTCCAGCCCGCCGCAGTCGAAATGGAGGTTATAGTATTTCTCTTTCTGGAAATGGGTGATCTGCTCTCCCCGTTCCACCAACATTGCCAGGGTAGGCGTCTGTACCCGTCCTACTACCAGGCGTTTAAAATATTTCGTGGTGTAAGCCCTGGTAGCGTTCATCCCAATGAGCCAGTCCGCTTTCGCACGGCAGACCGACGCTTCGTAGAGGTTCCGGTATTCTGCGCCGTCTTTCAGGCAAGAAAATGCCTCCCGGATAGCAGAATCCTCCATAGAACTGATCCAGATCCGCTTGATGGGCAGACGGCTTCCGGACAGTTCATAAACCCGGCCAAAAATCAGCTCCCCCTCACGTCCGGCGTCACAGCCGTTGACCACATACTCCACATCCTTCCGGTTCAGCAGCTTCTTTAAGACTGCAAACTGCGTCTTTTTATCTTTCGCCACAGCCAGCCGCCATTCATCCGGCAGGATGGGAAGGTCAGTAAATTCCCACTTCTTATACTTTTCCCCATAGTCCTCCGGCGGCACATACTCCGCCAGATGCCCCAGGCACCAGCTCACCAGCCATCCGTTTCCTTCCAGATAGCCTTCCTGACGCTTCTTAGCCCCTAATACTTTCGCATAGGCCAGGGCCACGCTGGGTTTCTCCCCTAAAACCAAATACATCGGATACTCCTTTCCGGCTTTCGCCTGTATGAGAAAGGGCAGCCAATTCCCTGGCTGCCCCCTTCTAATACCTTTGCTTTCATCAACACTTATGCTTTATTATTTTCTTCCTCTGTGGAACCGTCCTCTTCCGGCTGATCTTCATTGACGTAAGTACCGCCGTCATAGAACTCCAAGTCCTCCCCGTCCTCCTGAGACTCCTCTTTCTTCGGCTTCACAACCTTAAAATAATAGCCGGCTCCAATCGCTCCCGCAGCCAGGACGCCAACTGCCAGGAGCGCCCCGGTATTCCTGCCGTCCTCCTCTTTCGGCTGTACCGGTTCTGATCCGGTTTCGCTCTCCGTCTCGCTTTCTGCCAACGCTTCCGTCTCCGGGATCACCACCTGAGGCACTTCTTCCGTCTTTGTCTCATCCAGAAACTCCGCCAGATCATTTTCATCCACCATGGAGAGCATATAGACATTTTCCGTATTGCTGGATCGGTCTAGCACTAAAAAGAACGTGTTTCCATTTTTTGTCTGTATCGTCAGAAATTCTTTCGTTCCATCCCCCGTCTTATCATCCAGCACTTCCCCGTTTCCCGGAATGGAAAAAGGCGTTTCCCCGCCCTGTGTTTCCTCCTGGGGCGTCCCTTCCGTCTGCCCCGCAGCCTCCTGCTCCGGGATCACTGTCCCTTCGTTTTCTGATATCGGTTCTGTGGCTGCCTCTGTCTGCTGTGGGTCTGGCACATAAGCAAAAGCTGTCGTGGCGGTGGAGGAAAAGATGCCTCCCGCCACCGCAAGCGCCATTACCCAGCGGTTAAATTTCTTCATGCTTCCTGTCCTCACTTTCCGGCGCTGTCTCCTGCGCCTTTTCTTCCATATCTTCTTCCGGCTCTATGCCGTCTTTCCCGTCTGTTTCTTCTGGCCCCTCTGCCATGATGGGAATAGAAACTGTCCCATCCTGAATCCCTTCCAGAAGCTCTAACATCTGGTGGCTGTCCAGCTTCATGGAGCGGATGGTTTTTATAATCTCCTCATTCTCAAGCTGTTCTGCCAGCAGTTTCAGTTCTTTTAAATGTTCCTGCCACTCGTCGATCTTCTTCTCCGTTTTCTGGATCTCATCCAAAACCCGGTGCAGCTTCCGGTTCATGCCTTACACCTTCCTTCTAAAAAAAATTTATCCATGGATGCGTCCAAAGGCCAGGAAATGCTCCTGCCAGTAGGACGATGCTATACTGGTATACTGGATAGGGTTCCCGCAGTGGATCATCATGTTATCGCCCACATAGATCCCCACATGGCTTGCCCCCGGCGTATCGTAAGTCCCCTGGAAAAAGACCAGGTCTCCCGGCTTTGCTTCCGACGTGGAAACCTGGGAACAGTATCCCATCAATCCGTCTGTAGTCTGCCTGCCGATATTCCAGCCATTGCCGCAGTTATTGATCACCCAGCTCACGAAGCCTGAACAATCGAAACTGGTAGACGGGGAACTGCCGCCCCACACATAGGGATACCCCAGATACTTTTCCGCCTCATGGATCATGTTGGCAAATTTCTGGTCGGTCAGGGCTTCTGCCGGAATCTCATAGCCAAAATCACCACCCCCGCCTGGAAGGGTTTCTGTATCGAACAGATAATCCCTGTTTCCATATGTGCCGTTATACAAGTCATACCGGCCTTCCTCATTCTCATCCATCAGCTCCCGCAGCACGGCGTCCAGCCCATGGTTAGTGAGTGTCACATCCAGACGGTTCACTTCCTGTGTGGTTGTCACTTCCACTTCCTGGCTTCCATTATCGTCCGCAATATAAGCTTCCCAGGTCTGGTGCCCGTGGGCAGATGCAGCGGCATGGTCGCTGTAATATACATCAAACTGTACCCCGTACCGGGCGAAAGCACCCGTATCCTCCACCACATACTCTACGCCATTCATAATGACTTTTGTTCCTATTGGCACAAAAGGATTAGAAGCATCCACGGCAATGGTATGGTTGGCTGTGGGATAGACACCACTTGCCGTAGGACCGCCGGCCCATTGCCCGCAGCAGATAGAACAACTGCAGTAACCGCTGGTTACGACCTGCCCCAAGGATTCCCCCACCCGCACCATTTTTGTTTCTGTCACGGTTTCCCGTGTGCTTTCCGTGGCAATGCTGTACTGGCGCTGAAAAATTTCCTCCACTTCATCCTTTACCTGTTCATAGGTAAATTCCCCATATTTTGCAGAAAAGTAAGAAATCAGGTGATACGGGTTGTGAGAGATTTCATCAATCTGATAGCGGTACTCGTCATATCCGGGATAGCGGCTTTCCATGCTGTTGATCTGTTCGTTCAGCGCCGCCTCCAGCGCAGAATACGCATCCTCCACTGCATAAATATCCTCGTCCGTACTCCCATAAGTGGTACTGGCAATGGTAGAAGCCGCTCCACCCTGGATGGAAGCGCCGCAGCTTGCCATCAGGGAAGCGATCATCACAAAGAACAGCATGGCTGCCGCCGCAATGCCCAGGATGCCTTTACTCCTTGCAAACACAGAAGAAGCCACGCTCCTTGCTTTAGAAGCAATGGTCTGCGTGGCTTTTACTGTCCCTGCCGCTGTCTTTTCTCCTTTTTTCGCTGCCCGGTACGCTTTCTGATACTGGCGTTTCTGCCAGAACTTCTGCAGGATTCCCTTTTTGGCCTGCTCTGCGCTCTTTACCGCCTGCGCTGTTATCTCACCGCCTTCCTGTGCTGTCTCATACAGAAGGCTTCTTGTCCCCCTTTCAAGGTAACCGGCTTCCTGAAGGCGGACGTTTCTCTTATGGAGGCCACGGCTTGTCCGGTGCATGGCATAACGGAGGGCGCTTTCTGTCATCAGCTCTGCCCGGTGGACTCCTTCCACGGCAGTGTTTTCCTGCTCTGCTTCATGGGTTTTTCCATGGACGTAAACAGCGGCGGAACCTGCCGCCGCTGAAACTGCCTTCTTTGAAATCCCCATACCGGCCCCACGCACCATGCCGTTTCCTTCATCCCCAAAGGATAAACGCTTCGCCTTCTTCTGTTCTTTCTGGATCTGCTCCCGTTTGGTTTTCCCTTTGATCTCCTCCCGGAAGTCCTCCATGGCGGCGGCATCCTCCGGTTTCCCTCGCCCTTTCCGGGCATACTCCTGCACCAGCTTTTTCTTCCGCAGGTGGGAAACCTCTGACACGGATTCCAACAACACTGACGTATCGGACGGATGCCCCCGGATGTTTCCGGAGCGGAAGGACTGCTCCCGGATACTGTCATGGGCGGCAGATGCCGGATTGTCCTCCCCGGCAGGCTCCGTCTGTCCCGGTTCTGCCGTATTCCCTGTCACAGAACCGGGAAGGATTGCAGGATTAGTTCCGGCTAAATCGCCTGTCTCTACGTTCTCCCTGCCGGCGGCATGAGGAGAAATATCCACTGGCCGCCCTGCCTCCGTCTGATTCTTTAATTTCTGCCTTCGTTTCCTGCCCTCTGATGGTTGCTCCGGCTCTTTCTCCTGCCGGGAGAAGGAAACATCCTCTGCCTGTTTTAGCAGTATCCGTTCCTCCCGCTCCCGGTGGCTGACACGGACAGTCTCCCCATTGTACAGGTTTTCCTCCGTCAGTCCGTCCCGGTTCATCTTGCGGACAGTTTTATCCCTGGCTTTGTATTCCTGATCCTGCATATACAGTTACCACTCCCCATTCTTTTCAAACACTGTTAATAATTCTTTATCATGATCTCCAGGTAATCTCCCATAGTGCTGCAAGAAGCCATGTTGTTCTGCCTTACCATTGGCACAATAGAGAATTGTTGATACAATGTCCGGATAAAAGGACAATCATTGTATGTCAGTAAAAATTTTCCTTTTAAACTTACAAGAACCTCTTTTAGCCGCAAATGGTCTTTTTCACTGAAAGAATCCCTATAATACTTTTCTGCTTGAAAATATGGTGGATCAAGATAGAAAAAGGTATCTTTTTTGTCATAAAGGATAAGCAGTTTCTCAAAGTCCATCTGCTCAATCACAGTATTTTTCAATCTTTCCTGAAACTGTTCTAAATTTCTGACCGTATTAACCAATGATACCCTTGCTCCGCTGAAATCCTGCAGCTTTGCCCCGAAACTACATTTAATTAGCACAAAAAACCGGGCTGCTCTCTGTATATCCGTCAAGTCTGGATTTTGATAATTGTGCAAGGCGTCCTCAAAAAATTCACGGGAAACAAGGCACCACTTTAGTTCCTCCTGCAGTGCCTCGCCATGATATTTTATGCACCGGAAAAGATTTACCAGGTTATGGTTCCTGTCGTTATATACTTCCACTCTGTTGTCTCTTTCTCTTGCAAACAGCAACCACGCAGCTCCTCCAAACACTTCCACATATCTTGTGTAGTCTTCCGGAAACTCTGCTAAAATCTGTTTTCTTAGAAGTCTCTTTCCGCCTACCCATTTAATACAACTGTTCATTCCGTCCGCTTCCTCCCTTCCTGTTGCTCCAGGTCAGATACTTTGGTTGTCATCAACGAATACAGACGCAGGGACTTATCGAACTTGTCCTTAAAGGGGATAATGGTGCTTCCATAAAAGATCAGCCCCTCTCCCTCCCCGCTGTTCGTCACATAAGATAGCTGATGAGGTGATATGTTGAGCTGTTTCGCTAAGATCTGCCGATCTCCCGCTGCCTGGTTAAGCATATAAATAAAATCCGAGTTTTCAAAAATGTTCTCAATTTCCCGGCTGGCAAGCAGGTCTTTAATGTTCTGTGTGATGCCTGTGGGAATGCCGCCCCACTTACGGAAACGCTTCCAGATCTCCACGGAATAAGCTGCTGTCTGCTCCTCTTTTAAAAGAAGATGGAACTCGTCTATATAGTACCGGGTAGACTTATGCGCCGCCCGGTTGACTGTCACACGGTTCCACACCTGATCCTGAACAATCAGCATCCCCAGCTTTTTCAACTGTTTCCCCAGGTCTTTGATATCAAAGCAGACGATCCGGTTGTTCAGCTCCACGTTGGTACGGTGGTTAAATACTTTTAAGGAACCGTTGACGTAGATTTCCAGAGCTGTAGCGATCCGCTGTGCCTGCACTTCTTTCTGCTGACGCAGACAATCATAGAGATCCCCCAGAATGGGCATATTTTCCGGCACCGGCGCTTCAAAATATTTCTGATACACCAATGGTAAACAGCGGTCAATCACCGACTTTTCCTCCGCTTCAATCCCGTTGCGGCTCCCCATGATCAGCTCACACAGGGATAGGATAAAATCACTCTTAAATCCCAGCGGGTTATCATCATCTGAGTAATCCAGGTTGATGTCCATGGGATTGATATAGTCATGGCTTGTGGGGGAGATATGGATTACCTGCCCACCCAGGGCATTGACCAGGGGATAATATTCCCCCTCCGGATCTCCGATAATAATATCGTCCTGGGTAACAAAAAAGGCGTTAGTAATCTCCCGCTTTGCCGAAAAGGATTTTCCAGAGCCAGGTGTTCCCAGGATCAGGCCGTTTGGATTTTTCAGCTTCTTCCGGTCAACCATAATCATGTTGTTGGAAAGGGCGTTCAAGCCATAGTAAAGGGATTCCCCTTCCATAAATAATTCCTGGGTTGTGAAAGGCACAAAAATAGCCGTAGATGTGGTGGTCAGCGCCCGTTTTATAGGGATCAGGTTCAATCCCAGCGGGAGACTGCTCATCAGCCCCGGCTCCTGCATATAATCCAGACGGCGCAGGGAACAGTTATATTTCTGCGCAATGCCCGCCGTCTGGAATACCGCATTGTCTAATTCCTGCTTCGTCTTTGCCGTATTCAGAAATACAATCGTCACCAGGAACATCCTCTCATTTCTGGACTGGAGATCTTCCAGGAGGCGCTTTGCTTCCCCGCCGTAAGTATTCAAATCCGACGGGATAATGTCCATATCGTATCCGGAACGCACTGCCTTTTTCTGCTCCTCGATCTTCATCCGGTTAATGTCCGTCACCTTGCTTTTCACCAGTTTGATGGCTTTCATCTGGTCTAAAGACTGGATATGCAGGTTGACGATCAGGTTCCTGTCCATATCCAGAAATTCCGCCAGCATCCGGTCAGTCAGCTCCGGGGCCAGGATCTGCAGGTAGGACACTGCCCCGATGGTATTCCCCATCATAAAATCTTTCCCACTCTTAAACAGGAAACTTGTAGGGGCGATAAAGTCCTTTGTCCCCATGCCGGAACGCATTACCTGGTCGAAAGAAAACTGGAAAGGCACTTTCTCCTCCGGGTTAAATGTCTCGTACATGATCTGCAGACGCTCCCGGCCATCCAACGGGTAAGCGGACACGCCAAGCACTTTGAAGTTATTCAGGATGTCTGTCTCGATCCGCTCCAGCTTCGGCTTTGCCTCCCGGATATTTTCCGCTTCCACGCCAAAGGTAATGTACTTCGTCCGCACCAGGCCGTTATTGCCTTTGGCAAGCTGATTTTTCAGCATTTGTGCGTATTCCATGCGCACATCATCAAAAGCGTCATGCCGGGGCTTGATCTGGATGACCGATTCAAATTCCTTCATGTTGCTGTGGTGGTTGATGAACGACAACTGGAAATGGATACTGCTGTCAAAGTAATTGAGGAAATCACACCAGTTTTCAAAAATAGCATTTTTGTCCTCATTCTGTGCCAACTGATAGTTAATGTCGTAAAAACGGATGGTTTTGGAATAATATTTATCCTGCACCCGGCAGATTCCATCCCTTGCCATTTCCCGGTAGGGAATGGACTTCTGGGCGGACAGACGCTTCTCCTCTGCCTTTTTATCTGCTTTCTTCTTTGCCCCGTTCACGGTACTACTCACAGCTTTCTGGCGGGCAGCATGTTCCGGATAGGGCTTTCCCGGTCTTTGGACACCCCGCTCAACGGATGCGCTTTTCTGTCGCTGCGCAGGCTTGCGTTTCTCTCTTTTTTCTGCTTTCTTCCGGGCCTTTTCCTCCCTTGCTGCCTGCTTTTTTGCTGCTTTCTTTGCTTTTTTCTCATAGCGGGACAGCCTGCGGTACTTCCTCTTTCTCCGCTTATCGACTACGATTTCTTCTCTTTTTCCCAAGATGATCCCCTCCTTTCCTGTCTTTCCAGACAGTCTCCGGCGGCTCCATTTCATAAAAGTTCTCCACCTCATACCTGCGGACAGCAGGCTTTAAGAATTTCACCGTCACGATATTCCACAGGATTTTCTCCAGGGGAAGCCCGTCTCTCTCATACATGGCAAACATAAATGCCGGAAGCATGAGAAGCACCATGCCGGTGGCGGCGTTGGTGGTTCCGATCCACTCCCGTGTGAGAAAATAAAAAGGCAGCCCGATGGCCGCCGCTGCTGACAGACAGATGAGCTGTCTTTTTGTCAGGTTCAAGACTACTTTGTTTTTTACTTTCGTCAGGTCTTTTGGTACACTGACAAACGCCATAAAATCACATGCCGGAGAAACTTATCCGCTGCAGTCTGCACATTTCTCCGGCTGCTCCTTTCCTCTGTTTTCCTGCAAATTTTCCATATCCAGGGAGCTTTCTACTTCATTTCCCCATACATCCCATCCACCGGACTGCCGCCTTGCAAACAGTTCAATCCGGGGAAGATCCCCCATCAGTTCTACAATACGCTTCCTGGCTTCTTCCGGTTTCTTGCTATGCTCCTGCAAAGGGCTGACAATAAGCTGGAATACTTTTTTTGATATTCTTTTCGGCTTTCCTCTTACTGCCAAAAGACAGATTTCCGCATTGGATCGAGTCCAGTATCCTAAGCCAAAGAAATACCCTTTTCCTGATTTATTCTGCTTGATCCAGACAAAGGCAACTGTCTTGTAGCAAAATCCCCATGCTTTGATTACTTTGAACGCTTCTGGTAATTGAGGGAATGTCACCCACAAAAACAGCGCACAATCCTTATCGCAGATTTCCTGTACCGGCAGACTGCAGATTTCTTCTATCCCCATTGTAGAGTAATGATTCTCCGCAACTCCCTGCCCTTTTTTCATCTCATATCGCCATGGCGGATCGGCATAAATAATGTTGTATTTCTTCTGTTCCATCCCGTCGCCTCCTAATGCGCATTGAAGATCGAGCGGCTTAAACTTGCCGTTTTCATCAGGCTGAAACAGAGAATTACCGTATAAGCCGCTATTCCGAAAAGGGCTGAGTGCATGTTGTCGGAGATTTCAATGGTAGATACCAGCACCGCATAAATGCCGACGCACACCATCATGAAAAATCCCTGGAATCCCAAGGCTAAAAGCCCACGGAAATAGTTGTTTCCCACCTGCCCCCATTCCCGGTTGGAAAGGGTGGCAAAGGGGATCGGCGCAACCGAGGTGTAAAGGTAGATCTCAATCATACGGCCATACAAAATGACCGTGATCAGGACAGATAAAATCTTCATGCACAGGCTCACCAGCATACTTTCCAGGGCAAGCACTACCAGCTCCCCGATGTTCATAGATTCCATCGCCGTCTCCATAGCGTCCAGCATGGTTTCCACGTTGATCGCTGTATCGGAACTGATCACGCCTCCCGCCGCATTGACCACATATTGGCCCACGTCAAAGACAGCCATAGTGATCGTAAACGTATTGGATACCATCCAGACCGCTACCCACATCTTGAAGAAATACTTAAAAAACATCCAGGTGTCAATCTCGTGCATGTTATTCTTTTCCGTCAGCATGGTAATCAGCTCATAACACAGGACAAAAGTAATAATCATCCCCGCAATGGGAATGATCACCGAGTTAGAAAGGTTCTGTATCAGGCTGAAAATACTGCCGTTCCACCCCTGGGGCGTCTGTCCAACCTGAGACGCAATCTGCCCGGTCTTATCATTGACATCGGTAAACATTGTCGTCAGGTTGGACGTCACCATCCCGGTCAGGAGATCCCTCATCCAGTTCTCGATTGCCTCAAAAATGCCATCGAACATACATGAGTCCCCTTTCTACATCAGAATAGCCCTCCAAGCAAGGGGATCAACTGTGTTCCAATGAGGACAACCCCACCTCCGGCCATGAGCTGCTTAATTCCCTGTGACTTAGCCCCTGGATTGTCATTTCCGTATCCCTCCAGCAAGTTAATAACGCCCCATACTGCAAGGCCGGCTCCAATAGCCACCACAAGTGTCTGCAAAATAGAAATTGCCGAGCTAAAAAATGCCATATGCTACCTGGAAACCGGATTCCTTTCTGTCTTACCGGCAGAGACAAAAAAAGAGCCGCCATCTTTCCATAGCCGCTCAAATCTTCCGGGAATCCGGTTCCCTTATCCTTTCTCTTTTATTTTGCTGTTTCATTTATAATCTGTCTCTGCCTGCCGCTATCTTTTCCCGGCTCCGCCCGGATCGGCGGCCATAAGTGTATGATTTTTACCAGCGGCAGAACAGTCTTCCTTGACTTCACCAGGCGCATTTCCCAACATCCTTCAAAATAATCTTCTGGAGAATCCGGCCGGGAAAGCGCACGGACAATAGCCGCCAGAACATCAACCGCCTCTGTAAAAAAATCCATAAACTCCCCTTTCCAACTTTGCGACATTGTGTCGTAAAGTTCTGATGCTGCAAACTTTGCGTCATGGTGTCACAGAGTCCGTCGCTGCCTCCAATCGATCCATGACTTCTTTTAAAACGGAATATCTCACGCCAAATACATACCGGGCGAAATTCTCCAACTGTTCCTGACCATATTCCCCCAGGGGCATCCGGCGCAGTTCATACCAGACCGCCCGCTTATAATAAGGGAGATCTGAAAGATACTGACAGCCGATTTTTGCCTGCATTTCTTTAAATAAATCACTCATTCACTTTCCTTTCCCTCTACTTCAAAGAGGTCAAATGCCTCTTTCATCCGCAGTTTCAACGTATGCTTCATATACGCCTCCACATCAAAACTGTTCTTTTTGTCATAGTCCGACAACAACTTATATCTCTTGTGCCGGGTAATATCGAACTTATCGCTGAAAAACGGGCGTACTCCACGAAGCTGCAGGATACACTTATTCCCGTCCATCACGGCAAGTTCATCCCGGCTCATCAGTTCTTTTCCGGTTTTCTGATAATTTAGGCCGTAAGACCGGCTCTGCCCACGGGTATCCGAGGTGTTATAAAGATCAATCGTTTCTTTCCCCAGCGTCTCTGAGATTTCCTTTAACGTGGTGCCCTCTTTGCCTCCCAGGAACAGCATGGTATCGCAGTTGCCGAGAATTGTTTCTGCGGCATCCTTATAAATGGTCTTTAACTGGCTCTGGGACTGTAGAATAATAGAAGCCGAGATTTCCCGGCTCCGGATGGTTGCGATCAGCTTATCAAATTTTGGAATCTGCCCGATATTGGCGAACTCATCAAGCAAAAGCCTTACATGATAAGGGAGCCGTCCCCCATGCACATCATCCGCCCTATCGCAGAGCAGGTTGAAAAGCTGGGTATACATAATCGCCACGATAAAGTTAAAAGTATCATCCGTGTCAGAGATAATCACAAACATGGCTGTCCGCTGATCCCCCAGCATATCCAGTTCCATCTCATCATAACTGGTCAATTCCCTAAGCTCCGCTATATCAAAGGGGGCAAGCCTGGCCCCGCAGGAAATAAGGATGGATTTTGCTGTCTTGCCCGCCGCCAGCTTATATTTCTTATACTGGCGCACAGCGAAATGCTCCGGCTTCTCCCGTTCCAGTTCCTCAAACAGTTCGTCCACGGCATTTTTAAATTCTTCATCATCTTCCCTGGCTTCCGACGCATTGATCAGCTCTAAAAGCGTGGAAAAGTTCTGCTCTTCCGCCGGCGCTTCATAGTAGATATAGCCAATCAGTGCGCAATACAAAAGCCTCTCGGCTTTCACCCAGAAATCTTCAGAAGATTTCTCGCCTTCTCCTTTGGTATTTGCAATGATGGTATTCACCAGTTTTAAAATATCCTTCTCACTGCGGATATACATGAAGGGATTGTAGTGCATACTTTTCTTGAAATTGATGGTATTCAGCACCTTGATCCTATACGGTTCATACACTATCTCCCCGTTTTTATCACGCTCCGGCTTCCCATCTTTCATCTTCGGGGAACCTCTCTGCAGCATCTTCCCGCATTCCACCAGGATCGTGCCTTTCGGGTCAGTGACTACATAGGAAACATTTGGTGTCATCTGCATTAAATTCGGCTTCACATAAAATCTGGTCTTGCCGGAACCGGAGCCGCCAATTACAATCACGTTTTTATTTCTGGCATACTTTGACAGCTTCGGACGGCTGTTCATGGTAAGCCGCTCTGTCTGCGTTAAAAGGATATTGTTCTCAAAGACCGGATCAATGAAAGGCGCTATATCCTTCTGCGTCCCCCACCGGGCGGAGCCGTACTCCACGCCCTGCCGGTATTTCTTTGCATTTTTCCCTTTCAGATACACCGCCAGCTTCACAAGGACAGCGCCTATAACGCCAATGCAGAGATCCTGGGGATGAAAGCTGGGAAAGACGTTCTGAAATGCCAGGGAAAAATTCAGGAAAAGCACCCCTAACTTTTCGATCAGGGAATCCCCGACACAGTACCGGTACAGCCATGCCACCTTGTCTACGAGATAGAATACAATTCCATAGGGAAGGTTCCGGATCAGGAGCCGTTTCCAATCCACAGACGGCAGATTGCCCTTGACTGTCTCTGATAACTTCTTCCTGCCTTTTTCCAGAAACAACGTTACTGTTTCTTTTACAGACCTGTTATTTTTCCGTTTTACAGTTTTCTTCTTACTCAATGCTCCGGCCCACGCTCCTTCTGACGGTTCTTCTCCCGCTCCCGGTGCTTTGCCTGCCGCTCTTTTGCCAGGGACAGCTTTTTCCGGACAGATATTTTCTTACTCTTTTTTAACTGCCAGCCTGTATATTCCTTAAACGCAGCCGTCATAGACGCTTCATCTTTTGCCCCAAAAAACACATAGTATCTGGGCGGCTCCATGGAACAGTCTTTTTTCAGGCAGTAATCCACCTCATATTTCCGGGCATATTTCTCAAAGGATTTTATATTCTTATCCGTAATCTCAATATTGGAGAGTTCCTTCTTTTCCGCCTTAAGCTGTTCCATGCTGATTTTTCCACGGTAAGAAATACTTTTATCCGGATCTCCCTTTGCGGCAGATTTCTCCGCCTGCTGTTTTTCTCTCCTTTCAATTTCCTGCAGATATTTCATCAAAACATTTTTTAATATCCGGGCAGAAATTTTTCCTCCGCTGATACACAACGACACAACCTTTTCATTGACTTCATCCTGCATATCGGATCACCTTCTTTCCCTTACTTTTATCGGCACTGCCGCAGATCCAGAAGAATCTTCTGCAGGCAGTAGCCGATACAGGGGGAGTGCTGTCCATAAGGGCAGACCTTACAATCTCCAAGCATCCCATTTTCTCTGCAGATACTATCCTGTCTTTCTTCCGGCAAAAGATAATAACAGCGCTTCTTTGTACATTTCTGTTTCCTGCTGTGCCAAAAGTAACAATAAGCACAGTCCTGGGGCTTATCCGGCGCATATTTCCCTCTATCCGTTTTCCCCGTCTGCATCCTGCCTGCCTTTCCATTCCAGTTCTTCCAGGAGCCTGTCCTCTCTTGCACCGACCAAAATACAGCAGTACAGTCCAAATAAGAGCAGGAACACCAGTATCCCACCTGCAGCAATCAACCATTTCATTTCTATCCACCTCTTTTTCAACTCAAAAAAGGGCGCTCATGGAAAGCCCACGGCTGTCCACAAACGCCCAATCCTATCGTATCAATCCTGTTTCTTTTTTCTTGCTTTCATCCAGACAACGGCGGCAATGGCCCCCGCAAGACCCAGACCGCTGGAAATCATAAGCGCCGCAATCGGTGTGTGATCCCCGGTTTTCGGTGCATCTACCGTGGTTGTCGGTGTTTCCGGCGTCTCCGGCGTTTCTTCCGGCTCCGCCTCATCTTTCATCACAACTTTCTGAATCTCACCGGTATCTTTTACTTCAAACTCTACATCCTCCGCAATCAGATAACCTTCCGGTGCGGATTCTTCATGGAGTGTGTACTTCCCAATGGGGAGCATCTCGATATAATGCGGTTCCTCCGTGGAAGTCCAGCTCTCTACTACCTCGCCATTCTCGTCCAGGATGGTGAGCTTCGCTCCCGGCAGCTCCTTCCCGGCAATATCTGTCTTAGAAATCTCTACCTTTGTCACATCATCTTTCATCTCGATCTTCTGGGCTTCGGCGGTATCCTCCACAGTAAACTGGATGCTCTCCGCCGTCACATACCCCGGAGCCGGAAGCACTTCCGTCATGGTATAAGTCTGTCCGACCACCAGCTCCTTAATGATATGCGGCTCTTTGCCGGATACCCATTCATCCACAACTTCGCCATTTTCATCGGTTACAGTCAGCTTCGCTCCCTCCACTTCTTTTCCATCTGTCAGGGAAGTTTTGGTAAATTCAAAGACGGTCGGTTCATCCTCAAAGATAAATTCGTAAGAAACTGTCGCTTTATCAGAAGATTCCGCTGTAAAAGTAAACTCCTGCACCTCGTCTGTGGTGGCAAATCCCGGAGCCGGGGAAGTCTCTTTCACTACATAGGAAAATCCAATGGGCAGATCCGCCTCAAAAGTCAGTTTTCCATCCTCCCCGGTTGCTTTTTCCTCGATCACGGTTCCCGCTTCCAGAACCACATCCCCGTCTTTATTGGTAATATCCTCTTTTGCGGAAAGGGCAAACACAGCGCCCTCCAGTACCCGGTCAGTATCCTTTTCTTTCTTCAGGACAGATACTTCCGCCTTCTGGCGGTTATTCTGCCAGTCTCCATTCCAGGTAACTTCCGCTGTCTCCTGATCCACATAGGTCAGGTCAATTTCCCGGATTTCCCCGTCCAGCACATAGCCTTCCGCAGTCTCCTTTTCTTTCACATAGTATTTTCCAAGGGGAAGGCCAGACAGCTTCGCAATGCCTGTTTCATCTGTGGTAATCGTGGCAATCAGCTCATCCTTCTTATAATAATCCTCGCTCTCTCCGTCTGCCGCTTTGATGTCCTCCAGGGCATATACCTCAAAGGTTACATCTTTTAAAGCGCCGGTGATATATTCAAAGATATGGCTGATCCAGCCGCCAATGGTATCAACAAGTGTCACATCTTCCAGGAACTCGCCCTTCTTATTGATGATCAGCGTCCCTTCCGGAACATCGTCTTTCATTTCCACTTTCTGGATTTCCGCTGTATCCTCCACAGTAAAAGTGATTTCTTCCGCTTTCAGATACCCATAAGGGGCCAGCTCTTCCCGAAGCGTATAAGTCTCGCCTACGGTCAGCCGCTCAATCAGGTGTTCCTCTCCTTTCACGGAAGTCCAACTGTCTACGATATTCCCGTCTTGATCCAGGACGGTCAGTTTTGCGCCTTCCAGCTCCACGCCGGTTGTGAGATCCGTCTTTTTCACAGAAATCTTTGTCGGCTCATTTTCATATTCAGAGGCCAGTTCCACCACGGGAATCTCCTGCCCCTGATACTCTGCAGTCACTTCTACCACTTTATCGGAAGAAATATACCCGTCCGGTGCGGCTTCTTCTTTGATATAGTAGCGGCCAAACGGTAAGTCATTCATAAATACAGCTTTGCCGTTTTCATCAGACAGCGCTTTTCCAATCAGCGTGTCCGCTTTCACAATCACTTCGCCGTGTGCCAGAATATCCTCTTTGGCATACAGCCCAAAGACTGCTCCTTCCACAGTCGCCTGCGTTTCCGCATCCTTTTTCACTACGGATACTTCCACTTTCTGGCGCTCATTCTGGAAAACAGCTTCCTGTTCGATTACAGGCGTCTCCTGGTCTTTATATGTAAAAGTCACTGTCTGCGCTTCCCCATTTAGTACAAAGCCCTCCGGGGCGGTAGCTTCCACAATCTTGTAACTTCCAAGAGGAAGGTCAGTAAGATATGCTTCCCCATTTTCATCGGTAGTCACAGTTCCCACAAGCTCTCCGGCAGAGTATTCCAAGATACGGTTCCCCTCTGCGTCTTTCTGGAAGTCAGCGGTATAAATGTCCTCCGCAGCATACACCTCAAAGACTGCGCCTGCCAGGTTTTCTACTTCATAAACAAAGTCCTTGCTGAATCCGTCCAGGACTTCGCCCTGTTTTACGATTTTCAGCTTTCCTTTTACCGGATGGTTTTCATAAACCGCCTCAATCACCACATCCCCGGACACCGGGTCGATCTGGTAAGCGGTATCGGAATCCACGGCAATTTCAACATAGTTCTCATTCAGTGTATATCCGTAAGGCGCTGTGACTTCCTCAATCCGGTAATGCCCGATTTTTAAATTCTGGGGCAGGATCAGGTAGCCTTCCTCATCGGTGAAGAATGTCTTGTGAACCGTTGTTGTAGGATAGGTTGTCACCTGCTCAACGTATTCCTGCTTATCCAGATCATAGATCCGGAACTCTGTACCTTTGTGAAGCACCGGTTTTTTCGTCTCATCATCCTGCTTGATGATCTTCAGCTTTGCTTCAAATTCCTCGTCCAGAAGCACCCGCCATACCTGTGGCGTAGTTGGATTATGCTCTGTAATCCGCACGATAAAGTCGTCCACCGGCTTGTAATTATGGGGCGTGGTGGTCTCCCGGACAAGGTATGTACCATAAGGAAGGGCAATACTGCAGGCATATCCTTTCTCGTCCGTAAACATTTCTGTCGCCCCGTTCTCCCCGATCACCACCGGTTCTGCGGAATCGAAATCATAGCTGCCATCTTCCTTTACTGTAAGGTCAGAGAGCAGGTAGACGGTAAATCCGGCCCCAGACAGGAGATCAGCGTCTGTCTCCCCATTATTGGCTGCCTTGATGATCTCAAAAGGCTGCTTCTTTACCTGTTCCAGTGATACACACTCCCGCTCCACGGTTGCGGTCAGATCTCCTTCATAGCTGCACACAAGATCATGTTCACTCTCATCTGCCAGATACCCCACGGGAGGCGTGATCTCTTTGACAAAATACTCCCCAAGATACAGGTTTTCTACAGACGCTTCCCCGTTCTCGTCCGTGGTCAGCGTTGCCACCCGCTCGCCGGCTTTGTAGATCACCCCGGTTGCTCCATCCGGGTGTACAATATCTTTACGGGCATACAGGCCATACACTGCATTTTCCAGTGTGGCATCCCCTTGTGGAACTGCCTGGTTCGTCTCTGCGTCTTTTTTCTGCAGCTTGATCGTGGCATTCACACGCTCATTGACAAAGGTATGGGTAAATGTCACTTTCGCTTCGCTGTCATTGGTGTAAGAGAAAGTAAAGGAGTATACATCCTCCTGATTTCTCACATACCCTTCCGGTGCCTGGATTTCTTTCACATCATAAGAAAATCCAATGGGCAAATCCGCCGTAAAGACAGCTTTTCCGTCCTCTCCAGTCACCGCTTTTTCAATCAGCGTTCCCTTCGATACCACAACACTTCCATCTGCATTTTTAATATCGCTTCCCGCATACAATCCAAACACGCCGCCATCCAGAGGATTTAAGGTGTCCTTGTCCTTTTTTAATACAGAAACTTCCGCTTTCTGCCTGTCATTATGGAAGGTACTCTCGCTGAATACAGTTTCCACGTTCTGTCCGGCATAAGACAGTGTTACCGTCTTTTCCTCCCCGGCATTATAGAAATTCTCCGGGGCCTGCACTTCTTTAATGACATAAGTTCCAAGATGGAGGTTTTTCAGCACTGCGGCTCCGTCGGAATCTGTAGTCAGGTTCGCTTTTACCAGATCCCCTTTACTGTAGACTTTCGCTCCATAGGCTGTTACAATATCTGCTCCCGCATAGACGTTATACACAGCGCCCTTCTGCCTGCGGCTTTCATAACGGAAGGTTACACCATCATCTGTTATATCCGCTCCGGCCAGCACTTCCCCTTCTTTATAGATAGTCAGTTCCCCAAGCTGCTCCTGATCTGGAACTGTAACAGAAGTCTTCTGGTTTGCCACCAGGTTCACGTTATAAGAAGAAGTATTCAGGCGGTATCCGGTTGGAGCCGTGATCTCTTTTAAGTACACAGTATTCTGCGTCTTAATGATTTCTGCTACAGAAGAACCGTTTTTATCCGTTGCCGGCATCTGCGTGATCAGCTTTGTACAGTCTTTATCGCTGTAAATGCCAAACACAGCTCCAGCCAGCTTTGCGTCCGAGTGCTTAGAATCTACCTTAATCACTTCCACCTTTGCCAGCTCAATCCACTTCACCGAAAGGCTCACATACTTCTCATCTTCTACGCCTTCTCCAAACACCAGTGCCAGATCCTGTGTGTCACTTCCTGTCGTAATCTTATAGGCAGAATAGTCTTTGGTGATACTTCCCTGCATCTTTGCTGACCAGGAACCGGACACATCCTGCGTCTGTGTCAGCGGGGCAGTCAGGTAAAACCGGGTGCCTCCGGAGATGGTGACGTTTGCCCCCGCAGCACTGGCTTTTCCAGTACTGACGTTATGGAGTTTTACCCCATCCGGCAGATCCAGGGTAATCGTCTGCTGGCTGGATGCCTTGAACGTGATTTCTTCTGTCCTCTGCTGTTCGCCGTCCACATAGGCACTTACATTAGCATTGGAAAAGGACATCTCCACATCCGGAATATCCGGCTGGCTCACAGCATAGTTATAAAGTTCCTTTGCCAGCGCTTCCCCGGTACTGTTGGTTCCATAGAAGGCATCTACGCTTCCATTCGCATAGGAAGCTGCCAGATGGGTAACAATAAACCTTTTTCCGGCAGAAAAATCGGTGTGGTAGTGGTTAAAGAAATACGCTGATCCGGCCGCTTCCGTTCCGTAATAACACACCTTTGCCAGTTCCCGGTTTCCTTCCAGTTTTGTGATCTGGTATGTGCCGCTCCCCGGCCCCGGTTTTGACGGCTGGATACAGTAAGCTGTCGCCGTCACGTTCCCAAAAGACACGGTAAAGGGTGCTGTCACATAAGAGCCAAGCCCATAGTCTGCATAGTAATAATAGCTTCCCTGGGTAATGGTGACAGACTGTGACGCCCTGGCCGCCTGTGCCATGGGAGCCTGTGCCGTAAAGGTAACGCTCTCACCGTTTTCCAGTCCCTGAATATCAATGCCCTGATCCTCCGCCTGGAGAAGCACTTCCCCCAGCGTCAGTCCGCTTTCTTCATCTACTGTTTTCTGATCTTCTGTTTCCTCTAACGCCGCATCCAGAGCGTCCTCCGGCAACACTTCTGTTCCCTCCGGCAGTCCTGTCTCCGTTTCCTCCATGGTTTCTTCCACTGGCTCCGTCACTGCCTCCGTTGCTGTCTCTGTCTGCGGCTGTGGATCTGCGTCCCCGTCCTCACTATCTGGTTCTTCGCTCTCCCCGCCGGTTCCACTGCCGTCTGCATAGCTCTCCGCCTGTTTCTCCGCCACCGGCTCTTTTACAATAATGTTTCTGCAGATATGGTAAGACGGATGGCCGCTTAACGGCTCCACAAAATAGACCACTTTGTAAGTATCTGCGTGGTTCCCGTCAAAATCCTGCCCGGCTTCATTTTTTGCTTCATGGAAAGTCACCCGGACTTTTTCATCATGGATTTCCAAGCCGGAAAAATCCGATTCCACATCAAAACTGCTTCCTGTTTCCACTTCATAATCTTCCGCTGTTACCACTTCTTCTGCATCCAGATACTCCCGCACCGTCTCCAGTGCCGGATACTGTGCTTCATATCCTGCCGGCTCCGGCTCTGCGGCATAAGTAACCACCGGCTGTACCACGGAAGTCAGGATCGTCAAAAGCGAAAGCAGACCGGAAAGTATCCTTTTTCCTTTCCCTTTCATCAACTAAACCTCTCTTTCTTTGTTCCTTGACAGTCTCACTGTGTCCAAAAAGTTCTCCTTACTTTTATCTGTCCATGGCTCCTGTCCTCCTTTCCCCAAGTTGCGCTGATAACAGCACATGAATACGGAGAAGCCCATCAAGGGCTTCCCCGCATGGTATCTGCTGTTATCCAGCCTGCACCTGGCAGGCTGAAAACTTATTTCTGAGCGTTACGCCTGTTCTCTCTCCAGACCCGTTCCTGCTCCGGTTCACTTTCCGCAGCGTTTTCTTCGGCAGGGTACGCAAAAAAGGCATACTCAGCTGCCGGGTATCCGTCTGGACAGGCAATGAAATTTTCAAGGTTCAGCGAAAGGGGAAAATAAAAGAATGTGTCTTAGAACTTCGCCCTCTCACCAATAGGAGGTTTCAGAGGGGAAAATATAGGTTTAAATTTAAAATTTGAGAAATTAATCATAAAAAAAGACCCACGCTAAATCGCATGAGCCTATATAGCATAATTCATTATATCCTCAAGTTGAGGAATTTAGCTTTGTTTTGCAAAATATACTTTTTCTCCATCTTTCAAGTTTTTAACCAAAAAACTAATTTGCATTTTCTTGATTCTATCAAATCCTTCTGTATTTATATTCTCTATACATTGTCTCAATTTAGGTAATAGCATACGTTCTTCCTCTAAAGCCTCCCCTAAAATACCTCTTGTATATAAATTTATAATACAACTTCTAAATGCCTGCAAATCTTTTGACGTAGCTGCTTCAATTCGCTCACATAACATATCAAAATCTAATTCTCTGAGGAAACCTCTAGATGAACAAATTTCATTTTTGTTATGAAAAACATAGTTTTCTATTTTTTCTCCCCATCCTTCTTTCATAGTTAGGTATGAATCTAATGTATTTGAATAATTATTTTGAAACTTTTGATCAATATCATTCTGTAAATCTGTTACTATCCTCTGATATTTATTTCTTCTGTCCCCCTCATACATTACTCCATAACCATTATCAATTTCTATATAGCGAGACAGCTTAGATAAGCTAATTTTCATATTTTCAATCATTTTTATTGTATTATCCTCTGGGAAACCATGCTCTTGCAATTCAAGGAAACGATTAATGATTCGAGGATAGTCCTTAACATCATATGCATCATTTTCCAATCCTTTTAAAATTATATCTATTTTTTTCTCAATTACTATATCTGTTAGCTCATACCAGTGGGAATCTAGTTCAGCGAATGCTTCTTTCTCTGGACTACTTTTTCTAAGATATTCGTTTGCAAATAATTCAAACATATCTTTTATACGTCCATCTTCTAATATACTCTTAATAATAAAATCATCTACAAATCGAAACGATAATTGATTCCCCAAAATGTCAATACTTCCTATACTTTTAAAAGCATATTCTTCTGTGCCTTTCCACTCGTATTTATAATCTCCATTTTTGAAGGAAACACTTATTTTAAATGAATATTTAACTATATATTTTAAGAAAGCCTCTCGTCCCTTATCTTCTAACTGTATGAGTTTTTTATATAACTGATTTATTTTCGATAAAAAGAACTGGAATGTTCTTATGTTAGCGTGTGCTTCATTTATCATATATTCTTCAAAAAAAGCTATATCATCATATAAGTATTTTTTAAGGTTATCATCCAATTTTGCTGAAGTAATAAGTTTTTTAAAAACAGTCTGCAAATCTGGCTGGTAATAGATTGTTACTCCAATTAATTTTTCTTTTACTTTGTCATATAAATTATCCTCTACGAATAGTTTCTGAATTCTATTTTTTACAGTCTCTATGTCCACAGGACTTGTATTTTCATTTTTCCTTTCCGAATTCGAATATTGATTTATCACTTCACTTTTTTGATCTTTTTCAAATAGAATATTATTATGAGCCGCCACCAGATATTTCAACTCTTGATTTGCAGAACTTACCCCTTTACCTATTTCTTTTTGATTTGCAACAATAATAACTTTCATATTCTCATGTTCCACAAACGAATTAATGTACCCTAAAATTTCATTTGCCGGGCAATCACATCGCTCTAAATCATCAAAAATTAAAATACTCTCTCTTATTGACATCAGTTTTTCTGTTGTTTCTGTTATTTTTTTTAAATTAATATCAATTCCTTTATTTTTCAAAACATCAAACACTACTGGAAGCATCGTAGTGATAGCTTTTGTTCTTTTTTTCAAAACCCTTTTTGCTTTTCCAGATTTTGCTATGAGGCTTTCCATAAATAGCTGCTTTGTTACTTCGTCTAAGGATTTTATTCCATATAGAGAGATATATATAACTTTTCTCTTCTTATAATCTCTCTCTGATTGCCAACGATTATTCTCATGTGTCTCTAATGCTTTATAGAGTCTTTCTTGAATAAAGTATGTTTTACCACATCCCCATTCTCCATCAATCATTACGGCATAGTTATATAAAGTTTCGTCAACATAATTTATTATTTCCTTAACGATATCATCATCCGTTAATTTCATATTTTTCACTCTGTCTACCATGCAATTCTTCCCCCTTATGTTATAGAATAAAATAATTCTATCACCCTTTTACTAAGAATTATATCCCCATTTTATCCAAAGAACCTTCTATAATGCAACAGCCACTTTGCGACACCGTGTCGTAAAGTGGCTGTGCTGTATTCTGGCAGGAACCTTTTAGAAGTATCCTCCCATGATCCCCATCGCTTTCAGTTTTTCGTTCAATTCCTTTAAAATCCGCTTTCTCCGGTTGGCAATGGTTTTCCGGCTGCACCCGCAAAGCTGCGCCGCTTCTTTTACCGTCACTTCCTCAAAAAACAGGAGATACAGAAGGTAGGCGTCTGCCTCCGTCAGATCTTCTATCACAGAGCGCAGTTTTTCCACACAAAGCTCCCGGATCACCATCTCTTCCGGGCTGTCTGCCCTCCCATCTGGTAGAACTCCTTTCTCCGACAGGGCTTCCAGGCTAAATACGCCGTATTTCTGCTTTTTCTCATTCTGGTAGCGCTCCCGCCGCCGGGACTGATACCATTCCAGATAGACCTCCCTGGTGACTTCCACCACAGTCCCATCCCCGGCACAAAGAATATAACATTTCCGCTCCTTTGGGCGTTTCCCTCTCATACGGCGCACCTCCCGGAACGGACTTCTTTACCGGAAAAGATTTCTTCCTGCCCTTCCCGCATCCGCCGCAGCGCCGCCATAAGCGCCTGGGAAACCGCAGGCTGGGAAATTCCCAGTGACCTTGCAATCTCCCACTGGGTTTCCCCGTAGTAAAAATACAGGATCACAATATCCCTCTGCCGCTTTGTCAGAAGCCCCATCAGCTCCAAAATCTGTTCTTTTTCAATCAACTGCTCCAAAGGCGGCAATACCGGGGAAGACAGGAAAAACCATTCCTCGGAAACCGCATGGTAAGAAACGACCTTTCCTTTCCGGCTTGATTCCCGGTTTTTCATCAGACGATCCTCTCCCTCTAACATCAGGCGCACATACCACTCCCGTTCCTCAAAGAAAGCGGCATCCACAAAAATCTGCCGTCCGTGGCTCTCATAACAATAACTGCCGCAGCCATGTACGGAGAAAACTGTAGTATACTTCCCTACCCGGTAAAGCGCCCAGCCTTCCAAAAACACCAGAAGCTGCACATCCCCTCCATTTTCCATGCTTACCACTCGTTTCCCATGCTCCAGCAAATGCCGGGCCGTTGGAGCCTTTTCCTCTTTCTCCGGTTGTTTTACGATCCACTTTAAATCCTGTAATGTCACCATAACAGCCACCTTTCTGCCCGCAGGCTACGGGCGGCCAGATGGCAGCGCACAGGAATCCAGGTAAAAGGCAGCAAAAAAGGTTTCCGGCACACCCGTTTTTTTTAACGGGAGCCTGAAACTCCTTCTGCCGCCAGATTATCTCTGCGTCTATGTACTTACCGGTACTGCCGGATCGGATCTTTTTCTGGTTCCGTTCGGTTCCGCTTTTCTTCCAGATTTTTTACCCTGTCCTGGTTTTCTTCCATCAGGATCGAATAATCTCCCATAGCATCATAAGGACAGCTTCTCCGGTAAATCAGGTTTTCTTCCCTGGTCAATGTTCCTTCCCTCCTTCCACAATTCCTGTGTCTGTGTTTCCAGTGTATCAGCCGTGCAGAAAAAATCCCTTAGCAGATATGGGGAAATTGCAGCCGGTTCCCCTCATATCTGTGGAACTTTCCATCCGTCCTTTCCCTCCATCCCGTCCATTAGGGCTTTCATGGTTTTAAGCACAATCTTCTGTTCTTTTGGTTTCAGCCGCCGGATACGGGCAGCCGCTGTTTCCACCGGATCATTCTCTTTTTCCTTTGCCCTTCTCCCCAGCAGTTCATCAGCGTCCGTGTCCAGGACTTCCACCAGCTTTGCAAAAATCTCCACGGACATCGCCGCCTGCCCTCCCTCGATCCGGCTCACTGTGTTGACACTGATACCGGCTTTCTCCGCAAAAGTCTCCTGGGATAAATGGCTGTCTTTCCTCTTTTGCCGTATGCGTTCCCCCAACTGGATCAGCCTCTGCGATCCCGCACGGTTCCCCAACACAGTCCCTCCTTCCATGATAGATTTTCACTTTGCGACACCGTGTCGCAAAGTGCCCCTGCCATAAAGACAGAAAAAAGCAGCCAGGTATATGGACTTAGCTGCTTTCGTAACTCTCTCATTCACTTGTTCTTCTTCTGTAAAATTTCACACGGCTTTTGCCCTCATAAGCCTTGAGATCCAGGCGAAAACCATTTTCACCAGATAAAAGGCTGCCATCAAAAGACGCCAGGCCAGGACAAACCCGCCAATCACACCGCCGACCAGCAGGTTGAATACAAACATCCCTACTGTACCGCCAATATCAAAACCTTTCGGGATGATCCACAGGAACATCTTATGTACGCCAAAGGGAATTCCCATAAATATCCACAATTTCAGGTAATCGCACTGCCCGTTCTCCACACAGAGGGGATAGAACAGCGCCGCCAGGATTGCCGCCGCCCCTACCGGAGCAATCACTTTTCTGAAAAACTCATACATCTCAGCCACCTCCGTACAGATCATGGTTCACTTCCGCCTGGTAGTAATGATTCATCGTCATAGACGAATTATAAAGTGTCGTCAAAAGATACGCCCGGATATTCGCCACTTTGGACGTATTCCGATGCAGGCTGAACAGGACATACTCGATATGGGAATACGTCAGCTTTAAAAACCGGCTCTTAACCACGGATACCGGCTTGTCTGCCCCTCCGATACGCACCACAGTATCATCCGGCAGCATCAGGATTTCCACCATCAGCTCAATAAGCTCGCCCACGTCCTCTCCTTCGCCTTTCTCTACAAAGCCCTCATAATCCACATTTACCCGTAAGATTTCCCGGTAGGTTTCCATCCGCTCCATCATATCACTGCTAATAGGGTACACTTCGCCTGCGGAGAGGGATAGATTAGATTGGATAGGATCAGTCTCACTATAATCAGTCTTGTTAATATCAGTCTTATTACAGTTTGATTTTGGAACTTCTTGAGTTTTGATTTTCATACTTCCAGAAGTTCGGTTTTCACATTTCTTGAAGTCTGATTTTGGAACTTCTTGAAGTTTGGTTTTCATACTTCCAGAAGTTTGATTTTCATACTTCTGGAAATCCGATTCTGGAACATCCTGAAATCCGCTTTTCATACTTCTTGAAGTTTGATTTTCATACTTCTGCATATTTCCGGCATTTTCCGCCTCTATTTCTTCACTTTCCGAGTCCAGGCACTCCTTTATCATAAAGTTTTTCACATAGATCACGTTAGGCTTCCCAAGACCAAGCCGCTTTTTCTCGATCAGACCGATCCCCTTTTCCGAGTCCAGTTCTGCAATATTTTTTATCGCTTTCTGACGCCCGCAGCCCAAAAGTTCCATGATTTCTTCCACAGTAAAAATAATATATACCCGATCTTCCTCGTCAAACCAGCGGTTCTTAATGCTAAGGCTCATACGGTCTAACATCAGACCGTATAAAACCTTTGCTTCACAGGAAAGGGATTTAAAACATTCTGCGGTAAACAGCACTTTCGGGACACGGTAAAAGCTATACTGTTCCGCTTCCATTCCACGGAAATAATCAAACTGTATTTCCTGCATCTGTTTCCTCCTCCTTTTCCTGTTTCCATTGTTCCAGAAGCGAATAGATCACTTCCTCAATCTGCGTTTTCGTATATGCCGGCGGGAAGTAATCCCGGATCTTCTTTGAAGAGATCGTTACGCTCTGGCCGCCGTTCTCTTTCTTTACCAAAAGCGCATAGATACTTCCTTCTGACAATGTTTCTTCCTCACTCATAGCTTTGAGCTGTCCTGCCTGTGCCGGAGATGGATAAGCGCCAATGTTCCCCGCTGCTCCCAGCACCATCTCCTGTTCTTCCGGCTTCAGAAAGGATAAGCGTTCCCCGGCTATCATCGCAATCTTGCCTGTATCCAACAGCTCCAGAAGCCCATCAATCAGGCTTGCAAGCCGGATATATCTCTGCACTGTCCGTCCGCTGTCCCCGGCTTTCTCTCCCACGACGTCTGCCGTGTGTTTGTCTCCTTTGCTTCCCTGGTGTTTCAGCGCCTCATATTTCATCTTATAAGCCCTGGCTTTCTCGCTGGGCAGAAGGTTTTCTCTCTGGATATTGGTGTCTACCATCAACACCGTGGCAGCGTCATCGTCCAGATTCCGGATAATCACCGGCATTTCTGCCTTTCCTGCCAGCTCGCAGGCCCGCCATCTCCGGTGTCCAGCCACCACTTCATATCCATCAGCGCAAGGACGCACAATCCCCGGCTGGATTACGCCGTGCTGAATGACACTTTCCACTGTCTCCTGCATTTTTTCATCATCCAGTACCTTAAACGGATGGTTTTTAAATGGCCGGAGCTGGCTCAATGGAACAGTGGTATAAGTTCCCTCCACATTGTTATCTTCTGCTTCAAACAGTTCGTCATAGGAAGTCAGCCTGATCTTCTCTGCGCTCTTACTTTTCATCCCCTAGCACCTCCCCGGTCAGATAGCGGTATCCCTCTGCCACAATCCCTTTCGGATCGTGAAGATAGATACTCTTTCCCTCCGCTGTTGTCTCCGCCGCCCGCACAGACATCGGAATACAGTTCTCGAAGATATGGATGTTATTTCCGTAAACCTCCCGGATCTGCTCAGAAATATCCCGTGCGAAGTTTGTCCGGCGGTCAACCTTTGTCAACAGAATCCCCAGAATGGACAGCCTGGGATTCAGCCGTCTATGTACCTTGCCGATAGTCTTGATAAGCTGCTGCAGACCTTTTACCGGAAGATAAGCCGCCTCCACCGGGATCAGCACACTGTCCGCCGCTACCAGGGCATTGATGGTAATCATTCCCAAAGAAGGCATACAGTCAATCAGGATGTAATCATAGTCTCCTTTTACTTCGTCCAGATACAGGCGAAGTACCTGCTCCCGGCTCATCACATTTACAAGGGAAGTTTCCAGTCCGGCAAGCTCAATATTGGCGGGGATAAAGTCAATCCCTTCCTCATGGTGGATAATCCCCTCTCCCGGTTCCACATCCTCGTCATTGATAACCTTCTCCATGATATTGACTAAGGTTACATCCAGTTCATCCGGCTCCCGGATGCCTAAACTCACTGCCATGCTGCCCTGGGCATCCGCTTCTACCAGAAGCACCTTTTTCCCGGCTCTTGCCAGACCGATACCTAAATTTACACACGTCGTTGTTTTTCCGACACCGCCCTTTTGGTTTGCGATTGCGATAATTCTGCACATATATCTTACCTACCTTTCTTCCTCTTTCTTTTCTGTCTTTTCCACTTCCGCATAGGAGCGGAAATATCGGTTTGTCCCTTTATTAGAAAATATCTCTGACACCTGGAGAACCCGGATTTCCGGGTGTCTCTCCAGAAGCCGTTTAAACCAGCGAATATCCTTCACGGTTCCCTGCAGCCTAATCTTCAGCATAAAACATCTCCTCCCAGTCTACATAGAAGCAGTAATCCGGATAGCGGATCTTAATCGCTTCCCAAAAATATTTAGCATCCCCTGTGCAGAATATATCGCTGACGGAATAAAGCCGTGTCTCTGTAATCTGTCCCTCTGTATCGTCATATTCATCCGTTGTAGGCGTCCCATCTGTATAAAGATTAAATGCAATACGGACAATCTTTTCGCTCCCGCTGGTCTGCCAGCCTTCCTGCAGACACTCCGGCTTTATAAATCCCGTCTCAAAGTCATAGATCCGGTTTACATTACACCTGGTATCTTCCGATAATCCCAGGCAATAGACCAAAGCCTTATGGTACGAATCCTGATACCGGCATTTTGAAAGATAGGTGTTGTAAAATTTTTCGTGTTCCTTGTTTTTGAAAGTGATTTTTCTTTCCTGTTTTGCTCCTGTCGCTGTGTTCTTTGCCATTTGTTTTTCCTCCTGAATTTTAAAATTTTGTATAAAAAATAGGGACACTCTGCTGCAAGTATCCCTATCTTCTATCAATGTATTGATAGCTCTATATTCACTTTCATAATCCAGGATTTTTTGTGTTCCCCGTACCGAGGTCTAAGGCAACCACAACGGTTACTTTGTTTACAAGTACCTTTTCCTTGTGATTTTCCTCTAATCTGTTGAAACTGAAAAAGTCAACAAAGTGCGTAAATTCAAGGATTTCTAGATATGTTTCCTTTGTAGTCTTACCACAGTCTCCACATGATAAGTCCCCGGGAATAAATCCACGCATCCCATCCGTTCTACCTGATACCCTCTTCCCTGCAGCATCTCCAGATCCCTTGCCAGACTGGTAGGCTTGCAGGCAATATATACCATCTTCTCTACGCCGAATCGGATGATCTTCTCCAGGGCCTTGGGATTCACGCCGTCTCTTGGCGGATCCAGCACGATCAGATCCGGCACTTCTCCCAGCTCATCAATCACTTTTAACACATCTCCGGCCCAGAAGGTGCAGTTTGAAAGGCCGTTCATCCGGGCGTTTTCTTTTGCCGCCTCCACGGCTTCCTCCACGATTTCCACGCCGACCACTTTTTTTGCCACAGGGGCCAAAATCTGTGCGATGGTGCCGGTACCGCTGTACAGGTCAAAGATCACCTTATCCTTTGTCTCGCCGATATAGCTTCTCGCCTTTTCATAAAGGACTTCCGCCCCCAGCGAGTTGGTCTGGAAGAACGAAAAAGGCGTGATCTTAAAACGAAGTCCTAAAAGTTCTTCATAAAAATAGTCCTGTCCGAATAAAATATCCGTCCCTTCGTCTTTTACCACATCCGCCACACTGTCGTTTCTGGTATGCAGGATGCCCGCGATCCTTCCGGAAAGTTCCAAGGATCTGAGCGTTTCCACCCATCCCTGACTGTCAAAATGCCCCAGGAATTCCTCCTGCGTTGTCGTCACCAGGTCGATCAGGATCTCTCCTGTTTTCACAGCCTTTCTGACCAACAGATGCCGGTAGAATCCCGTGTGACGCATCCGATGATAATAGGGAAGTCCGCTGTTTTTCGCATATTCCAGCGTGCAGGAAAGGATTTTCCGGAAGTCTTCATCCACGATCCGGCACTCCTGCACGTTTACGATATCATGAAAACTGCCCCGCTTATGCATCCCAAGCACCAGGGGGCCATCCTTATACTCATCCCCGAAGGAAAATTCCATCTTATTGCGGTAGGCTTCTTTCCGGGGACTTGCCTGTATCCCCTCCCAGATATAAGGCCCGTCCACTGCCTCATCCATCATGGCTTTGATCTGCCCTTCCTTCAGCTTCAGCTGCTCTTCATAGGGAAGATTTTGATACGTACAGCCTCCGCATTGTCCGAAATGAGGACAGCTTGGGGGAATCTCTTTTTCAGAAGGTTCCAGCACTTCCAGGATCCGCCCCTCCGCCTTTCCTTTCCGGATCTTATTCACAGAAAAGCGTACCTTCTGTCCCGGCACGCCGTTTTTTACAATCACTGTTTTCTCTTCTTCCGGCAGATAGATCTTTCCTTTATTTGGAAACTCCACTGTCTCGATCCTGCCTTCGTATACCTGCCCTTTCTTCATCCATACTCTCCAATTCTATTTCTGATATTTCGCATTCAGGATAGTTCCATCCTGCTCTACCTTGATATGTTCCAGGCTCTTTACATACTGATTGAACTGGGCATATCCATAATCACTGATCTTAAAATCCTTATACTTCTCGTAAACCCGGTTCCCAAGCGTGCTGAGTTCAATCCCGCTCTTTCCCGCTTTCCTTACCATGGTAATAACATAATTATCGATATCCGCCTTGCGCCCCTGATCCTCTCTTAACGCCACTGAAACAATGTGTCCCCTCTTTTCCAGCTGGATCCTCGGGAACTGCTCCAGGAATTTGGACAGCATATTATAGCCATAGCTTCGCACGTCAAAATCCGGGTACAGGCTGACCAGACGGCTTCCCACCTCTCCAAGTCCAGTTCCTTTATTATTGTCCTGATTCTCAATGATCATATCGATCACGGCATCCTCGATCTTTGAGGTGCTCAATCTCTCATGCTGATCTCTTGTCTTTCCTGATCCCGGCTCCTGTTCATTGAGCAGGTTCTCCAGAATAGTGAACTTGTCACATGCCTTGCGAAACGGCTCCGGCGTCTTATTTTCCCCCATGCCGATCACCATCTTTCCGCTTTCCCTCAGGCGGCTTACCAGCCTGGTAAAATCGCTGTCGCTGGACACGATACAGAACCCGTCCACATCATTGCTGTACAGAATGTCCATAGCATCGATGATCATAGCCGAATCTGTCGCATTTTTCCCTTGTGTATAACTGAACTGCTGGATCGGCGTAATGGAATTGCTCAAAAGCTGCTCCTTCCAGCCGGAAAGCTGTGTGCTGGTCCAGTCTCCGTAGATCCGCTTATATGTGATCACCCCATATTTGGAAAGCTCTGTTAAAACTGGCTTAATGTATTTTACTGACACATTCTCCGCATCGATCAAAAGCGCAAAACATTGTTCTTCCATATATTTCCTCCAAATAAAACTCTCTGCCAAGATAAAAGCAGGTAGGTTACCCTTTCTTACACAGATGGGCTCCCAACCTGCTCTCTATTGCATCTTAGACTGTTACCTTCTTATACCTGGTCATCATCATTGAAGAAGTCATCATCAAAATCGTCCTCAAAGTCTTCTTCAAAATCCTCCAGGTAATCCGGTGTAAAGAAACAGTATACTGCGTAAGCAATCGCCGCAACGGCTGCCACAGCTCCAACGATGGCAAGTACCCAAAGTACCGTCCTGGACTGGCTGCTTTCCTCCTTTTTATTGATCAGTTCATTCAACTTTGTTGCAGCAATGATATCCTCTACCTTACTCATGCTCCCACATCCTTTCTTCTGCTGTCACAGCAAGTTCATTAATTAAAATCATTATATCACTAACATTTTCAGATTACTATAACTTTATGCCAAATTAGTCAATTTTCTGTAATTTTGCAAATGCGGCAAACATCTTTTTTGTGCCTGGGCCGTCAAAATCCACGGTCACTTCATAGTCTCTGCCGCCTTCTACCATCGCAGTTACCGTGCCTTCTCCGAATTTCACATGACGCACCCGGTCGCCCACCTGGTATCCCGGGCCTTCTCCTTTTGGTGAACCAAAGCTTCTGGCCGCTCCCGGCTGTACAAAAGCTTTTGCCCGAAATGCCTGTCTGGCCTGCTGATAAGCGCTTGGCTTTCTTTCTTCCTCCGGCTCGGGCTTCTGGAAAACGGCTCCTGTAGACAGCAGTTCCATCGGGATTTCCTTTAAGAAACGGGACATCTTGTTATACTGCGTCTCTCCCCGGATCATACGCCGCCTTGCACAGGTCAGCGTCAGTTCTTCCTCCGCCCGGGTAATCCCCACATAACAGAGCCTTCGCTCTTCCTCTACCTCTTCCGGATCGTCTGCCGTAATGGTCATGTAGCTGGGGAAGATTCCGTCCTCCATCCCCGCCAGGTACACATGCGGGAATTCCAGACCCTTCGCACTGTGGAGCGTCATCAGCACCACATAGTCATTCGATTCATCCAGACTGTCGATATCCGCCACCAGCGCTACCTCTTCCAGAAATCCATTCAGTGTGGCCGGTTCATCCCGATCCTCGCAAGTCTCCTCATAGGCCGTGATCTTACTGATCAATTCATCAATATTTTCAATCCGGCTCTCTGCCTCTTCACTGCCTTCTTCCTTCAGGCTTTCTATGTATCCTGTTTCTTCAAGGATTTCCTGCATCAGCTCCGAGATCGTAAGCTCTTTTGCATCTGTTTTAAAATGCTCGATCAGCGCCACGAAGGACTCCAGTTTAGAAGCCCCGCGCCCGATATTCGGGATCAGATCGACCGCCCGGAGCGCTTCGTAAAAGCCGATCTCCCGGCCGGAGGCATACTCCTGGACACGGTTAATGCTGGTAAGGCCAATCCCTCTCTTTGGCACGTTGATGATCCGGCGCACCGCCAGGTCGTCTCTTCCGTTGTCGATGGTTTTCAGATAGGCCAGCAGGTCCTTGATCTCCCGTCTGGCATAGAAATTGATGCCGCCCACGATCTTATATGGAATATTTGCAGTCACAAACTTCTCTTCAAACATACGGGACTGTGCATTGGTCCGGTACAGGATCGCATGATCATTATAAGCCGCCTTCCCGGACTCTACCCGCTCCCTGATATCCCCTACGATATACTCTGCTTCATCAAACGCCGTATCAAACTGGCGCACGTTGATCTTGTCACCCTCACCGTTATCCGTCCAGAGGGTCTTGTCCTTTCTCCCGTGATTGTGGCGGATCACCGCATTGGCAGCATTTAGGATGTTGCTGGTGGAGCGGTAGTTCTGCTCCAGCTTGATCACCTTTGCATCAGGAAATACCTGTTCAAAATCCAGGATGTTCCGGATATTGGCCCCGCGGAATTTATAAATGGACTGGTCGTCGTCTCCTACCACACAAAGATTCCGGTACTTGGCGGATAAAAGACGCACCAGTTCAAACTGCACCGTATTGGTATCCTGGTACTCATCCACCATGATATAACGGAACCGCTCCTGATAATAGTCGAGCACGTCCGCCTGGGTCTGAAAGAGTTGCACCGCTTTTACCAGAAGGTCGTCAAAATCCAGCGCATTATTGGCGCGCATCTGCTTTTCGTACTCCTCGTACACCGACGCGATCTTCTGCCGGCTGAAATCTCCCTGGGCCTGGATACGGAATTCCTCTGGCGTGACCAGTTCATTTTTCGCCTGAGAGATGGCCGCCAGAAGGGACCGTTCCCGAAAAAGCTTCGTATCAATCTGTAAAAGCTTACAGATATCTTTCATCAGTGTTTTCTGATCGTCAGTATCATAAATTGTAAAATTGGTATCAAATCCCAAAAGATCGATATGCCTTCTTAAAATCCGGACACACATGGAGTGGAAGGTGCTGACCCAGATGCTTTCCGATCCGAAGCCCACCAGATTATCCACACGTTCCCGCATTTCTCCCGCCGCTTTATTGGTAAAGGTAATGGCCAGGATATTCCATGGATTGATCCCTTTTTCCTCGATCAGATATGCGATCCTGTGAGTCAGAACTCTGGTCTTTCCCGATCCCGCCCCGGCAAGAATCAAAAGCGGCCCCTCCGTGTGAAGCACCGCCTCTTTCTGCTGTTCATTCAATGTATCGTAAATGCTCAACTTTTCTGTTTCCTTTCTTGTTCCTGCTGTTTCATAAATTCATGTTCTTTTTTGATCTCCTCATAGAGGGCCAGACTGTCCCAGTCACGATTTGTCTGGGTCACCATCGCCTTTAAGTCTACCCGGACCTTCTCCTTTTTCATCAAAAACAGAGCTCGGTCCAGCATATCCTCCGTCTCTGCATGGATCACCAGCATTTCCTCTGAAACTCCACCCGCGTCCGGACTTTCAGAAGGCTCTTTTTCTAATGCCGCTTCTTCCTCCGTACCCGCCGGACTGATGCCAATCAATGTCCCAAGCGGCAGCCGGTATTCTTCTGCTGTCACATGACGGACTTTATATCCCAGGAATCCAAAGATCATCCCGATCTTCTTTCCTTTTGGAGTTCCTTTCAGATTGTAACATAATACTACTGATTTCATAGGTTTCGACTCCCTTCCTCAAAAAAGTCTGGTTTCATTATATGGGTTTTAATATAGAAGTGCAAGCTTCAAAAATTAAAGAAATATTTCTTGTCATATAGTTATGAAAACTATATAATGATTATGTTGAGGTGATTTTATGACGATTGACACAAAAGATTTACTAAACAGTATTTTATCCAGTATTTCACGGATTGACTATATCAGACCGAATGAAATTCCAAACATTGACCTATATATGGATCAGGTCACCACTTTTATGGAGGAACAGCTGAAACGGACCAAACGGTACGAGGAGGACAAGATCCTGACCAAAACCATGATCAACAATTACGCCAAGAACAATCTGCTTCCTCCCCCTGTGAAAAAGAAATATTCCAAAGAGCATGTTCTGGTGATGATCTTTATCTACTATTTCAAAAATATCCTTTCCATCAAGGATATTGAAAGCGTCCTCACTCCTATCACAGAGAAAACCTTCGACAAGGAAGAATCTCTGGACATGACGTCTGTCTATGAGGAAATCTGCCAGATGGAGAAATCCCGCATCGACGATCTGAAAAAAGATGTCACAAATTCTTATGAACTTGCCATGGACAGCTTTTCAGAGCTTCCCCCGGAGGAAAAAGAATATCTCCAGCTTTTTGCTTTTATCTGCAATTTAAGCTTTGATGTATATGTGAAAAAGCAGATCATCGAGAAAATGATCGATGATCTGGCTGACGCTGACAGCAGTGCGAAAAAGAAGAAATAAGCCCGGCTTATTTCTTCTTTTGTACTCTTAAGAATCTTCTTTTTGGTTAATGCGTTCAAATACCATGTCATAACCATCGTTTCCATAATTCAGGGAACGGTTGACACGGCTGATCGTTGCAGTAGACGCTCCTGTCTTGTCCGCAATCTCCAGATATGTCTTGTGCTCTCTTAACATTTTTGCCACTTCAAATCGCTGAGAAAGAGACAGCAGTTCATTGATCGTACAGATGTCCTCAAAAAAAGTGTAACATTCTTCTTTATCTTTCAAGCTCAGTATTGCAGAAAACAGATAGTCCACTGCTTCTGTCCTGATCTTCTTACTCATAGCATACTCTCCTTTGTAACAGATTCATTACTGTTACATTTTAACACAGTGAATTTTTAAAGTCTATACCTTTTTCCTGTGTTTTAACAGGGAAATCAATTTCCCGTAAGAAGTATTTGCCACCAGCTCTTCCGGAAAAGCTGTCTTCCTTACCAGTTCCTCTGCAAAAGGATATTCTGCAATGTCCAGATCAAAATGAGCGTCACTTCCGAACACCACCATGGTTCCTTCCTTTTTACAGGCTTCCAGCATCTTCAGACAGTTTTCCGTGGTATTCGCCCGGTATCCGTCCGGCCTGAGAGAAGAGTTATTGACTTCTAAAAGGGTGCCTGTCCGCTTTGCCTCTCTTGCCAGCACTTCATAATCTGCAGGAAATCTGCCATCATCCGGATGCCCGATGATATCTATATATGGATTCTCCATTACAGAAAGATACGCCTGCATCACATTTTCCTGGATCCTCTCATCCTTGAAGCAAGGCGTGTGCAGACTGGCGATGGCTATATCCAGATCCCGGATGACGCCCTGGGGAAGATCCACATTTCCCTCCCGGTCCATGATATTCAGCTCTGTTCCCAGCAGCAGATGGATATTGTAAAGAGTACGGGGAACCACCCGCAGATTCTGAAAATAATATAGTTGGCAGGATCCCGGCATTTCCGGGGCGTGTTCTGTGACTGCCAGGCCTTCCAGACCTTTCTCCGCCGCCATGGCCGCCATCTCCCGCAATGTATTATAAGCGTGTCCGCTGGCCAGAGTATGTGAGTGTGTATCAATTCTGATGTTCATATGTCTGTCCTTCCTTTTCACATTTCCAAAAGTTTCCGCAGTTGCAAAACTCATTATAATGCATAGATTTTCCTTTTTCTACATATTTTAATGTTATATTTTTATGAAGTTTTATCGCTATATTCCACAAAACAGGAGGAGTTTTCATGAGAAAAGACAGAAAGAACCAGGAAATCATAGACGCATACGATTACCTTTCCAATGCTGCGTCCAGTCAGGACCTGACCGGCCTGATCCCGTCCGCCCCCTCATCCGCCGAAGAACTCGAATCCTACGAAAAGCTGTATCATTTTCTCCCGCCTGGCGGAAATACATCAGCCATCCATCCCGAATCCGGCGTCTGTAAAGAAGGCGAGAAAGATGATAGAGTATAGGGATCCGCCTCTACAGGGCAAATTCACCAAAGAAAGGAACCGATCATATACTAATCAAAAACGGAGTTTTGATTATGCCTTCTATGAATCTGGTTCCCGTAAACGGAATCATCCTTAGTATTACTCCTTTCGGAGATGACTGCTGCGAACAGCAGGTCAGCATCCGCACTTCGAATGGCATCAACCATTTTATCGTTGGTCCCGAGACCTATGTGATCAATAACGTCCGTCTGCGGCCAGGCATGAACGTGACCGCCCTCTACGACGCAGATCAGGCCGTCCCGCTGATCTATCCGCCCCAGTACCGGGCTGTGCTGATCGGCCGGCGGAATCCCAGCGAAAATGTCTATGCCGGCTATTTTGACGAAAATCTAATGTCCGCCGACGCGTCACTTCAGCTGAACATCGACAATTCTACCAGCGTAGTGACCGCCAACGGCCAGACCTTCCAGTGCTCTCCCGGCGGGCACACCCTCGTCGTATACTACAGCAGTTCTACCCGGAGTATCCCGGCACAGACCACGCCGCGGAAAATAGTGG
Source organism: Merdimonas faecis (assembly GCF_001754075.1). GTDB lineage: Bacteria > Bacillota > Clostridia > Lachnospirales > Lachnospiraceae > Merdimonas > Merdimonas faecis. Next base: position 77,159 of record NZ_MIEH01000016.1, on the reverse strand, counting down.
TGGTATGTTAAAATGGGGACGTACACTTGTTGCACAAGTGTACGTCCCCATTTGCGTTAGTGGGTGTCCCCATCTGCATTTCCCTATGTCCCCAATCGCAAAAGCCCCTGTCCCTTTAAGCGCGGTTCTGTGCCTCTACCAGATGCAGTGCGCCGTAGCGCTCCCGGAGCTTGGGCTTTTCGATCTTTCCGGTGGCGTTCCTTGGCACGTCTGCAAAGAATATCTTTCTTGGCCGTTTATACCTGGGCAGCTTTTTGCAGAAAGTATTAATATCTTCCTCATCGCAGGTGACTCCTGGCTTCAGCGCAATGATCGCTGCCGAGATTTCACCAAGCCTGTGATCCGGCAAACCGATCACAGCCACATCATGTACAGCCTCATGGGTGCGGAGAAAGTCTTCGATCTGTACCGGATATATATTCTCTCCTCCGCTGATAATCACATCTTTTTTGCGGTCTACCAGGAAAATGAAACCATCCTCGTCCTCTTCCGCCATATCTCCCGTATACAGCCACTCTCCATGGAGAACCTCTTCTGTGGCTTTCGGATCGTTATAGTAACAGACCATGACTCCCGGGCCGCTGACAGCCAGCTCCCCTGTTTCTCCGGGTTTCACATCATTTCCGTTCTCATCAATGATCCTTGTCTTCCAGCCGTAGCCGGCTTTCCCGATGGCTCCCACCTTGTGGATATTTTCCACTCCCAGATGCACGCAGCCCGGGCCGATGGATTCACTCAGTCCATAATTGGTGTCATACTGGTGGTGAGGGAAATATTCCTTCCAATGTTTGATCAGACTGGGCGGAACCGGCTGGGCGCCAATATGCATCAGTCTCCACTGATCTAACTGGTACATGTCAAGATTGATCTTACCACTGTCCAATGCCAGAAGCAGATCCTGCGCCCACGGTACCAGAAGCCACACAATAGTACACTTTTCTTCTGAAACAGCCCGCAGGATAAACTCCGGATTGGTTCCTTTTAAAAGCACTGCCTTTCCCCCGGTCAGAAGGCTTCCGAACCAGTGCATTTTTGCTCCGGTATGATACAGCGGAGGGATGCACAAAAACACATCGTCCTTGGTCTGTCCATGATGATTCTGCTCTGTCTTGGCAGAATGCATCAAAGCCTGATGCGTGTGCAAGATCGCTTTCGGGAATCCCGTAGTTCCCGAAGAAAAATAGATCGCCGCATAATCCTCATCCGTCACGTCGATCTTCGGCGACTGACTGGAGCAGTTTGCAGAATGCATCGTATAATCCTCCGCAAAGCCGGGGCACCCGTCTCCTACGAAAAACAGCAGCCGATGCCTGCTGATCTCATCGGCGATCTCTTCGATACGCCCGATAAACTCCGGTCCGAACACCAGCACGTCAACTTCCGCAAGCTCCACACAATATTTGATCTCTTCGGCAGAATACCGGAAATTTAACGGCACTGCCAAAGCTCCTGTCTTCAAGATCCCAAAATATATCGGCAGCCATTCCAGACAATTCATCAGAAGGATCGCTACTTTATCACCTTTGTGCACCCCACGCTCCAGCAAAAGATTGGCAAAGCGGTTAGCCTTTTCATTAAAGACATTCCAGGTGATCTCCCTTCGATAATAAGATGCCCTTACCGGTTCGATCAGCTCATATTCCTTCCATGTAACTCTCCGGGTCTCCGGCATCTCCGGATTGATCTCTACCAGCGCAACATCGTCCCCGTACAGCCGGCAGTTCTTTTCCAAAATATCTGTGATAGGCATAAAAAAATCCCCTTTCTGGCTCATCACTTTAGCACGTTTAATCGCTAAAGTAACTATACCTTTTTTGAAAGGGGATGTCAACCATTATCTTCTATTCTGCTGCTCTTTCGGCATATTCGGTAGTAACCAGATCTTCATACGGCGCCCGCTTTGTCAGTTCGCCTGCTTCTTCCAGGATATCCTGCAGAAGCTCAAAGCTTTCTTCTTCAAAGATCAGATTTTCTTTCCACGTATCCTGGTCATAATATCTGGTCACGATGGTCGTGATCGTTTCCAGATCCGTCTCCGTAAACTGGGGTTCTATCACCTTAGCGATTTCCTCTGGCGCATGGTTCTGTACGTAGTCCATTCCCTTCTGCAGTGCGTTGGTGACTCCCTGGATAATCTCCGGGTTCTCCTCGATGTAGCTCTGCTTCGCAGAAAATGCCGTATAAGGCACATAACCGCTGTCCGTACCTAAGGAAGCCACGACAAAGCCCTTGCCTTCATTTTCAAGACTGGTAGCATTTGGTTCAAACTCAACCGTAAAATCTCCTTGCCCTTCTGCAAAAGCCGCCGCAGTAGACCCGAAGTCAATATTCTGATCAATCTCAAGATCCGCCGCCGGGTCAATCCCGTTTTTCCGGAGAATATACTCAAACACCATCTGCGGCATACCGCCCTTGCGGCCTCCAAGCACATTAGTCCCTTTCAGATCCTCCCATGTAAAATCCGGCATCTCCTCCCGGGCCACCAGGAAATTTCCTGCCCGCTGGGTCAGCTGTGCAAAATTCACCACATAATCCGCGGCTCCTTCATTATAAGTATAGATGGATGCCTCCGAACCCATGAACCCGATATCCGCTTCTCCGGAAATGACTGCAGTCATCGTCTTGTCTGCGCCAAATCCACACACCAGATCCAGCTCAATTCCTTCCTCTTCAAAATATCCCTCCTCTATCGCCACATACATCGGCGCATAGAAAATAGAATGGGCCACTTCGTTTAAGGTGACTTTGGTAAGTTCCTTCTGCTGGTCAGCCGAAGCCTCAGAAGTCCCGGCGCTGGCTTTCCGCACCTCCTCATCTTCGGATTCCCCCGTGCCGGAACATCCGGCTGCCAGGGCAAACATCATCACCACCGTAAGGCAGATGCCCAGTAAACGCTTTTTCATATGGATCCTCCTTATGACTCTTAACGATACCAGTATATTCATAAAGAGAAGGATCCGTGACATCAGGCGTTTTCCACACTACAGGCAAACAGCCATTCACAGCTGATACCAAGTCACTGCATGATCCGGTGAATCTGCCGGTACTCTCTTGGCGATATCTGATAAACCCGCTTAAAGGCTCTGGAAAAATGAAGTGCATTCGGATACCCGACCAAAGCGCCGATCTCACTGATCTGCCGGTCTGACGTCGTAAGAAGCGCCGCTGCTTTAGCCATTCGGTAATGCACCAGAAATTCCTGGGGCGACTGTCCGATCACTCCTTTGAAGATTTTCCCAAAGTAACTACGTTCCAGCTGGCAGTTTTTTGCGATATCCTCTACTGTAACATCTTCTTTATAATGTGTCTCAATATATCGGATAGCTTCTTTCGCATAGAACTCGCTCAGTTTTCCGTCCTGAGGTGCTCTCCTTGTACTGGAATACTGGATCATCCGGTCCAGCAGCAGATAAAATTGCCCGATCAGTGACATAGAGGAATGATCCTCACTGAAAACAAAATGCCTCAGCTTTTCTTCAATTTCCTTTCCATGCTCCTTCGTATCCGGAACATAGACCGGATGTAGCTGAGAAACGCCCATCGCCTCCACACATTCTCTGGCCCTGAGTCCTGCAAATTCAATCCACATATAAGTCCATGGTTCCTTCTCATCCGCCATATAAGTATTTACATACCCCGGCTCTATTATGAACCCGGAACCTCCTTCAAGCGAGTATTCCTGCATCTTGTCCTTCTCGTCATTGGCACGCAGCGTTCCCTTTCCTGAAACAACATAATGAAAAAGATAGTTATTCCTCACATACGGCCCGAATGAATGGAGAGGTTTGCACTGCTCAAACCCATACTGCATGATCGTCAGATCAATATAATGCTCATCCTTGAAAATAGAAAACCTGACCTCACTCATAAAAAGTCTCTCCTGCTTTAATCATTATACTTTTTAACCAAATTTTAATTTGCAATTTATCAATTTTTCACAAAAATCTTTCAATATACACTATTATATACCATAATGCGTTTATACTTCAACTATATACTGTAAAAAACGCATTTGGGTAATATCGAGACACATATATACATTTACCGTTTTTTGTTAAAATGCTATCATTTTAAATAGCTTATAGCAAAATCTTCATGCAATTTGTACACTGCATGGGAAAAGGAGAGGTGTGGAATGAAAAAGAAAGTGATTGCTGTATTTCTCGTATTGACAGTACTCCTCAGTATGGTTGCAGTTGCCGGATGCGGCAGCGATTCTTCCTCTGATGGAAAAACCGAAATCGAGATCATACAGTACAAAATGGAAGCAACAGACTATTTTGACGCACTGGAAGAAGAATTCAACGCAACACATGATGACATTCATCTGACCATTGATTCTCCAAATGATGCGTCAACCATTATGAGGACCCGGTTTATCCGCGAGGATTACCCGGATATCATCGGTATCGGCGGAGATATCAACTACTCCTATTATGTAGATGCTGAGATCCTGGCTGATCTGTCCGACTGGGACGGCATGGCCGATATCAAACAGTCCTATATTGATATTGCAGAAGGACTGGAAACCATTCCGACAGACGGAACCTATATTGCTCCTTATATGGCAAACGCCGCCGGAATCCTTTACAACAAGGATATGTTTGAAGAACACGGCTGGGAAATTCCTACTACATGGGATGAACTGATCTCTCTTTGCGAGGAAATCCAGTCAGAAGGCATCCTTCCCTTCTACTTTGGATTCCGTGACACCTGGACCTGTCTGGCTCCATGGAACGCCATTGCAGTAGACCTGGCACCGGCAGATATCTGCAAGCAGGTTAACCGGGGAGATGCAACCTTCACAGAAGCTTACCGTGAAGCAGCAGAAAAATATATCCAGCTGATGGATTACGGCCCGGACGACCCTGCAGCATATGGTTACAACGATGCTTGTACCGCTTTTGCAAACGGTGAAGCCGCCATGTATCCGATCGGAAGCTATGCGGTTCCTCAGATCCAGTCTGTAAATCCGGATATGAATATTGACTCCTTCGTAATGCCTGCTAATGACGATCCGGACGGCAACACTTTGAACTCCGGTATCGACCTTGGCTTCTGCGTAACTGCAGCCTGCGAAAATAAAGAGGCCGCTTACGAAGTGCTGGATTTCTTATATGAAGATGAAAATATCCAGGCATACATTGATGACCAGAACTCTATTTCCTGTAAAGAGGGCGACTACGAGCTGGCTTCTATGCTGGATGGCATGACCGAATACATTGAATCAGGCAATATGACCGACTACCAGGATCACTACTATCCTTCCGAAATGGCTGTCGATGCAATCCTGCAGACATATGTTCTCAACAAAGATACCGATGCTTTCCTGAAGAGATTCGATACTGACTGGCAGCGGTACAACCGTGACACCATTCGTACCGTACAGGAATACGAAGAAGAGCATGGCAGTTTAGAAGAATAGGAAAGGAGTGGGGATGAAATGAAAAGTAATAAAAAACGTACATATTTACTGATCACAATACCGATCCTGGCATTATTTGTATGTTTCAACACAATACCTTTGATCCGTGGTATTGTTTACAGTTTTACAAACTTCAAAGGATTTGGAACTTATGACTGGGTAGGGTTCAGAAATTACATGGATCTGTTTACTGATTCCCGCATCGGCGGCTCTTACCTGTTCACCTTCAAGCTTGCGATCGTAGCAACGATCCTTACTAACGTGATCAGTCTGATCCTGGCACTGGGACTGAACAGCAAGATTCGGGCAAAGAGCTTCTTCCGGGCAGCTTATTTCCTGCCGAACGTACTCGGCGCCCTGGTTGTAGGCTATATCTTCCAGTACCTGTTTACTTACATTCTTCCTGCACTGGGAGAGATGGTCGGAAGTCCGACATTGAGCCAGAGCCTGCTTTCCAACGAAAACCTGGCATGGTTCGCCATCGTTATCGTATGCTGCTGGCAGAATATTGCAATGAACACCATCATTTATATCTCCGGTCTTCAGACAGTTCCGGAAGATGTATATGAGGCTGGCGATCTGGACGGAGCAACCGGCTGGAAACGTTTCCGCCACCTGACCTTCCCTCTGATCATTCCTTTCTTTACCATCAATATGGTTCTGTGTGTAAAGAACTTCCTGATGGTATTCGATCAGATCATGGCTATGACCCAGGGAGGTCCTGCACAGAGCACTGAATCCATTTCCTTCCTGATCTACAACAATGGTATGAAGGGTGGAGCGTTCGGTTACCAGAGTGCCAACGCGGTAATCTTCTTCATCGTGATCGTAGCAATATCCGCGGCACAGATGAGTATATCCAGTAGGAAGGAGGAGCAGTTATAATGAAAGCAAGAATTGGACAAAAAACAAACTGGCCCGTAGTAATCCTGCTGATCCTGGGCCTTAGTACGATCATATTCCCGTTATACATGGCAATCGTGATCGCCTTTAAACAGCCTTCCGAGATGACCAACAGCATTTCCGGTATCCTGTCACTCCCGTCAAGCTGGAGCTTAAGCAACTTTGCCGAGGCTATGGAAGTCACCGACTTCTGGCACTCCCTTGGCAACAGTATTATGATCACCGTTGTGACTGTTGTACTCTCTATCCTGATCCACTCTCTGATGGGCTATGCGATCGGACGGAACCGTGCACACAGTAAATTCTATAAATTTGTATACTTATTTATCGTAAGCGGTATGTTCGTTCCATTTGCGATCCTGATGATGCCTCTGGCAAAACAGACCGCTGAACTGGGACTTGCAAATTGGGCTGGCGTTATCATCCTTTATGTGGTATTCTATATGCCGATGAACGTGCTGTTGTATTCCGGATACCTGGTAAATATTCCGATCGCACTGGAAGAAGCTGCCGAGGTAGACGGCGCGACCACATGGGGCACCTACTGGAAGATCATCTTCCCTATCATGAAGCCCATGCATGCAACAGTTGCCATCATCACCGCTTTGGCTGTATGGAATGACGTTATGACACCTTTGATCATCATGGCTGGTACCGGACAGAACACACTGCCTCTGGCACAGCTTAATTTCCAGACTCAGTTCGGAACCAACTACAACCTGGCATTTGCTTCTTATCTGCTGGCGTTGATCCCGATCCTGATCTTCTATGTGATCTGCCAGAAACAGATCCTGAACGGCGTTGTAAACGGTGCAGTCAAATAATCAGATATCAAACTTTGAAATGAGGACAAACTTATGGCAATCTTACTTGACAGCGAAAACAACGTTTTCACATTGCAGACAAACCATAGTATGTACCAGATGAAAGCAGACAGGTATGGAGTTTTACTCCATACCTGGTTTGGCGAAAAGGGGAAAAATTTTGATTACTCCTATCTGATCACCTATGCAGACCGTGGTTTTTCGGGAAATCCTTATGATGTAGATGATGAGCGTACCTACTCTCTGGATGCTCTCCCTCAGGAATATCCCACATACGGAAGCGGCGACTACCGCGGAAGCGCCCTGAAGGTACGCTATCCGGACGGGACTACCTCCTGTGAACTGCGCTATGTTAAGCATGAAGTCCTGGAGGGAAAATATTCCATCCCCGGACTTCCCGCGATCTATCAAATGCCCGAAAATAAAGCAGACACCCTGGTCATTACGCTGGAGGATACCCGGAAGGTGTTCTATGTACACTTGTATTACGGGGTCATGGAGGACCTGGACATCATCACGCGCTCTGTCCGTATCGAGAATCACAGCGACGCCCCCATTTACCTGGAAAGTGTGCAGAGCACCTGCGTGGATTACCTCCACGGGGAATTTGACCTGCACACCTTTTACGGACGTCACGTAAAGGAACGGAATTACCAGCGCGCGGCAGTCCATCACGGCATCCAGTCCGTGGGAAGCACCAGGGGCATGTCCAGCCACCAGTACAATCCTTTCCTGATCCTGTCGGACAAGGATACGACAGAAACCTCTGGAAACTGTTACGGCTTTTCCTTCCTGTACAGCGGCGATTTTATTGGCAGTGCAGAATTTGACACCTATAACCAGACAAGGCTTTTGATGGGAATCCACCCCGGGAACTTCCAGTACCGGCTGGAGCCTGACGAGACCTTCTGTTCTCCTGAGGTGGCTATGACCTATTCAAATAAAGGTCTGGAGCATCTGTCCCATACCTATCACCGGACCTACCGCAATAACCTGTGCCGGGGCAAGTTCAAAAAAGCCCGCCGCCCTGTCCTGTTAAACAGCTGGGAAGGCGTATATTTTGACTTCAACGGTGAAAAACTGCTCCAGATGGCAAAAGATGCCGCTTCCATGGGTATCGAACTCTTCGTCATGGATGACGGCTGGTTTGGAAAACGTGACAAAGACGTATCCGGCCTTGGTGACTGGTTTGTAAATGAAAAAAAGCTGGGCTGTACCCTGGGTGAATTATCGGAACAGATCCATGCCCTGGGGTTGCAGTTCGGTATCTGGTTTGAGCCGGAATGTGTCAGCGAAGACAGTGATCTGTACCGCGCGCATCCGGACTGGGCCTTAAAGGTTCCGGGCAAAGCCCCCACCAGATCCCGCTATCAGCTGGTCCTGGACTTTTCCAGAGCAGACGTGCGTGACTATATTTTCAAGCAAATGTGTCAGGTCCTGGATTCCGCAAGGATCGAGTATCTGAAATGGGACTTTAACCGCAGTATCTCAGATATTTACAGCGCAGTCCTCCCGGCCGACAAACAGGGCGAGGTGGCTCACCGCTTTATCCTGGGACTCTACGATATGCTGGACAAGCTGGGAAGACGCTATCCCAACATGCTGATAGAAGGCTGCTGCGGAGGCGGTGGACGATTCGACGCCGGTATGCTCTACTACTCCCCGCAGATCTGGGGCAGCGACAATACCGATGCCGTTGAACGGCTGACGATCCAGTACGGTTCCTCCTTCTGCTATCCGATATCAGCCATCGGCTCTCATGTATCCCAGTGCCCTAACGAGCAGACGGGGCGGTATACCCCTATCAATACCCGGGCTACTGTGGCCATGTCCGGAACATTTGGGTATGAGCTGGATGTGAACCATATGACGCCGGCGGAAAAAGAAGTGGTGAAAAGCCAGATCTTTGAATTCAAGAAATATTATGACCTGATCCAGTACGGCAGATATTATCGTCTGACGGATCCTATGAAGACCAAGGATTACCACTGCTGGCAGTTTGCCGCCGAAGATAAGAGCGAGGCGCTTCTGTGCGTGGTGGCTCTTCAGATCCGTCCAAACGGCCCTGGATGCTGGACAAAGCTCCGGGGACTGGATCCAGACGGCATTTACGAGATCAACGGAGAAGAATATCCCGGTGATGTGCTGATGAATGCCGGTATTCCACTTCCAAAGGCTACAGAGGAATACGAAAGCTTCCGGATCCATATCCAAAAGAAATAAGCAGAGTATCCATAATAGACAAAAATAAGACCAGCGCCTGTGAGAATAACCTCACAGGCGCCGGTTTTGTTTATACTCTATTCAGCATTATTTTGTTTCGTACCCGATCCCGCTTCTTGCCATCGCATCCAGATGGTCGGTATGTAACAGCATATGCGCTTTGTGGGATACAGGCTCTCCGAAGTATTCCTCGTAAAGCTTGATAATATCCGGATTCTCATGTGAGAACCGAAGCTTTGCATTCTGATCCAGGCAGTAGAGGTTCTTTCCTCTTTCAAACGCCCACTCTTCTCCGTCATGGATCGGCTGTCCGCCACCGCCTACACAGCCTCCCGGACAGGCCATAACTTCTACAAAGTCATACTTCACTTCACCGCTCTCAATCTTCTCCAGCAGTCTTCTGGTATTTCCAAGGCCGCTGACTACAGCAATCCGAACCGTAATATCGTCGATGGCAAGCTCTGCTTCCATAACCCCGTGGTTCTCCTGGAATCCAGGGCTTCTTACCATCTTGAACGCGTCTGCCGGCGGATTTTCCTTTTTAATAATATGATATGCGGTACGGAGCGCTGCCTCCATAACTCCGCCGGTTGCTCCGAAGATCACACCGGCTCCAGTGCCTTCCTGCATCGGACGGTCGCTTTCAATATCTTCCAGTGTCTCCGGGCTGATATGTGCGGAACGGATCATTTTCACCAGTTCCCTGGTTGTGATGACTGCATCGATATCATGTCCTGCATACTCTCCATAGAAGAGTTCCATCTCCCGCTCGCCTTTTTTTGCCACACACGGCATGACAGACAACGTATAGATCTTCTCCGGCTCCACACCCAGTTTTTCTGCGAAATAGGTCTTCATAACAGCGCCAAACATCTGCTGCGGGGATTTTGCCGTTGAAAGCTGTTTTACCAGATGCGGGTACTGGGACTTGATAAAGCGGAGCCAGCCCGGACAGCAGGATGTAAACATCGGTCTTTCCTTCAGCTCTCCGGAAGTAAATCTTTGTACAAACTCGTTCGCTTCCTCCATGATCGTAAGATCTGCAGAGAAGGTCGTGTCAAATACATAGTCTGCTCCCATCTTTTTCAATGCATCCAGGATCTTTCCAACCGGAGCATCCTCAAGCTTAAGCCCCAGCTCTTCCGCCCAAGCGGTACGCACAGCCGGCGCTACCTGAGCCACTACGATCTTTTCCTTATCTTCGATCGCCTCCCAGACTTTTTCCGTATCGTCACGTTCACGAAGCGCTCCCACCGGACAATGTGTGACACACTGACCGCACAGGGAACAATCCGCCTCTTCAATATTCCGGTGTCCGGCCACATTAACACTGGTTCTTGAACCGGTTCCTTCCACATCCCATACACCTAAGCCCTGCACCTTCTCACATATCTGGATACAGCGCATACACTGGATACATTTGGAGGAATCCCTGATCAGCGGGAAATTCTTGTTCCAGGGAGTTTTCTTTGGCTCAAGCTTAAACGGAATATCAATAATGTTTAAGTCATTTGCAATTTTCTGCAGGCTGCAGTTGCCACTTCTTGCACAGGTTACGCACTCGCAGTCATGCTGGGACAGGATCAGTTCTACCGTCGTTTTCCGGTCCCTGCGGACCTTCGGACTGTTGGTATAGATCACCATTCCTTCCTCAGCTACATTGTTACAGGAAGTAATCAGTCTTTCTTTTCCCTCCAGTTCCACTACACAGACACGGCAGGCCGCGATTTCATTGATTCCTTTCAGATAACATAACTTCGGAATCGGAATGCCATTTATTCTGGCAGCCTCCATAATGGTAGTGTTTTCTTCTACAGATATCTGTTTTCCATCTATTGTAAGATTTACCATATCGTCTCTCTGCCTCCTTTAAATATACCGAATCCGAAGTGATCACAGCGAAGACACCTGGACGCCTCCTGCTTCGCTTCTTTTTCTGTCATGCAGTTCTCCACGCCATTAAAGTCGCAGACTCTTTCGCATGCCTCCCGCTCTGTCATGTTGACTCTTCCGCATGGTGTACGGTCATGAAGGCTTGCTTCCGGAATATCCACGTCACAGGATATCTGATGATGATATCCCAGATATTCGTCAATATTTGCTGCAACTACCTTGGCCGCCGCAATTGCTTTGATTACGGATGCAGGGCCGCTCGCACAGTCTCCTCCCGCGAAGACGCCAGGCATATTTTCAAAGGCTCCCGTGCTCTTGGTCACGATTTTTCCGCGTTCAACCGGGATACCCGCCTCTTCAAAGTGTTTGGTCTCGATATTCTGTCCGATTGCTACAATTAATACATCGCAAGGTATGTAAATATCCTCTTCTCCTGTCGGGCGGATACTTGCACGTCCGTTCTTGATCGCACTGACCATCTGCGGTGTCACATAGATACCGCGGATATGATGATTTTCATCCACATCCAGGGACGCAGGTGCTTTCAGAGTCTGTAATTCAATCCCCTCTGCCACTGCTCCTTCGATCTCATCCGGAAGTGCAGTCATATCTGCCACTCTTCTTCTGTATACAATGCTTACCTTCTCGGCTCCCAGACGCTTTGCTGTACGGACCGCATCCATAGACACGTTTCCGCCGCCGATAACAGCCACCTGTTTGCCGGTCAGATCCATGATCTCCTGCTTTCCTACATTCCGCAGGAACTGTACTGCCGAAAGGATTCCGTCTGCATCTTCTCCTTCCAGCCCCAGCTTCTTATCCGTGCTGGCTCCGATGGTGATCAGTACTGCGTCATACTGGTCTCTCAGATCCTGAATGGAGATATCCTGTCCGATCTTCAGTCCATATTTCACATCTACACCGGTCTTCAGGATCGCATTAATATCATCATCCAGCCGCTCCTTCGGCAGACGATAATTCGGGATTCCATATCTGAGCATTCCCCCAAGCTTCGGAAGCATCTCGTAAACGGTTGCCTGATGTCCCATCAGCTGTAAGTAATAAGCTGCGCTCAGGCCTCCCGGACCTCCGCCCAGAACCGCAATCTTTTTGCCTGTAGAAGGTGCACATGCCGGCGGGTCTACCTCTCCTGCATAGTCTGCCGCCATTCTCTTCAGGCCCCGGATATTGATAGAATCATCCACCATATTCCGGCGGCATCTGGCCTCACATGGATGCTCACAGATAAATCCGCAGGTTGTCGGGAACGGATTGTCCTTCCGGATCAGCCGGATCGCATCCGCATATCTTCCGGCGCCTACCAAAGCGATATATCCCGGAATATCCACATGTGCAGGACATAAGGATACACAGGGCACCGGCTGGCTGTATGCACAGGTACACCGGCCGTTCTGGATATGCTCTACATAATCATCTCTGTATCCGATCAGTCCTTTATAGACCATATTGGCTGCCTCATACCCGATGGCACAGTCTGCAGACTCCATGATAGACTTTGCCGTCTGCTCCATCACATCCAGAGTCTCCATGGTCGCCTTTCCTTCCAGTACGTCCTTAATAAAATGGTTCAGCTGCCCAAGACCGATCCTGCATGGCACACACTTTCCGCAGGTCTGTGCATGGCACAGTTCCAGAAAAGCGCGGGCCATATCTACCGGACATAATCCCGGAGGGCTGGATTCGATTCTTCGTTCCAGGTCTTTATACAGACCCTCCATCACGACTTCCGCTCTCTTCGGCAAATCGATTTCCAATCTGCTCATACATTTTCACTCCTTTTCACTCTCTTATGACAAAACATTGACAAACCATTTTAACTGACACGGGCGCAGGCTGATATCAGCCCACGCCCCGCACCAATCACTTATTGATAAAATTTCTCGGTCTGTATTCATTGCTCTTCGGCAATTATAACAGATATCTATGCTAATCGTCAACATTTTCTATCATTTCTAACCAAAAGCTTTTTCCATCCCCCCGGAAATCTATGGCAAAATCCTCTGCAATTGTCGCTGCAACGTCCGAAAAACTGTGCCTTATTCCCAAATCAACACCCTCTTTCAGTTGTTTTCCATAGCAAAGGCAGGGCACATACTCTCTGGTATGATCTGTTCCCGGAAATCCGGGATCACACCCATGATCTGCCGTTATGATCAAAAGGTCTTCCGGCCCGAGCTTTCCCATCAACTCCGCAATCTGTCCATCCACATCATTTAATGCTTCCACATAGCCGTCCACATCGTTGCGATGTCCGTACAGCATATCAAAATCCACCAGATTTACAAAGCACAGGCCTTCAAAATGCTTCTCTGCCAGGTCAAGAGTACGCTCCATATTTTTGCGGTTCCCTTCATTCGGATAGGAGTCGGTAAGTCCCCTTCCCGCAAAGATGTCGGATATCTTTCCCACGCCGATAACCTCTTTTCCCGCCGCTTTCAGTGCATCCAACAGAGTTTCTCCCGGTGGCTCCAAGGAAAAATCATGACGACGCACCGTTCTTGTGTATTCCGGATATTCTCCGGCAAACGGTCTGGCGATCACACGCCCCACGCCATGCTCTCCTGTCAGCAGCTCTCTTGCGATCCTGCAGCAGCGGTACAGTTCTTCTACCGGCACTACATCTTCATGTGCGGCAATCTGGAACACACTGTCCGCCGATGTATAGACGATCAGCTTCCCTGTGCTGACCTGTTCCCTGCCGTAGTCCCTGATCACTTCTGTCCCCGAATAAGGCCGGTTGCACAGTACGCCTCTTCCTGTACGCTTTTCAAATTCACGGATGATCTCCTCCGGAAATCCTTCCGGATACGTCGGAAGGGGCCTTTCCGATATAAGGCCTGCGATCTCCCAGTGCCCTACCGTTGTATCTTTTCCCGCGGACTTTTCCTGCATTTTCCCATAGCATCCTATCGGTTTCCCTTCCGGGTGCTGAAACGAAGTTCCCTGAAGATGCCGGAGCCCCAGGCTCTCCATCACAGGAACGTTAAGTCTTCCGCTCCTCATACAGGTTCCCAGGGTATCACATCCCTGATCGCCAAAAGCCGCGGCATCCGGAGCCTCACCCGCCCCCACGCTGTCCAGCACGATCAAAAACACTCGCTTTGCCATTTGCTGACCATCTCCTTTTTATATTGACTGCCATTACCGATCCTGGCTTTATTTACAGATCAATCTTTCTGTCCTTATAGTAATAAACCTCATCCCGCTCTCCAATGGGACGAAGGATACGGCAGGGATTCCCCACCGCAACCACATCCGCCGGAATGTCCTTTGTCACCACACTCCCGGCGCCAATTACCGAATTATCTCCAATAGTGACTCCCGGCAGGATAGTGACTCCTGCGCCGATCCATACATTTCTTCCGATATGGACCGGTATATTGAACTGATAGACCTCTTCTCTCAGTTCAGGTAGAATGGGATGTCCTGCCGTCACGATATTGACATTCGGACCGATCATCGTATAGTCTCCGATATAAATTTCCCCGTCATCTACAAGGGTCAGATTAAAATTAGCATATACATTTTTCCCCATATGCACATGATATCCGCCCCAATTAGCATGGAAAGGAGGCTCCAGATAAACACCCTCTCCGATCTCGGCAAACATTTCTTTCAGCAGCCTTTCCCGCTCTTCCTTCTGAGACGGCCGGGTATGATTATAATCGTATAGTCTCTCCAGGCAGATTTTCTGCTCTGCCACGATCTCTTCATCCGTGGTTAAATAGAGTTTTCCTGACATCATCCTCTGCTTTTCTTCTTCTGAGCTAAACTGTTTTCTCATGACCGTCCTCCTGCTCCTGATTCCCTTTTACGATCTCTTCCTGAATAATCTCTTCCAGCTTCCTTTCCTGGGATTTCGCCTGGCTTCGCCGGATATTCAGAACTACGTTGACCCCCAGCGGATTGACTGCCACCCCGGATACCCCTTCCAGAATGATGTCCGGCAGCTTGGCCGCTTCAACAACAGAGACGCGGAACTTCTTCTCTTTGTCGAACTTACGGAATTCCGCAATATCGGTAAATACCGGCTGATACACCCTTCCATCCTTCTGCTTTAATACCGGGATGCCTTCTTTCTCATGAACAGCTACAAGATAACGGCCCTTCTGAAAATGAGCCAGCATCTCCTCATTTAATTCCTGTAGTTTCCCGGTCATTTCCGTTCCTCTTCCAGGTTTTCTGTGCTCCTGGACAAAGTAAAGGGCGGTCAGATGCATCTGTGGATTTTCGACCCTTGCCTTCCCTTCCGGCACATCCGGTCTTCTCACCAGTTCATCCAGCTGGATCCTGATCTCGCCTTCTGTCCCCTCATCCACCAGGAGTGCATTGACCCCCATAGGAAAGAGCCCTGTATAAAAAGGCAGGAACATCTGATTCTTCATCTCAATGAGCTGGACCTGCTCTCCGGCTCCTGTCAGCTTCTTAACTCCTTCTTCGGCAGCTTCCTTATCAAAATACAAAAGCACCTGATCGTCAAACGTCTCCGGATCACAGGCTACAAAAGGCATCCTGGAACATTTGGAAAACACCAGATAGATGCTCTGCGAAGTTCTTAATTTCATCAAAGTTTCTTTCTTATCAGCTTTCATTTGGTTATGTCCTTTCCGCGCCATCGGCACTTCGTTCTTTCTCCATCTTACCACGCCGGCGCGGGATGTTCAATCCTCTAACGCAGGCTGGGATTCAATCGGGGACACCCTGCTTTGCGATTGGGGACACCGGCAAATGCGATTGGGGACGTACACCTTTTGCAAAGGTGTACGTCCCCAATCATATCGCTTTCAACGCCTCCAGCGTCGCGTCCAGGTTCTCCTTATGCCAGTTTCTCATGAAAAGTCTCTTCCAGTTTTTGCTGCCTTCATATCCCAGCAGCCCGGAACTGCGGAAATCGCTGAGTTCTTTTTGCTGTGTCGACAGCGTGATCCTGCCGCCCGTCGTATCGATAAGCAAGTGATAGTTCAATCCTGCCGGTTCTACCTCTATCTTTTGAATATCTGAAAATGGGATTGACATTGTGACTTCTTTTTTCAGTCCCCACGATATCTTCCCATATGGCACCAGTACTAATTCCTCCCTGCAGATCTGCAGTACAAAAAACTCCTTGGCCTCTGTAAAGAACTTTATGATCGCATCGCTTAGATTCGACGAGGCATAGGATACCACAATGCTTCGGTTCTCTATCGGCTCATATCCTGCTGCTTTGATGATTTCCCAAATATTTGTCTCTCTTGGCATTTCTTTCTCCCTCCAGATGCTCTGATGATTTTTCTTTCTGAATTATCTCACATCTTTCTACGGCAAAGAAAAAAACTGCCCAGACGGCAGTTTTCATGCCTGAACGGCCTTAAGCCGCAGCAGTTCTTTTTTGGCGCTCCTGGAAAACCAACATTCCTCACCATTTGTAAAGATCACCTTCCGTTCTTTCACATTCAGACATTTGATCTGACGGACATTGGCCAGATACGCCCGGTGCACCCGCACAAATCCTCTTCCCAGACTTTCTTCCAGTTCCTGGATACTTCCGGTAAAATCAATCCGTTCCCGCAGCCCGTGTAAAATGATGCGGTGGCTTTTTGCTCCTGTCTCAAAAAACAGAATTTCATCCACCGGAATATGCCGCACGGTATCCATGAACTTTACTGTAAAATATACCCGGTCATCTTCCTTTTCGTCCTGCATCCGCTCCACCACTGCTGCCAGGCATTTCCGGATCCCGGCAAACATTTCTTCCGGGTTCTCTTTTACGATATAGTCCAGCGCTTCCAGCTGATAGCGGAATGCCTCAAAGGCCAGCTCTCCAAAAGCCGTCACATAGATCAGAAAGCCTCTGGGATCCATCTTCCTGATGGCCTGCCCCAGGGTAAATCCCGTATACTGTTCGTGCTTCAGATCTACATCCAGGAAATAGATTCCCCTGCGTCCGCTTTTTTGTATTTCCTCAAGAAGCTCTTCCGGTCCGGCACACGCTGCCGCCACCTTCATATCATAGCCCTTGATCAGGATTTCCTTTTCCAGCTCTCTGCGGATTGCAGCTCTGATCTGCGGGTCATCATCACAAAGATAGATGGGAACCATAGGTTTTTCCTCCTCTTTTCATGATCTTTAATTCCTGTATAAAATATCCATCCTCCTGTCTGGTAAAGGAAGCTACATTCTCATAACGTTCCACGATCCTTTGGAAGCTTGTAAGACCGGTTCCTCTCCCTTCTCCTTTGGTGGAATAGCCATCTTTCCATATTCTGGAAAAAGGAACTTCTTCTATCACCGGGTTTCGGATCATGATTCGGACCACCTCTTCCCCCTCTTCAAATACCGCTGTCACCTCTCCATCCTCCAGAAGTTCGGCCGCTTCCGCCGCATTATCCAGGAGGATACCTGCCGCCCGGCACAGTTCCCGCTCCGGAATCCCGGGATGTTCAAACGGAAACGGGACTTCCAGCCGAAAAGGAATCTCTTTCTTTTGAAGCTCTGTCATTTTCAGGATCAAAAGCCCTTTAAGTTCTGTGAGCCCTACATTCCCAATCTGGGAAATCTGAAAAATCTGCCGCCCTACCTGCTGCTCGAAATCGCCGGTTACTTCGGAAATAAATTCCTGCACCGCCGTCAGATTGCCGTCCCTTGCCTGCAGGCTCGCTCCTGCCATCATATTTTTAAAGTCATGCCGGAACAGGCGTACTTCCTTTTGCACAGACTCCAGGTTCTGGATATAAAGCTTTTGCTGGCTTAAGTTTAATTTCTGCTCCTCCAGCTTTCGATCCTGCATTTTACATCGGAACATATAGTTGAAAACACCATAGATCAGCAAAAGGAGCAGTATGGAGACCATAGGATTTGAATTGTTCAGGACCATATGCTCATTTGAGATCTCCACTGCCAGATTTCTGGCCGCCGGAATCAGAAAGAGCAAAATTTTGCCTGTCTTTCCTCCGCTGTCTTCCGAAAGAAATCCTGCATATTCTTCAAAGAGCCTGCTTCTTATGATAAACCACACCACAAACACCGCCGGGATCAGAACGCCTATGCACTCTCCTGTCATATATGCCGCAAGATCCCCCGGTACTGTCAGATCATAATTCCCAGTCAGGAAAAATCCGGTCAGCTCCTGGAAGGTTCCGTACAAAAATACTGTCAGAGCCGCTGTTGCAAAGGCGCTGCCCCACCTGACACGATAGATATGCTTCATTGCCAGGGCCCACCCTGTCACCTCCAGATAAGTTTCCAGTATAAAGGCCCCGAAATACCCGACCAGATCCTGCAAAAACAGCCATGTAGCCGGAATAGCCACAAATAAAATGTAAGGGTTCAAAAGGACTGCTGCCCTTTGCAGATCCGGCTTCCTGTAAAGGAGAGCCCCTGTCAGAGCCAGATTGACCAGATAAGAAGCCAGCAGGATCGGTACATTCATGAGAAAAGCTGAAATAAATGTAAATTCCATCGCCGTTTATTCCTCTGATAAAGATTGCAGATATTTCTGTGTATAGGTACAGACTGCAAAACATTTGCCACACAGGTCTGTCCGGATGCCCGTCCGCTCATACATGATCTCCAGCTGCTTCTGGTAACAGGCTTCTGCGTCCACGATCTCTTTTCTCGGCATGCCAGCCTCCCACAGAGTCCCTTTCAGCGCCTGCGCCGGACAGTGTTCCACACAGGCCCTGCATCCGCCGCACCGGGATTTCAAGATAGGCTCCTCTTCGCCAAGGGGCGCATTGGTAAGCAGAGAAGAGATTCTCACTGCCGAGCCATACTGAGGCGTCACCAGAAGGCAGTTTTTGCCGATCCATCCAAGGCCCGCCCGCGTTGCCACCGTCTTGTGGGGAATAGGCGAAATATTTTCTTCATTTACCACCACCCGGTCTGTGGTCTGCGCATAAGCTTCATAGCCCTGCGCTTTCAAAAATGCTTCCCCGGCCGTCACGATCTGATTTAACTTTTCATTCAATGTGCCATATAGATGATAGTATTCCTCCGTAGGCCCATCCTGCAGGTCCAGGATCACATTCCCCGGCAAAGCTACAGCGACCGAAACTCCGGTCTGAAACTGGCAGTTCTTCACTCCCTTCAGGCTTCCCACCCCTGCCAGGTCAGCACCTTTTTCAAACAATATCTTTTTTAATTCCTCTGTCAGATTCATAATGTCCCCTCCCCTCTTTTCTAGCTTTCCAGGAGATTCCCTGTAAATTTCTCACGGATTTCCGGAAATATCCTGACAGGCTTTGGGTTTTCCGGATGATCTCCGATCATCTTTTCCATCCAGACCACATTATACCAGCGGCCGAACTTGTACCCGCTGTCATGGAACTCACCTGCCAGGCGAAATCCCATGTGTTCATGGAACTGTACACTGTTCTTTGTCAGATACTCATCCTCTGCCTTTGGCCAGCTGATGCAGGCATTCATATTCAGGATATGCATTTCCTTCAGAATCTCTTCCATCGCCTGATACAGCCGTCCACCAATGCCCTGCCGCCTTATTTCCATATCCAGATAAATGGACAGTTCCACAGACCAGTTATAGGCCGCCCGCCGGGCAAAGGCAGATGCATAGGTATAGCCCAGGATCCTGCCGTTTTGCTCTGCAACGATATAGGGATATTTTTCCAGAGTCTTTTCAATCCTGCTGCGGAATTCTTCCACCGAGGGGACTTCATACTCAAAAGTAATCGCCGTATCCGTCACATAAGGCGCATAGATTTCCACCAGGCGTGCCGCATCAGATGGCCTGGCGGTACGCAGCAGGATCTGTGTATGATCTTTTGCTTTTTCAAAGAGCATTTCTTCCATAATCTCTCCTTTGATCTTCTGGACTTAAATATCAAAACTTTCCGATTTCAGATCACAGTAATGTCTTCCTTTTTCTGCTGTAAATTTTAGCACACAGTAGTCTGGATCATCAACGCCTTGTTTGTAAAACATGGTATCGCCGGAGCGCCAAATCTCTTTCTTGATCTCCGGATCCTGCAAAACCTCCATCTTTCCCGTCAGCATCAGTCCTTCATACCGGTACCGGCTTCTCTGATAAAAATAAATGCTTGCCTTTTCATTTTTCAGAAATTGCTGCGCCCGCATGGAAGAAGTATTGGTAGAAAAATAAAAACAGTTTCCTTCGATCTTTCTAGGCATGAACATGGCTTTGATGTTCGGAAATCCTTCCTCGTCAACCGATGCCACAAAAGCCGTCTTTTGCTTTTGAATAAATGCAGTCATTTCTTCCTTCATCTGAAATCCCTCCTATTTTTTCATTCTTAATTACAGTTCTTTGTCAGCGTCTTAAGTATCCTTGCAAGGAAGCTTTCAAATTCTTTTTGTTCCTGCTCCGAAAATCCCTGGTAAAACAACTGGTTCATCTGCTGGGACACCGCTTCATACTGTTCACGCATAGACTGTGCATAATCCGTAAGCGAAATAATGGTCTGCCGCCGGTTGCTGGGGTTCGTTTCTCTCTCTACGATCCCTTTGCGGACCATTCCATCCACTACGACGGATACTGTGTTTTTTGCCAGAGAAGTCTGTTCACTGATCTCACTGATTGTCAAATGGTCTTTCTTCCACAGAACAAACAGGATACGTCCCTGACCACCGCTGATCTCAATGCCGTTTTCGCTTAACATTCTTTCAAAAATACGATCCTGGAGCTGTTTGATCTGTGAAATATAAAATCCACCTTTCGTCTCCACCTATCCGCCTCCATTCTTATTAGAATAGTTCTATTTAGAACAATTATAGTATAATAGTCCTCTCTATGCAACATATTTTCCGCTAGTTATATAAGACTTCTCTTTGGACTGCTATTCTTTACCAGCCTCTTTTGACCACTCCATCAGATACTCTTCTTCTTTAGTATCTTCGTCTGTCATTTCCCGCCGAATCCGGAAACCTTCCCGCAGATAAAAGCGGACTGCCTTTTCATTCTTCCGATATACGTGAAGTGCCAGTTCTGCTTTCTTCTCCTTCACAAAATCAAGAAGCGCCTTCCCAATCCCCCGGGACTGCGCCCCTTTCCGCACAAAAATCCCTGCAATATAGCTCTGATCCAGCCCAATAAAGCCCAGGATTTCTCCGTTCTCCTCATAGACATACATCTCAGCCTGCAAGAACATCTCCTTCACCAGCGCAAGATTTCCTTCCCAGTACTCTGCCGGGACAAAGAAATGGGCTTCCATATTGGTATCCAGCCAGATCTTTGCTACAGCATCGATATCATCCTCTTGCAAATGCCTGATCTGATTTTTCATCTGACCTTCAATCTGACTTTCCGTCTCCATTTTCTTCTCCCCTCTTCCTTTACAGTTTTCTTTACTCCACAAATGAATTGCTCATGATATAGAACGCTTCCTGGCTGGGTGTCCATTTTTTCTCCATTGGCTCCAGCTGATCGTCAAATTCCACGGCTGCCTGTTCATCAATGTTCATAGCCGGGCTCTCGGAGTAATACCATTTTCTTCCGTCCAGCGCGCCTTCCTTTAATTCCTTCACCAGCATGGCCGCCGGATATTTCCCGCCTTCCACACACACATTGTATTTTTTGCAGCACTGAAAACCACAGCTTACATAGTTCGCCGGGCTCCCAAGTATCACGATCACATCGAATCCAAGTTCTGCCGCTTTCTGACAGGAATGGTTAATCAACAGTTTGCCATATCCATTTCTCTGATATTCCGGCAGGACACTGACCGGGCCAAAGGTAAGAATTTCCTTTTCTGTACCATCTTCGTCAGTCAGCTTTGCTTTTGTATACATGATGTTTCCAATCACCTGACCATCCCGTTCCAGCACAAAGTCCAGCTCCGGGATAAAATCCTCGTGATCTCGCATCACATGGACCAGATAATGCTCCATGCATCCTGGAACATATACGTTATAAAATGCCTTTCTGGTAATCTCCTCTACGATTGAATAGTCTTCTTTTCTTTCATTTCTGATATCTAACATACCGTTTTCCCCTCTTACATCTATTTTTATTGTCATATTCTTCTCAAAACACAGGGGCATTACCTGCCCCTGTGTTTTTGCTTTCGTTTTTTCTGCTTCAGCTCGTATCTATATTCCTGCACGGCTTTTCTCCGTTCCTTCCTTGTTTCTTTGCGCTGCCTGCTCATCTCTTCCCGCTGCAGCGAAAGTGCTTGTTGTGATTTTGTACTGATTCCACTAAGAAAAGTCTGCTTTCTTGCTTCTCTCTGCACTCTTTTAGGATTAGCCGCTTGTTTTTTTACACGCACTTCCACAGATGGACTGAATTTCAGATCATAGTAATTTTCCAAGAGCAATTCCTGCACTTTATCGTCTCCCGGCTCTGCACCAAATACGACTTTACAGGCTGTCAGCTTTTCACCGTCAATCCTTTCAAATACGCCGGCCCAAAATGGCTCATCGAAAAATACTGTCACCTTTACGGATACTTTGTCCATAACGAAACCCTCCTTTATTTGTTATGAACAAAGAATGGACAACCCGGAGGGCAGGTTACTTACCTCATTAATATGAGACGGCCGGGCTACCTACCGGCTCTGGCACATCTTGTCGGATGCACGTTGCGTTTTTATCTTTGCTATTTTTCTATCTTAGCATGCCTGCGTTCTATTCGTAAAGCTAAAGAAGCTTTTACAGCATCTATATGATAAACCTCTATTCATCACTACTCTTTTCTGAAAATATCTAGTGCATGGCTGGAAACTCCCAGTAAATCCTCCCTCTCACAGGTGGAAAGATGATATTTCATATACAGCTGAAATGTCTCTTCGTCCATGGCATCCACTGCTTCCCGCATAAGAAGCGCACATCCGTCGGAGGCAACATAGTGAAGCCTTTTGACCGGGAAAACGGACATCAATTCATCCACATCCTCTTTACGAACAAGCTCGAACAAATCCTTTGGCTCCGATTTTGCCGCAAAGGTTTCTCCATCAAGAAGCCCTTTTTCGATATATTCTTTTACACTGATATTCCCACGGTTGAAGCCTTCGTCCAGCAAACAGCCGTCGGATATTACGTGCGCCGCGAAAATAATACCACCTTTTTTCGTCACCCGGAGCGCCTCGCTGACCGCCCGTCTTTTATCCTCCAGACTGTAAAGATGATACAACGGCCCTAGCAGCAGTGTCATGTCATAGGTATGATCTTCAAACGCAGACAGATCCATGGCATTTCCCTGTACGACTCGGATATTCTCATTCTCCTGCGTATTTTCGCGAAATACTTTGATATTGTGCTCCACCAGCTCTACGGCGTCCACTGTATAGCCCTGTCTGGCTAACGCATGAGAATACCGTCCCGTCCCAGCACCCACTTCCAGCACCCGATCGCCTGGCTTCAAATATGTTTCAATATAATGCATCGTCGTAAGAAATTCCACCATTCCATGCCTGGATCTCAAACGGCGGTCTTCATCATAGCTATTATAGAATTCTGTTAAAATTTCTTTTATATCCCTGCTGCTGTTCAAACGAATCCCTCCTCCAAATATCGTCTCTACTCAAACACAAAAAGTACCTTTTCATAATCCTTCACATAATACCGGAAATTTTTACGGCCTTTTTGGATGATGACATGTCCTTCTTTCTCAAGTCTCTCTTTTTGCGCCTCAACACCGCCGGGATACTTGGGATTCAGCTCCCCGTTTGCTTTCAGAGTCCTCCAGTATGGAGTTTCATTTTCGGTCCTTTGATAGCTGGCCCAGGCGGCGATCGATACAAAGATTCCTGCCGTTATAGGATCCGTAAAATCAGCATCATTTTTCCTTGCAAGATACTCCCTGATCGCACCTACTGTAACCACTTTTCCATAGGGAATCCGTTTCATAAGTTCATCGTAAGTAACAGGCGGCGCAAAAAACATCCTCTCTCCGCCATATTTCTTGATCGAGGCTTCATCTGTTACCATCTGGATCTTTGGCATCCCTGTATCCTTATGGAGCATCGCATTAAAATCCTTCTTCTCTTCATTTGCCATGTCAACGCCTCCTTTTCTCTAGAATAGACACTATTTCTATTTCATGCAATGAGACGGTTTGAAAAACTTTTTTAATCCAACCGCTGGATTTCTACAGTACTGATGCCTGACTGTGCCGGTTCTCCTGTGATGAGGTTCTGAGGCGCCGGGACAAGCAGCATATACCCATCTTCTCCATATCTGTTTTCATAACCTTTTGCGTATGCCTCATCCACGGTAGCGTGCACCACCTGCCCGGTCACCATAGCCGTAATCCCTGCACCGCTTAGATCCTCCACCGATCTTAACGTACACTCCAGGCTTAGGAAGGCCTCATCAATCTTCGGCGCATGGATCTCCTTTGCCTCTGTCAATGTAAAATCTCCCACCCGAAATTCATCCTCTTCAAAGTTATTGCGATGGATTGTTTCTACCAATCTGTCATAACAGCTGATCGGGAGAAAATTGATACAGAAGCATTTTTCTCTCTGGATATTTGCATAGGTATGTGTGTGCTGATACAGATTTCCCATCACTGCAAAGAAAGCTGTTTTGTCTCCATGGAAACAACTCCAGGCATGAAAGCACACATTGGGCTGTCCATTCTCCTTCCATGTCGTGACCGCAAATAATACGGTAGGGATCCCTGCCGTCACTTCAAAATGAGAGAATAGTTCGAACTCTTCCGGATATAAAGGCTTAAAATATTCCGGAAATTCTTTGCCAATTTCAATCTTCATTTTCATTTCACCCCGTCTCTTTACCTGATCACTCACCACCTGAGATTCCGGAATTTTCCACCACATGTCCAACAAAAATATAAGGCGGAAAATATTTTTCTCCTTCTTCGTCCAAGTTCCTGTCATCAAAATTTTCATAATTGCGCGCTTTAGCTACGATGATATCACGAAACTGAACCGGCAGTCCCG
The DNA here is from genome assembly GCF_001754075.1 of Merdimonas faecis. GTDB lineage: Bacteria > Bacillota > Clostridia > Lachnospirales > Lachnospiraceae > Merdimonas > Merdimonas faecis. The sequence goes on along the minus strand of NZ_MIEH01000016.1, from coordinate 52,011 downwards.
GTGAGTTGTAAAAACTTTTTCCCTGCTGGATATGAAAATGCAGATGGGGCTCCGTAGTATTGCCAGAATTGCCACATCTTGCTATTTTTTCTCCTCGTTGTACCCTTTGCCCCTCTGCAACAAGAATACTCTCAGGCTGCAAATGAGCCAGCAAAGAATATTCTTGTCCTGTATGCTCGATCAATATGTAATTTCCCCGGATATCATCAGCCTCACAGGAGACTGTTCTTTCTTCCGTAATCTGGCTGTCAGGATTTCCCGTGCCTATCTCAGCAACCACTCCATCTGCCGGCGCCAATATATCTTTTCCATAGCAATAGAAAGACGACGGATCTGTCTCTTTGCCGCAAAAACTTTTTCCGTTTTCATCCAGAATCACAAAATCATAAGCATATCTCTGAGTTGGAATTTCCCAGGAATGGGACAGCTTTTCTGTGACTCCGCCATTTACGACTGTCCATTTTCCTTCAAAAGGAAGCGAATATTGATTGATGGACTGATAATTCTCAATATCAGGAAGCCTGTCATGGTATTTATATTCCAGAACAATAATCCCCCACAGCTGCTTTAAAGACTGTTTTAATATTGATCGCTTCATATATACTTAGAGCCCTCCCGTATACTAAGTTTGTCCATTCTGTCCCTGTATTTGCTGATAAATGTCCGTACCCACTCCGGGTCTGTCTTTGAGTAATCCCGCAGACTCCAGCCAATCGCCTTGTTGATAAAAAACTCATCGCTTCCCAGGTTATTCACCAAAATCTGCTCTAATAGCTCTGTGTTTGTCCGCTCCTTCCTCAGAAGCTGATGATCAATGGCAATGCGTCTTACCCAGAAGTCTTCGTCCACAGACCATGCAAGCATGAGCGCATTCACCCGGCTATCTCCAAGTCCGATCTCTCCAATGATCCGGTCAAAAAAGTCGATGGTGTCCCACCACTGTTTTTCTTTGATATATTTCCATATTCTCGGAATATCATCTATTTTGCCATCTTTACAGCGTTTTCCGGATCCTGATGCGCCTCAAATCTTTCTTTAATTTCTGTGTATTTATCCATATACCTACTCCTTGATATGCATGATCTCTTCTGCAATTTTCCCCAAAGCCTTCCCAGACACGTCAATTTTCACAGTATCCAACGCATCATACAGAGGAAGGTAGGCAAGACTCCGTTCCATTACATCTTTCTTACGCAGCTTCTTTTCGATATCCTTCTCAATCCGCTTCCTTAATGCATCTTCTGTACAGACAAGGGAAACCTTTACGATCTGGCAGCCGGTCGTATCCAGCTTTGACAATATTTCATCTATGATCATCTGCTCATGCATCACCCAGCAGAACACGATATTATCATACACAGAGCAGCGGATAAACCGGTTCAGAAGATCGCATATATTTTCCATAACCATCTCTTTTGTTTCCGGTGTTACTTGAAACGGATCCATATCCCAGCACCAGTCTCCATCCAGAAAGGCGCAGTTTCCAAGCTGTTTCTTCAACGCCTGTCCCACGGTTGTCTTTCCAACACCCATAGGACCTCCTATCAGATATAAGATTTTTGCCATGACTTTCTCCTCCCATACCCCTAGGGTATTATCATCCTCAGATCAGCCTTCCATAAACATTCCTGATCACTTTGCCTGCCAGAATATGTTCTTTTACCTTCCTCTGCAGAGTCGTCTTCTCTGGAAGCTTCTCTGGGTCCTTCTCCTGTGTTTTAAAAATCCACTCCAGATAATCTGTTCCGGCCTCGCCTATATCCATGATCTCGAACCGCTTCTGGAAACTTACGATATTGGAATCCTGGCCCAGCATCGTCTGTAAGACAGGATCCAAAAGCCAGGAATGACAACAGTAAGCGCTGCTTTTTAGCGCCGGATCATATTCTGCAAAAAAGTGTTTTGCCGCAGCCAGAGATTCGTCCACACAGGCCGGTGAAAAGTCCGCATCCGAAGGTATATGGATGGAAATACCCGAGTCACCTTCCGGGCTCTTTCCGTCTGTGCGGATGATTTCATACTCCAGCTCTCCGATCCGAAACAGATGGCAGCCCGCCTGCCTGCCCGTCCACCAGTATCTGTCAAACACATATCTGCCGATCCTCTCATAGGCTTCCTCTAAAAAACGGGTATAGCATTTCATCGTGGCAAAATATATGCTGTCTTCGATTCCTTTTTTCTGGTAAATCTCGTAGGCATCTGCGGAAGCCTTCAGCATGCATGTCAATATTTTCATATGCTCCGGATCTTCGCCAATCTTCTCTTCTAAACGCATCCAGGCCTCTTTCATTTTGTCATAATCATGAAAATCCTTTAAGATTTCCTCGGCCGCACCAAAATCAAACTCCTTTGAGATTTCTTCCACCCGCTTTTTAACTTCCGGCTGCAGCCCTATTTTCTCACAAAGCTCCAAGACCTCCATCTCTTCTTCTCCTCCTGACACACTATAGATCCAGCCTCATATAGACCGAAGTTTCCATCGGACTGTCATTATAACTTTCAATCTCATAAAATCCCCACTTTTTATACATGTGTACCGCACTTTCCAGGAAAGGCAGTGTGTCCAGCAGCATATGCTGATAACCGATTTCTTTTGCATCCTCTATGATCTTCTGGATCAGCATGCTTCCAATACACTTCCCCCTGAATTCCGGCCGGACATACAGACGTTTCATTTCGCAGCGCACATCATCGATTTTTCTGAGCCCGATACAGCCTGCCAACTGGCCGCCGCAGTATGCAAGATATAGCCTTCCTTCCGGCATACCGTATTTTTCCCTCAAATGTTTCAGCTCTTCTTCATAGTTCTGAATCGCAAGATACTCTCCAAAGGCCGGATCATTGTCCACCAGCATCTGGGTATATTCTGAAAAAAGCGTATTTACCTCCTGGGGGAAATCATATGCCGGTATGATCTGAATCTCTGATTTCCCATAAATGCACAAATCATAAATCCTGCCGTTCTTGACTACCGCGTTTTTCATGATCCCTTCCAGTTCAAATCCATTTTTCTCCAGCACTCGTCTGGATGCCGTGTTCGGTGCGTAAACCATTCCGGTGATCCGAAGAATAGGAAGCTCCGCAAAGGCCTCTTCGCAGATTTTCTTCACCGCTTCCGTCATGATCCCCCGTGACCATTCTTCTGTTATCAGCATGTAGCCGATTTCTGCATCTTTCCTATAGACATCACTTTTTTGTTCCACAGATATATTTCCGACAATCTTTCCATCTGCTACGATCGCCCGGAACACGCCGTCCTTCCCGTCATGCTCCAGAACCATATTAAGCCACCAGTCTGCACACTCCTCTGTATAAGGATAGGGAAGCCGGTCAGAAAGATACTCCCGTTCCACCGAATTGCAGATATCCATCAGCTGCTTTTTATCATCAAGTGACCATTTCTTTAATTCTACCTTCATTCTCGTCCTCCTCGCCTTACATTTGCAAACTTTATGGTTGAAGTATAGCATACCCTAAGGATTTATGACATCTCTCAGCAGAAAAATCTCTTCCGGAATCTGAAAAAGCGGAGGGGTCTTCCCTCCGCTTTTATAGCCATGTTAGATATGATTTTATTAAATTTCCTAGAGTTCTTTCACAATTTCCTTCAGCGGACGAAACGTATCATGCCATGGTGTGTAAGGAGCAGCCTCTTTGCCCGGATACCCGATCGGCAAAAGGCATATTGGCTTGATGTTTTCCGGAAGATCGAATAATTCTTTCACCTGTCTGCTGTCAAATCCCCGGACCCATACGGAACCAATACCTAGCTCCCATGCTTCCAACATCATATATGTACAGACGATGCTGACATCCATCTCTCCCGTGTCGTACCCCTTTTCTACTGGACTTTTCCAGACTTTTGTCTGATCCGCACATAGCAGCAGGACAACCGGCGCATCATAGACAAAGCGAGTCAGTGAACAAATCTTTTGGAGAGCCTCTTTACTTTTTAAAACATATATTTTCTGAGGCTGATAGTTTACTGCCGTAGGTGCGAATTGTCCCGCTCTTAAAATCTGGTCTATCTTCTCTTGCTCAACAGGATGGTTCGAATAAGACCTGACTGAATATCTGTCTTCTACCAGATGTAAAAACTCCATAACGTTTCCCCCTTAAACAATCGATTTACCCAGCTCGTAGGCTTCCTGAACCTCCGGTTTCCCTTCGACATCACCTACATCCATATTTCCTCCTGCAAGGACATGGCCTAAGTTTTCCCACCGCAAATGCTCCATCAGATGGTCATAATAAAGTACAACATCTTCAAAGCCATTCCCCTCGGCTGCCATCAAAAGGGCACTGGCTCTTCCGTTTCCTCTCAGAAGATTTCCATCGCCTTCTTCCAAAGCAAACAGCCGGTCAACAGCTGTCCTGAGCTGTCCGCTCATATTCCAGTAATAAAGAGGACTTGCAAGCACGACCACATCGCTTTCTTTTACGGCAGGATAGATCTTTGCCATATCATCCTTTTGTACACAAGGACATTCCCTGCTGCTGTGGCCTCCAAAACATCCCTTGCAGCCATGGATCTCCATACCATCCAGGAAAAACTCTGTTACCGTATTGCCAGAACTTTCGGCGCCTTCTGTAAACGTTTTTACGAGAGTTGATGTATTGCCCTTTTTACGGGGACTCCCGTTTAAAATCACGATTTTTTTGCTCATTTCTATACCCCTCCACTTCCGTTATTTCTATAAATTCTCAGCCAATTCTGCAGCCTGTCTGCACCCGTCCGTCTTCTCAATATCTCCTGTGTTTAGTACGCCAGGAATCAGAACTTCTCCGATCATATGCCACTTTAATAGAGCTGCAGAACGTTCCAAGGGCATCCGCACTCCATCCAGCACTGTCATATCTTCTTCTTCACAGCAGACGATCAGGCCACAGCCTTTTCCTGCTACATCTTTTCCTGCCACACAGAAAGAATAGATCTTATCAATGACATTTTTTATCTGGCCGGGAATGGAATACCAATAAACAGGCATAGCGAATACGATATCATCCGCTTCCAGGATATGCGGTGCAATGGTGTTGAAATCATCGTCAAAGGAACAGGCTTTCCCTGACTTAAAACAGGTTTCACAGGCATGACATCCTCCTACGTTCATCATAGCCGCATCAAATCTTGTCACTGTATGTCCTTTTTCCTCTGCTGCTTTTATAAATGCCTCTGCCATAGCAGCGCTATTTCCGTTTTTCCTGGGACTCCCAGTGATCACAACCACTTTTTTGTTCATTATCAGACTCCTCCTTGCTCATAAGCTTTTGACTTTTCTTTTTATTGATATTATAATCATAACAAGAATTATACCGAAAACAAGTACGCACATTAAAGTGCGATACTTACATTCAAGTGTTATACTTACCTAAAGGAGAGTGCTATATGAATAACCGATGCATATCCAAAGAGAGCCTGAATACTACCGGCTTCAGCTATACCCTTTCATTGATCAACGGGAAATACAAGATGACCATCCTCTATACACTGATGGAATTTGGGGTGGTCCGTTTTAATGAAATGAAGAAATATATCGGAGGAATCTCCTATAAGACGCTTAGCTCTACCTTAAAAGAACTGGAGGCAGACCAGCTTGTTCACCGGGAAGAATACCCCCAGATCCCGCCCAAGGTAGAATACAGCCTGACGGATCGGGGAAAATCTCTGATTCCGATCCTGGACGGGATGTGTGAATGGGGAGATAAAAACAGACTATGATTTCTTCTGATCTTCTTCCAAAAGGCCATAAATCTGATACATGGACAGCATATTTTGATATTGAAGCTTATTTCCCATTAACTGGCGGTAGGTAGCGGATTTTTCCCTGCCCTCCGCCTTTAATTTTTTCATCTTTTCATCTGCATTTTCATAATTTTCCTGTACTGCCTTCAGCATCTTCTCAAATGCTAAGAGTCTCTTTTCATTTTCCATAACAATACCTTCCTTTTTTGATAGCTTCACTATACCTCTGCCGTACCGTTTCCGTCAATCAAAGCTTTTCACATATCTTGTTTTCGGGCTCCTATGATCCCACAGGCCAACACGGATACCAGCAGCAGTGCCAGAAGCGCCAGGAGTGATTTCCCGCCGTCTTCCACTCCCGCAAGCAGACGGTATCCCCAGGCAGCCGGGAAAAGCTTTCCTGCCCGTTCCAGGGCAAAGGGAAGAAGCCTGGACGGAAACATGATCCCTGACAGCAGGATCGACGGCAAAAAAAAGACCTGGCTTAACATGGTAAGCTTCGCCTGATTCTTCACCGCCAGTCCCAGCACGCAGGACAGTGCAAGCGAAACGATCAAAAACAGAGAAAGCTTCGCAAAATAAAGCCCGATATCCTTCGGAAGCTTTGCGTCAAATGCCGCCGGAGCTATCGCAAGGATCAGTCCGCTCATGATCATCAGATGAACAAAGGCTGATATCACCAGCGAGATCAGTCCGAAAAACCGCGGTGCTTCCCCGACCCGGTACATCTTTCTTATGTCTGTTCCATAAATTTCCAAAAGAGAGGGCGGAACCCCGATCAGCGCTCCCATAGACACACCCATCACCGTCATGGAAGCGATCAGAGTGTCTTTTGCTTCCGGCATCAGAGAGGTAAAGATTCCGCCCATAACAGCAAAGAAAAGAAGCGGCACCAGATAGCAGGTCACCAAAAGCGTTCTGCTGCGGATATCCATCCGAAACTGTAAACGGATTCCATAGATCAGCGCACTCATCATACTCCCTCCTTTGCCAGTTCTATAAAATGCTCCTCTAACGTTCCACGGCCGATCTGAATATCCTGGATCGGCACATGCTTTTCTTTATATTTTTGCAGGATCCTAAGCAGGGTTTCCTCAAGATTATCTGCCGGATACTCTTCTTCTCCCTCCACAGTCCTGATCTTGATCCGGTACCTTTTCCCCATATATCCGGCCAGTTCCTCCACCGTTCCAAGAAATGTGACCCGTCCCTGATTCAGGATCAAAATACGGCTGCACAGCTCTTCCACCTCTGCCATATCATGACTTGCCAGCACGACGGTTTTCCCTCTGGAAGCAAGGCTTCGGATTTCATCGTGAAGGGCTCTTCTCCCTTCCACATCCAGCCCGGCTGTCGGTTCATCCAGGAACACAACTTGCGGATCTCCGATCAGTGCCAGCGCAAGATGCAGCCGTCTCTTTTGTCCGGTAGACAGTTCCATATACAGCTTTTTCTTCATCCGGCCAATCTCCAGCGCCTCCAGTACCGATAGATCTGCTTTTGCCTTTTTCCACTTTTCAAACAGATGGACCGCCTCCATGGGCCGTATATAGGCAGGCAGCGAAGCCGACTGCAGCTGTACGCCCGTCTTCCCCTCCACCTGGATCCGGCCGCTTTCGCACCGCCGGAATCCCTCTATACATTCCAGCATCGTTGTTTTTCCGGCGCCGTTCGGCGCAAGTATTTATAGACAACACCCGCAACACCGCATAAATTAAGGTTGCACAGGACAAAAAGACCGTAAACGCCGCCCCGAAAAAACAGGCGGCAAAGACCAAAAACAAGGGATTGGAGGTATAGGAGCATGGGACAATTCACATTTGAAGAAATTAACTTTATCTGTTGTTACAGAAAGAAAACAAGGACTGATACGGTGGCGGCAATGACTGCCGCCATGCCCTACATGGAAACAGAGATACAGGAGCTTGCAGGGCGCACAGCGGAAAAGCTGAAGAAACTGACCGAAGAAGAATTTGACAGGCTTGTGTTCCTGCCTGCTGAAGATATGGAATGATTAAAAAGCCGGGGAGTGGCAGTCTATGGATTGCCGTTTCCCGGTTTTTTATATTGTAATAATAAAACAAAGTGGACTTTTCGACAAAATTTTGATATACTGTATCAGTCTTTATCACATAGGCTTTTGATTTACCTAAGGAGGTATTTGGTAGTGGACTATAATAACAGAAATTGTTCAGATAGTGAATATTCCCATGCAGAATAGTAGAAATGCAACGGTCTGTATGGGTTAAATGAAAGTTGCATTATCTGCTGGTTCTGCACTTTATTTAAGAAAATTAAGTAAAGGACGGAATAATATAATGAAATATATCAATGCAGCAGATGTGCTTCCTATGGAACTTCTAAAAGAGTTATCCGCATATGTAAACGGGCAATTACTGTATGTTCCATCTATGGAAAGTAAAAAATCATGGGGCAGCAAAAGCGGTTCTAAGCAATATTATGAGCAAAGAAACATGGATATTATCAATCTATACCATAAAGGCATGAGTATTGATGAAATCTGCGAACGCTTCCATCTATCCTATGATACCATTCGCAAAATCATAAAATCAGACTTACAGGGCTTTATCCAATAAAAGGATAAGGCTCTTTTTTTGTCGGAAAGAACAGTTATAACTGTTTTCTGCCCTTTGTTTGTTCACCAAAATACTTATACTGGAATATGTCAAAAGAAAGGAGTTAAAAGAAAATGAGTAAACAAACAAATATGACAACTGGCAATCCGACAAAATTACTTTTGTCCTTTGCCATTCCGCTTATGTTCGGAACTATTTTACAACAGTCATTTATCATTGTAGACAGAATTATTGTAGGACATTTAATCGGCGCAAACGCCTTTGCTTCGGTAGGTGCAACCGGCTCTGTTTCAATGGTATTTACCTCTCTCTGCTTAGGCATTGCCATTGGTTCGGGAATTGTTGTTTCCCAATTTTTCGGGGCAAATGATGAAGCAGGTACAGCCCTTGCCATTCGGAACGGAACAATGATAAGCATTGTAAGCACCTTGATTATATCGGCTTTTGCATTGCTGATTACAAGACCATTACTGATCCTGTTAAACACTCCTGTTTCCTTATTGGAGGACGCAGTAAACTATATGTCGGTATCTTTAGGCGGTCTTATTTTCGTAATCATCTATTACATACCGTTCAGCATACTTCGCTCATTGGGGGACGCAAAAACGCCGATTATTTTTTTGGCAACTTGCAGCATACTGAATATCGTATTTGATTTAGTATTTATCCTAATCTTCCATACTGGTGTAGAGGGGACTGCCATTGCTTCCCTGTTAGCGCAGGGGATAGCAGGAATTTTATGTTTTGCATATGCCATAAAGAAATATTCTTATTTCCAAAAGGCAATCAAAGAAGCGAAGTTTGACCGAAGCATTGCTAGGCAAATTCTTAAAATCTGTATTCCAATGGGCTTTCAATATTCATTGATTTATCTTTCAAGCAGTATCTTACAATGGGTAATCAATGGGTTTGGAACAAGCGTAATAGGGGCATTTGCAGCAACAAGCCAAATCGAAAACTTAATCCAACAGCCTTTTACGGCATTAGGTACGGCGATTGCAACTTATACAGGACAAAATATCGGGGCAGGCAAAACAGAACGGATAAAGCAAGGACTGATTTCCGCATTAAAAATATGCGCTTCCTATTCTCTCATTCTACTTTTGGTTTTTTGGGTATTTGGAAAATTGGCAATGAATATGTTTGTATCTGATACAGTCATTATTGAAAATGCCGTAACAGGTATTCATATCACAAGTACATTTTTTATGGCATTGGGTATGTCCCAAATACTCCGTTATCTGTTGAATGGGACTGGCGACTCTGCCTATTCTATGGCAAACGGTATTTTAGAAATCGTCTGTCGGCTTGTGTTTGTCTTTGCATTAACCAATATCTCTTTTATCGGTCAATGGGGGATATGGTGGACAACTGCTCTCACATGGCTTTGTACTGCACTATTTTCTCTTTGGCGATATAAAAGCGGCAAGTGGAAACAGAAAAAATATAAATGATTTGTATATTTTTATCCGCAAATTTGATATACTCAAAAACAATACACTTTCATTCATGGAGGGAAATATTATGAGTAAAGTTATAATGATGTGCGGAGTATGCGGTTCTGGAAAAACAACATATGCAAAGCAAAAAGAACAAGAGGGATATATCAGACTTTCTATTGATGAGGAAATGTGGAACATATACGGACAAAAAGGAATTGATTATTCGGAAACCCAGTACGATGAGTTATCTGAAAAAGTAGAACTCTTACTTCGGCAAAAAATGATAAGTTTAATCAAAAATGGGAAAAATGTTGTCATTGATTTTAGCTTTTGGAACAAAGATAATCGGGAGTTTTATCGAAATATGATTGAAAATGCGGGCGGTATCGTTGAATTGGTATACATGAAAGCTAATAAAGAGCTTTTACGAAAAAGACTTCAAAAAAGGAATTTATCTTTACATGCAAACTCACCATTCATAATAACAGATGAAATACTAGAACATCATTATAAGGGGTTTCAAGAGCCACAGGGAGAGGGGGAAATTGTAATATTACAAAAATAACTATTTTCCATGGAAATCTTTTTGTAAGGTTGACATTACAAGAAAATCTGTTATAATACACTGTAACGTCAACCTTACAGAAAGGAATTTATAAATGAAAAACCGAATTAGAGAACTGCGAGAAGAAAAAGGAATAACACAAGAACAATTAGGAGCAATGGTAGGCACATCAAGGCAGGCAATTAACGCCATTGAAACAGAAAAATTTGAACCGTCTATATGGCTTGCTTATGATATTTCAAAAGTGTTTGACTTTCCTATCGAAGAAGTATTTTTATTCGAGGAAAGCCAAAGAAAATCAAGGGCTGATAGTAGTCGGGGGGATAGCAATGGCAATAAGAAATATTCGATACTTTGACGACCCCATTCTGCGTAAAAGGTGTAAAGAAGTAAAATTTTTCAATGATAAAATCAGACAAATTCTTGACGATATGTTAGATACACTACAACAAACTGAAAACGGTGCTGCTATTGCGGCAAACCAAGTAGGTATATTAAAACGACTTGTTGTGATTGATTATAATAATTGCTTTTTAAAGCTGGTAAACCCTATAATAATCGGTTGCAGCGGCGTTCAAGAATGTAATGAAGCCTGCCTTAGCTTCCCCAATCGTTGTGTAAAAACAATCCGTCCGCAAAAAGTAACTCTTCAAGCGCAAAATGAAAATGGAGAGGAAATCATTATTACTGGCGAAAATGAACTTGCACAATGTTTCTGCCATGAAATAGAACATTTAGACGGGGAAATTTTCTTAGATAAGGCTATTGCAGAAATAGAATTAAATAAAACATAAATTCCCTTTTCAAAAAAGGTATAGAAAATGGTGGTAGTATGAGCAAGTTATTACTGCTGACACTTAATGAACAGCTGCCATATCTTTTCCCTGATCGACTGGGCCTGCCCTGTGAGGGCTTCTGCCACTTCTTCCGGCGTATCCAGTGATATCAGGCGGTTTTTGATATCTCCCAGAGAAAATCCAAGAGATTTCAGCGCCTGGATCTGATGTAGACGGATCATGTCCTTATACGTATAAAGCCTCCTGCCTCCCTCACTCTCTGATGATGGCGAGAGCAGGCCCTCTCTGTCGTAATACTGCAGGGTCCGCACGGTGGTCCCCATCTTTCCAGCCAGCTCTCCGACTGTCATATATCCTTCTGGGATTGCACGCTTTTTGTCCATATATCTTCCCTCCTGCTCCCATTATAATTCATGACGCCGCGTCACGAGCAAGACCTTTTATCACAAAAGGAACGCATTTACTGCGTCCCTTTCATTCCACCTTGTCCAGTTCCACACTCTCATAGGCCTGCCGGTAGGCTTTTGGCGTCATCCCAAAGCTTTTTTTAAACACCCGGTTAAAATAAGAAATATTATTAAATCCGGTATCCAGCGCAATATCTGTAATACTTTCCCGGCCGGATGACAGTCTTTCCGCCGCAATTTCCATCCGGTACTGATTCATATATTCCACACAGGTCATATTCATATACTGCTTAAAAAAACGCATGAAATAGCACTCACTGAAGTGGCAGACCGCCGCCAGTTCTCCAACAGTCACCGGCTTTTGATAGTTCTCTTTGATATATTGGATAACCTTTCTGAGCCTTTCAATGGTACTCTGATTTTCTTCTTTCCTTCTTTCAAAGGAAGATTCCCGATAAAGAAGCAAGACCATTTCCAGCAGGCATGCCTTTACCTCCATCTCATATCCGGTCTCTCTGTCAAGGAAACTGTTTTTAAGCCTGTCAAACAGCACTTTTAGTCCTTTGGAAAGTTCTCCGGCTCCTTCTTTTGAAAACACATACGGGAATCTAATGTCTCCGTTCTCCAGCGGAGAGATATATTTGACCCCGCACACATCCATGCCGCCCAACATCCCGGGATGAAAAACAAAGCTTTCTGTTTCCAGCATTTTCGTATTACCTTCCGGAATGCCGTGGAGAACTCCGGAGGGCAGAAATAAAAAATCTCCTTTTTTAACTCTTATGGGCATAAGATCGATCAGGTAGGTGCAGCTCCCCTTCCGCACATAGGTAACCTCAAACTCTTCATGCCAGTGAACCGGTAGCCCGGCCAGGTTGGCCGGATATTCGCAGTCATAATATTCCACCGGGAACATAGGCGTCCCGTGTCGTCCTTTCTCCAAATACTGTCCTTTTTGCTCCATTTTCTTCCTCCCTGCAGCTGTCCGGAGACAGGATTGTGTCAAAACCTGTCAGAAATATGCAAGATTCCCTGGGTCTACATTTATATAATAGTATCATATTGAAAAAAGAATCGGAAGGAGAAAATACATGGTACGTAAATATTCATTCGGAAATCCATTTCCCACTGACGCTGTCATCAAGCATTATCCTGCAGAACAGGATTCTCTTCCTTACTTTGCTATAAAAGAAGGCTCTCTGTACTATCCGCTTCCCGCGGATGTGCCTGTATATGGCTTAGGGGAACAGGTACGGGGCATTAATAAACGCGGATGGTCTTATACCAGCAACTGCAGTGACGACCCCCATCACCTGGAGACCACCCATTCTCTTTATGGAGCGCACAATTTTCTCTTAGTTGGCGGCTCCTCTCCTTTTGGAATTTTCATAGATTACCCGGGTCAGCTGACCTTCGATATCGGGTATACACAAAAGGATTTGCTTATTATCACACCTGAGAATTGGGATCTGGATCTTTATGTCATCGAAGAAGAGGACGGGCTTCTTACATCTATCGTTCATACTTTCCGGCAGATGATCGGAAGAAGTTATATCCCTCCCAAGTGGGCCTTTGGGTACGGCCAGAGCCGCTGGGGCTATAAAACAGAGGAGGATATCCGTGAAGTAGCGGCAAAATACAAAGAAGCGGATATGCCTCTGGATGCGATCTATCTGGATATTGATTACATGGAGCAGTATGAGGACTTCACCGTATCTGAAGAAAAATTCCCTGATCTGCCGCGTCTTGCCGCTGATATGAAAAAGCAGGGGATCCATCTTGTTCCCATCATTGACGCAGGTGTCAAGATCAAAGAAGGGTACTCCGTCTATGAGGAAGGCCTGGAGAAGGGATATTTCTGCAAGGAAGAAGACGGCACGCCTTTCGTGGGCGCTGTATGGCCGGGAAGAGCTCATTTCCCGGATATGCTGAATCCTGATGCCAGAAGATGGTTCGGCATGAAATATAAGGTTCTTCTGGATATGGGTATCGATGGCTTCTGGAATGACATGAATGAGCCTGCTATTTTCTATTCTGAAAAGCGGCTGAACCAGGTATTTGACGAAGTGGCGGCCCTGAAAGGCCAAAATCTTGATATGGAGAAGAATGACCATTTTCTGAGTCTTGTCAACACTCTTGCAAACAATCCGGAGGATTACAGAAGCTTCTATCACGAGCCTGGAAACGGCTTTCCGAAAATCCGCCATGATAAAGTACACAACCTGTACGGTTACAACATGACAAGGGCAGCCGGTGAAGCCTTTGAAGAACTGGAACCGGATAAGCGGATTCTCATGTTTTCCCGATCCTCCTATATCGGCATGCACCGTTACGGCGGCATCTGGCAGGGAGACAATCTGTCCTGGTGGTCCCATCTTCTGATGAATGTAAAGATGATGCCATCCCTAAGCATGTGCGGATTCCTTTACACCGGAGCGGATCTTGGCGGATTTGGGGCGGATACCACAGAAGACCTTCTGCTTCGCTGGCTGGAGTTTGGCATCTTTACGCCTCTGATGAGAAATCATTCCGCTCTCGGCACCAGAGAACAGGAGGCTTACCGCTTCTCCAACAAAGCCGCTCTTAGAAATATCATCCGGCTTCGCTACTGCCTGCTGCCATACCTGTACAGTGAATATATGAAGGCTGCGTTAAACGACACTATGCTGTTTGCACCGCTTGCTTTTGGCTACCCTTCTGACCCGCATGCTTCTCAGGTAGAGGATCAGCTTCTTTTGGGTGAAAGCCTGATGCTTGCTCCTGTTTACCAGCCAAATACCACAGGACGCTATGTCTATCTGCCGGAGGATATGCTGCTTGTTACCACCTCCGGCCCGGAAGACCTTCGGTTTGAAAAAATGACCGCAGGCCATCACTACGTGCCCGCCGCCGAACATGAGCTTATCTTCTTTGTCCGGAAAGGCCATCTTCTTCCCCTGGCCGATGCGGCAGAAAATGTAGAAAATGTGGACGCTTCTGTTCTCAAGGTCATCGCATATCCGGACACTGATACAAATGCTGTCTGCAGCTACACACTTTATGATGATGACGGCTATGGAAAAGACTACAATGATCCCTCACATCTGTCCGTCATACACATAGAAGCCGATGGAACGGTCAGCTGTGAGGGATCGGAAGAAAGGACGATCACACCATGTTTCATCTGCTCTTAGCGATTATATATCTTGCTTTTATAAGCCTGAGCCTTCCCGACGGACTCCTTGGGTCCGCCTGGCCCTCTATGTACCAGGAATTTCAGGTGCCCGTGTCTTACGCCGGCATCATTTCCATGATCATTTCCGGGGGAACCATCGTGTCCAGCCTCCAGAGTGACCGGCTGACCCTGCGCCTTGGTCCCGGAAAAGTAACGGCTTTAAGTGTAGCCATGACAGCAGCTGCCCTTTTTGGCTTTTCTTTCAGCCATTCCTTCCTCCCCCTATGTCTGTGGGCTGTTCCCTATGGACTTGGTGCCGGAAGCGTGGACGCTGCTTTGAACAACTACGTTGCTCTCCACTATACCAGCCGCCACATGAGCTGGCTTCACTGCATGTGGGGTGTCGGAGCCTCCGCAGGGCCATATATCATGGGAAGAGTACTTTCCGGCGGCGCCTCCTGGAACACCGGCTACCGGTATATCGGCATCCTGCAGGTGGCCCTGACAGCTATCCTGTTTCTCAGCCTTCCTCTTTGGAAGACCCGGAATGTTTCCGGCGCCGCCTCTGGATCGTCTTCCGGTGCTGCCATAGATAAAGACGCTGCGGAAGTTGTGGATACGGCGAAAGCTGCATATACCAGAAAGCCTCTGTCTCTCGGGCAGATCCTCCGGATCCCCGGCGCGCGCGAGGTCATGGTGGCTTTCTTCTGCTACTGCGCTTTGGAGCAGACTACAGGACTCTGGGCCTCCAGCTATCTGGCGCTCCATGAAGGAATATCCTCCGAAACAGCCGCCTTCTATGCCAGTCTGTTTTTCATCGGCATCACTGCGGGCCGGGCCGCCAGCGGATTTTTGACCCTGCGTTTTTCCGATACGCAGATGATCCGCCTTGGACAGGGGATCATCCTTCTTGGTATACTTATTTTATTTCTGCCATTCTCCGGAACCGCTTCGCTGGCCGGACTCATCGTGATCGGTCTTGGATGTGCGCCTATATATCCCTGTATCATCCACTCCACACCTGATCATTTCGGTGCGGATCTTTCCCAGGCCGTAATCGGCGTACAGATGGCCTCGGCTTATGTAGGCTCCTGCCTGATGCCTCCAATATTCGGACTGATAGCGAACCACATCAGCATTGCACTTTTCCCGCCATTTTTGCTGGTGATTCTGGTTCTGATGTTTCTGATGCATGAACGGCTGCTGACCAAAAGGGGACGTACACCTTCTGCGTAGGTGTACGTCCCCTTTTGCGTTTGCCTGTGTCCCCAATTGCAATATACCCTGTCCCTCTTAGTATCTCTTAATCTTCTTTGACGTGGTTTTGTCGAATTCTCTCTCCCGGACCACAAGACTGTAAATCCGTTTATACACTGGAGCCTTCTCGTTATAGGCATCGATCAACTTCTGAAGCTCCCCTTCCACATCCCGGATTCTTTTCTTCTTTACATAATCTGGATCAGGATAGATCACCGCCTGGATCACGCCTTCGTCCTCCCGGACCAGCACTTCCTGTACAAGCCTGGATTCTCCCAGCTTGTTTTCCAGTTCTTCCGGGGATACATTTTCTCCGTTGCGGGTGATGATCAGGTTTTTCTTCCGTCCGGTCAGGAATACGAACCCGTCCTCGTCCACATACCCCAGGTCGCCTGTCTTCAGCCATCCTCCTTCCAGGGTCTCTTTTGTTTCCTCTGGCATCTTATAATATCCCTGCATGACACTGCTGCCCCGCACCCATAACTCTCCGTCCACCGACTTTGCCTGGCAGTTTGGCAGAAGCTGCCCTACCGACTCCTTTTTGATGTTCCAGCTGACATTATTGCTGATAACCGGAGAACATTCTGTCATGCCATAGCCCTGCAGGATCGTAATTCCATATTTATGGAACAGATCAATATAAGAAGGATTCAGATATGCGCCGCCGCTGCAGATGGTGTGAAACTGCTTCCCGAACACCTTTGCCTTTATGACCGCTGCTGGAATGAGGGATGCATCCTCCAGCTTTTTAGCCAGTGTTTCGATCATCAGCGGCACCATTAATATCATCTCCGGCTTAAAAAGCTTGATATTTTTCGCCACCCTGAGAAGTGAATCATTAATGCAGATTACCGCCCCCAGCGAAATCCCTTTCAAAATATCCATACTCAGGCAGTAGGCATGATGGATCGGAAGCACCGACATGATCACAGTCCGCTCCGGAATCTTCATATCAAGACAGGTGGCGTTTTCCGCCAGATTCCGATGGGTCAGCATCACACCTTTGCTTTTCCCCGTGGTGCCGGATGTAAACATAATGGTACACAGCTGATCCGGATCCAACGGTTCGCTAAAGCTCCCTTCATTTTCCCTGATCATCTGCCAGAAAGAAAGGCTCTCTTCATCGCTTTCTTCCTTCTGCATGGAAATAAAATGTCGCAGCTTCGGACACTTTTCTTTTGCAATTGCCGCCACATCCGCCCGGATCTCATCGTACACCAGGACGGTCACATCTGCCCGGTCCATAAGCCCGCACAATTCTTCCTTCGGAAGTCCGGCATCCAGGGGCACCGCCACACTGCCGCTGTCCACGATCCCAAAGAAAGTCACCAGCCAGGGATATGAGGTCGCTCCAATCACAGCCACATGCTCGCCTCTTTCCCCCAGATCATCCAGCACCCGGGAAAAACTTTCGCTGTCATTCTTAAGGCAGGTATATGTCTTTGATTCTATTGTATCCTTTTTCACTTTATACCGAACGGCGTCCTCCCGTCCGTATTTTCTTTCCGTCCGCACCAGGATATCACGGATCGTACTGCACAGCATCACTCTCACCTCTTACTCTTCCGAAGCCAATGTTTCCAGATAATCTGCCGCTTCCTGCACGGTACGGATATCCACCGCCTTTGTCTGGTCAATCTCCACATCAAATTCGTCCTCCAGTTCGCCCAGCATGCTCATGAAATCAAAGGAGGTAAATCCCAGATCCTCAATAAAACGGGACTCCGGCTTTACATTTTCCGGTTCTACTTCTACATATTCACAGATAATATCTACCAATTTATTAAACATCTTCCTCTTCCTTTCTTTATACCAGTCTGATAATTTCTCCTACAGTCAGTTCCGGATTCTCTGTCCCCTTAAACATGATCCTGCAAAGATAATAATACAGATATTCCAGATCCTCTCTGCTGACCGCCTTCACCTGATGTTCAAAATTAAAGTCCAGTCCATTGTCTTCCGGGCGGTGCATGACTGTCAGATACATCGCCTGCGTGGTAGCCCCGTTGGGGTACCACCGGGTTTTATAGCGGATGCCGCCCAGCTTATCCAGCCCCTTCTCCTGAAGTGTCAGCGGCTGATATGTCAATGCCATTGGCTCATAGGTTGCTCCGTCCTTCTGCGGATATTTCTTCCCTCGATGAGCAAAATAAGCTACCGGGTCATAATTTGCATGACGGAAATATTCATTCTGCAGATCCCGGATCTCATAAACCCCGTCCAGGAACTTTTTGTCCTCTCCCATGATCGTACGGAACGGGAAGGAATGGATCCTTGTGCCTCCTGATTTCTTTTCTTTCAGAGTGGCCCTCCTGGCGATCGCCGTATTGATAGACACATCATCGTTTCCGTTCATCTTCTGGAAATATGTACGCAGCCCCATCAAAAGCAGGCAGACCAAGGACACATGATACGTCTCACAAAACTCCATCAGCCGTCTGGTAGGCTCTGCCTCCAGATGGAAGATATCCAGCGCCGAGTCTACGGAGTCTGAAACATTGACTGCCGCCCTGGCATCCGGGTTTCCGGTCCTCTTTCTTTCGTCCTCCAGGCGCTGCGGTCCCCGGAGGCCATTATAGATCGGTTCCGGCATATGATCGATCAGATCCTCAAAATATCTTGCGTCTCTGGCCTGCGCTTTACTGCCTGCCTCATAGGCCAGATCCTTTTTTACCTGTTCGATATATGAAGCCATGTCCTTCGGATACGGCACACCATCATATTTAGCACTGCAATACAATTCGATCACATCTTTTAAAAAGCAGATCAGCGACTGGGCGTCCGCCGTCATATGATCGATCAGAAGATAAAGACCATTAAAACCGTCCGGCATCTTAATCATAACAATCCGGTTCATTGGAGAATCCTGACGCTTAAACGGCACCTGTGTCCACTTCTGCATCTGGCTTTCCGCCTCTTCCATGGTCCGGTCTGAAAAATCCACAAACTCGATATCTCTTTCTTCCTTAGCAACCACATATTGGTACCAGGTACCTTCTTTATCTTTTGCAAACCGAAGACGCATACTCTCTGCCCGGTCATACGCCTTATAGATCGACTGTTTCAGAACCTCCCAGTCAATTTCCGTCTCAATCGTAAGACTGGTTCCGATATTCAGTACCTCCTTCTTAGGACAGAAATCATAATAGAAAAAGTGAAATTTCTGCGCTGCCGTCAGCGGGTATACAGGATAGCCTTTTCTTTTCCTCATCATCGGATCACACCTCCAATAAACTCTGTCATAGCCTTTTCATATTGTTCCATGTCTCTGTAATAGCTCTCTCCGTGAGCCGCATCTTTTATGATCACCATTTTTGCGGGTGATTTGCAGTTCGAATAAATTTCCCTGCACATATAACAGGGAACAAAATTATCCTTTTCTCCGTGGATCAAAAGGATAGGGATCTTCGCCTTTCTGACTTCCCGCTTTGCGTTACACTCGTCAAGCCCATATCCGGCTCTCTTTCTATTTACACAGTCTGCAATCTGGATCATGGGAAATGCAGGCAGATGATACCAGGATCTGAGCACATGGGAGAAAACCTCCTTGGCAGACGTAAATCCACAGTCAGAAATAATACCCTTTATCTGTCCGGGCAACGCCAGACCCGATGCCATCAAAACGGTTGCCCCTCCCATCGATGTCCCATGCAAAAGGATCTGTACCTCATCCGTGCATCTTTTTACCGCCCAGTCGATCCAGCGCATCAGGTCACGCCTGTCCAGGCATCCAAACCCCACGTACTCGCCTTCGCTCTTTCCGTGGGCTCTGGCATCCGGAAGAAGCATTGCATAGCCTCTTTTCAGATAGTAGTCAGATAATCCCACATAATCGCTCATTCCCTGGCTGGTATAGCCATGCAGGCAGATGGCAAGCTTCTTTGCGCCGCCTGTCCCCGGAAAGAATGTGCCATGAAGCTTAAGTCCGTCTTCTGACATAATCTCTGCCTCCTCATGAGGCTGGGACATCATCCAGGCTTTCCGCTCCTTCAGAAGATCAGCATACCTGCTCCAGTCCGTCCCTGACATCTTCATGGTATCTTCCACCTTCATCCTGTTGCGCTTCATGACCCGGCGGTAAAAATAGGCTGTTCCTCCCGCTGTCGCCGCCGATGCCGCTCCCGCCATAAACAGGAGACCTTTCCACCACTTCTGCATAGACACGCCTCCTTCCGGCTTTTATTTCTTATGGCTTTCTATCAGACTCTTCAACTTTAGTGCCTTATCAATATTTCCCTCTACCCTAAGCTTCCGAAGAGTGACCGCCAGAATCGGATCCATTTCTCCATCTGCAATCTTGCGAAGTGTCTGTGCGCTGCAGATAAACATTGCATCCCGGTCATAATACTCATAGGGTTCTACATACAGTTTCCCTTCTTTCACCTCTATATAGAAAATCCCTTCTGCCTCTCCCGTAATATTGAACTGGTAAGCCAGATGCTCCCGGATCCCGCTTACATCTGCTTCCATAAATCTTCCTTTGATTTCCGAAAAAAATTCAGCGTATGTCATATCTTCCTCCTTATTTTTTTTGACATTTTTCGACCATTGGTCGATAATTCTTTATAAGTAAATTACCAACTTTTCGACTATTGGTCAATATTTCTGGACGCAAAATTTTCGGCAAAAAAAAGGGGTTTTTTAGGTACATTTTTCTACTTGCATTCTTTATTTCCCACGTGCTATACTGATACTTAATTCTGAGACCTTTTCACATAGCATTAGATGAATTGCTTTTCTATTGATTTTGAAAAAAGGAACGTGAACAGACATGGCTAATCAGACAAAATATAATCAGATACTGGACGCTCTCCAGACACTTCTGGCAAAGAAAAATATCCAGACTATCTCCGTCAGCGAGATTGCCCAGACTGCCGGAATCGGGAAAGGCAGTATATATTACTATTTCCCGTCCAAATCCGCAATACTGGAGGCATTGATCGAGCGCAGCTACCAGCCGTCTCTTATGACCGCTCACCAGCTTACACAGCAAAAGGACATCTCACCCTTCACCCGGATGGCCCAGATCTTTCAGGCTTGCCGGGATTCCTCCAGAGACTTTCTGTCCAAAGACAGCCAGGTTTCCCCTCTGGATGAGCGCGAGCGTTCGTTTCTCCATCAGAAGTACCTGCATCATCTGATCACGGAGCTGAAGCCTGATCTGACAGAAATCATCTGTCAGGGCATTGAGCGTGGAGAAATTCACTTTGACTACCCTTCCGCTCTCTCCGAAATCGTACTGATCGTTCTGACAGTCAAGATAGATAATACTCTCCTCCCCTCTTCCAGAGAGGAGATTGAAGATACGATACAGGGACTTATTTCCCTTCTTGAAAAAGGAACCGGCAATCCTTCCGGCTCCCTGAACTTTTTAAAAGTATAGAAAAGGCGCCGGCACATGCCGACGCTTTTCATTTATGACTGGATTAGAATAACTGCCTCATAGGGCCTTAGCTTTTTACTCCATTCTCCCGGATAGTTATGGATCAGCACTTCTGCATCCACCCATTCCGCCAGAAGAGGACACTCTGCCTGTTCTCCCGAGAAATTTGCACATACCAGCATCCGGCTATCCCCGTTTGTCCTGGTGTAGGCAAAGATCTTCTCATCTTCCGGCATCAACAATTCAAACTTTCCATCTACAAATACCGGATATTCTTTTCTTAAACGAATCAGTTTCTGATAGAAATAAAAGACAGAATCCTGATCCTCTAACTCTTCCCTGGCATTGATCGTTGTATAGTTGGGATTGACTTCGATCCATGGCGTTCCCGCTGTAAATCCCGCGTTCGCAGTTCCGTCCCACTGCATAGGGGTTCTGGCATTATCCCGGCCTCTTGCATATATGGATTTCATGACATCATCCTTGTCATAACCTGCCTCTATGCGTTCTTTATACATGTTTACAGACTCAATGTCTTTATAATGACTGATATCCGCAAATTTTACATTGGTCATGCCAAGCTCTTCGCCCTGATAAATGTAAGGTGTTCCCTGCATGCCATGGAGAAGCGCCGCCAGCATTTTTGCTGATTCCACCCGGTATTCCCGGTCATTGCCCCATCTTGACACGATCCTCGGAAGATCATGGTTGTCCCAGAAGAGACTGTTCCATCCTCGTCCGTACAGGCCGGTCTGCCATTTTGCCAGTACCTTTTTCAGCTTCACAAACGGCAGCGGAGCCAGATCCCATTTCTCTTTTCCTTCCTGCTGGTCCAGACCGATATGCTCGAACTGGAATACCATGGAAAATTCGTTTCCGTTAGGGTTACTGTAAAGCTTTGCCCGTTCCACATCCGCGCCCCAGGCCTCGCCTACGGTGATCAGTTCTCCCTTCTGGAAGGTCTCGCGGCTCATTTCCCGGATAAATGCATGGAGCATAGGGCCGTTCGCCGTAATCTCAAGATCCGGTTCCTTTGCGATCTGATCGATCACGTCCAGACGGAATCCGCCCACACCTTTGTCCATCCACCAGAGGATCATATCATAGATCTCCCGGCGAACCTTCTCATTTTCCCAGTTCAGATCCGGCTGTTTTACCGAAAACTGATGGAAATAATACTGTCCAAGCTCCGGCACCCACTCCCAGGCCGAACCGCCAAAGGAGGCTCTCATTTCATTAGGCGGCGTGTCCTCTGTCCCGTCTCTCCAGACATAGTAATCATGATAAGGATTATCCTTGCTCTTTTTCGCCTCCAGGAACCATCTGTGCTCATCCGAGGTATGGTTCAGCACCAGATCCATGATGATGCGGATCCCGTGATCCTTTGCTTTCCGGATCAGCTCCTCCATATCCTCTAATGTTCCAAACATAGGATCAATGTCCTGGTAATCAGAAATATCATATCCGTTATCGTCCTGCGGGGAACGACATACCGGTGAGAGCCAGATGGCGTCAATTCCCAGTTTCTCCAGATATGGGAGACGCTCCATGATTCCTTTCAGATCTCCGATCCCATCTCCGTTGCTGTCCTGAAAGCTTCTCGGATAAATCTGGTAAACTACCGCATGTTTCCACCATTTGTCCTGTGTCTTTACCATGCTTTCTCCTCCTTTTCCTCTCCTGCACTTTTATATTGCCGGGGCAAAAGCCCCGGATACTCCCTGCGGCTTAACTCCGCTGAAACAGATGCCGCAGATGTTTCATTTCCTTCTCCGCTCTTCCGAAATCAGGAAGATGCCATTCCCAGTTTGGCGAGCCCACTGTTCCCGGAATATTCATATGCCCCTCTCTTCCAAGCCCCAGGATGTCCTGAAGGGGTACGATGGCATATTCGGCCGGGCTTGCAAAGGTATATCCAAGCAGCCTTTCCTTAACGGAACCCGTGCCAAAGCCTTCTGTTCTCAAGAAGCGGCGAACCTTGCGTTTTGCCGCTTTTGTCAGATTCTGATACCATTCCATCAGTGTATCGTTATCATGAGTTCCGGTATAGATGATCATGTTTTTTTCATCCGCAATGCCGTCACAAGCCCGTTTTCTCCATGTCTCAATCGCAAATACCAGTATCTTCATGCCCTTCAGATGATAGTGCTTCTTGAGAGTCATGACTTCCGGCCGCAGTTCTCCCAGATCTTCCGCTACCAGTTCCATCTTTGGAAAGCTTTCTGTCAGAAGATCCAGCACCTCATATCCAGGTGCCTCGATCCACTCTCCTTCGATAGCAGTCGGACAGGAGGACGGGATTTTCCAGAATGTGTCAAAAGCCCGGAAATGATCGATCCTTACGATATCGAACAGCTTTCCGCTGTAGCCGATCCTGTCCATCCAGAACTGGTATCCGCTTTCTTTCATGTGCTCCCAGTCATAAATCGGATTGCCCCAACGCTGTCCGGTAGCACTGAAATAATCAGGCGGTACTCCTGCGATAAAAATCGGCCTTCCATCGGTGTCCAGGAGAAAATTATCTTTTCCGCCCCACACGTCTGCCGAATCCAGTCCTACATAGAAGGGGACATCCCCCATGATACGGATGCCTTTTTCATTTGCGGCTATCTTGACTTTCATCCACTGGCAATAGAAGATATACTGAAGGAATGTGTGGAACCCGGCTTCTTCCTGCTCTTCTCCGGTCAGCTCTCTTTCTCCCTCCGGGAAGTTCTGGTCCTCTGCCTTCCATTCATTCCAGCACACGCCTCCATTCGCCTTTTTCAGAGCACGGAAGGCCGTATAGGTCTTGACCCAGTCTAAAGCTGCAAAGGCTTGATACTCCGGATCCTCATCCTGTTTCTTTTCCTTGAAGCTCTGGTAGGCAGTTCTTAAGACCGGCTGCTTAAATGCCCGGACCGCTTCATAGTCCACCCGCTTTTCTTCTGTCCGGAAAGGCTCCGGCAGCTCCTTCAAAAGCCCAGCTTCCGCCAGAAGCTCCAGGCTGATATAAAGCTCGTCTCCCGCATAGGAAGAGTAGGGCTGATAGGGAGAATTGCCATAGCCCAGGGGATTTAGGGGCAGTATCTGCCATATGGTGATCCCCGCCTCATGCATCAGGTCGATCCACTGGTATGCGGCCGCCCCCAGCTCTCCCACTCCGGTGCGGGACGGGAGAGCAGATACCGGCATCAGGATTCCTGCTTCTTTCATCTTCTTTTCGTCTCCTTTTTATTCTTTAAGACCCGCTCCCGCGAGTCTTTTTTACTTAAGATAAATGCCAGATGTCTTTGTCATACTCGGCAATAGTCCGGTCAGAAGAGAAGTATCCGGCTTTTGCGATATTTACCATCATCTTCTTTGCCCAGCTCTTTTCATCTTCGTAATCGTTCAGCATCTGTTCCTTGGTCTTAATATAATCCTTCAGATCCAGAAGGGTCATGAACCAGTCTTTGCTTACCAGTTCCTTATAAAGTCTTCCCAGGTTCACCGGATCACCGATCATGATCATCTCCTTGCTGATGATAAAGTCTACCAGCTCTTCGATCTCGGGATCGCTCTCATAAATCTTGCGGGAATGATATCCGCTCTGTGCATACAGATCGATGACCTTCTCAGATCTGGCTCCGAACACATAAATGTTGTCGTCTCCTACCAGCTCATGGATTTCTACATTGGCGCCGTCTTCTGTTCCCAGAGTTACCGCTCCGTTCAGCATGAACTTCATGTTTCCGGTACCGGATGCCTCCTTGGAAGCAAGGGAGATCTGCTCAGAAATATCGCAGGCCGGAATCAGCTTTTCTGCCTTCGTTACGTTATAGTTTTCCACCATCACGATCCTTAAGTACGGGCTTACTTCCGGATCATTCTTTACCAGCTCCTGCAGGCACAGGATCAGGTGGATGATGTCCTTTGCGATAGTATAGGCCGGAGCCGCCTTTGCGCCGAAGATCATCGTGATCGGACGTTTCGGCAGGTTGCCCTTCTTGATCTCTTTATATTTATAGATCGCATACAATGCATTCATCTGCTGTCTCTTATACTCATGGAGACGCTTGATCTGAATATCAAAGACAGAATTTTCATCAATCTCTACACCCTGTGTCATCTGAAGATACTTCTTCAGTTCTATCTTCGCATCTTTCTTGATCTCTTTTAATCTGGCGAGTACCTTCTCATCGTCCTGATACTGGAGAAGTTTCTCAAGCTCAGACGCATCCTTCATATATCCGGTACCGATCAGCTCCTTCAGATACTCTGCCAGCTCGTGGTTACAGTGCAGAAGCCACCGTCTGAAGGTGATACCGTTGGTCTTGTTGTTGAACTTCTCCGGATAAATATCATAGAACGGGCGAAGCTCTGATTCCTTTAAGATCTCTGTATGGAGAGCCGCTACACCGTTAACTGCATAGCCATAGTGAATGTCGATGTGAGCCATATGTACCAGCTGGTTCTGATCGATGATATAGACTCTCTCATCATGGAAATCCCGGCGCACTCTTGCGTCCAGCTCCCGGATGATCGGCATCAGCTGCGGCACAACCTGCTCCAGATAATGAACCGGCCATTTTTCCAGCGCTTCCGCCAGGATGGTATGGTTGGTATAAGCGCAGGTCTTGCGTACCACATCGATAGCGGTATCCATATTAAAGCCTTTTTCTGTCGTCAGGATCCTGATCAGCTCAGGAATTACCATTGTCGGATGAGTATCGTTGATCTGGATGCACACGTGCTCATGCAGGTGATACAGGTTTACGCCTCTTTCTTCTGCTTCTTTTAAGATCAGCTGTGCAGCATTGCTGACCATAAAGTACTGCTGATAGATCCTGAGAAGACGTCCTGCATCATCGCTGTCATCCGGATAAAGGAAGAGCGTCAGGTTCTTCTGGATGTCATGCTTATCAAACTGGATGCCATCATGGATGATGCTTTCATCTACCGTATCCAGATCGAATAAATGCAGCTTGTTCTTTCCTTCCTGCTGATATCCCGGCACGTCAATGTCGTACATTGTAGAGGTCAGGGTAAAGTCCTTAAACGGTACCTGGAAATGACAGTCTGTTCTGGTAAGCCAGCTGTCCTTGGAAAGCCAGGGGTTCTTGTCCTCCCACTGCTTGTGGTCCGAGAATTTCTGCAGGAACAATCCTTCGTGGTAGTTCAGGCCCACACCGTCTCCCGGCAGTCCTAACGTAGCGATAGAATCCAGGAAGCAGGCCGCCAGTCTTCCGAGGCCCCCATTCCCAAGAGAAGGCTCCATCTCCGCCTCTTCTACAGCCGTCAGTTCATGTCCGTATTTTGCCAGTACTTCCTTTGTCTCCTCAAACAGTCCCAGGTTGATCAGGTTGTTTGATAAAAGCTTTCCGATCAGGAATTCTGCGGAAATATAATATAGTTTACGCTTGCCGGTGTTTGGCCGGATTGCAGACATTTTTTCTTTTGTGATCGCAAGAAGCGCTGTATAGATCTCTGCATCTGAAGCGCTTTCCATATCCTTCTGAAATAAATCCTGTAACTTCTGTTTCAGTTCCTGTTCCATAGTGATTGATCTCCTTTCCATTTCATGGCCTTGCTGCCCATGGTGCCTTTTTATTATACCATTTTTTCCCTAGCTTAAATACGAAAATTTTCTTTTAGAAGTTTCGTATTGTTTCGTTATGTCTTCATATTAATCGATTGAGATTCATTCGTCAATCACTTTTTTACTTTTTTCTCTATTCTTTAACCCGGTCTTGTTTTCTTTCTCTTCCGAGGCTATAATATGGCTATAATTCAAAGTTTTTCATTATTTTTTGAAGGAGGGAATGAAGCGTTGGCTACCATACAGGAGATCGCAGACCGGCTGGGCATTTCAAAGGGAACTGTGTCCAAAGCATTGAACGGTGCGTCCGATATTAGCGAAACTTTACAAAAAACCGTCATTGAAACTGCGGTGGAAATGGGCTATCACAAGCTGCGCCGTCCCGGCGGGCTCCGGAAACTGTGTGTCCTCATCGCAAATATGGAATATACAGAGCCTCATCATTTCGGCCACGAACTGATCCTGGGCTTTCGCCAGATGGCCGAGCCTGCCGGCTATACCGTGGATATCGTACCTGCGACAGATGCGCTGCAGGCGTCCATATCCTACGACGCTTTCATGCTGCAGCATGATTACCTGGGCGCATTTATCCTGGGATTCTCTCTTTCCGACCCCTGGATGAAACATTTTCCCACAAGCCGCACCCCGGCTGTGCTCTACGATAACTATGTTTCTTCCAATCCCTGTATGGCTTCGGTAGGGATCGACAACCGGGAGGGCATGGAACTGGCCGTGTCCCATCTAAAGCGGCTGGGGCATACCCGGATCGGCTACTTAAGCCACGCCCTGGATTCCCATATCATGCAGGTGCGGCGGGAAGCCTTCTTCCAGTCCATGCGCCGTCAGGGGCTTTTTGCTGACGAGTCCCTGACCGGAAGCTCCCACTATATCGCCCACTGCATGGAAAAATATCTGCCCCGCCTTCTGTACGAGCAGCAGGTGACCGCCATCATCTGCAGCCACGACCAGATCGCAAACGCGGCAATGATCCAGTGCCAGCAGATGGACTTCCGGATTCCGGAAGATGTCAGCATCGTCGGCTTCGACGACCTTCCTATCTGCGCCTACACCTCTCCGCCGCTGACCACAATCCGCCAGAACCGCCTGCTGCTCGGCAAAAGCGGCTACTACGCCCTGGAAAGCCTGCTGAACGGCATTCCTATCGGGACCTTGCTGCTGCACGCAGAGCTGGTAGTGCGAAACTCTACGAATCAGGTTTCCTACGAGTAGGGACACCCCAAACAGCGAAGGGGGACGTACACTTTTGCAAAAAGTGTACGTCCCCCTTCGTTACCGGATCCGTATCTTCTGCCCCGGATAGATCAGATTCGGATTCGCAATCCCGTTGATCTGTGCCAGGTGCTGATACGTGGTGCCGTACTTTAGTGCGATTCCACTTAAGGTATCTCCGCTTTTTACGGTATAGACCACCGTCCCGCCGCTACCTGAACCAGCCGGGCTTCCGGCGGCGTACGCATCCCAGGCGGCGCGGTCTCCGTAAAATACATTCAAATCCAGATCATCGCTGTAGCCTGAGAGCCGGCCGCTGGCTGTATACTGATACAGTGCCGCAAATTTCCAGGCGCCGGTCCCGCCAATGATCGGGGCATCCGGATTATAACCCATTGCCGTACTGCCGGCATAATAGCCCGCATTCCAAAGGCCATAGTCGCCGTTTGCCACCGAAGACCAGTCGTAGCCATTCACCGTACCGTTATTCATATAGATCACCGGCTTCACACCGGTCAGCTGCCGCACCCGGTCCAGCCATTCTTTCGCCCAGGCCGGACCTCTGGACACGCCGCTTCCTTCCCAGTCCAGTGCGAGAAGCGCCTTTCCGATATATCCTTTGATATTGTTGACAAAGTATTCTGCTTCTTGCGAAGCGCCATTCTTTCCGGCAAAATGATAGACTCCGAGCTTTTTACCAAGTTTCAGGCCCTGCTGATATGCACGGTCGCAGTCCGGATTTACATAAGTCAGTCCTTCAGTTGCCTTTATGATCACAAAATCGCAGGGCACCTTCGCAAGGTCGATCCCGCTCTGCCAGCTGGAAATATCGATTCCATTCATACTCATACCTCTTGGCTCCTTTCCATGAAAGCTTTTTCATCTTTCAATACCAGCATATGGGACCAGTTCCGGAAATGTTCCTTACTCTTCTCAGGCTCTTAAGATAACTCTCCGCATGACTCTGCACAGAGCTGCTTCGACCAGAAAAGCTTAAAAAACAGGCTCTTATAAAATATTCATTCTATAAAAGCCCGTCTTACTATTTTACGCTATCACATCCTGTTCAAGAACTATTCTGTCACAAAAGCTGCTGATACTTCTGCGTTCTTCGCGCCATCCTCGATGATAAACAGATTATCTGTATCAAAGCCTGCATCCTTCATAACTGAAATAGCTGTCTTTGCGCAGTTATTTCCGCTGTAGCACAGAATATAAACCGGTTTTTCCGGATCCATCTCGCCAGTTGCCAACTCATACATCTGTGTCTGTGCCTCTGCATCCTCGATCTCCTTCAGATTACACTGCAGTGAACCTTCCAGGTGGCCTGCCGCATATGTCTCATCATCCCTGACGTCCAGGAACTGAACCTCGTCATCTCCTACCGCAGCCACTGCATCTTCACCGGATACATACTGCCACTCAATATTTTCCTCCGTACGATTGGTAGTCAGCGCTCCGTCTACTTCCGCAAGAGCTTTTGCTCCCCCCTCTACTGTAAACAGACGTGACGGATCAATCCCGGACTCTGTCAGAACTTCTGTTGCCTTTTCTGCTCCTTTTGCTCCACTGTTGCAAATAATATAAATATCTTTATCATCCCCAAAGTTTGCATCTGCATACTCTGTCATGGCTTCTGCCAGAGAATCGTCCTCCAGCGGGAAGATCGGGCACCATTCTGAATTTGCCACTCTGCCGCCTACATAATTTGCCCATTCTCTGACATCCAGCACATGTGTATCCCCCGCCTTTGCCGCTGCAACAGCATCCTCGGCGGACACATATCCATCTGAAGCCTCTTCGCTTTCTTCACCTGACGTCTCTTCAGCTGTCGTCTCTTCAGCAGATTCTCCGGACGTTTCCTCACCTCCTGATCCGCAGGCGGTTATCAGCGCTGCAGTCAGTGCAGAAGCCATCAGTAATGCTGCAATTTTCCTTTTCATTTCTTTTTCCTCCTTTACACTTTGGTATCACTGCTATTATAAATGGGGTCTCTTCTGTATTTCAATTAAATTGTCAGAATTTTCTATAGATTTTAGCCAACTGTCTTATTGGCTTTTTCTATAACTACTGCCCCCGTTTTCTGAACGCATTTACATCACGGCTATCCGGAAATAAACGCTTCCATCCGTTTCAGGAACCCGTCATCCAGATATGCCTCCAGCTTTCGGAATGTAGAAAGGTTAAAGATCTCCTTATCTGGGTTCTGGTACTGCACCCATGCCATTGCACACCATGTAATCCCTCTCAGGCAGGTTACAGGAATATAGATCCCAGTTCTTTCCTTCAGACCTGTCACATCAAATCTCCCATCCACCCTGCGGATATATTCATGAATAAATCTGTTCATTTGTTCCTTCTCAAGGATCACATCCGTCTTCCAGAAGGTCGTGGTGGGCGCCAGATAATGTCCCAGATCCTGAGCCGGATCTCCGTACAAAGGCTTTTCCCAGTCAATCAGATAATCCCGTCCATCCTTATTGATCAAAAAATTCGTAGAATTCAATTCCGTATTAATACAGCAAAAATATGGGATCTCACCTAATCCATCCACTTTCTTCCATCCCTGATCCAGAAGCTTTCTGATTTTTCTCTTTTTTTCCTCGTCTGCCAGATCAGATTCCACATAGACCCTGAACATCTTTTCACATTCCTCAAGAATTGCCTGAAGTGGATTCTCCGGGCTAAGCAGCGAATGCTCTTCCGGAAGTTTTATGCTGTGAATATCCGCCAGGCAACCGGCTCCCCGGAAAAGCTCTGTCTCATAATTCATCGCATGACCGGGTAGATATTCCATAACCATCACCCCATAAGGAAGGAAATCCTTCCTGCCGTCCACATAAAATGGCCGGGGTGTGCGCCCCGAATCCGAAAGCAGCTGAAGCGCTCTGTATTCATAACCGATCTGATCCTCCAGGTGCATCTGGCTTCCAAAATTAACCCGGAGCAGCATTTTCTGCCCGCTGGCAGGATGACAGAAAACATAATTCCGGTTATATTCCCCCTGTGCCAGCAGTTCATAGGTTTCTGTTATTTTCTCCGGAAGTCCCAGCGCTTCCCGGTATCGTTCCGATCTTACATACTCTTTTAACCCTTCCGTCCGTTCCATACGTTCCTCCGTTTTCCGCCAGGATCAGCGCACATCCCTGTACATTTCCGCAAGCCGTTCTGCCGGCACGCCGTCCCGGTACATTTTTCTAAGCCGGTTCATCTTCCACATCAACTTAAGCTTCGGCACCGTTCCTTTCGGGAACCGCCGGTCTGATGTATAGATCCTGCGGTCTGCCATTCCCAGTTTTACATGCATTTTCTTCAGCGTCAGTGAAAACTGATAATCTTCCATAATCGGAATCTCCGGAAATCCCCCGGCTTCAAAAAACAGCTCTCTGTCTATAAAGATCCCCTGATCCCCAAACATGACTTTCCGGTCTTTTACCCGGTGATTGGAGATTATCCGGCATGTAAACATAAAAAAATGACATGAGTGGAATGCGATCCCGAAACATCCCGCACGGTGATCCCGCATAACCTTTCGGATCCGGGCCAGCGGATGCGGCGGAAGCTCACTGTCACAGTGAAGGAAAAACAATATGTCCCCGGTACTCTTTTCCGCTCCCAGATTCATTTGAAAAGCACGTCCTTTTGGCGACTTCAGCACCTCGATCCAGGCGGGGATCCTCTCAAGGGTACCGTCCGTACTCCCTCCGTCTACCAGCAGGATTTCACACTTCCCTCTAAGAGTTTCCAGCTGCCTTACCATACTGTCAATAGTCCCCGCCTCATTATAGACAGGCACAATAACAGAAATCCAGCTGATCTTTGCCAGATATTTCCCGGTACTGCTCCGTTTCTTCTTAGGGTCCTTCCTCATTCGCTCCCGATATCCCTGAAGATCCGAAACTGTATCCATATCTGCCAGGGTTTCCGTATAACCCACAGTAATCTTTTCCCGCTGCAGGTCCTGTATCGTTTCTTTCAGCACCTTCCCATGTCCGTACGAATCCAGCGCAAAGGCCGCCCGGTAAGGCTTTTTCATTCCTACCAGATAATATCCTCCGTCTGTGGTCTTTCCAAAAACTACATCCTTATTTTCCAGCACTTCAAACGCCTTCTTAAGGCAGCCGCAGCTTATCTCCGGCACGTCTGTTCCGATCAGAAGACATGCGTCATAGCCATTTCCCAGTACCAGGGAAATGGCATGATACATCCTTTCTCCCAGACTTTCTCCATCCTGCGGAATATACCGCTGTCTGCCAAAAATCTGCTTTAGCCGCAAAAGGTTCCCCTCCGGAGAATAGCTCACAAAAATATCCGCTGATATTTTCTTACATTCCCGGAAAATATCCTTAAGAAAACAGGTATGCAGCTTCGCACACTGAGCAGGTGTAAGGCGGGGCATCATCCGGGTTTTTGTCTTTCCTGGCTCTGGTATTCTGGTGAAAATAATCAATGCCTTTTTCATTTATAAGATCTTCTCCAATATCCTGATCGTATCATCAACAACCTCCGGACAGAACTGAAGCAGTAGTCCTTTTTCCATCACCTTGTCCATCTCTCCCGGCTTTGAAATATCATGCCCCAGGAGTTCCCGACACATACAGGATGGATATTTTTCAAGAAACAGGCGTTTAAATTCTGCCACTTTTTCGGACATAATCCGCTTTTGTTCCTGATCCCCTTTCCGGCTGTGCCCGAAAGTCATCCCAATGACCATCAGCGCCCCCGTCACTGCACCGCAGGTCTCTCCACACATCATCCCTCCCCCAAAGCAGGAGGACATCTTCCTTGCGTCGTCTTCTTCCATTCCCATCCGGTCTGCAAACCGGCCGGTCACAACCTGAGAACAATCAATCCCCTGTATAAATAATTCGCGAATCTCTTCTTGTGTCATATATCTGCCTCCTCTCTAGCCTTCTGTAGCACCCCCGCAGCTGGACCCCTGACCGGCCGTACATCCGTAACAGTGATTTGCCAGGCAGAGTTTTCGTCTCGTATAGGGTCTGCCAAGCATGTCATAAATAGTCTCTCCAGACATCACCGGAAGGTCTGCTGCCTGATTAAAATCACAGTCGTAAAGCTTCCCGTCATATCCTACAGACACCTGAAATCTGCACATCAGTCCGGGGAGTGTACCTGCATTAAAGGCATCTGACAGCTTTTTCATATAGCTTTCCAGGTTGCCGCTGCGTTTCAAAAATGCTTCAAACCGTCCCATTGGATTATTCGTCAGCGTAAAAAGCCGGTTAAACACAATCCCAAAATCAGCTCCAAGCTTTGCTTTATACTCCTTTTCCATCGCACTTTGCACCGGCGGGAAAAAGGCTCCGGCCGGATTATATACCATATTCAGCACTAACCTCGGATCCCTTCCATAGCCAAGGGCGTTCAGTTCCTGTATCACTTCGATCGCCGCGGAAAAGGCGCCGTCTCCTCTGACCCGGTCCATCTCCTTTGCCCGGTAATATGGAAGGGAACACACTATCTCCACCTTGTGATCTGCATAAAATTCCGGCAGATGACGATACTTCTTCTCTTTTAAGATCACCAGATTTGTCCGCACAATCACATGGCTGCATATTTTAACAGCCTCTGATACAAGCCATTCAAAGTGTGGATTCATTTCCGGAGCTCCTCCGGTAATATCAATGGTTCCAACGTTCTGCTCCCTGCATACTGCAAGACAGGCTTCCATTACCTCACGGCTCATTACTTCTGTCCGGTCCGGCCCCGCTTCCATATGGCAGTGCTTACAGGAAAGACTACACAATCTTCCAACATTGATCTGCATTACATCCAGTGTATCTGTGGTATATTTATATTCCTCTTCCGTGATACGGCTTTCAAAATCCGGTATATTTTTCAAACTTTTCAAATCTTCTAAGGCCTGACTCATTTCTTACAGCTCCAGTTTCTTAATAACATTTTTCATCTGTACACCATGTACCAGGGTCGCCCCTCCTCTGATCGCCGCTGCCACATGCACGGCCTCTGTCATCTCTTCCTCACTGACACCCTTGTTCAAACAGTCATTAGTATAGGAATCAATACAGTATGGGCACTGCACCGCATGCGCTACCGCCAGTGCGATAAGAGATTTCTCTCTCTGCGTCAGCGCCCCTTCCGCAAATACAGCTCCATAATAGTCAAAAAACTTCTCTGCAAGAACTGGAGCTTCTTCTCCGATAGTTCCAAACTTTCCAAGGTCTTCAGGGTTGTAATACGTTTCCATTATTTTTCTCCTCCTTTTCTGGTACTTTGCCTGTCCATATATATTTTTCTTAACATTACGACCAGCGCCGATAAAGCGAACAGGATCAGCAATCCCGTCATCAAAAGCTGCGCCCCTCCTGTCAGCATACCGCCCACATAAGAGTAGACGATGGTCGCCGGCAGCTGTCCGATCCCTGTCGCCAGAAAAAACGATCCAAATGACATAGATGTAAGTCCAGCCGCATAACTGACGATGTCAAAAGAAATAAACGGCAGGAGCCGGCAGATCAGAATCGTATTCCGGCCGTATTTTTCAAAAAATGTATCTATCTGGGCAATACCGGCTTTGCTGGTCAGCCGCTCCGCGGCATCTCTCCCCAGAATCCTGGCAATAAAGAAGCAAACTGCTGCTCCTGCCATTGCACTGGACCAGGATAGGATTGCCCCCTGCCACCAGCCAAACAGATTGGCATTTGCAAGCGTCAGAAGAAAGGCGGGAAGCGGTGCCGCTACCGACTGAAAAATCATCAGCAGAAAAGATGCAAGAGCGGCATACGCCCCATAAGAAGCAACAAACTCCCTCACTACATCAAAATCTCCACTGGCAAACATCTTCATTACTCTGTTTATACTGCTGTTTACAGGCGGCACCAAAATGTATACCAGAACTGCCGCCAGGATAATTCCAAGCAGAAGCACTTTTTTAACCCATGTTTTTTCTTTTTTCATAACTTTTCTCCTTCCAGCATCCTGCCTTTATTCGGTTCAGAACCGATTTCTTTACGTCCGGACGCTCTGTTCTCCCCAGGATCTCAGGCAGGATATGGCTGGCATTTCTATATCCTTTTCTAGTCAGGCTGCCGCTGCAGGAAGCACAGTATGTAAAGAAAGATTTCGAGTCTTCCAGTCCCTGCGGCATCTTTCCGGCAAGCTCCGGCTCTTTTACACCTGCACATCCGCCCAGCCCACAGCACTGTACTCCTTCCAGGACGTCTGGCTCTCCGGAGAGAAAGTAACAGATATCTCTGAGCATCTCTTTCTCTTCCCGATCCGGACATGGCGGAAAGATCACTGCTTTTTCCGCAATCTTTTTCCCCAGTCCCAGTTCGTGAAGTTTCCGGTAAACTGTCTTAACCTCTATGGAAAGACGCCCTTTCAGGAAATGATAGCAGTTGGGGCACATCGTCACCACTTCTTCTATCCCTTTTTCTTTCAACCGCTGATCCAGCTGCCTGATGATCCGTCTCTCTTCGTCTTCCATTCCAAGCTCTGCTACCGGTTTTCCACAACAATCGAAAAGAATTCCCATCCCCGCCTCCCTGGCAAGGATCTCCGCCAGATACCGGGTGGTTTCCGGAAAAAAAGAAGGAAAATTACAGCCGGGAAAAAGTATACTTTTTCCCCTGATATTCTTTTCATTGCGGAACCGATAATCCCTTTTCTCCCACAAAAGCATCCCATATCCCTTTTCCGGGACTCTGCCGCCATTCTCTCTGACCTCTTTTTGCCGCATATTCAGGATGACCTGCCGTCCGTCAATTCCTTTCGGACAGACTTCCGTACACCTCCCGCACAGAAAGCAGTGATAAGCAAGCTCTTTCAGCCGCTCTGTATCTCCGATATCAATCCCGTATTTCCCCAGAAACGCACAATGGTTCCGGCAAAGATGACAATGAACGCAGGCTTCTGCATCTGCATATTTAACCTGCTTCTTCACTTTTTGTCCCATCCTTTCCTCCTGCTTTGTCCTCTACATATCGTTTCTTAAAATAAAATCCAATTCCGAGGACAACCGCCGCCAAGATGACTGCAATTCCGATATACAGCACCCGGTTCTTCTCATCTGCAATCCCGGCTGTCCCGATTGTATACATTGCTGTTCCAGGCAGCATAAACACAAAAGATCCTGCCGTGTATGTCCAGAACCCTATATCCGTCACACCATAGGCAAAATTCTGGAGATTATACGGAAACAAGGGCACCAGCCTCGTGATCATCAGGATAAACAGCTGGTTTTTCCCGGATTCGTCAAACAGCCATTTCTTCAGGTACTTATTTTTCATTGCCGCCGGTTTGATGCTGTCTTTCAGGAAAAATCTGCCCGCCACAAACGCCAGCACCGCCCCTGCCGTAGCCCCTATCGAACAGCAGATGGTTCCAAGGGCCGGTCCGAATAACAGGCCTGCAAGGATAGCAAAAGTGATTCCCGGCAAGGCCAGAACCACACTCCCTACAATAGTAACAGCCATATAGATTCCTATGGCTAACGCAAGATTATCCTGCACCATTTTTTCTAAAAATTTCAGGTTGTCAGTGTCTCCCAGATAGGAGGACCACCCAAATATGTAATTTAATATCAGGATCAGGATTACTATCCCGATAAATATCCACAACTTCTTATTTTTCATCAGATTTCTTCCCACACATCAGCACTGCCGCACCGGTCTTTAAAATCTGAACAGCCGCAGCTATCCCAAACAGAAGGCTCAGAAAATAGTAGGCCCTCATGGTCTCTCTGGAGCTGATCACTGTATAAGAAACATAAAGCAGTGTCAGCAAGATCATCACAACATTCATAGATATCAAAAGCTTTCCTGCTTCCCGTTTCCTTTTTAAGAAAAATAAAAATACAAGGATGGTCAGAAGGATCAACACTGCCATCACAGCCATTTTCAAGGTATCCATAGGATAATCTCTCTCCCACCCCTGGTTCTTATAAATTACCCATCTGGCCATCCCCATTTTCTTGTTTGTAAAATAATTGATTATATATGCACCTGCCAATGACGCCGCTTCCAGCAGCACCATCAGAACATATCCCAGCTTTTTCATATTGTCGTCCTCATTTAGCTTGTTCTGTTTTCCATGGAAAATAAGCGCCGCAAAATCCGCAGCGCTTATCACCTTACTCCCTGTTTTATTCAGCCGCCTTGTCTGTAGACAGCTCGCCTACTGTCGTATGTACGCAGTCATCACTTGCAGGATCACCTACCTGTACCGGATTGCTGTCATCCATCTGCCACTGATACCATCCGCCGTCATACAGTTCCATATTGGTGTAACCATTTTCATACATGATCAGGAACGGAATTGCTGCTCTCCACCCGGTTCCGCAGTAAAATGCCAGCTCATTATCCAATGAAGCCCCGGACTCTGCCAGATATCCTTCCAGTACATCCACGCCAACGGTAGTCCCGTCATCGTTGCAGTAGGATCCGTCGTCTGTATCATGTCCCCAGATCGCACCTTCCGGCTCTCCGGCTCTGTCAATATAACTGTATCCGCTGGTCTCGCCCAGCCACTCAGCCTCGCTGCGGATACTTACCAGTTTGAAATTGTCGTCATTTTCCAGCTTATCCTGTACATCATCAATGCTGATAATATATTCAGGATGTGCAGGTACCGTTGTTCCGAATTCTTCCACTGCTTCCGGCTCATTGCTCTCGGACTCAGTTGCATATCCCGCATCATTCCATGCCGCAAGGCCGCCGTCCAGACATTTTACATTTTCCACACCTGCCCAGAGGAACGCGATGGCTACACGGTCATCTGCAGAGTTTACCCCGTCTTCGCCATAGCAGATTACCGTCGTGTCTTTGGTAATCCCGTAGTCCAAAAGCAGCTGCTCGATCTCTTCTGCCGAGCGGATATTCCACATTTCTTCAGATTCCACACTATCGGTATTCATATGATAAGCGCCTGGCACATGTCCTTTTGTATAGGACGGAGAGTCTTCCTCTTCTCCCCAGGAGCACTCCAGGATCACGTAGTCCGAAGATTCTTCCTGATTACCGTCGATCACGCTCTGAACCCAATCTGGTGTTACATATACCTTTTTCGTATCTACCGGATCAGCCTGGACATCAGACTCTTCCTCTGCCGCATCTGCGCCTTCAGTATTTTCTCCTGCAGTCTCTTCCTGTGTGTCTGATCCGCATCCGACTGCAAGAGATGCTACCATTGCTGTACATAACAGAACACTTACAAGTTTCTTTTTCATGATAACCCTCCTAAACTAAATGTTCTTTTATATTCTAGTCTGGCAGACTTCCACTGTCCAATTGATATCAATCATAAATCCGCTTATTTATCAGCCATTTCTATAGGGTATCAGTAGATTCCATACGACACAAATCGCTTCCTGCATAGGTTGCCTGAAATGGTTGCCCTGTAATTTTCCCATCTAAAAAGAGCCACAGACAAATGCCTGCAGCTCTTCATAAAAATATTCGATTTTATAAGAAAAGATACTTAAGCACAAACAGCACTGCCAGCACATACATCAGCAGGCTGATTTTCTTCTCCTTTGCCTTCCCTGTCATAACATTCAGCACCACATAGGAGATCACTCCCATGGAGATTCCTTCGGAAATGCTGTAGAAGAAGGGCATTGCCCCGATACAGATATAACAGGGCAGCGCCTCGGAAACATCGTTAAAATCAATATTCACCACATTGGTCAGCATATAGAATCCTACCACTACCAGAGCCGGAGCTGTAGCAAAGGAAGGGATTGCCAGGAAGATCGGCGACAGGAACAACGCCAGCCCGAACAAAATAGCTGTGGTCACGGCCGTAAGACCCGTACGTCCTCCTTCTGATACTCCTGATGCACTCTCCACAAATGTCGTGGTTGTAGAGGTACCAAGCACAGCCCCTGCGGTTGTAGCGATGGCATCCGCCAGCAGCGCCCCTCTGATATTTGTAAGCCTTCCATTTTCATCCAGCATATTTGCCTTGGATGAAACTCCGATCAGGGTTCCAATGGTGTCAAACATATCTACAAACAAGAATGCAAAGATTACCACCAGGAACTCCAGAGAGAAGATCCCGGAAAATTCCAGCTTGGCAAAAATCGGTGACAGGCTTGGAATAGAAAGCCCGGAGCTGAAATCCGGAAGTAGTCCGTAAAAGCCAAGCTCTGGGTTTGGAACATACAGTCCGGTAAACTGGCAGATGATCCCCAGAATCCATGTAATCAGGATTCCCCAAAGGATATTTCCTTTGACATTTTTGATCACGAGGAAACCGGTGATCAGGAT
Organism: Merdimonas faecis; assembly: GCF_001754075.1. Classification (GTDB taxonomy): domain Bacteria; phylum Bacillota; class Clostridia; order Lachnospirales; family Lachnospiraceae; genus Merdimonas; species Merdimonas faecis. Next base: position 12,624 of record NZ_MIEH01000016.1, on the reverse strand, counting down.
GCCAATCACAGCCAGCAGCACAGTGATGCCTGCATCCTGGAATGAAGCTTCCACGCCATTTACCTCATTATAGCCCTCGACAGAAAACAGCTGCAAAAGTGTGGAACCTCCGATTACGATCTTTGCATTCTGCAAACCGATAAACGCAATAAACAGCCCGATTCCTACGCTCACTGCTGCCTTCAGGTTCTGGGGGATCGCATTAAAGATTGCTTCCCGCACATTCGTCAATGATAATACTATAAAAATAATACCTTCGATAAAAACCGCCGTCAGCGCCACTTCCCAGCGGTAGCCCATGCCCAGAACCACTGTGTAGGCGAAGTAAGCATTTAATCCCATCCCCGGCGCCAGTGCAAAAGGATAGTTGGCACAAAAAGCCATCAAAAGCGTTCCGATCAGCGCCGCAAGTGCCGTAGCCGTAAATACTGCTCCCTGATCCATCCCCGCATCGGCCAGAACGCTGGGATTTACCGCCAGGATATAAGCCATTGTCATAAACGTAGTGATACCTGCGATAATTTCTGTTCTGGCATTGGTTCCATTTTCTTTCAGTCTAAATACTTTCTCTAACATTCCTTTTCCCTCATCTCTCTACTGTCTGTTCTACTGGATGTCTACTGAATCTCACGGATCTTCTTCCTGAGCGCCAGCACCTGGTTGGGTGTTACGGACAGCTCGTCAATCCCCATCTGGATAAAGGTCTCTGTCAGATCCAGATCTGCCGCAAGATCACCACAGATGCTGATCTTTTTTCCTTCCAGATGTACATTATTCGCCACGATCCTGATCATCTTGATCAGCGCCGAATGGTGTGAGTTATAAAATTTGCCCAGCTTGTCATTTGTCCGATCCATGCCAAGAGTAAACTGGGTCAGGTCATTGGTTCCGATGCTGAAGAAATCCACTTCCCTTGCCAGTTCTCCGCTGATCATAACAGCTGCCGGTGTCTCGATCATAACTCCTATCTGGATATCCTCATCGAAGGCCGTCTTTTCCGCCTTCAGCTCCCTCTTTGCCGTCTCCAGCAGAAGCTTCGCCCTTGTCACCTCTTCGATAGCCGTGATCATTGGAAACATAATAGATACATTTCCATAAACCGATGCACGAAGGATCGCACGAAGCTGGGTCTTAAATACTTCCTCTTTTTCAAGGGAAATCCGGATCCCCCTCATTCCCATGGTAGGATTGGACTCATGGCCTACGTCCAGACAGTCCGCCTGTTTCTCCCCTCCCAGATCCGCCGTACGGATCACGACTTTTTTTACGCCCATAGACTCTGCCGCCAGCTTATAAACCTGAAACTGCTGCTCCTCAGTCGGAAGCTTTGGCCCGTTTTCCATATAAAGGAATTCGCTTCGAAACAGGCCGATTCCTCCGGCGTCACTGCGGATCACGTTCTCGATATCCTCTCTGGTGCCGATATTTGCACAGATATCAATCCTCTGTCCGCTCTGGGTAATGTTCTCCTTTCCCTTCAGGCGCTCCAGGTTTTTGACATGAGTCACGTTTGTATCCTGCTTCTGTTTCATTTTCGTCAGCGTTGTATAATCCGGCTCAATATATACCTTGCCCTCATAACCATCCACTACGATCATCTTACCGTCATAATCCTTTTTCAAGGCCTCCCCCAGGCCTATCACGGACGGAATCCCTTTTGTCCGGGCAAGAACTGCTGTATGGGAATTGATCGTACCGTATCTGGTTACAAAACCTAATACCTTATTTTTATCCAGCTGTACTGCCTCACTGGGATATAATTCTCCGGCCGCCATAACAAAAGGCTCGTCCATCAGCATCTTATCTTTCCAGCTTCTGGAGAGGACTCGAAGAAGACGGTTCGCCACGTCTTTTACATCTACATCATGTCCAGGAGTATAAATCTTATTTTCTGTATCCTCATTGGATAGATACTCCGAGATCACTGTCTGGATAGCATACTCTGCATTCAGTTTATCCTCTACGATAATACTGTTGACCCGATCCACCAGCGTCTGCTCTTCCAGAATGGTCTGCTGCATCTCAAAAATGGCGGCATTGGCATCTCCGACTTCCTTTGCCGCAGTATCATAAAGCACTTTTAATTCCTGAATTGCCTTCTGCCTGGCCTTCTGGAATCTCTGGACCTCCTTTTCCACATCCTTTACATAGATGCGCCGGATCTCCTTTCCTTCTCTTTTATAAAAAGTCAGCTTTCCAATGGCGATCCCCTCTGATACCTTTTTCCCCGTTAATGTTATCATACGCATTCGATCCTTTTCTAAAATCTCTTCATTTTTAAAGCTAGTTATACTTTACATGTTTGCTTACGATTCGTCAAGATACTTGCGGCTCATTGACTTTTTGCCCCCTGTTCCATTGACTTTTAGACGCACATATGCTAATCTGACCTCGTATTCTTTTAGTTATGCTCCGGCATGACTGATTACAATTTTTTCATTATTTATGGAGGTATCTATATGAAAGGTACGGTAAAATGGTTTAACAACCAAAAAGGCTATGGTTTCATCTCTGATGAGACAGGCAACGATGTATTCGTACACTACTCCGGCCTCAACATGGAAGGTTTCAAGACCCTGGATGAAGGACAGGAAGTAGAGTACGACGTAACTGAAGGCGCAAAGGGACCTCAGGCAGTAAACGTGACAAAACTTTAATTCCCTGGGCGGTAATCATGATTTGAATGTACCTTTTATAATATATAAAGCAAAGCAGCATTGATTTAGATATTTAAAAGCAATACACTAAAATTAAGATTATGGCTGAGACCGGCAGCAGGCGCTGTCGGTCTTTTCATGGTCGAAAGGGGACGTACACTTTTTGCAAAAGTGTACGTCCCCTTTCGCATTTGCCGGTGTCCCTTTTTGAGGAAGCCCCTGTCCCCATCTGCATTAACTACTTGTAGGAATCTCATTTTAGTGATATGATGGACAACGAAAGAAAATTGCATAGAAGGGAAATAAAGAACGTGACCTACAAAGAAGCAAGGGTATATTTGGACCACGTGTCGAAATACGGAAGTGTACTTGGCTTGGATACGATTCGTGAACTGTTGCATGAGCTTGGGGATCCGCAGCAGGATCTGAAGTTCATACACATCGCCGGAACCAATGGAAAGGGATCTGTGCTCGCATACATTTCATCCGTATTAAGCGAAGCGGGATACCGGACCGGCAGATATGTATCGCCGACAGTGATTTCCTATCTGGAGCGGATTCAGATAGACGGCGCCTCGATATCTGAAGAAGCATTTGCCAGACTGACTGATAAAGCACAGCAAGCTATTGCCCGCATGGAAGCAGCCGGTAAGCCAAGTCCGACTGTCTTCGAAGTGGAGACCGCAATAGCTTTTTTATATTTCAAAGAAACATATTGTGATTATGTCGTCCTGGAATGTGGTATGGGCGGCGAGGGAGATGCGACCAACATCATCCCCGCTCCTCTGTGCGCAGTGTTTGCCTCTATCAGCCTGGATCATCTGGGAATCCTTGGAAACAGTGTCGAAGAGATCGCACGGACCAAGGCCGGGATCATCAAACCTGGCTGCCAGGTAATCTCTGCGCCCCAGCCTGAGGAAGCCGCCTTAGCCTTAAAGGAAACAGCCCGGCAGAAGGGCTGTCCCTTCCATCAGGTGGATGATATGTGCATCAGGCAGATTCGGGAGGGTTGGAAAGGACAGACCATAGACTACCGGGAACAGAAGGGCCTGTACCTTCCGCTCCCCGGCGGCCACCAGGCTATCAACGCCGCTGTGGCGCTGGAAACCCTGGACAGCCTGAGGAAGCAAGGGCTTACGATCCCGGAAGGAGCCATTCAGGAAGGCTTTAAAAAGGTTCAGTGGTTCGGGCGCTTCACCTGTCTTATGGAAAGCCCCTGGTTTTTCATCGACGGCGCTCACAATCCGGCGGCCGCCCGCTGCCTGGCAGGGACGGTGCACCGCTGCTTTCCAGGCAAACGCCTCATACTGATCATGGGCGTATTCCGGGATAAGGAATATGAAGAGATTGCAAAAATCATGGCTCCACTGGCCAAATCCGTCCACACCGTCACCTTGCCGGATGAGGTTCGCAGCCTTTCCGCTGACGTCCTTGCCGACACCATGAGGCGGTTCTGCGGTAAAGAGGTTCCTGTCACTGCCAGCCCCGGGATTATGGAGGCCGTTGCATCTGCACTGAACGAAGCAGACGGCCAGGATGCGATCCTGGCATTTGGTTCTCTGTCATACCTGGGACGGATTAAGGACGCCGTGTCCAAGATATGTGAAACAAAGACGCCGTAAAAGCAGCCGAAAAACAATAGAAGAAATAAGAAATATAGAAGAAATAAAAAAGAAATAGAAAAGAGGATTGATAGGATGATCGATCAGGAAAAAATCAAAGAAGGGGTCCGGCTTTTGCTGGAGGGCATCGGCGAAGATCCCTCCCGGGAGGGTCTCATCGAGACCCCGGACCGGATCGCAAGGATGTATACCGAGTTATTCAGTGGCATGGAAGAAGCGCCTTCCACACATTTATCCAAAATGTTTCATACCGACAATACGGAAATGGTGCTGGAAAAGGACATTACCTTTTATTCCACCTGTGAGCACCATATGCTGCCCTTCTTCGGCAAGGTTCATATTGCTTACGTCCCTGACGGGAAGGTTGTTGGATTAAGCAAGCTGGCCCGGACGGTCGAGGTTTACGCAAGGAGGCTCCAGCTCCAGGAACAGCTCACTGACCAGATTGCGGACGCCCTTATGACCTGCATGCAGCCCAGGGGGGTCATGGTACTTTCTGAGGCCGAGCATCTGTGTATGACGATGCGTGGCATCAAAAAACCTGGCAGCCGGACCGTAAGCATGGCACGCCGCGGCGTCTTTAAGACAGATCCTGCCCTGGAAGACCGGTTCTTCCGGATGCTGGAAAAGAGGGACTGATATGGAACATGATATCTGCAGGGAACGGCTGGAGGCGATCCGAAACCACCCTCTCTACCAGTCTTCTCTTCGGCGTTTAAACGATCTGGAACGCGGCCGTATTTTCTGCCGTCACGGCATGGAGCATCTTTTAGACACTGCCAGGATTGCCTATATCAAAAGCCTGGAAAGAGCCCTTCCTCTTTCCAGAGATCTGATCTATGCCGCCGCCCTTCTCCATGACATCGGAAAATGGGAGCAGTATGAAAATGGCACGCCGCACGAACTTTCAAGCGCCCGGATTGCAGAAGAGATCCTTTCCGGACTTCCCCCTCATCTTAGATTTTCTCCGGAGGAAACCGAAACGATCCTGACTGCTATCCGCGGCCACCGGAAACTCAGGGAGACGCCAGAGCTTCTGGAGGCTCTCCTCTATGAGAGCGACAAAGCCTCAAGGGCCTGTTTTAGCTGCCCTGCCAGCGAAGCCTGTAATTGGGATACTACGAAAAAGAACAAGGAGATTGACTTATGATTATCAGGAACAGACATTTTGACACCGACCACCACACCTATATCATGGGAATCTTAAATACCACGCCGGACTCTTTTTCCGACGGAGGAAAATACAACAATTTAGACGCAGCCCTTTTCCATGCGGAAGAAATGATCAATGCCGGAGCCGATATTCTGGACATCGGCGGGGAGTCCACCCGTCCGGGCCATACTAAAGTCACGGATGAAGAAGAGATCAGCCGTACTGTCCCGGTCATTGAGGCTATCCGGAAACGCTTTGACATCCCGCTTTCCATCGATACCTACAAAGCAGGGGTTGCCCGCTGCGCCCTGGAGGCCGGGGCCGACCTGGTCAACGATATCTGGGGACTTAAGTATGATCCTGAAATGGCAGAAACCATCCAGAAATTCGGCGCATCCTGCTGCCTGATGCACAACCGTAAAGAACCGGATTACCAGGATTTCTTCCCGGATTTTCTGGAAGATCTGAAAGGCTGTATCCGCCTGGCAAAAGCGGCCGGCATCCCAGATGACAAGATCATGCTGGATCCCGGCGTCGGATTTGGAAAGACTTACGAGATGAACCTTGCCGTGATCCGGAATCTTGGCTGCATGCAGGAGCTTGGCTATCCGGTACTCCTTGGAACCTCCCGGAAATCCGTGATCGGGCTGACCCTTGATCTTCCCGCCGATCAGCGAGAGGAAGGAACCCTTGCCACCACTGTATACGGAATGACTCAAGGATGCGCCTTTGTCCGTGTCCATGATGTGCAGGCTAACGCACGGGCGATCCGCATGACAGAGGCTATTATGAATAAGGAGTGATTACTATGAACGATCAGATCACCATCAAAAATCTGGAAGTCTACGCCAATCACGGCGTTTTTCCGGAAGAGCAAAAGCTGGGACAGAAATTCATCATTTCTGCCATTCTTTATACAGATACAAGAATAGCCGGAAAAACGGATGATCTGGAAGCTTCCATTGACTACGGAACCATCTGCCAGACCATCACCCGCTTCCTGAAGCAGCACACCTATAATCTTTTGGAGCGGGCGGCAGAAATGCTGGCAGAGGATCTTCTTTTGCACACAAAAGGCCTGTCTTCCATTCAACTGGAAATCAAAAAGCCCTGGGCCCCCATCGGCCTTCCGCTTGAAACGGTTTCTGTCGCTATCGAACGTGGCTGGCATACCGTATACCTGGGTATGGGGTCTAATATGGGAAATAAGGAGGATTACCTTCTCCAGGCAGTCCAGGCATTAAAAGAAACCTCCTCCTGCCAGGTGGAAGCAGTCTCTGATTTTCTGGTCACAAAACCCTACGGCGTGACAGACCAGGATGATTTTCTGAACGGCTGTCTGAGGCTTCGCACACTCCTTACTCCCCGCGAGCTTCTGGACAGTCTCCACCACATCGAACAGGAGGCTGGACGGGAACGCACCTTACGCTGGGGCCCCCGGACGCTGGATCTGGACATCCTCTTTTATGACGATCTGATCCTGGGTGAAGCCGATCTTTGCATCCCACATGTGGATCTTCCCAACCGGGAGTTTGTTCTCCGCCCCCTGTGCGAGATCGCTCCTTACCTGCACCATCCGGTCACCGGAAAAACTGTATGGGAGATGCTGCAGGAACTTTAATCTGCCAGAAACACCCGCAAAAAGCGGGACCGGATATCCGATCCCGCTTTTTGCGGCTTCATACTTATATCTTTTCTTTTACTGGTTCGCTCTGTAAGCTTCATCCGCACTATATACGTCAAATCCGCTGCCCTTCAGAATATCCACCACTTTCAATGGATCATCGCTCTTTAAGACGGCCGCCGCATCGCTTCCATTGGCAAAGGCATACATGTATTCAATATTAACCCTGCCCTCCACGATCTGGTGCATCGCCTTGCTAAGGGATCCTGTCGCATGGGGCACGCGCAGTGCCACTACATCTGTCAGCATGGCTGTGATGCCCGCATCCTTTAAGGACGCCCGCCCTTTTTGCGGATCAGACACGATCATGCGGAGCATGCCGTAATCAGACGTATCCGCCAGGCTCAGCGCCACAATATTGACATCGTTCTTTGCAAGCACATCCAGCACATCGTCCAGACGTCCTTCTCTGTTTTCCAAAAAAACCGATAACTGCTGAATTGTATGATTCATACCCAAGTTCCCCCTTTTACAACACTCTGTTATCAATGACACGTTTTGCTTTACCTTCACTTCTCTGAATGGTCTTTGGCTCTACCAGCTTCACTCTTACAGATACGCCCAGTGCCTGCTTAAGCACGGCGCCCACTCTGTTTTTCAACTCATCCAGCTTACGGATCTCATCCGAGAAGTATTTCTCATCTACCTCTACCATAACCGTCAGCACATCCAGGTTATTCTCGCGGTCCACGATCATCAGATAATGCGGAGCCACACCGCCGCCCATAGACAGAAGCGCTGCCTCTACCTGTGTCGGGAATACATTGACGCCGCGGATAACCTTCATGTCGTCGGTACGTCCGGTAAATTTCTGGATCCGAGGAAGTGTTCTTCCACATTCGCATGCTGTATGATCAATGCTGGTCAGATCCTTCGTGCGGTACCGGATCAGCGGCATTCCTTCTTTAGCCAGCGTAGTAAATACCAGCTCACCGGTTTCTCCATCTGCACAAGGTGTCTGATCGGCAGGATTCAGGATCTCTGGATAGAAATAATCCTCATGGACATGCAGCCCTTTATGATGGATACAGTCCATTGCCACGCCAGGCCCGGTGATCTCACAAAGTCCGTAAATATCGAATGTATTGATGTGAAGGATACTCTCGATCTTCTTCCTCATCTCATCGGTCCAGGGCTCAGCGCCGTTGATGCTTGCCTTCAGCTGCAGACGGTCCACAATACCCGCTTCCTGTGCCGCCTCTGCCAGATACACTGCGTAAGAAGGAGTACATGCAAAGGCTGTAGCGCCGAAATCTTCCATACACATCAGCTGCCGTTTTGTATTTCCTGCGGACATCGGTATTGCCATCGCCCCCAGCGCCTGTGCACCAAAGTCAAGGCCCAGACCTCCGGTAAACAATCCGTAGCCATAGCAGATATGGATCCGGTCTCCGGCTGTGAGTCCTGCCATTGCAAGGCCTCTGGCCACACACTCACCCCACACTTCTACATCCTTCTGTGTATAAGAAGCCAGGGTCAGCTTTCCGGTTGTTCCGGAAGTTCCCTGTACTCTTACAATCTTCTCCTGCGGAACCGCAAGCAGTCCGAACGGATAATGATCTCTCAGATCTTCCTTGGTTGTAAACGGGAGCTTTCCGATATCCTCGATCCCTTTGATATCCCCGGGCTCTACGCCCATTTCATCCATTTTCTTCCGGTAAAACTCTACATGCTCATAAACATTCTTTACCTGCTTTACCAGCCGTTCACTCTGCAGGGCAGTCATTTCATCCCTGCTCATGCACTCAATTTTTGGATCTCTGATCATTTCTTTCCAGTTTTCCAACGCCACTCCTGCCATCTCTTTTTCTCTCCTCCTGTGTCTCTAAAATAATGATTTCTATAACTGGTAGCCCACATCAAATGCCTTTTTGTTAATTTCTACTGTTTTTGGCGGTACCGTTTTTTCAATGACCTCATACCACTGCTCTTTTGTAAAATCCATATGCTGTGCTGCAATTCCAAGGACGATCAGATTAAATACCCTGGAATTTCCAAGTTTTTTTGCTTCCTCTGTTGCATTGACCGTATATACCTTATGATTTTCCTTCAGGGTTTCAATAATGTGGTCCGGATACTGAGCCGCCCCAATCACTACAGGCATGGGATCGATCCGCCAGTCATTCACGACCAGTGCCCCGTCTTTTTTCAGGAAATGTGCATACCGTAAAGCTTCCAGGCGTTCGAAGGCAATGATGACATCTGCCTGGCCCTCTTCCACGATAGGCTCCGCCACGTTTTCTCCGTAGCGCACAAAGGTGACTACACTTCCTCCCCTCTGTGCCATCCCGTGCACTTCAGAAAGCTTTACATCATATCCTCCGGCAATCGCCAGTCCTCCCAGAACCCTGCTGGTCAGAAGTGTGCCCTGTCCGCCGACGCCGACGATCATAATATTCTTTGTTTCCATTATCTGTCACCCTCCTTTACCAGCTCGATCGCATCAAATTTACACAGGTTCTCACACAGTCCGCACCCGGTACACATGGTATCATCGATGCGGATGGTGCCGTCTGCATTTTTTGTCATGGCGGGACATCCCGGCTTCATACACATGCCGCACTTTTTACATTTATCCGTAAGGGCCCTGTAAAGCGGCTTTTTCGATTTATCAAGAAGCACACAAGGTGTTTTGGTTATGATCACAGACACCTCGTCCTTTGCCACCTCTTCTTTGATCACCTTCTCCAGGTTCACAATATCAAATGCATTGATTTCGATCACGTTCGGCACGCCGATAGCCTTGCAAAGCGCCGGAATATTGATCGCATATGTAGGATCTCCCTGCAGGGTCTTTCCGGTTGCCGCATGATCCTGGTGCCCGGTCATTCCTGTGGTGGAATTGTCCAGAATGAGTACTGTTCCAGTTGCTTTGTTATACATCATGTTCATCAGGGAATTGACACCGGTATGCAGGAATGTGGAATCTCCGATCACTGCCACCCAGTTTTTGATGTACTCTTTTCCCTTTGCTTTTTCCATTCCATGAAGGCTGGAAATACTTGCGCCCATACAGATGGTGGTATCTACCACGCTAAGAGGCGCCACGGCTCCCAGCGTATAGCATCCGATATCTCCTGCTGCGTGCAGCTTCAGTTTATTTAATACATAGTATACACTCCTGTGAGGACATCCCGGGCAGAGAATCGGCGGTCTTCCCGGCGCAGCTGCCGGTTTTTCCAGACCTAAATCTTCCTTTAAGACAGCCTCCCGGATCATATTGGCGCTGTACTCGCCCTGTACGGTAAAGATTTCTTTTCCAATGGCAGAAATCCCCCATGATTTTACCTGTTCTTCAATTACCGGATCCAGCTCTTCTACAATATATAAGGTCTCTACTTTAGAAGCGAAATCTTCGATCAGCTTTCTTGGCAGCGGATTTACCATACCAAGCTTCAAAACAGATGCCTCCGGCAGCGCTTCCTTTACATATTGATACGGGATTCCGCTGGTGATCACACCGATCCTGGTATCATTCATCTCCACTTTATTGATCGGCAGAGTGTTGGCAGCCTCAGCAAGCTCCAGATTCCGCTTCTCGATCTCCACATGGCGGAGCTTTGCATTGCCCGGCATCATGACGGTCTTCTGGATATTTTTTTCATAGGGTCTGTCTTCCGGACAGACACGCTCTCCCAGTTCCACGATTCCCTGTGAATGAGCCAGCCTTGTGGTGGTACGGAAAACAAACGGGCGGTCAAACTGTTCGCTCAGATCAAAGGCCAGCTTCATAAACTCCTTGGCCTCTGAACTGTCGGAAGGCTCCAGTACCGGAAGCTGTGCCGCTCTTGCCACCATCCGGGTGTCCTGCTCATTCTGCGAGCTGTAAAGTCCCGGATCGTCCGCCACTACAATCACGAGTCCGCCGTTTACCCCCATATAGGATACGGTGTATGCCGGATCAGCGGCCACGTTAAATCCAACATGCTTCATACAGGACATGGCCCGCACGCCTACCACTGACGCTCCGATAGCCACCTCGGTCGCTACCTTCTCATTCGGCGACCATTCACAGTACAGGTCGTCCTTATACTGTACCAGATATTCACTGATCTCCGTGCTGGGTGTCCCCGGATAAGCGGCAGACACCTTGACTCCCGCCTCGTATGCACCTCTGGCAATGGCTTCATTGCCCAGCATGATCACTTTTTTATTTTCTGACATACTACAATTCATCCTTTCGCTCTCAACGTTATAACCTGCACATTGTACTGTGCGTAACGCAGTTATTATACCATATTACTTTCACAGATTAAAGCATTAAGTTGACAAATTTTGCAATTTTCTTTTACCTGCCGGTTATACTTGTTTTGCCGGCTCATGCTTTTTACAGGTATATATGTCCGCTTCTACTTTCAATATTCCCACCGTCTGCTCCAGCCGTGGGTTTTCCCGGAATTCCGAAAAATCTTTTCCGGTCTGATGTTTCATCAGCTTTTCCAGCGCACACAGCTTTTCTTCCGGATCTTCTACGATCACAGCCTTTCCTTTTCCGATCACACTGGCAAAATAATAGCTGTACTGGCAGGCCTTATCACCTTCCATCAGTTCATGCCGTCCGTCCATTTCAAATCCCACCTCTGGATTCTTCCGGATCAGATCCAGTTTCTTTCCTTCCTTCGCTCCGTGAAAATACAGGGTCAATACCCCATCTTCCAACCGGTATCCGTAATTGAGCGGCACAATGTAAGCACCTCCCTCATCCGCAATTCCAAGCCGGCAGACTTTGCAGATATCCAGCACTTCCCGGATCTCTTTTATATCTGTGACTTCCCTTTCTTTTCTCCTCATCTTTGGTTTCCTCCTTATTCCTTAATTCTTGAATATAAACACCGGTATCGGCGGCTGATTTTTTCGATTATGGTACTGGTTAACAATAACCGTATATTCTTTCGGCGGAAGAGTTTTTAAGAATTCAAGAAGCCGATCTCGCTCCTCAAATCCGGTGTCTCCTCCGCTGTAAATGCAAAGGCTCATCATTCCTCCCTTTTTCAAGAGGTCAAGGCCCTTTTCTACTGCCTTAATGCTGGTGTCTGCCCTGGTTGCAATCTTATGGTCGCCGCCCGGCAGATAGCCGAAATTAAAACAGATGGCATCCACAGACCCCCGTTCAGCGTAGGAATCCATATGCTCATGGCTGTCCAGGATCAGTTCTGCTCTCTCTGCCATCCCCTGATCTTTTAACAATTCCCTTGTGGACTCCAATGCGGCCGGCTGGATATCAAAAGCCAGCACCCGTCCGCTTTCTCCAGCCAGCCGGCTGAAAAAAAGAGTATCATGCCCATTTCCCATAGTTGCGTCAATATAAAGACCTCCCGGTCTGGCCTGGGTGCGGAGAATCTCCTGGCACCAGTCTGTAATCTGTGATGGGCGCATCTCGCAGCTCCTCCTTCATCGTATCATAATGCAATCATTATATCACGATTATTTGGGGACGTACACTTTTGCAAAAAGGGACAGGGTAAAACGCAGATGGGGACACCCACAAACGCGATCGGGGACGTACAC
>NZ_MIEH01000015.1 GCF_001754075.1 Merdimonas faecis | reverse complement strand
GTGCGCCGCCAGGCGCACATCTGCAAAAAGCGCCGCAGTCTCACCTTGTCAAGGTGCTCCTGCGGCGCTTTGCTTTTTCACTTTCTGCTGTCTTAAGCCCTCTCGCTGTAGTGATGGGCCTCCTCCAGCATCATATCTTTTACTTTCATCAGACGAATCTGGGAGCTTCTCTCGTTCTCATCCAGCTTCATCGTGATATATTTGATGGTCTCCTGTGCTTCCGGGATGATCACATGCTCCAGTGCATTAACACGGCGTCTGGTCTTCTCGATCTCTGCCGCCATCAGCTGGCACGCTTTCTCCCTCTCCGCAAGCTTTAACATATCCGGCAGGATATCTGCCAGGGATTTTACCGCTCCATCCAGATCGCTGGACGTAAAAGCAAATCCGTAAGAGTAAATATCGTTTGCGTCTGCCGTCCTGGTCTTTGTCTCAAACACCGGAATATTAACGCTCATGACATTTTTCTTATCTACTCCCAGGCTTACTTCCTGCTTCGGCGCCATCAAAGCCGTATTCAGAGTTGCCTCATCCATTCCGGCTTTCGCAATGACAAAGTTCTTATTTGCAGAGAGGATCCCGGCTTCTACCTTCTGGCGGAGTTCCATGTTCTCCTTCGCCATCTCCAGGAACTGACGCATCAGCTCGTCACGTTTATCCTTCAGAAGCTTATGGCCCCTTCTGGCGGTAGCAAGCTTTCTTTTGGTTTTTGTCAGTTCCATACGGGTAGGCGTGATCTGCGTAGATGCCATATATCTGCCTCCTTCTATGGCTTATTGTTTGCCGTAGTACATATCTAAGAACTTGTCATCGATACGTTTCAGCTCGGATCTTGGCAGGATGGACAGTAACTTCCATCCGATCTCCAGCGTCTCTTCGATAGACCGGTCTGTATTGTAGCCCTGGTTTACATATTCCTTTTCAAAAGCGTCTGCAAACTGAGCGTAGATCAGGTCAATCTCTGTCAGAGCCGCCTCTCCTAAGATGGTCATCAGCTCTTTTGCGTCTTTACCACGGGAGTAAGCCGCAAACAACTGGTTCATGGTGTTGGAGTGGTCCGCTCTTGTCTTGCCCTCGCCGATACCTTTGTCCTTCAGACGGGACAGGGACGGCAGCACGTCGATCGGCGGCTGGATGCCCTTGCGGTACAGGTCACGGCTAAGGATTACCTGTCCTTCGGTGATGTATCCTGTCAGGTCAGGAATCGGATGGGTCTTATCATCTTCCGGCATGGTCAGGATCGGGATCATGGTGATACTTCCGATCTTGCCTCTCTGACGTCCGGCACGCTCATACATCTGAGCCAGGTCAGTGTACATGTATCCAGGATATCCGCGGCGTCCCGGGACCTCCTTTTTCGCTGCTGAGATCTCACGAAGAGCGTCCGCATAGTTTGTAATATCTGTCAGGATGACCAGTACGTGCATATCCTTTTCGAACGCCAGGTACTCTGCTGCTGTCAGCGCCATACGCGGCGTGGAAATACGCTCTACCGCCGGGTCATTTGCCAGGTTGACGAACAGGACCGTTCTGTCAATGGCTCCTGTCTCTTTAAAGGATTCTACGAAGAAGTTGGATTCTTCGAATGTGATACCCATAGCTGCAAATACAACGGCGAAGTTTTCATCTTTGCCGCGTACCTTTGCCTGTCTTGCGATCTGGGCTGCCAGCTGTGAATGTGGCAGACCGGAACAGGAGAAGATCGGCAGCTTCTGTCCACGTACCAGAGTGTTCAGTCCGTCGATGGCTGACACACCGGTCTGGATGAACTCGGAAGGATATACACGGGCCGCCGGGTTCATAGGCAGACCATTGATATCTCTTCTTTCTTCCGGAAGAATTTCCGGTCCGTCGTCGATAGGGCGTCCCAGTCCGTCAAAGACACGTCCCAGCATATCTCCGGATACGCCAAGCTCCATGCTGCGTCCCAGGAAACGTACCTTACTGTTGCTTAAGTTGATGCCGGCAGCATTTTCATAGAGCTGTACTACTACATTGTCTCCGTCTACTTCCAGCACCTTGCAGCGGCGCTTCTCGCCGTTTGCAAGCTCGATCTCGCCCAGCTCGTCGTAGGCTACGCCTTCGACTCCTTTTACCATCATCAGCGGTCCGGCAACTTCCTGTATGGTTCTATATTCTTTTGGCATAATTAGAAGTCCTCCTTCCCGAATGCACCGGCGATCTCTTCACTCAGTTCATTCATGATCTTTTCATACTCGGTCTCGATATTCTCTACCGTAGTATATTTATAACGGCCGATCTTTTCTCTGACATCCATGCTAAGCAGCACTTTCATGGAAGCGCCCTTGTTCAGAGCTTCTAAGGACTGTTCATAGAACGCCAGCACCAGTTTCATCATCAGATACTGTTTCCGGAGTGGCGTATAGGTATCTACTTCATGGAAGGAGTTCTGGTGCAGGAAGTCTTCACGGATAGATCTTGCAGCTTCCATTTTCAGACGGTCTGTCGGCGACAGGGCATCCATACCTACCATCTGCACGATCTCTTCCAGCTCTGCCTCGTCCTGCAGAAGGCTCATCATCTTCTGACGGTCTTCCATCCAGTCCTCTGCCACCGTGCTGTTAAACCAATCGCTGACATTATCCAGATACAGGGAGTAACTGGTCAGCCAGTTGATGGCCGGGAAATGTCTCTTGTATGCCAGGTTGGAATCCAGTCCCCAGAATACCTTTACGATACGGAGGGTTGCCTGGGATACCGGCTCGGAAGTATCACCACCCGGAGGAGATACGGCTCCGATTACGGACAGGGAACCTTCTCTTCCCTCTTTTCCAAGAGAAACCACGTGTCCGGCTCTTTCATAGAACTCTGCCAGACGGGATCCTAAGTATGCCGGGTAACCTTCCTCACCAGGCATTTCTTCCAGACGTCCGGACATCTCACGAAGGGCTTCCGCCCAGCGGGATGTGGAGTCTGCCATCAGGGCTACCGAATATCCCATATCACGGAAATACTCTGCGATCGTGATTCCTGTATAGATAGAAGCTTCACGGGCTGCAAACGGCATATCCGAAGTGTTGGCAATCAGAACGGTCCGCTCCATCAAAGAACGTCCGGTCTTCGGGTCTTTCAGCTCCGGGAACTCGTTCAGAACGTCGGTCATCTCATTTCCACGCTCTCCGCATCCGATATAAACCACGATATCAGCTTCCGCCCATTTTGCCAGCTGATGCTGGATGACTGTTTTTCCACTTCCGAAAGGTCCGGGAACCGCAGCCACACCCCCTTTTGCGATAGGGAAGAAGGTGTCAACGACACGCTGCCCGGTAACCAGCGGCTTATCAAGCGGCAGCTTCTTCACATACGGACGTCCTCTTCTTACCGGCCATTTCTGGACCATGGTAAGTTCCTTGTCTCCGTCTTTGGTCTCGATCACGGCGATCACGTCTTCTACCGTATACTCACCGGATTTGATTTCTTTTACGGTACCTTCCACGCCATAGGGAACCATGATCTTCTGCTGCACGATGGCAGTTTCCTGTACGGTTCCCAACACGTCTCCGGCTTCTACTTCGTCTCCGGCCTTTGCCACCGGGACAAACTCCCATTTCTTATCTCTCTTCAGGGCAGCTACCTCTACACCTCTCTGCAGGTTGTTGCCTGAAATCTTCATAATATCGTCAAGCGGACGCTGGATTCCGTCATAGATACTGGAGATCAGTCCTGGTCCCAGTTCTACGGACATCGGCGCTCCGGTAGACTCTACCGGCTCGCCCGGGCCAAGGCCTGACGTCTCCTCATATACCTGGATCGACGCCTCGTCTCCGTGCATCTCGATGATCTCACCGATCAGACGCTGCTTGCTTACACGTACAACGTCAGACATGTTCGCATCGCGCATGCCGGATGCAATGACCAGCGGTCCTGCTACTTTTTTTATCGTACCTGTACTACTCATAATGGACGAATCACCTCTACTTTCTTAGTTACTGAATAAGATATCAGAGCCTACCGCCTGTTCCACAGACTTCTTGACTCCCCGCACTCCGTTTCCGGTATTTCCGGAAATTCCCGGAATTTCTATGATTGCCGGAATCAGCTGATTCTGATATCTTGCAATCTCATGCTTCATTCCTGCCGCCAGCGCTTCTGTGATATAGATGATTCCATATCCTCCCGCCGCCAGCTCCTGTAATCGTTCTCCGGCTTCCTCCTGGGCCGTCACGGGAAATGTATCCAGTCCCAGCGCCGCAAAGCCGTAGATACTGTCATAATCGCCTACTACTGCAATCTTATACATACATCTCCCTTACCCTTTCTCGGATTGAATCATCCGGTAAGTCATTGAGTTTGCCGGAAAGAATGATTCGTACCGTTTTTATTTCATTTTGTCTGGCAATCACATAGGCGATTACAGGTCCTATCGTAAATGCCTGATATTTCTGCGGACTGATCGTCTGAATGATCCGGTTGTCGCACCAGCGTTCAAATGCAGACGGCGATTCCGCAAGCGCCTCTGCTCCTTCCGCATAGGCTGTGCCCTGCAGGTAATCACGGATCGCATCCATGCCGCCAAGCGCTGCTTTTGCAAGCTGGTCTACATTCACACTTTCACACTCTGCCATAGCCCGCTTCATAAACTCGATTGATTTCGCGGTTTTCTGTGAACGGACAGCGATCTTGATATCCGCCACGGCCACCGTAGACTCCGCATAATCACGGATGATCGCGGCGTCCGAGCGTTTCCCCGCCTCATAGATGGCGTCTAGCGCCGCCCGGTCAATGATGCAGTCGCACAACTGTCCGTCCCCGGTATGGAGAAGTGACTCGTAAGCCTCTTCTGCCGCATGCTGCATATATGCCGGAAGTCTTCCGAACTCCTTTTCCCGAACGATCTCGGACATGACACTTCCCGGAATCTGCACATCCTCATAATAAATATGCTGGATCTTTGCTCCCGTACATGCCTCTTTCACCGCAGCTTTCAGGTTATGGAAAATCTTCGGATAGGAAAGTACTGCAAAATGCTCCATGTCAATATGCAGATCCTTTACGACCTCCCAGATCTTCTCTTCCTCTCTGGTCAGCATCGCCTCTGCATTGCCGGAGCTCTCACTGTCTCCCCAGCCCTTTTCCTCCAGAAACTGCAGGCACTGTCCGTAATCCTGGCAGGCAATGAGCTGCTCGATCGTACTGCCTGAAAACAGTCCAACCTCCAGGGCACGTATGCGCGCAACCGCGTAGGTATATTGTTCGCTCATTTTATTCCTCCCATCTGGTTACGCCTGTAAAAATACTAATTGGTGCACAATGTCGGACAGTTCGTCTTTCTTTGCATCAAACATGGCCCGGATCGTACAGTTTTCTTCAATCCCGCCATAAATCAGAATAAATCCGTTGTCAATCTTTCTGCCTTCCCTGGACAGTCTTAAGCTACCGCCCTTTGAAGCCGCGGTTTCAGAAACCTTTGCTTCAAATCCATCCGGCAGCCTTGCTAGGTCAGCCGCAGAAAAGCAGATCTCCCCTTCTTGGGGCAGCGCATACTTTTCTACCATTTTAAGGAGCATAGAAAAATATTCCTCCTCACTCATGGCTTTTACTTTTTCGTATGCTTTCTCCAGCACTTCGGCGATCACTTCCTGCTTTGCAGCCAGGATCTTGGTCCTCTTCTGCAGGTCGATCGAGGACACCATGCGCTCCTGATAATTCGCCACGTCTTCCTCTGCCTTTTTCTGGATGCTCTCTGTCTGCTTTGCCGCATCTTCTTTTGCCAGGCGGATCATCTCGTCTGCCTGTGCGTTTGCCTCGGAGATCTTCTCCTCGGCAGCTTTCTTTGCTTCGTCCAGGATCTGACTTTTCATTTTATCTAATCCAGTCATAAACCCTTGCACTCCTTTTTTTGATTTCTGCTGCTTTTCGTTTCCTGTGACTAAACCTGGATCGCAGTAACTGCCAGGATAGAAATCAGAAGTGAAAGGATCGCGTAGGTCTCAACCATTGCCGGGAACAGCATGGCTTTACCAAACTGATCTGGTTTCTTTGCAATAATGCCGATCGCTGCCGCGGAACACTGTCCCTGGGATTTTCCTGAGATCAGTCCTACAATACCTACCGGGAGGCACGCTGCCAGGATCAGAAGTCCGGTCTGCGGTGTCAGCTCTGCCGCGCCGCCGCCTAAGAGACCGATCTTGGAAAGTGTGATAAATCCTACCAGAAGTCCGTAGATACCCTGTGTACCAGGCAGAAGCTGCATAACAAGAACCTTTGCAAATTTACTCGGATCTTCTGTTACAACTCCGGAAGCCGCCTGTCCCGCGATACCTACACCAAGCGCAGAGCCCGCGCCTGCCAGAAATACTGCTGCCGCCGCACCAAGAAGTGCATATACCAGTCCTAAATTATCCCATATACTCATGATTAACGTTCCTCCTTAATATCTACATATTTTGTATCTGTTTCAAACGGTTCAAACGGCCGTCCGCCGCCTTCATAGAATTTTCCGAAGAATTCTACAAACTGGAGACGATTGGTGTGTACATATGCCCCCAGAAGGTTGATCGAAAGGTTCATTGCATGACCGATGACGAAAATGATCGCAAATCCGATGGCTCCTACAATTCCTCCGCCCAGCATGCTTCCCATCTGATTAACTACGGATGCAATAACACCTGTCGCAAGGCCAAGGGCCAGCAGACGGGAATACGACAGCACGTCGCTGAGCCATCCTGTGATATTGTAAATATCATACGCACCAAGCGCCAGCCGCAGCACCGGATTTTTGCTGGATCTTCCTGACATCAGCAGAAGTCCGACAGCACCGATAATAGACAGTGCCTTTGCCAGTGTATTAAGCACCGGCGGGAATACGATCTTCACCTGTGCGATCGATGCAAAGATGTCCGACGGGATCAGCATCATGATCAGGCCGATCAGGAAGATAAACCACAGCACCACATCGCAGAAGAAATCCAGGTACTGTTTATCCTTGATCTGCATATAGCCCTTGATCCCAAGACCCACAAACAGGTGTACCAGTCCAAAGGCCATAGAATAGATCAGAAGCTTCATCGGATCATTAAGCGGTGCGAACCAAAGCGGCGGCACAGACACTTCCACTCCAAAGAAGGTTCTTCCGATCACATCCACCGCATCGCCGAAATATCCCGAAAACAGGATTCCCCATACGATGGTGGAAAGTCCGCAGAACATAAACAGCTTTATCGACTTGTGCATACTGGCGCTCATCCGCGGATATTTCTTGAGTACCACGAAGCATGCGATAGCAACAATCGCTCCATATGCCGCATCTGAGAGCATCATTCCGAAGAAGAACACGTAGAAAAATGACATGATCGTCGTCGGGTCAAACTCTCCTTTATGCGGAAGTCCATACGCCTCCAGCACACCTTCCACGCTGGAAGAAAATGCATTGTTCTGGAGTACGGTCGGCGGTTCCTCGTCTTCCTTCAGTTCATCAATGTCGATCACACAGTCGTAATGCTCACCGATGGCCTTTTCCACTGCCCCGGCTGCCTTCTTCGGAATATAACCGCTGATCACGAAGGTTCTCTGTGACTGTGGAAGGGTTCCGAGGATCTCATACTTCTTCGCCCTCATCCGGTAATAATCACCGATCACCTTCAGCTCTTCCCGGAATTTGGCACATCCTTTGATTTCCTCTTCAATCTCTTCGATCTTCTTATTCAGTTGTTCAATTTTCGTTTTTAACTCTGCCGTTTCTTTCGCCGGCACCGCATGTACGGTCTGCGAAGGCTTTGCAAATCCTGCCGCCCTTAAGGCCTCTTCCACTGCCCCGGCATCTGCCTTCAAACATAATACAGCCAGATATGTGGCATCCTGATCACTGTTTATGATCTCTACATCCACGGCATCTGTTTGTGCTTCCCCGGTCTGGATCTGTTCATAGACCGATTCCAGAGTTGTTTCTCCCGGCATGGTCCCCAGAAGCATCGCCGTCTTCCCGGTGCCTTTGCAGTTCATCGGCACATCCAGGGAAAGCCACGGCACAAGAGCTTCGATCTGATTTTCCAGCTTTGCACTCTCGGCCTTATGCTCGGCAATTTCTTTATTGCAGGCAACAATCCTTTCGGCTTTTTCCAGAATTTCTTCTTTTTTTGCCGTGATCTTTGCAAATTGGTCGGATTCTACCAGCTTCTTGCCTTCCAGGCTGGCAAACATAGACTTCTTTTCCGGTGCATAGGCATCCAGGATATCGAGTGCTGATTCGGAAAGCGACGCTTTCTTTTCAAAGCTCTGCCTGGCGCTTATGGTATCCATCTTTTCAAAGCCGTCTTCGTCTTCTGCAACCTGGCTCATTTCCATGATGCCCATTGACTGTATCTTTTCCAAGATTGCCTTTCGGTCTTTTTTCAGCGCGCAGATACTGATTCTTTGCATCTGCAAAACTGCCATAGCCTCATCCCTCCTTCTTTTTGCATTTTTTCTGGCTTCTCATTCAAGCGAAAATAGGTCAGACGAGTCTTGCGATCACCGCAGATACAGCCGCATCCTCCTTGGCTAGCGCTGTCCCCCTTAAAGATGCAATTTGCTCTTCCGTTTCCTTCAATGCATCCTGCATCGTTTGTGTCCCAACTTCTTTTGCTGACGACAGACTGGCCTCTGCCTTTTCCTTAGCGTCCCTGACCGCATCTTCCTTGATCTTTGCAGCCTTTTTTGACGCTTCTTCAAGAATCCCCGCACATCTGGCATCCGCGTCTTTTATGATCTCTTCAGCCTCGCGCTCTGTCTCCTTGATGGTCTGAATGGTTTCTTCTACCATCTGTCTGTTCACCACCTCTCTCAATATGAGTCCTGTAGTTACGATTATAATATGAATTTTAACAAAAGTCTAGCGCAATGAATAATCTTACAATATTTCTTGCATTTTTACCATTTTAATCTGTGTAAATGTCCCTCCAGATTCAGCCCTGCAAACTGGTTCTGGCGGAGCGCTTCATACAAAATGATTGCTGCGGAATTACCGAGATTCAAGGACCGGATATCTCCGATCATCGGAATCCTGATGCAGTCTTCTTTATGCTGTACCAAAATCTCTTCCGGTATACCTGCGCTCTCTTTTCCGAACATAATATAACAGTCCGGTTCATACCGGACTTCTGTATAGACCTTTGCCGCTTTGGTGGTTGCCATATAAATTTTTGCTCCAGGATTCTTCTCCAGGAAATCTTGATAATCAATGTAGGTTTCCACATCCAGATCATCCCAGTAATCCATACCTGCACGCTTCAGATTCTTCTCATTCAGCCGGAAGCCAAGCGGCTCGATAAGATGCAGCTTCGTGCCGGTCGCCACACAGGTCCGCCCGATGTTTCCTGTATTAGACGGAATTTCTGGCTCAAGCAGTACAATATGAAACATATAGCGCCCTCCTTTTATCAACATTTTAAATAAATGAAGGGCGCTCGTCAATATACACATTTGTTAAAAATGTATCATTATTTTTTCTACTTTTTACTAATTTTATCAATTTTTTACAATATTTTTGCCAATTCATCCGGCGCCGGACGGTCAATATACCGGATATCTTCCCCATTTCGGATAATTTTATCGTTATTATTGGCAATTTCACCAATTACCGTTCCCCGGATTCCCTGTTCTGCCAGCAGTCTTTCTACACGGCTTTCTTCATCCGTTACGATCAGAAAACATCCTTCTGAGCGCAGCTGGTAAGGATTCAAGCGATAACATTCACAGATCTCAATGGTCTCCTGCAGGATCGGAAATTTTTTCAGATCCAGCGAGATCCCTTTTCCCGCCGCCTTTGCCAGATACCACAGCGCTGCCAGGATTCCTCCTTCCCCCACCGGATATACGAAAGCATCCGTAATCTCTTCTATTTCTTCCTCAGAACAGACATTCCTTTCCTCACCCCGGGCCTTCGCCTGCATAAGGAAGGCCGGTGCAAATTTCTGTTCCAGCTCCCCTCTCTTCTTTTCCAGGACACACAGCATCCCGTCCAGTCCGATCCATCCGGTCAGAATGATCTTTTGTCCGGCCCGGAAGCTCTGCTCTTTTGCTTCTGTATTTCTCATATATTACCGCCCTTCCCGCCCGCTGTCTCTATAAGGACTGGGCCTGACTGATCGCCGCGCTGATCTGCGCCTGATCCTGAGACGCGATCGCGTCCCGCACTATTTTTGATTTCGCCGGGTCATCCGATGCCGTTCCCACCAGGATGATCTGATCCGACTTTTCATACACACTCTGATTGATGACTTCCCGGGATTCTTCCACGCCATCCTGGTATACCACCTTCCACAGCTGGGCCGTAGTACCGGTGTGAGGGCTGCCGGAATACTCCATGCTTCCAAGCGCCGCTTCTGCATCTTCTTTATATACTACACTGTATTCCTCTGTTTCCAGAGTTTCGCTCTCATATTCTACCGTCCGGCCCTCCGGACGCGTATCCTTTCCATAAATAGTAAAGCGCATCTGGTTGGCCGCGTCGATCTCACCTGCAATATAAATAGGCGTGTCATAATTATTGGTAAAAACAAAGTCCAGGATCCCTTCCGCAATCGCCGCATCCCTGGACGGCTTCACATAATTCACCAGCATCGAGTGAGGATATCTCTTATCCACCTGCAGCTCCGCATACAGGACCGCATTGTATAAAGTGGTCGAAACCTGGCAGATCCCGCCTCCGTAGGAATCCACCACCTGTCCGTTCTCATAGGATCCCGCTTCTACATATCCATGCTCCGCATCATAGGGCGCCGTGGCATCACAGACAGACAGGCTTTCTCCCGGCATGAGTATGGTGCCGTTCAGTTTTCCAACACCGGTGCTTAAGTTCTGCCACCTGTCTCCGCCCCCGGCATCCGTAGAAAAGCTTCCGAGCTCATCTTCGATGGTCGCAAGATCTGCCGCCTTGATCTTTGGTTCCTCCTTGACCAATGTAAGATCAACTGACAGATCCTCATGGTCCCAGTTTTTTTCTATAAACTGCTCCATACTCTCAATGGACGCCTCTACATCCACCGTATAGCCTTCTTTCTCCTCCACGACAGAAAAGGAGCCTTCTCCCGTACGCTCAATGTATGCATTTTCCGCCCGCACCGTAAGCGGTACCGCCCGCTCATTTATCACAGCCTTTGCCGTCTCCGGATCCAGCCGCATCGCCTCTTTCACTACATGCTTTTCCTTAGACAGTCCCCGGATCTCGCGCAATCTTTGTACCACCGACCCTTTCTTGCCATAATCCATTGCCTGCTTTACCAGCTGGTCTGCATCCTTGTACTTAAGCCCCAGCTCCCCAAGACTTGCTTTTGCAGATTTTTCGCCCACACCCATGGTCACCATATTCCCCAGATGCTCCTGGTGGTGGGCGTCTACCGCCTGCCTTGCTTCCTTTTCCTTCATACCGGAAACATCCAGCGTCCCGATATATACATTTTGAAGAACCCGGTTCTGCGGAAAGCGGTTTACATAATGCCGAAGCCCGCCATAAACGATCCCGCAGACCGCAAAAAAGCATACAAAAACCAGGCCGCACACCAGGTACGCCCTTTGCTTCTTCATTCGTGCTATTTTTTTATTTCTTTGGATTCTGCTCTTCAGCCGCCTATCCGACATACTTGTCCCCCAGACTCTTTTCCTTTCCTTACTGCAGATTTTATACCATCAGATACGGGATCACCATTGTCGCGACCATGGCCACAATAACTACAATGATGACAATAGCGATCATTCTTCTGGTTCTTTTGTTATTAAAATTCATAGGTTCTCTCCTTCTCTATTCTCTATGATACAGGTTCTTGCTTCCTGATTCAATGGGTTTCTTTCCAGATAATCGAATAATACATATTGCTTTTCTTTCTCAAAATACTCCAGATGCGTCATCCTCCGCATCTGATTTTTATCATACTTTTCATATTCCGGCAGATATTTTCTTAGCCGATCCTCGTCTTCATAAAACGCCCGCCGGATTTCTTTCGTCATCTTCGGCTCTCCGGCAAAGGCCGGCCTGGTCTTTGCATTTTCCCTCAGATAATAATCGTAAATGAGCCATTCCCGGATTTCTTCCTCCTTATCCGGAAACTTCTCCTTTACAAAATCCAGGAATATTTCATATCTTGCACTGCGTTTATGCTGGACATCCCAGATCCCCCGGCTCTGATAATATCTCCACAGACCCTTATACATCGAAAATGCGGACGCAAAGCAGTTTTCCATAGCTTCTACTGTATGAGTAAACTGGCGGCTGTTATAATACACCTCTACCATCTCTTCCACGCCTTTCAGGCAGAGTATATCCTCATAGGAGAGCCAGTGTGTCTTCAGCACCTCATAAGGCGGCCTGCTCTTACAGACCAGCCCGTACGCTTCTTCCTGTTCTTTCATATAAGAGCCTTTTAGCACCTTCAAAAATCCAAGCTGAAGCTGATCCGGCCTCAGTCTGTACACCTCGTCAAAGGATCTTTGGAAGCTTTCCAGATCCTCATAGGGAAGGCCGGCGATCAGATCCAGATGCTGGTGGATATTTCCGGCTTTTCGGATACGCCTCACGGCCGTTCCTACTTTTTCAAGATCCATCTTTCTTCGGATTTCCCGGATTGTCTCCGGATTGGTCGACTGCACGCCAATTTCCAGCTGTATCAGCCCCGGACGCATCCCGCTGATCAGTGCAATCTCCTCCTCATCTAAAAGATCCGCCGCAATCTCAAAATGAAAATTTGTCTTTCCCCGGTCATGTTCCTTGATATAACGCCAGATCTCCATGGCATGTCCATGCACCAGGTTAAAGGTCCGGTCCACAAATTTTACCTGCGGCACCTCCCGGTCGATCAGGAACTGAAGCTCTCTCTTCACCAGAGAAAGATCCCGGAACCTCAGCTTTTTATCTATGGAAGACAGACAATAGCTACAGGAAAACGGGCAGCCCCTGCTGGATTCATAGTATATGATCCGGTTCCGGAAATTTTCCAGATTTTCATAGACGAAGGGTACCTTGCTAAGGTCGATGGGCGGCCTCCATGGATTCTCTGTGATTTCTCCGCCGCGGCTCCGAAAAGAAATTCCCTTGATCCCGGCAAGTGCCTCCTCAAAAGAGCACTCTTCTTCGCAGCTTCTGTCCCGGTACGCCCGGACAAGTTCTTGAAAGGTTTCTTCCCCTTCCCCTTTCATCACTCCTTTTACCTGCGCAAAGCGGCGCAGTACGTCTTCCGCGTCATAGGAAACCTCGGGGCCTCCCAGCCAGATTTCCGTCTCCGGACAGAGCTTGGCAAATTCATGCGCCAGGCTTTTTATCAACTCTATATTCCAGATATAACAGGAAAAGCACAGCACATCCGGCTTTCTCCGATACAGATCTCCCAGGATGGCGTCCTCTGTCTGATTGATCGTGTATTCGGCGATCTCCACACAGGAATCCTTCACATAGGCCTTCAGGCTGTAGACCGCCAGGTTTGAATGAATATATTTTGCATTAACTGCCGTCAAAAGTATCCTCATATTCTTGACATTTCCTCCGAAATAGGGTAAAATTAAGGCTCGTGCAGCCGGGGTGTTAGCGGTACCTTGTACCTGCAATCCGCTATAGCAGGGGTGATATTGCGCAGAGGGCACAGCTTTGCAGAGCTGCCCTTGACAAGTGGCATTGAGGCTTGGGTCTTACGCGACGGAAATCCGTGAACCGTGTCAGGTCGGGAACGAAGCAGCACTAAACGGAATCTTCCGGGTGCCGTAAGGGTGCCTGGGCTGAGTTAACTATCAAGGTAACGTCTGTGAATCTGCGCTCGAAGCGCAATGCACGATTTTTTTCTTTTCACGCAGTTCTTTAAAAAATGCTTTCATCATCTGACTGCATTCTTCCCCCAGTATTCCCGTCTGAAGCTCCGCCTGATGATTGAACTCCTTCATCTGAAGCAGGTTAAGGATCGATCCCGCACAGCCTGCCTTGGGATTCATACAGCCCACCACGACCCTCGTAAGCCGGGACTGTACAATGGCACCGGCACACATCTGACAGGGTTCCAGCGTCACATACATCGTACAGCCCTCCAGTCTCCAGTCATTCATCCTTTTGCTGGCTTTCCGGATCGCGATCATCTCTGCATGTGCCAGTGTATTTTTATCAATGGTTCTCCTGTTGTATCCTCTTCCGATAATCTTATCCTGATAGACAATCACACAGCCGATAGGCACCTCACCAAGCGCATAGGCCTTCTTTGCCTGCCGGATTGCCTCCTTCATGTATTTTTCATCCTTCTTCCGAGCTTCTGTCTGTTCTTCCATCTGTTTTCTCCCGTTCTATAGCGGCCACTTTGCGGCCACTGTTTTATGTCCGCGGACAGAGCGGTGTCTGCCTTCGCACACACCGGCACCAGTACCCAAACTTTTCTTCCGTCTCCTGTTCTTCTTCACTTAAATCCACTTCAATATCGCATCTGCGGATAAACTCCGGAAATCCGAATGCCTCCGCCGCCTTTGCTTCTTTGGGGTGAAAGATCCCCGGTACTCCCAGCCGCAGCCATTCTCCGTCATCCAGAAATACCAGGTGATGATAATTGAAATAGCCATGCAGAAGAAAGCTGTTGTTGGAAAGCTTCCACTCACACCGGGGAAGCCTGGCCAGATCATTTCTCTGGATCTTCTGACAGCGAAATCCTCCCTTGGATATCTGGATCTCTTCTGCCTCCTCCACTTCCTGTCTTTCTTCCGTTTCCTTTAATGTCTTTTCCTCTGCCGTCTCTTCCTCTGCTGTCTCTTCCTCCGCCATTTCTTCTGCCGATTCTTCCGCTGGTTCTTCCGCCAGTTCTTCTTCCCTGGTTCCTTCATCCGGATCCCAGATCCGCATAGCGCCTATATCTGGCTGTTTCTCATCCCATACCGCCGCAAATCTTCTGCCATCGCCGCTCTCCAGGATAATTCCGTTGATACGGTCAAAATTCTCCCGTCCCCCGGTATCTCCACTGGTAAAATACATCCGGTAATTAATGGCAGGGTTCACATTCTCTGCATCCCCCTGCCATATTCCGACACATTCCCCATCCTCTACGAAAAACAGGTACAATTTCAGGACTTTTGGCTCTCCCAGATTCAGGCCCTTCCCATGGATATGGAGCACACAGTCCTCCACTCCCTGCTCCGCCTTTACAAAGCCCACATTCCGGAGCTTTTTTCCCTGTTCATACTCGTACAAATAACGAATAAACCGCTTCACTCTTTTCTTTCCTCCATGCTGGTTCATTTACCACAATCTATTCCCCCGCATGTGGAAATATACCTAGATCATCGCCTTCAACTCCTGGTACAGCCTCTTGGCATAGCTGTCTGTCATTCCGCAGATATAGTCTGTCACTAACAGAATCCTCAGATACAGCTTCTCCACGTCTGACTTCCCTCTGGCGTGATAGTGATACGCATTTTTATAATTATTAGAAATAAAATAAACCATCCTCTGATCTATAGAATTCAATGACTGAGACGGATCGTCATATTTGATGGCCGCCCTCATAAACTGATCCATCAGATCATTAAGGATCACCGCTTCCTTTACCTCCATCCGGTAAATCGTCTCCGAGGTAAATACCTTTCGGTTTGCAAGATCCCCCAGCAGATCCATCAACTTTTCTCCAAAGGTCTGATAGAAGAGATCGTGACAGTATGTTCCGCTCATGATCTCTCTGTAATTGGATGTAAATCCAAAAGTTGCACAGCTGATCAAAAATCCCTGCACCCGGACAATCCAATTTTTCACCGCATATTCCTCCGGATCAGCTATGCCCTTTTCAAAGGCCCGGCGGTAATATTCCTCCAGCTTATCCGCTGCCTGGAACGCACCGTCCTGATTCTTTAAATATCCATCCTGCAGAACCTTTAGTTCCCTCAGAAGCCTGGAATAGCTGATAAACCCTTTTACAAAAGCATCTTCTATATCGCCGGTTTTATAGGCAATGTCATCCGCAGCTTCCAGGATAAATGTAAGAGGATGCCGGCATCCGCAGGCGCCCGTCTCTTTTTCAACCTCTTCAAAGATCTGCCGGTCCGCCAGATAATACCCCATCTTCTTTGTTTTAACATCCCCGGAATCCGCATCCACTTCCACAGATGACACCGGATATTTTAAAATAGTCCCAAGAAGTGCATAGGTCAGATTCATTCCATTTTCATCGACCAGGAAATGAAGCTTTGTCACCAGCCGCAGCGCCTGGGCATTTCCCTCAAAATGGTAAAAATCCTCCCGCATCTGCGGCAGGAGCACCTGGTCCAGAGGCTTTCCGTGGTAGGTAAGCCTTGGAAGATTCCGCTGGAACCACTCCCGGATGGCAATCTCTCCGAAATGCCCGAAAGGCGGATTGCCAATATCATGGATCAGCCCCGCACATTGCAGGATATGACAGATATCCTCTTTCATCCTCGGAGTGAAACTGGAATCTTTCTTATATTCCAATATGTTTTCTCCGATATTCTGTCCCAGAGATTTGGCAAATGAAGAAACCTCCAGGGAATGTGTCAGTCTGGTCCGGATAAAATCACTTTTATCCAGAGGGAACACCTGCGTCTTGTCCTGCAGCCGTCTGAACGACGCGCTTCCGATTATCCGGTGATAGTCCTTCTCGAACTCACTTCTTAAGTCTGTATTTTTATAACGGCGTGTCTTCCCCGCACTTTCCCTGCTTCTTTTTGTTGATAATAATTGTTCCCAATTCAATCTTTTACGCCCTCTTTAGTCCAGATAGATCGGCGGCACGTAATCCTTGCCAAGCAGTGCCTTTTTTCGCTCCTGATATCCCAGGAATGCCCACTCGGTCATATCAGTCCAGGTATGTGTGCCTCTGTCATAAACCTGCACATAGCCGATGCGGGTCGGATGCATCCGGACACTGTTGCTTTTGTATTCTCTCCCGGTATAAGGATTAATATCCCCTTTCTCCAGATCCTCTTCTTCGGCTGTGAACTCCTCAAGCTCTGCAAGCGCTGCTTCTCTGGCGCTTCTTTCCGCCTCATCCTCTTCTGCCTCTTCCTCATAGAGCAGCGGCTCTTCCTGTTCCAGCACATATTCTTCTGTTACGGCCTCTGCTACCGGCTCCGGCGTACGGATCTGAACGTCTGCCGACTCGTTTTCTGCTTCCTGCGTCATTTCCTCTGCAGGCGCCGGCTCTTCGGATTTCTCTTCTGCTTTTTTCTCTTCCGGCTTCCGGATACGGCGCAGCAGATACTCCCTCCAGCCATGCTTCTTTTCTTCTTTTTTAGGCCCCTGCTTTTCTTTCGCCTTTTCCTCTTCCCTGTGTGGTTCCTCTTCTTTTTCTTCTTCCTCTGCGGCAACCTCTTCAAGGAGCTCTGCCACCGGCTCTTCCAGCGGCGGAAGTTCTCCCTGTTCCCGCTCGATCATTGCGTCCAGTTCTTCGTGGATATCCACCAGTTCCCCGATGGTTATATCCCGTTCCTGCACCTCTGCCGGCCCGGCAGCTGTCTCTTCCGGCTCCTCCGGGGCCGCGGCTTCCGCATACATCTCTTCCGGCTGCTCTTCCCAGACTTCTGCCGGTTCCTCCCAGGTCTCTGTCTGTGCATGATTATTCTGTGCTTTTTCTATGGAAACGCCGTCTTCTCCAAGAATACTGAGCTGAAATGGGCAATCAAGAATCTCGGCGATCATACGCATGTCCTGCTCCTGGAAATTATCCCGCCCCAGTCTCTGGGTCAGATTCTGGCGCGACATTTTCTTTCCGGTACGTTCCTCAATGGTCTCTGCGAGTTCCTTGATTGTCATGCCCCTGCGGCTTAAGATGATTTTCACTTGTTCTCCAAATGTTAAATCCAGCATAACATGTCCTCCTTATTAATTTGAATTTTATACTCTCCCGACAGGCCTTATCTTTTGTGTAAACTATTCTGTTTCTTGATAAACCCAGTCTTTTCCCTTTTACTATTCTATCACCTGCCCGAAGCCTCGTCAACTACTCCTTCCCTGTCAAACTCCGTCAGATGAAGCTCCTCGTCAATCCGGGGATCCGTTGTGCATACCGCCATCCTGCCAGGGATCTGCGGATGTGAATATTCGCAGTAATGATATATACCCGGATACTCCTCCGGCTGCTTCCCAAGCACCGGTCTTCCCGTGCTGTCCCAGTCTATCCGGAACGCTCTGGTACTAAGCCCCATCCCCCTTCGGGTGGCTTTCATAAAGCTCTCCTTCAGAACCCAGTAACGGTAAAACAATTCCTTCCGCTCCTCTTCGCTGTCTGTTCCTATTATATGTGCATATTCCTCCCCGCAAAAAAAGCGCTTTGCAACTTTCTCCCGGTATTCTCCTATCATCTCCAGATCGCAGCCCACCTGCGCCTCTTTGCAGTCACTGAAGGCGCACAGCACATATTCCCCGGAGTGGGACAGATTGAAGGGTGTATCTTCTCCCAGCTTCTCCTGTTGCTGCAGCCTGGTCCAAAGAGACCACGCTCCCACACTCTGGGCTTTTGCATTTTCACTCTTGAGGCGGTCTGCTTTTTCCTTTCTCCATTCCGGCAGCTTTTCATAATAAAATACATAATTCGTTTTATCAAAAAGCGGCGTAATCCGTGCCGCCCAGACTTTCACCATCTTTTTTTCTCCTGCTTTTTGTGTTATGATATGGGATACCAAAAGGGTCTTGACCCATGCTTTCATTATAGGGTCCTGCCTGTCATTTTACAAGCAGTCCCTTTTCTTTTGCTATTGGTGAAATTTTTTCGAAATGGTTGACATCTTCCGTATATTAAGGTAGTATACTATTGTTTTCACACTTTAAATAGCTAAAATTTTACAGTGTAAATATTTCAATATTATCATACAAATTTTTCCTGGAGGGACTTATTATGATTATCGTATTAAAACCACGTGCAAAGCAGGATGATATTACCCGTGTTGAACAAATGGTCAAGAGAAAAGGACTGGACACCCACATTGTTGTCGGTTCCGAGATGACCATCATCGGCTGTATCGGAGACACCACCCAGGTGGATCCTAAGCTTTTCGAGGTTGATTCTGCCGTCGACAAGGTCATGCACGTTCAGGAGCCATATAAACTTGCCAACCGCGCCTTTCATCCAGAGGATTCTGTCATTGATGTCTCGGGAGTAAAAATCGGCGGCGGACATCTTGGACTGATTGCCGGTCCATGTTCTGTAGAATCCGTAGATCAGGTTATGGAAATCGCAAAGGCCGTTAAGGCCTCCGGCGCCAACCTCCTGCGGGGCGGGGCATTTAAGCCGCGTACAAGCCCTTATTCATTCCAGGGGCTTGGCTTAAAGGGACTGGATATTCTCTGTGAGGTAAGAGAGGCCACCGGTCTTCCTATTGTTACCGAGCTGATGTCTACAGATTATCTGGATCTTTTTAACGAGAAGGTGGATCTGATCCAGATCGGCGCACGGAACATGCAGAATTTTGACCTCTTAAAACAGCTGGGACAGGTAGACCGTCCCATCCTGTTAAAGAGAGGCCTGAACGCTACCTATGAGGAATGGATCATGTCTGCGGAATACATTATGGCATCCGGTAATGAAAATGTCATCTTATGCGAGCGCGGAATCCGCACCTTTGAAACCTATACCAGGAACACGCTGGACCTCCAGAGCATTCCGGTCCTGCGCCGTCTGACTCATCTTCCGGTCATCGTAGACCCAAGCCATGCCGGCGGAAAATGGTGGCTGGTAGATTCCATGGCAAAGGCCTCTGTAGCCGCCGGAGCTGACGGACTGATGATCGAGGTTCACAACAACCCGGAATGTGCTCTGTGCGATGGCGCTCAGTCGCTGAAACCAAAAAAATATGACGATCTGATCAAAGAGGTTTCCCAGATTGCCAAAGTTGTCGGAAAAACCCTGTAATTACAGCTAATTCCCAAAAGCAGATGCTAAGAAAGGGGACGCGGATTATGAAACTTACCGTAAACCTGGGGGCAGACAGCTACCCTATTTATATTGAAAACCATATTCTGGAACATGCCCTTACCTACATTTCGAAAATATTTTCCGGGAAAAGGATCATGATCATCTCTGATGACCAGGTCTATCCCCGGTATGGCAGCGCTCTGAAAGCTAATCTGGAAGCCCAGTATGAATGTTTCCACCTGGAGCTTCCCCACGGGGAAACTACAAAAAACTTCAAGACTCTTCCTGTGCTTTACAGTGCCATGCTGGACGCCGGAATTTCCCGTAGCGACCTGGTCATTGCTCTTGGCGGAGGTGTCATCGGCGACCTGGCAGGATTTGCCGCCGCCAGCTATCTGCGCGGCGTAAAGCTGGCACAGATACCCACCTCTCTCCTTGCACAGGTGGATTCCTCCGTAGGGGGAAAAGTGGCCGTTGATCTTCCTCAGGGAAAAAATCTGGTAGGAGCCTTTTATCAGCCCTCCCTGGTCCTGATCGATCCCTCGGTCCTTGACACCCTGGACACCAGATTCGTAAACGACGGCATGGGCGAAGTCATAAAATATGGATGCATCAAGGACCGGGAGCTTTTCGACCTGCTTGCCTCCTACAGTTCATTTGAGGATCTGAAGCCCAGACTCGCCGAAATTATCGGCCGCTGCGTCGACATCAAGCGCTGCGTTGTGGAAAAGGATCAATTCGATACCGGCGAGCGGATGCTCCTAAATTTTGGTCATACCCTGGCCCACGCTATCGAGCAATTCCACCACTATGAGCGGGAAAGCCACGGTGAAGCGGTCAGCATCGGCATGTATCAGATTTCTTTGCTGGCAGAACAGGAAAACCTGACCCGTCCCGGAACCGCAGATCAGATCCTGAAGGTCCTTGATATTTACGGCCTTCCCCATTCCTGCGGAATCCCTCTTACAGAGTTAACAGAGGCCATGACCCGGGACAAAAAAAATCTGAATAATAAATTGAACCTGATCCTGCTGAACGAAATCGGCGTCAGCCGTATCTATCCGGCTTCCGTTGATTTCTTCCACAGTGACCGGATCGTATAATATTTACAGCTATTGGAGGGATATAAATGAGATTAAAAGATAAAGTCGCCATCGTCACCGGTGCCGGAAAGGGAATCGGCCGGGCCGCCGCACTTGCCGCGGCAGCCGAAGGAGCCACTGTTGTCGCAGTCGCCCGTACACAGTCCGACCTGGATGAAACAGTACGGCTGATCCGGGAAAAGGGCGGAACAGCATCCTCGCTCTCCCGGGACCTGACCTGCGGAGAACAGGCCGCATCTATGGTGGACAGCGTCCTGCAGATGTATGGCCGTATCGATATCCTAATCAACAATGCGGGCGGCTATCCGAAGGAAATTTATGAAGGCAGGGAACATCAGGCGATCCGGCTCTGGGAGTGGAGCGAAGAGCAGTGGGATCAGATTATCCGCACCAACCTTCGGATTCCTTTCTTATGCATGAAGCATGTGATTCCTGTCATGATCCGTCAGGGAAGCGGCAAGATCGTCAGCGTATCCTCCCGCATGGGCCGCATTGCCTCTCAAATGGGCGCCTATTCTGTAGCCAAGGGCGGAATCGTTACCATGACCAAAACTGCTGCTATCCAGACTCAGGAATACGGCATCCAGGTCAACGCTGTTGCTCCCGGCATGGTAGATACGCCGGGCCAACGGGTTTACAACCACTCTGTGGGACAGGACGATGCCGTTATGGGCAGCGCCGACGACGTGGCCAGAGCCATTGTCTACCTGCTCTGCGATGCTCCGGACGTGATGACCGGGCAGTGCATCGATCTGTTTACTACGTTATAAATAGGAAAAAAGCCAAAATACCACCCTGGTCTTTCCGTACGGGCTATCGCAAATTTTAATTCTGCGATCCCGCACATATTCAAGGTGGTATTTTTATTTTGTTATCAAGTCTTTTTTCAAAGTTTTCTTTCTCTTATCCTGCGTCTTTCTACCAGATCCCTAACACATGCTGCATAGCAAGACTTACCACTGTGATCCCGATCCAGCACGCCATTCCCATCAGAATCGGTTTGCCTCCGGTCTTTACCAGCTTCACAATATTGGTATTCAGGCCGATTGCCGCCATCGCCATCACAATAAAAAACTTAGACAGTTCCTTCAACGGCGCAAACACATCTGCCGGCACGCCTGCCGCTGTTGCAGCTGTGGTAATCACGGATGCACCGATGAAAAACAGGATAAAAAACGGGAACACCTGCCTGATAGAAACCTTCCCGGCACCCTCGCCTTTTTCCCGTCTTGTACGGATCAGCGCCAGCACCAGCGTAATCGGAATAATTGCCAGAGTCCGGGTCAGTTTTACCGTCACCGCCTTATCGAGCGTCTGGCTGCCCAGCCCATACAGGCTGTCCCAGGTGGAGGCCGCTGCGGTTACAGACGAGGTATCATTTACCGCCGTTCCGGCGAATACCCCAAACGCTTCTCCAGAATTTGTTGCAAAGCCGAGGAAACCTCCCAATGTCGGAAACAAAATCGCCGCCAGCACGTTGAAAAAGAAAATTACCGAAATCGCCTGCGCCACTTCCTCATCGTCCGCATCAATGACCGGCGCCGTCGCCGCAATGGCAGAGCCTCCGCAGATCGAAGATCCTACCCCCACCAGCGTCGATATCTTTCCCGGAATACGCATTGCCCTATGCAAAACATAGGCAATAATCAAAGATGTGGCAATCGTTGAGAAAATAATCGGCAAAGACTGTTTTCCCGTCTGAAGAATCACCTGTAGATTCAGGCCAAATCCCAAAAGGATCACCGCATACTGCAGGATCTTTTTAGATGTATATTTAATGCCACTTTCCAGGGCGCTCTTATCCCTGATCCCCAGCGTCAGAACCATCCCCGCCAGGATCGCGATCACCGGTCCCCCAATGATCGGAAAACGCTGACCCAGCAGCCAGGACGGCACCGCGATACAAAAGCAAACCAAAATTCCCTTCCAGTTCTTACTCACAAAACTCATATTCGCCCTCCACATTTCACTCACATACATATCCACATAACTTTCCACATTTTTCACGAAACAAATCATAACACACGATTATCATAATGTAAAATTATAAATCTTTATTTTTCGATAAAAATATGTTATTATTCCTTCAATGGGGACGGGGGATTTCCAGAAATCCCCCGTCCCCATTGAAGGAGGTAGCCATGCTTGATCATCGTGTTTTGACATTTCTTACTGTTTGTGATGAATTAAATTTTACCCGTGCGGCGCAGAAGCTTCACATTTCCCAGCCCGCGGTGTCGCAGCACATTCAGTATATCGAGGACTATTACCAGGTCCAGGCTTTCCGCTTCCAAGGAAAACGGATCTTTCTTACGGAAGCAGGAATCCTGCTCCGGGATTCCCTGACTTCGCTCTACAACAACGAAATGTACTTAAAAGAACAACTTATGTCGATCACAGATCTTAAATATCGCGTCCACTTTGGTGCGACTCTGACCGTGGGAGAGTTCATGATCGCCGAGCCACTGTCCCATTTCCTGGCGGCCCACCCGGACTCGGATCTTTCCGTGACCGTGGCAAATACAGAGCTTCTCCTGCAAAAGCTGGATGCCGGCGAAATTGATTTTGCCATCCTGGAGGGGAACTATCCCCGCCATTTATACCGTCATGTCCCCTATGTCAACGAACGCTTCATTCCCATCTGCGGGGAACGGCATGTATTCAAAAAGACGCCCCGAAGTCTTCTGGATCTGACTTCGGAACGTCTTCTTGTCCGGGAATCCGGCTCCGGCACCCGCCGGATCCTGGAGGATGCCCTGGCCGAATATGACCTTGGTATTGAAAATTTTCGGCACATTACCACCATCGGTAATATGAACACCATTATAGATATGGTGCAAAACAGCTGTGGTATCACTTTTCTCTATGAGACTGCGGTCAAGGAGGACTTAAAAAGTGGTGCGATCCGCCGGATCCCTCTTCCCGGCTGGGATATCCGCCATGAAATCTCTATCGTGTGGAAAAAGGATCACTTATTTGAGGAGGCTCTCCTTGGGCTTATCCAAGAGCTTTTCCATGTGTGATCTTCATACATGCACAGAAAAAGTTCTTAAGTTTTCAAAGTTTGTTTACAATTTTTTCTTATTTTAAACACAGAATCATCACAAACTTTATCTATACTATAATTGTTCAAGAAATTGAACACAAAATCTTTTTCATAACTTTTTCCTCAGGACTGCACTCCTCCCAAGAGCAGTCCTATTTAAATGCTATTTTTCATGCTCCTGCTTCAACTGCTTTATTTCCTCTTGAAGACTCAGGATCAACGCTTCCTTCTCATCCAGTTTCCGTCTCTGCTCATCAATTTCTTCCTGCATCTCATCGATCATATACTGCACTGTATTGCGGTCCAGCTCCTGCAGTTCCTTTGAAAACATTTCCATCACCCTCTCCACATTCAGGCACAGGCCGTAAACCTCTGCATACAGCTTCCTAAACTCCGGGTAGGCTTCCACCAATTCTGCGATCTCCTCCGGGCTGTCTGTACTAAGAAATTCGAGCCATGCTTCCAACTTGTTTCTGATACCTTTATTGTGCACAATATCCCGAAATACGTCAAGCGGAATGTAAACGTATTCCTGAAGGAGCTCCATCTCTACGCCAGTATCCGATTTCTGCGAAAAATGATGGATATAATCTTTAGGAAAATCTTTAAATTCTCTGGGGCTTTTTTCATATAAAACTATTGTATAGACTTTCTTAATATCTCTGTAACTGAATGTCTTTCCTTTCTCTCCTTTTACTCGTTTGTACTGTCTCAAAAGCAGATCTGCCGAATAACAGGCACTTCTCTGCCCGGCGAAGAGATACCCGATCTTCTGCACCTCCACATTTGCAATACTGTGATCTTCCATCTCTATCACAATATCCATGATAACCAGAGAGCTTTCATCTGCAATCCGCACTGTATCATTAGGCAACACCTTTAAAATCTTCACTTTCTGCTCCAGTATCAAGGACAGAAACTCTTCCAGTCTTTCCGGAGCATTTTCCGGGTTTAAAATTTCCTTGAAAAATGCGTCATATAGAATCTTAATTCCCTTGTTCCCGGTGCAAAATTCCAAAAATTCCTCCTGCTGCTCTCTGTTCCACTGCTGGTAAATCTCCAGAAGTTTTTCTTTTTCGGAAATCTCCTGCCACACCTCCTCCCTTGTACGTATCATTGGAAAATACTTTTGCAGAATATTCGCCATTCCGTCTCCTCCTTTATTCTTTTTTCAATCGCTTTTTCATTTACGGGTATCGTGCTTCAGATCAGAAGCTTCCGAAAAAATGAACGCCTTTCGGCTAAATGAATTCTTCTCTTGCTTTATGTAGAGAAGAAGCTCCGACGCCAGAACAGCGCCGATATTGATACGCTAACTATAGCACATACAAAAACGGCAGGCAACTTCTTTTTCTCAGAAGAGACAAAAGGTACATTCCGGAATTGTAAGCAATCGCCAAGGCTTCGGCAAGCCCAGACTTTGGCTTGTCGCAAGCGTAAAAAAGTGTCTTCGACACTTCAACTCCCCTACCCCTCAATCTTGAGGGGATTAGGGGTTACTTTTTGCGTCTTTTTCCCTCATAATAGTCTTATGAATATCCTACAAAAAATTTTTACAGACCATTTTGAAGAAATGCTCTATATCCAACATCCCCGTGACTCTGTCATTGAAAATGTAGAAAAAATGATCCATTGCGGCGACCCCTCTTTTGGCGGCGCCATGTATGCCTGCCCTTCCTGCCGAAATTTCAAATTTGTCCCCTTCCGCTGTCATTCCCGCTTCTGTCCTTCCT
This sequence comes from Merdimonas faecis, assembly GCF_001754075.1. Classification (GTDB taxonomy): domain Bacteria; phylum Bacillota; class Clostridia; order Lachnospirales; family Lachnospiraceae; genus Merdimonas; species Merdimonas faecis. The sequence continues at coordinate 87,788 of NZ_MIEH01000015.1, read as the reverse complement.
GCGGCAACATGTATGCCATTGACAGGACTACCTCTATGTCTTTTAAGATCATCAATGTCCAGCATCGCCATTGCGTTTTCACTATCGCCAGGGAACTCCGTCCTTTGTTCTTATCTGACCGTTCTCTTTTAAACAGCCTTTTCTCTTCCGTTAACAGTGTTGTCTCTCGTATGTTCCATAAAGATAACAAATCCGAACTCTTTACTCCTGGGTTTATCTGTGTCCTTCATGCCTTTGGCAGGGACCTGAAATGGAATCCCCATATCCATTGTCTCGTTTCTGAAGGCGGGGTTGGGAATTCTCTTCGCTGGCGTCATAAAAAACACTTCAACTACAAACTCTTGCGTGACTCCTTTCAGACCGCCCTTTTGAACGAATTGCATTCCAAAATCGGCGATTCCTTTAAAAAGCTTAAGGCTTCTGTCTATGCCGACCACAAAAATGGGTTTTATGTCCGAGCCATGCCCAATAAATGTAATCCTTCCCAAGTGATCAAATACATTGGCCGTTACCTTGGCAGACCAGTTATCGCTACTTCACGTATTGACTCCTATGACGGCGAATTTGTTACGTTTCATTACAACCGCCATGAAGACGGGAAGCTGGTCACGGAAACCATCCCCGTTCTTGATTTCATGGCACGCCTCACCCAGCATATCCCGGAAAAACATTTCAAAATGATCCGTTATTATGGGATTTATGCCAGACATCGTAAATCTGACAGATATCTTCACAGGGCTATCTCAAGGGACAAGCATAAAATATTTCTTTCTTTTAACCGTTGGCGGGATTCCATCCTGCTTTCCTTCGGATATGACCCTTTAAAATGTCCTTCCTGCGGTACGCCCATGCTGTTTCTTGAATTATATTTCAACCACAAACCCGTTCCTTTGCACGAATTATATGAAAGGGCCATGCGAAAGCACCGGTGCCGATCCCCTGCCGCTTTTTCTTCTCTTCCATAGTCTCCTGCTGCATGGTACAATCAAGATATCTGATACAGAAACGGAGACGGTCAATATGAAACGAGTCACTGAGGCAGAACTTGCAAAGGAACTTCGGGAACAGTATATGAAAAATCCTCCAGAAGGCATGACCTCTGATGAAGTCCGCGACATGAGTGATGACGACCTTTTGGACATGGATTATTTCTTACACGAATTTGATGATCTGGATGATGACGATTTCGGTGAGGAAGGTTTTTACATCTTCTGACCCTGAACCGTCTAATTGCCATGCCCGCTTTTCAGCGGGTTTTCTTTTTCTCAAATTTCCTCAATCATGCATTTTCCTATAAAGCAAAAAAGGCATGCCACATTTCTGCAGCATGCCCAAATATGACGCTTGTCCTCCCTATATATCCCCATGTTTATTCCTGGACGCCTTTAGCCTTGCCATCGCCCGGGCAAGTGATGCCTGGGACAGATGATACTCCTGGATGCTCTGCTTCTGACGAAGGCGTTCTTCCGCTCTTTCTTTGGCCTCTTCCGCCCGCTTCACATCAATATCCTCCGGTCTTTCCGCTGTATTCACCAGCACCGACACACGGTTGTTCATGATCTCCGCAAACCCCATGGATACCGCGGCCGTCACCCACTCACCGTCAGGTGTTTTAAAATGAAGCTCTCCCGGATCCACCGCAATCACCATATTCTCATGGTGGGGCAGAACACCCTTCTGCCCATCCGGAGCCGGAACCGTCAGATACTGACATGGGCCCTCATAAAATATTTTATCACTGGATATGATCTTTAACGAAAATGTTTCCATAGCTTACCGCACTCCTTATACCTGCGCCTTAAGCATTTGCTTTTGCCTTCTCCTTCACATCTTCAATGGTTCCCACATTAAAGAATGCGCTCTCCGGATACTCATCCATCTCACCATCAATGATAGCCGCAAATCCACGGATCGTCTCCTCAAGCGGCACATATTTTCCGGGTGTGCCTGTAAATACCTCTGCCACTGAGAACGGCTGGGAAAGGAATCTTTGCACCTTTCTGGCACGGTTAACCGTCATTTTATCTTCATCTGACAGCTCTTCCATACCAAGGATCGCAATGATATCCTGCAGCTCTTTATATTTCTGCAGAATCTCCTGAACCTTTCTTGCCACCCGGTAATGTTCCTCTCCTACCACGTCTGCCTCCAGGATCCTGGATGTGGACTCCAGCGGATCCACCGCCGGATAAATACCCTGCTCCACGATCTTTCTGGAAAGAACCGTAGTAGCATCCAGGTGAGAGAAGGTAGTGGCCGGCGCCGGGTCCGTCAGGTCATCGGCCGGCACGTAAACTGCCTGCACTGAAGTAACCGAACCCTTCCGGGTAGATGCGATACGCTCCTGCAGCGCACCCATTTCATTCGCCAGCGTAGGCTGATATCCTACTGCGGAAGGCATACGTCCAAGCAGCGCTGACACCTCTGAGCCAGCCTGTACGAAACGGAAAATATTATCGATAAAGAGCAGCACATTCTGATGCTCTTCATCACGGAAATACTCTGCCATCGTAAGTCCGGTCTCCGCCACACGCATACGTGCTCCAGGCGGCTCGTTCATCTGTCCGAATACCAGGGCCGTTTTATTTAAGACTCCAGACTCACTCATCTCGGTCCAGAGGTCATTTCCCTCACGGGAACGCTCTCCTACACCTGTAAAGATAGAATATCCGCCATGCTCTGTCGCAATATTATGGATCAGCTCCTGGATCAATACGGTTTTTCCAACACCCGCACCTCCGAACAGACCAATCTTTCCTCCCTTAGCGTAGGGAGTCAGAAGATCAATAACCTTGATCCCCGTCTCCAGTACTTCTACCGCCGGGCTCTGCTCCTCGAAGCTTGGCGCTTTCCGGTGAATTACCCAGTGTTCACTGTCCTCCGGGATTTTTTCTTTGTCATCAATCGTCTCTCCCAGTACGTTAAAGAGACGGCCCAAAGTCTGTTCTCCTACCGGCACCTTGATTCCGGCGCCTGTTGCGGTTACTTCCATTCCCTTATAAAGCCCGTCACTGGACGCCAGCATGATACAACGGGCCACATTATTTCCAACATGCTGTGCAACCTCCATTACACAGCGCTTTCCGCCGTTGTCTACCTCCAGCGCATCCTTAATAAACGGAAGCTCTTCTTTGCTCTGAAACTCTACGTCCACGACAGGTCCCATAACCTGTATGATTTTTCCCTTTGTCATAACGTTCCTGCTCACTTCCTTTTCTGTGCATTCGCCCCGCCGATGACCTCGGTCAATTCCTGAGTAATATCAGCCTGGCGCACACGGTTATATGTTATTGTCAGTTCATCCAGCATATCCGATGCACTGTCTGTCGCATTCTGCATTGCCTGCATCCTGGCATTGTGCTCGCTGCAGTAAGATTCTACCAGGCACCCGTAAATAATCCCTACCGCATAGTTCGGTACGATATTGTCCATAACACTATGGGCTGATGGGTACAGAGTCATTCCCTCCTGATAGACTCCCGCCAGGGACGGCATATTTTTGGGGGCAAAGCTCACTCTGTGCAGGGGCAGGAGCTTTATCACCTCTGTATTTGCCTGCATAGCGTTTTCCATTTTTGTATAAATGATATAAACGTCATCCAGCTCGCCCTCTTCAAACAGAGACACCATTTCTTCCGCGATCACACGCGCCCGGTACAACGTCGGATTCTGCACGGTATACCGAAATGAAGTATCCAGCTCCAAATCCTTCTTCTTGGAAAAATACTGCCTTCCCAGCTCGCCCAGCACATACATCTTGTGGCTCCCGGGTTCTTTCAGCATCTCCTCCGCCTTTTTGATCACATTGTGATTATAGGCGCCCGCCAGACCCTTGTCCGCAGTAATAACAATATACCCGATCTTTCGCTCTTCCGCCGGGATTTTCTCCCTGATGTCAAAGAAATGGCTGTGCATATCCGGAACATGCCGGAGTATTCTGGAAATCTCTGCCTGCATTGCAAAAAAGAAGGGCTCCGTATCCGCAAGTTTTTTTCTGGCCTGCTTCATTTTCGAAGAGGAGATCAGATACATGGCATTCGTAATCTTTCTGGTCTCCTGGATACTGGCCATCCTTTCTTTCAGCTCTCTTGCATTTGCCATAGTTACACCTGCTTATCTGCTTTCCTTAAATTTCTTCACTGCATCAATGATCTGCTCTGTCAGCTCGTCATCCAGAACTTTCTTTTTCTCCAGAGCTTCTCCGGTCTGCGGATATTCCCGGTCAAAAAATGCCAGCATCTCTTTCTGGAACTCTTTGACTTTGGACGTTTCCACATCCATCATCAGCTTATGCGTTGCCGCACACAGCGTGATCACCTGCTCATGCATAGACAGGGGATGTCCCAGCGGCTGCTTCAGAAGTTCTGTCAGCACGCTTCCGTATTTCAACTGTTCCCTGGTCGCATCATCCAGGTCAGAACTAAACTGTGTAAACGATTCCATTTCTCTTGCCTGTGCAAGATCGATACGGATACTTCCGCTGGCCTTTTTCATGGCTTTTGTCTGCGCTGCCCCACCCACACGGGATACGGAAAGTCCTACGTTGACCGCCGGACGCATACCTGCATTGAACAGGCTGCTTTCCAGGAAGATCTGTCCGTCAGTAATAGAAATAACGTTGGTCGGAATATAAGCTGACACGTCTCCTGCCTGGGTCTCAATAATCGGCAGTGCCGTGATCGAACCGCCTCCCGCTTCTTCATTCAGACGGCTGCTGCGCTCCAGAAGTCTGGAATGCAGATAGAATACATCTCCCGGATAAGCCTCACGTCCCGGAGAACGTCCCAGCAGCAGCGAAATCGCGCGATACGCCACCGCATGTTTGGACAGATCGTCATAAATGATCAGGACATCCTTCCCCTGATACATAAAATACTCTGCCAGGGCTGTCGCCGAATAAGGAACAATATACTGCAGCGGCGCACACTCACTGGCCGTTGAGCAAAATACCGTCGTGTAATCCAGTGCGTCATTTTTACGAAGTGTATTTACCAGCTGTGCCACCGTAGATGCCTTCTGTCCGATTGCCACATAGATACAGATCACATCTTTTCCCTTCTGATTCAGAATCGTATCCAGCGCAATCGATGTCTTTCCCGTCTGCCTGTCTCCAATAATCAGCTCACGCTGTCCCCGTCCGATCGGGAACATGGAATCAATAGACAAAATACCAGTCTCCAGCGGTACACTGACAGATTTACGCTCTACGATGCCGGGAGCCTCCTGCTCTACCGGGCTGTAATCCTCCGCCTTAATTTCTCCCCGTCCGTCGATCGGAGAGCCCAGCGCATCCACGATCCTTCCGATATATCCTTCTCCTACCGGAATTCCCGCGCGCCTCTTTGTACGGGAAGCCTTCGTTCCCTGTGTGATTCCGCTGTCATCTCCGAACAGGATGCAGCTGATCTCATTTTGCTTAATATCCTGAACCATACCCTTCAGTCCGTTTTCCAGGGTAATGATCTCTCCATACATTGCATGGTCCAGACCATAGATTGTGGCGATACCGTCTCCGACAGAGACAACTGTTCCTACCTCCTGATTCCGGCTGACTTCGTCATAGTTACTTATTTCTTCTTTTATTATAGAGATAATCTCATCCGAACTGATTGCTCGCAATCCTCTCACCTCCAGGTTAATTTTTCTTCCAGCCGGTTCAGACGTCCCTGCACGCTATAGTCATATTCCTTGTCTCCTATAGACAAAATAAAACCGCCTAATAGAGAAGCATCTTCCTCCAGCACCCAGCTGACTTTTCCTGCATGCATCGTCTTTTTGATCCATGCTTCCATTTTTTCCTTCTGCTCCTCTAAAGGCAATGTCGTATAGCGTAAAACTGCCGTCACGATACCTTCTGCTGCCTGCTTTTTTTCTTCATAGCCCTGGAAGATTTCTTCCAGGATCCCGGCCTTTTCGTGGTCCACCAGCACCTTCAGAAAACTTCTCATTTCCTTCGGAAAGATCCGGTCAATGATCCCATGCTTCTGCTCCTTCGAAACCGCCGGATTAGAAAGCACCTCAGGAAGCTCCTCTGAAACTTCCCAAAGCCTCTTTGTCTCACCGATAGCCTCCTCCGGCACTTTCAACTGATACAGGACCTCTGCATAACGCAGTGCCGCCAGCGAACAGTAGCCGGCCCTATTCTTCTGTTCTGTCATGCGGATCACCTGCTTCTTTCAGAAATTGATCATAAGCTGTCCGGCCGCCCGCGCCGGGACCTTCATCCATCAGGACCTTTCTTGCAGCTTCCATTGCAAGAGATGCGACCTGTGATTTCATATCTCTTAATGCCTGTTCCCGTTCTATATCCACGGTCTCTCTGGCACTCTTCATCAGCCTGTCGGCCTCTGCCCCCGCATCCTGCAGGATACGGTCATACTCTGCCTTGGCTTCCTGCCGGGCGCGTTCGATCATCTGAGAGGATTCCTCCCCTGCTCCCTTTAATTTCTCCTCGTACTGGCTCTTGAGCTCCAGCGCCTGGTTCTGGCTGTCTTCCGCATTCTTCAGGCCGTCAGAGATCATCGCCTCCCGCTTTTCCATGATATTCATGATCGGGCGGAATAAAAATTTACGCAGAATCAAAAACAGGATGACCAGATTGATCATGGTAAGAACCAGATTAAAATCTATTCTCAGCACTTATTTTTACCTGCCTTTCTCCTTCGAACTGCTTTTTCGGATCCTCCTACTGCAGGAAGAAGATGATCAAAATGGCAATAATAAATCCATAGATCGCTGTTGCCTCTGCCAATGCACATCCAAGAATCAGGGTCTTGCTGATCTTTCCTTCTGCCTCCGGCTGTCTTGCGATAGCATCTGCTGCTTTCGCTGTGGCAATACCGATACCGACACCTGCTCCAATACCTGTCAAAACTGCTACTGCTGCTCCGATTGCAATAATTGTACCTGTCATAATTGTTTAATCTCCTTTTCTTTCTCTCTTTTGATTATTCCATTTCTTCATTCATAAATAATGCTGTCAGGAACACAAATACATATGCCTGTAATAAGCCGTCGAAAATGTCAAAATAAAAGCTTAACGGGATCGGCACCAGGAAAGGCACCACCGCTTTTACCAGTTCCATGACCACAAATCCGCCCAGCATATTTCCAAAAAGACGCATGCACAGCGACAACGGACGGATAACTATCTCCATCAACATAATCGGCGCGACCACCGGCACCGGCTTGGCAAAATGCACACACCAGTGCTTCAGTCCATTTTTGTGTATTCCGGAATATTCGATCAGGATCATACTCATGATCGCCAGCGCCGCCGTAACATTCAAGTCCTTGGTCGGCGGCTTAAAGCCCGCAAGCCCGATCAGGTTCGCCACTGCAAGATACAGGGCTACCGTCATCAGCCACGGAACATAGCGTCTGTTCGACTTCCCGATAATCCCTTCAAAGAAATCGCTTCCCCATGTGATTACCGATTCCAGTGCCAGCTGCACCTTCCCCGGATTCTCCACCTTCAGATTTCTCACAAAAACGATAGAAAGGACCGTCAGGACCGCCATAATGATCCATGTCACAACGACCGCTTCATCCACGGCAATCCCGCCAAAAATGGGAATTTCAAAGACTGTCTGGCAAGTCAGTTGTTCCAACAGCTCATTCGTTAATTCTTCCGTACTATCCCCTTCCTTCAATAAGTTTTTCTAAACATTACTGCTAATCGAAAGAAAAGTCAAGAACTCCAAAATATTTCTTAACAAAGAGGTTTTGTCATTTTATTTTCCGTATTTTTTATGCAATTTTAATATTTTTTCACTTAATTCCCCCGTCTCTTCTGTGAATAACGACGACATTCTGATTCCATATGGTAAATTCCCCTAATTTTCCAGGCTGTTTTCACAAGTATTTTCGCTATTTTTCGTCTATTTTCTCCAAAAACCACAAAAATATTTTCAAGGGGGACAGGGGGAAATGCGAAAGGGGACGTACACTTTTGCAAAAAGTGTACGTCCCCTTTCGCACATTACCGGCACCGCACCAGCCGTATGATCCAGAAGGCCATATCTCCGAAGACCAGCACCAGGAATACCGGGGTGAACCATCCTCCCAGCGGCCGGCAGAGGGTGATGTTTACGATCATATACGCAAAGTCCGCGGTTACGATCAGCTTGAGTGAAACCACCATGTATTTCAGTGTACGGTAAACCCTGGCCTGATTTGCGGCCGTCACCTTAACGCCCGTGTTCCAGATCTGAGGAAACCTTTCCACTGCGCTGATCACAAGATACATGATCCACCATAGCACTACCAGGAAAAGTATCTCTCCTTTTCCTCCCCAGCGGTCGATCTCTCCCGCCGCCCCGTAGTGCATCGGCACTTTATCCGGAAAGGAAGACCAGCCGATGATCAGATACAGCGACACTCCCACCATCAGCGCCAGACCAAGTCCCTGCATGATCTTATCCGCAAGATTGCTTCTTATTTTCACGACAGTCTCCATCTTTATGCCTCCTCTCTGCAGCGCCGGATGATCTGATTTGCTTTTTCATAAATATATTCCGGATCCTCCCCAACAAAGAACTCTCCGTTTTCATATAGAATACGCCCGTTTACCATGGTAAGCTTTACATTCTGCTTGCTCCCGCTGTACACCAGGTTTTTCGCAATGTTATTTAAGGGTTGCATATTTGGCTGATGCAGATCGATCATGATCAGATCCGCCAGCTTCCCTTCCGCAAGCGCATCACATTCGTTAAGTCCGCAGGCCTTCGCCCCGCCTGCCGTCGCCATGTAAAGCACCTGGCCCGCATCCACCACAGCCGCATCCTTCTCTCTTAGCTTTGCAAGTCCGGTGGTCAGGAACATTTCCCGAAACATATCCAGGCAGTTGTTGCTGGCCGGTCCGTCGGTCCCGATGCCAATATTGATCCCAAGCTCCATCATTCTCCGGATCGGTGCGATCCCGCTGGCAAGCTTGGTATTGGAGCCGGGGTTTGTCACCACCGACAGCCCTCTCTTCTGGAATATCCTCAGATCCTCTTCTGTCATGTGCACACAGTGAAAGCCTCCGCCGCCATACTCAAACATCCCAAGACTGTCCAGATATGCCGTAGGCGTCATCCCGGTCCGGGCAATACACTGCTCCACCTCCGTACGGGTCTCGGAATTATGGGTATATACCGGAGCCTGAAGCTTCCACGCCAGCTCTGCAATCTTCCGGAGCAGCGGCTCCGAAGTGGTATACTCTGCATGGAATCCCAAGCGGAAACTGATAAGCCCTCCCAGCTCCTTCTCCTCCCGATACTTCAGGTACCATTCCTCCAGCTCTTCCGCCGACTGGGTAAAATCATTGACCGCCCCGCACAGCACTGTCCGAAACCCGTAGTCTTCCGACGCCCTGGCAATCGTGTCCGGCGTCAGGTACATGTCAAAATTCGCCGTGATCCCTCCAGTCAGATATTCCAGGATCGCAAGCTTCGACAACAGATAAATATCTTCCCCGTCAAGCTTTGCCTCCATAGGAAACACCTGCTCCGTAAGCCATGACTGCAGCGGCAGGTCATCTGCATAGGAGCGAAGGAACGTCATGCCGGAATGGGTATGTGCATTTTTAAAACCCGGCATCAGCAGATTCCCGCATGCATCGATCTCCCTGTCCCAGCCTGCCTTTTCACCGGCACAGGCGCCGCTGACACCGCTGCCTACGTAAGCGATCCGGTTCCCGCATACATGAAGTTCTCCTTCCGTGATCTTCATCCGGTCCGCCTCGTCCGCCATAGTCAGGATCCTTGCGTTGTAAAACCGTATATTCAAGGCTACTCCCCCTTTGCCATATTGACGATTGATGCCGTTACCAGCTTTTCAAACAGCGGCGCTACCCGGTCCGCCGTCTCCTGTACCTCCTGATGAGAAAGCGGCTGGTCCGTAAGCCCGCAGGCCAGATTTGAAATGCAGGAGATCCCGCAGATCTTCATCCCCATATGGTTCGCCGCAATGCCTTCACAAGCCGTACTCATTCCTACCGCATCCGCCCCCAGAGCCCTGCACATCTTAACCTCTGCCGGCGTCTCAAAATTCGGGCCGGTCAGCTGGATATAAACACCTTCCTGAAGAGGGATCCCAAGATCTTTAGCCGTCTTTCGGATGATTTCCTGCAGATCCTTGTCATAAACCTCCGACATATCACAGAACCTTGGCCCCAGCTCCTCCAGATTCGCTCCGATCAGGGGCGAGGGTACAAAGCTTGCGATCTGATCCTTGATCAGCATAAAATCTCCTGCTGAAAACTCCGGATTCACGCCGCCCGCCGCATTGGTCAGGAACAGGATCCCGGCTCCCAGAAGCTTCATCAGGCGAATCGGCAGTACCACGTCCGTCATCGGGTATCCTTCATAATAATGAACCCGCCCCTGCATAGCCACCACCGGCACATCATCCACATATCCGAACAGAAACCGCCCCTTGTGCCCCGGCACTGTGGATACCGGAAAGCCTTCGATCTCATGGTAATCCAGCACCTGAGAGATCTTGATCTGCTCTCCGTAGTTTCCAAGCCCCGACCCCAGCACCAGCGCTACCCGGGGCTTAAAATCCACCTTTTCCCGCACTGATGCATAGCACCGCATGAGTTTTTCATACACCTGGTTCATACAATACCACCTCTTTCTTCCTTAAGCTCTCCTGCACATTGATCAGCCGCTGATTTGAGGATCCGCGGAACAGTAACGTGATGTCTTTTTTTGCCTCCACAAACCTTCCGTCCACCAGTACATCGATCATGGAAAGCATCTCGTCCGTCCACCGGCACCTGGCCCGGCTTTCTTCCAAAAGCTCCCGGTCAAACAGATACCCTGTATAACACCATACCGTTTTTTTCGGAAATCGTTCTTTAAATTTCCGCAGAAGCCCCACCAGCACCTCCTGGTTGGCCGGCTCAAAAGGCTCGCCGCCAAGGAGGCTTAAACCAGCGATATAGCCCGGCGCTAAAGCTTCCAGGATCTCCCGCTCTGTCTCTTCGGTATAAGGCTTCCCAAATCCAAAATCCCAGGTCTCCTGGTTAAAGCACCCCGGACAGTGATGGGTACACCCGGATACAAACAGGGAGACCCGGACCCCCTCCCCATTTGCAATATCATATTTTTTGATTTCCCCATAATTCATAAACCATTCTCCCAACTGACTGTTTTTATGACTGCCGCGGATCGCTCCGCATTTCCTGTCTTTAGTATAACAAAGGCGCCAAGTCTTTCAAAGACTTAAGCGCCTTACTTTTTACAAATACTGTTTTATAAATGCAGTACCCGGTCCTTGATCTCCTGGGTCCTTCCCTGGTTCCAGAACTGGGTTCCGATATAACCGCAGGTTCTTCTTGCCACAAACATCTTATCCTGATCGTGGTTGCCGCAGTTCGGGCACTCCCAGATCAGCTTGCCGGATTCGTCCTCCTTGATCAGGATCTCTCCGTCATATCCGCAGCACTCGCAATAATCACTCTTGGTATTCAGCTCCGCATACATGATGTGGTCGTAGATATACTGCATTACAGAAAGCACTGCCGGCAGATTGTTCTGCATGTTCGGAACCTCGATATAGCTGATAGCTCCGCCCGGCGACAGCTTCTGGAACTCCGCCTCAAAGGACAGCTTATGGAAAGCGTCAATCTCTTCCGCCACGTGTACATGATAGCTATTGGTAATATAATTCTTGTCTGTCACACCTTCAATGATGCCAAACCGTTTCTGCAGGCATTTTGCAAATTTATAAGTGGTGGACTCCATCGGAGTTCCGTATACGGAATAACTGATGTTCTCTGCCTCTTTCCACTCTTTGCATTTATCATTAAGCCGCTGCATAACCTGCATTGCAAACGGTCTCGCTTCCGGATCGGTGTGGGATTTGCCCAGCATCCGCACGCACATCTCGTAAAGCCCCGCATAGCCAAGAGAAATGGTGGAATAGCCATTGTAAAGAAGCCGGTCGATCTTCTCGCCCTTCTTCAGTCTTGCCAGCGCGCCATACTGCCACAGGATCGGCGCCACGTCTGAAATGGTTCCCAGAAGTCTTTCATGTCTGCAGCGCAGCGCCCGGTGGCACAGCTCCAGTCTCTCATCCAGGATCTTCCAGAAGCGCTCCATGTCTCCTTCCGCGGAGCACGCCACATCCACCAGATTGATGGTAACTACGCCCTGGTTAAATCTTCCATAGAACTTGTGGCTTCCGTCAGCATTTCTCTGAGAATCTTCTACCGTCAGGAAGGAACGGCATCCCATACACGGATATACCTCTCCCTGCTTCAGCTCTTTCATGATCTTTGCGGAAATATAATCCGGAACCATCCGCTTAGCGGTACATTTTGCCGCCAGCTCCGTCAGATGCCAGTACGGAGCATCCTCGGTAATATTATCCTCGTCCAGCACGTAGATCAGCTTCGGGAACGCCGGTGTGATCCACACGCCCTTTTCATTTTTGACACCCTGCATCCTCTGGATCATCACCTCTTCGATGATCATTGCCAGGTCGTCTCTGGTCTGCCCTTCCGGCACTTCGTCCAGGTACATGAACACCGTTACAAACGGCGCCTGTCCGTTACAGGTCATCAGCGTGATCAGCTGGTACTGGATCGTCTGGATACCGCTTTTGATCTCGTCTTTCAGGCGCTTCTCCGTCACCTTCCTGATGATCTCTTCATCCAGGGACTCTCCACACTCTTTTCTTTCAGCAATCACGTTTTTCTTGATCTTCTGACGGCTGATATCTACAAACGGCGCCAGATGCGCCAGTGTAAAGGACTGACCTCCGTACTGGTTGCTGGCTACCTGCGCCACGATCTGGGTGGTTACGTTGCAGGCTGTGAAGAAGCTGTGCGGCTTCTCAATCAGCGTTTCGCTGATCACAGTGCCATTCTGCAGCATATCCTCCAGGTTGATCAGATCACAGTTGTGTTCTTTCTGTGCAAAATAATCCGAATCATGGAAATGAATGATTCCCTTCTCATGCGCTTCCACGATCTCCTCCGGCAAAAGCACACGTCTGGACAGATCCTTGCTGACCTCTCCGGCCATGTAATCCCTCTGCGTAGAGTTGATCACCGGATTTTTATTGGAATTTTCCTGATTTACTTCTTCATTGATGTGCTCGATCAGCGCCAGGATCCCGTTGTCTGTGGTATTGGACTTTCTGGCCAGTTCTCTTTTATAACGATACCGCACATATTTCTGCGCCACCTCGTAGCCTCTCATCTCCATGATGCTGGTTTCCACCAGATCCTGGATGTCCTCCACATTCACCGCGTGTCTGGACTCCATCACCATTTCAGCAATCTTCTCGGCAATCGCCACGATCTGATATTCGTTCATCTGATGGATTCTGTCCACCTCTGCATTTGCTTTTGTGATCGCATTGACGATCTTGGAAATATCAAAGGAAACCTCTTCCCCATTTCTCTTGATTACTTTAGTCTTTACGTCTAAGTTCATGTATCCCCTTTTCCTTTCTACCAAATATTGCGATATATAAATTTCTCAAACACTAGATATTGTACAGGTATCATCATACACTAAAACACCAGAAAAGAAAAGGGGGTATTTTTTAATATTTTTTTAACAATAGGAAACGGTCTCTATTTCTTTTTACAAAGCCAGCTTGCCCGCAAAATCTGACATCACTTCAGAAATTTTGATCTGCTGCGGACAGACAGCTTCACAGCTTCTGCACCCAACGCAGGCGCCCGGACGCTTATCCTCCGGATATCCGCCCAGAACCATAGGTGCGATAAAACCGCCTCCGGTAAAGTTATGCTCATTATACAGTTTTAACAGCTCCGGAATATCCAGTTCCTGAGGGCAATGGCTTGTACAGTAGTGGCAGGCCGTGCAGGGCACCGTGTTTTTCTCCAGCATCCTGTCCGCAATATGAAGGATTGCTTCCATCTCCTTTTCATTTAACGGATGATCCTCTTCAAAGGTATGGATATTATCCTTTAACTGTTCCATGCTGGACATGCCAGACAGGATCACCTTAACCTCCGGCAGCGACTGCAAAAAGCGGAACGCCCACGCCGGAACACCTTCCTCCGGACGGAGTCCCTTTAATTCCTTCTCATATTCCTCGCCCACCACAGCAAGCTTTCCGCCCCGCAGCGGTTCCATGACCCACACCGGAATATCATATTCCTTCAAAAGCTCCACCTTTTCCTTTGCCTGCTGGAACTTCCAGTCCAGATAATTGATCTGAAGCTGACAGAATTCCATATCTTTTCCGTATTTTTCCAGAAAACGCTTCATGACTTCCATTCCGCCGTGGGCAGAAAATCCAAGATGACGGATCCGTCCGTTTTTCTTCTGCTCCATCAGATAATCATAAATGCCATGGCTCTCGTCCAGATAATCATCAATATTCATCTCACATACATTGTGGAACAGATAGAAATCAAAGTATTCTACCTGGCATTTCTCCAGCTGTTTCTCGAAAATCTCCTTCACCTTATCCATGTTTGAAAGGTCATACCCCGGGAACTTGCTGGCCAGATAAAATTTCTCTCTCGGGTGCTTTTTCAGCGCACGACCCACTACCAGCTCTGAATTGCCGTTGTGGTAGCCCCAGGCCGTATCATAATAATTAATGCCCTGTTCCATGGCATAATCGATCAGCTCCGCCGCCGCCTTTTCATCAATCTTTGCATCGTCTCCGTCGATGACCGGCAGACGCATGGTGCCCAGTCCAAGGGCTGAAAGCTTCATATCCTGAAAATCTCTGTAAATCATAATGTCTCCTCCTTCCAATGATTCTATTATAATAATTTTTGCCGGCGTTGTCGAATACTTGTGAAGTATCATGAACGATTCTTTTTAACTATCATCATAGAAAAACGCCGCAGCCTTCCGGCCACGGCGTCCGCCAATATCATTTTAACCTTTCTCGATCAGCATCCACACAAGGGTTGCATTTTCCCCGGAATCATTCATGCTTTTATGCATCTCGCCGGCGGGGATAAAGGAAGCATCCCCCGCCGCCATTTCATGAACCTTCCCATTGCTCTCGCACTTGACTCTTCCGGATATAATGTAAGAATATTCATCCCCGGTATGGGAGGCAGGAGGCACTACTGTTCCCGGCGGGAACACTGCATACCCCATAGACACTTTGCCGTCCGTCTGGCATGCCTCTCCGAAAAAATCCGTCATCTCTACATGATCCGCCCGTACATGTACCGGCACTTCTTCTTTCTTTCTGACGATCATACATCCATCACCTGCCTTCGCTCTTCGGTAAAGCCTCTGACCTCAAATGTTTCCGGATCCACAATTACACCATAATCCTTTTCAGCCTGTTCTAAAGAAATGTATTCGTTCTTTACGTCCCAGGCTACGCGCTCCGGCGCTCTTTTCAGAGGATTTCCATATCCTCCGCCGGTACAGGTCACCATACGCACCACGTCGCCCCTGTTCATGACACGTCTGGCCGTGATCCCCATCGGGCCTTCTACCGTGCCATCTGCATCATGGAATTCAAAATAGTTGTAGGAGCCGTCTTTTCCTCCGGCCGCTCCCCAGGCAGGAAACTTATTCCGTCCAAAGGATGCCGTAAAAAGCTGCCCGTCCGTCATGGCCCGGTAGGAACGCACCGCGCCGCTTCCTCCCCGGTATTCCCCGGCACCGGCGCCGTCCGTATGCAGACTATACTCATCCACCATGATCCCATACCGGTTTTCCGCCATCTCCACCGGAACATTATAGGTCTCTCCATCACCAACACAGAACTGTCCTACTTCGCCGTCTTTTCCAGCGCTTGCTCCCCAGCCTCCGCCGGTAGGCTCCACGATCAGGAAGGGTTCGCCGCTTCCCTGCTTTGTTCCCGCAAGGACTACCGAGCACACCGACAGCATATGTCCGGCTCCCAGCATCTCCGGAAATACCGGGGCCAGAGCCCGCCATACCACATCCGAAGAATAGATCATACTCTCAAAATAGCAGGATGTGGGTGCCGGCGCATGGCATCTGAGTACAGAGCCATCCTCCGCAAAGATACGCATAGGCTCAAACACACCATCGTTTACTGCCAGCTCCGGTCCTAAGATTGACATATAGATTACTTTTACACCAGCACACAGGGAACTGTATCCCGTGTTGATCGGACTTGCCACCTGAGGGCTGCTCCCTGTAAAGTCAGCGATAAATTCATCTTCCGTAATGGTAAGCTTCACTTTTAGCTTCACCAGATTTCCGTAGCCGTCATCGTCCATATACTCTTCCATCTCCCAGGTTCCCCTTGGCAGCTCCGCAATCCTCTTGCGGGCAATCTTTTCTCCCTGGGCCAGAAGACGCTTCATCGATTCCTTTACCACATCTACCGTGTATTTGTCACACAGCTCCCCAATCCTTCGGTAGCCGGTTCTAAGGGATGCGATCTGTCCCCACATGTCACCCTCGGAGGTCTCCGGGAACCGGACATTGCTTTTGATCATCTCCAGTAGCGGCTGGCAGATTTCTCCACGGTCCAGAAGCCTGACTCCCGAGAACCTTAATCCCTCCTGGAATGCGTCCGAGGAGTCTGTTGTGAAGGATCCTGCCGCCATGCCTCCCACGTCTGACCAATGGGCTTTATTCCCGATAAACGCAATCAGCTCATCCTGATAAAATACCGGCATGACCATCCCGATATCTGACAGATGCGTACCGCCTCCCATGTAAGGATCATTGATCAGGTACACATCCCCGGGATGCAGGTTTTCTTTTCCGTATTTCTGAATAATTTCCTGGATCATCGGCGCAATCAGCCCGATAAATCCACAGGCACCGTTTCCCTGTGTCAGCAGCTTGCCATTTACATCCGCGATTCCACTGGCATAGTCCAGCGTTTCATAGATGATGGGGCTCATAGACGTCCGGGCAAACGCATAAAACACCTCATTGCTGACAGCGATCAGGGAATCCTTTACAATGTCCAGTGTTACCGGACTTACTTTTACTTCTGCCATCACTCCTGCACCTCCGTTTCAATGATCAGATTTCCGTAATCGTCCACCGTGATGCGCTGTCCCTTTGCCGCCACCGCAGATGCAGCCGCTTCTTCTACGATCACAGGGCCGTCAAGTACCGCTCCTCTTCCCAGTTTCTCTCTTAAATAAACCGGGGTATCCATCCAGCCGTCCTCTGCAAAATAAACTTTCCGGATTTCTTTTTTCGCATTTTCTACAGGGCCCTCCTGCGGCGGAATCTTCGCCAGTTCCGGCTTTGTCAGACGGCCGTACGCCACCAGATGCAGGTTTACGATCTCTGTCGGAGTATCTGTAAGGCGGAATGTATAAAAATGCTCATGGGTGTCATGAAATCTCTGGATGATCTCTTCCTTCGTCTCCTCACTCCACGGAATCGGCGGTACATTCACCTTCACAGTGTGTTCCTGGCCCATATACCGCATATCCGCAATGTAATTGCAGACAATATTTTCTTTCGGGATGTCTTCTTTTTCAAACTGCTCCTGTGCCTGGGAAAGAAGGCCCTCCCACATATCATTCAGTTCCTCTGCACTGACTTCATTCATCCTGCGAATGTTTGTCTGGATATAGTCATGCCGCACATCCGTCATCAACATTCCCCATGCAGAGAATACCGGAGCCGCGATCGGAACGATAACCTTGCGTATATTCAGTTCCTTTGCAAGATATGCACAGTGCATGGGTCCGCCGCCGCCAAAGGCTACCATAGTAAAGTCTCTTGGGTCGTAGCCTCTTCTTACAGAGATCAGCTTCAGCGCATTATACATATTGGCCTCCGCCACCCTGAGGATACTCATGGCTGCCTCGTCTGTATCCATTCCAAAGGCATCTCCTACTTTTTCCTGAATGGCCGCACGAACCGCATCCATATCAACCTGATTATCAAAATTTTCCGCTGACAGTCGTCCCGTCACCAGACATGCGTCTGTGGTGGTCGGCTCTGTTCCGCCGATACCGTAAGCCACGGGCCCCGGAACCGCTCCTGCCGACTGCGGCCCTACCTTCAGAGAGCCGGCCTCATCGATCCAGGCGATGGAACCACCGCCGTTTCCGATCTCCACAATGTCCACTACAGGGGCCATGATCGGATATCCGGCGTAGCTTTCCGTCCGTTCGATCCGATATTCTGTCGTCACCTTTACTTCCCCGCTGTCGATAAGGGAACACTTCGCCGTGGTCCCGCCCACGTCAAATGCGATGATATTACGCTCCCCGATCATCTTTCCCAGGATCGCGGAGCCATACACGCCCGCTACCGGGCCGGACTCCACCATATTGATCGGCGTCTGCTTTGCCTGTTCAAAGGTAGTCGTCCCTCCGTTGGACTGCATAATGTATTCCTTGGCGTGACATCCGGCTTCCTTAAGCCTCCGGTCCAGATTATCTATGTAGGAGGACGCTACCGGCGTGACATAAGAATTCAGAGCAATCGTAGACGTCCGTTCATATTCTCTCCACTCTTTCGTCACTTCTATGGATGATGTGACAAAGACCTCCGGCCAGAGCTTTCGGATCAATTCCACCGTACGCTTCTCATGCTCGTCATTTGCATAAGAGTTTATATAGCAAACAGCAATAGCCTCTACCTTCTCTTTCTTAAAATACTCTACTGCCGTCCTGATATCGTCCTCGTTCAGAGGTGTTACGATCTTCCCGTCAAAGCTGACCCGCTCTTCAACCTCCTTCCTGAGGTAGCGGGGTATAAACGGTCTTGGCTTTGCAAATACCATGTTAAAGAGATCCGGCCGGTTGCATCTGGCGATCTCCAGCACATCCCGGAATCCCTTTGTGGTGATCAGTGCCGTCTTTGCTCCTTTCCGCTCTGTCAGCGCATTGATGATCGTCGTCGTCCCGTGGATAAAGTCTTTGATCTCCTGCGGACATACACCGCTCTTTTGAATGACCTTGATCACGCCTTCTTCAAAGTTCGGCGGCGTCGTATGACTCTTTGTCAAAATCGTCTTCCCCTGGTCGTCCACTGCCACCAGGTCAGTAAATGTTCCGCCAATGTCTGTCGCAACTCGCAATATGATCCCACCTTTCCTTCTTTCAGTTCTCCGCCTATACAGCAATCACGTACTAAAATATAGTCGGTGTTACTATACATAAAAAAACCAGTTCCCGGTTTTCTATGTTCACAATACTATGCAGCAGCGTAGAAGGATAATGAATAGATTCTCCTTCGGTAACCACATACTCCTTTCCATCAACGGTAAATTTTGCCGTTCCCTCCAATATATAGATAAACTCCTCGCCTTCATGGGTACAGGGTTCAAAATCACTCCTCAAAGGCTCCATGCGGAGCAGGAGGCTTTCCAGCTTTCGCCCTTCAAACCTGCCGCTCAGGCGCTCGTAGCCCGCATACTTTTTCTCCAGCCCCATGATTCCTGTTCCATCGCTCTCCCGATGTACAAAACGACCGTCAGGTTCCGGTCCATCATCAAAAAGCTCCCTCATCGTAATATTTAACGCCTCAGCGATCTTCTTCAGAGATACCAGCGTAATTGATGAAACGCCCCTCTCAAACTGAGACAAGAAGCTGACCGACAGATCTGTCCTCTCACTTAACTCCTTTAATGTAATATTATTTGCTCTGCGTATTTTTCGTATTCTATTGCTGACTGACTCCATTTATCTCCCTCTTATTCTTGTGTTTTTATATTTATATGACTAATTTTTTCATTCATTATAAAATAATTACAGTGATACTGTAATTATTTTACCGCTTTAGCACAGAAAATTCAAGTGTTAAGTTATTGTTTTCTGACTTTTTAGATGCATATTTCAATATATTAAAAAAATGTCAGAGAACGCTCTGTTTCCCCTGACATTTCTGTGTTCTAAAATCACGACTGCTCTATGACTATCAGTTTTCCATTTTCTTTTACAACATCAAACTTTAGTTTATGTTCTTTGGCCCATTCCGGATTTTGCTCCGCTTTCCTTTTCCACTCATAATAAGCTTTCAAAAAGCCGTCATGGATCACCTTTTCCGCATCCATCCTTGCTTTTACCGCTTCTTGATATTCTGTATAACTCCCAAGATAAAACCTTTGCCTTTTAAACCCGATATTTACCCGGTATTTTCCTTCTTTCGTTTTGAACACACCCCGAAAACCACTGGAATTATCTTTACGGTATTTTCGCTTCTCCAATATTTCCACACAGGTTCCGTCAACCCGGTGAAGCCTGCCGCTAATCCGCTTCTGGTTTTCTCTCTTCAGACATCCGCAGCTCATAACATTTCCCTGCACAAGACAATCCTCGGTAACCTCCGTTTCATTCCCACAGCTGCAGACACACCGCCAGTATATCGAGCCTTTTCGGTCTCTTCTTGCTATTGGCTCTACTGCTGTCAACCTTCCAAATAACTTTCCCGACAAGTCTACCCTATTGCCCTCTCCATCATGCGTACGGCATCCACAGCTCTTTACTTTCCCTGCTTTCAGATCTCTGGCTGTCACAGTCTTTTTCTTTCCACAGTCACATCTGCACATCCAACAGGTTCTTCCATTTCTATTCTCTACTCTATATAAAACAGTCAGCGAGCCAAACCTGCGGCCGCTTAAATCTTCTGCAGTCCGTCCTCTTCTTGCAGTCGCTTTAGGAATACATCCGCAGTTTGTTACAGTTCCGTTTTTTAACCGCTTCGTGTTAACCAGAATCTCCTCCCCGCAATCGCATCTGCACCGCCATACCCTGTAGTGTTCCTGTGTTTCTCCCGTTTTTTCCACCACAGTCAGTTTTCCAAATTTTCTGCCTGTCAGATCGCATTTCCCACCCAAGTGTCCTACCTCTTTTCTTTGACCCATTTCCGCGCCAGATTAAAAGCGCTGACTTACAGCCGGATACTCCATCTGTATATCAGCGCTTCTATTAGTTCATTTTTCCAGAATCCGAACTTCTCTTTTTATATACTGTTACGAGCACTATCACTGCCAGAGCTCCTGCTGCCAGGAAAAACGGAAGTGCCTGAACCGGATCCCCCGTCTTTACCGTGGATGCCTTTTCCTGATCACCGCTGCCGCCTGTCCCGGTTTTATACTCATAGCCGTTTTCAAATACAGCGCTGGAAACTTTTTCACCGGCGCTGTTCTGAAGGATCAGCTCCGCCGCAAGTCCCGTCTGCGTATTTCTCACAAAAAACGTAGCTTTGTATACTTCTTCATCAAAGAAATATCCTTCCTGCTCTGCCTCTTCTGCCATCCGTAGCTGATATGCGTATACCCCGGCATGATCAAACGTGATCGCTTTTGTCTCTGTTTCTATATTTCCAACCATCTGAAAGCTCCACATCCCCTGCGCGCTTCCTTCCGGCATCGGATTCTCTTTCTCCAGAGGGGTAAGCTGATAGGTAAATTCACTGTTTACGGAATCATCTCCCCCACTGACCGAAAACTTCTGCGCCACAGGTATCGAAGCTTTCACCTGCTCTCCTGCCGCCTGTGCCGGAACTGCCGCAGCAAGCAGCACTGCAAACGAAAGCAAAATCCCTGCCGCTTTCCATTTCACTCGTTGTTTCATATCCCGCTTGTTCCCTCCCTTCACTTTTCTCTTCTCTTTCGGATTAAGATTACCAGAGTTATGACCATGACGATCAGCGCCGCTGTCAAAAGCGCCAGGATCATCCGGCTATTCTGCTCCGGCCTGGAAATTCCTTGCCCACGATCGTCATCCGTTTCCTGAAATGGATCCTCCGGCACTTCATCCGTCAAAATTCCTGCCAGGATGTGGCGTCCGTTCGTAATATCCGATGTACAGGTACTAAGAAGTACAATCCTGTCACTATCCGTCACAGCTACATTCCGCCAGTACATTGCATTTTGGCGTAGCAGTTCCAGATAAGCCTCCTCAGTCCCCTCTGCTGCTCCCGGATCATAAATATCCGAATTATAGGCGTCCACTTCCAGAAATGCGAAAAAATCAAGTCCGTAATATTTCCCGCCATAGAAAATCTGTCCGTATCTGTGCCGGTCGAAATAATCTTTCTCCTTAAAATAACCAAGCTCACCGAACATGACTTCATCCTTCATGTGGTGGCCATAGATGATACTGTTAAAATCCGACATGTCCCGGCTGTTCCGATAATCCAGAAACAACGAACCCGACAGCGAATAACTGCCATCCGCGGCAGTGTTGAGATACTTATCATTATCCTCTCCCTGTACCAGCGGATAATCAATGTTGGTTCCGTAAACATTAAGCCATCCAAAAACCTCCGGGTTCAGTCTCTGAAAATCTTCAAAGGAGCGGGTGTCTTCCTCTGTCGGCCGGTATTTTGTATAAAACTCACTCTGCGCCTCCCTTTCCACCTGCCGGGTATCCCATAAGGCATAACACCCAAACGCAAGAAAGAGCAGGAATACCAGGAGCATCACCGTATCCAGAGCGCTGTTTACCAGCCTGACAATTCTTCGGCCCGTCCGTCCCCCGGACGGGCCTTTCCTTTCAGAATACATCTGTCATGATCACTTCGATTAACGGTTAAATCTTCTTCTGCTCACTGCATAAAGCGCGATTCCCGCTGCCGCTGCGACAATGAGAAGAATGAATGGAAGGTTATTGATAATGATACCAGTCGGGGTTACACTTGCATCATCGTATGTATTGGTTACGGCAGTGCTGTTGTTCGCCCCTGCTTTTACCAACTTATCAGAGACAGTGAGGTTTGCTCCCTCCTGCGCATCATTTACATTTGTTACATCTTCTCCCTCTGTTACAACTGCTGATCCAGTGTATTTCGCTGTTCCGGTCTCAACAACCGTATACTTCGTTCCGACCGGAAGGCTGTCGAAGGTAAGAGATTCCCCATGCTTCAGCGTTACTTCTTTTGCTGTCCCCGGTTCAAATGTATAGCTTTCATCACCTACGTATCCTGTATAGCTTTCATCGCTGGCTGTTGCGGCCCTTGTAAGGGTAACGCTAAACGTAAAGTCTTTTGTATGATCACCATATTCTCCTGCTACCGTTTTGCTGATAGTCAATGCTTTTGCATCAGGATCATCCGGATTTCCTCCCTGTTCTGTATAAACATTCACAAATCTGAAACCATTTCCGATTCCCGGAGTCTCTGGCTGCTCCGGATCAACTTTACCAGTGCCTGTCTCGCCTTCGTCATTTTTATCCTGGTTTACGGTTACACTGTAAACATAAGTGCCATCTACGCCATTTTTTACATAAACCTTCATTGTGTATTCAGCCTGAGAATCATCCATCCCTTCTACTCCGGTAGCTGTCTCGACAACGGAATACTCATAAACGCCTGCCGCCGGGAAAGTTTTGCCCGCAAAAATATTTCCAGTTTCCTTCACTACTGTTGTAAGCCCATCACTCGTAGACCCTGGCTCTGTTCCATCATAAGAAATCGTCGTATCCAGATTTGGAGTTCCTGTCGGAAGCGCAGTGCTTCCTTCAAAGGTATCTGCTGTAAAGTCAAAGGTAAAATCTACATCCGGTGTTTCTACTCCTTCTGCGAACTGCAGCTCCTTTGTAACCGATGCCTTAGCAGGATTTGCTTCTGTTCCTTCCTGTGGCTGCGGTTCTTGTGCCATCGCTGTCGCGCCCATTCCCATAACCATTGTGCCGGCTAATAATACACCCAGCATTTTTCTTCTAAGTTTCATGTTCTTCCTCCTTAATTTCTTTAATGAATCTATATAAATTCTGGGCTTTCCCGGAATTTATATCCCCCTTCGCCGCAGGACCGCCATTACTTTGCCTCTCGTATCCTCTGCTTTAACCGGTCCATAAATACGGCTGTCTGTAGCGTGTTCTCTTGCATCTCCCAGCAGAAAGATTTCTCCTTCTTCCAGTGTCACCGGGAACTCAATGCCTTCCTCATACCGGAATGTCTCTTCATATATCTCCGTCTCCTGCTGGAGCGCCCCGTTTACCATAAGTCCTTCCTCTGTAATATCCACCGTATCTCCGGCAGCTGCCGCCACGCGCCTGGGGGAAAGTTCCCCTTCATATTCCACGACAGCTACGTCTGATACTACATAGTTCTTATCCAGGCGGTAATAAATCACCAGGTCGCCATCCTTGACCGCCGGTGTCATACCGCCTTCTCCGCATCGGAAAATCCCATAAATAAACGTAAATAGCGTGAAGATAATCAGGCAAATGATCCCCATTTTCGCCAGCAGGAACAACACATCCTGAAGAAGAGACGGCTGTTTCTCAGGCATTTTTTCTCCTTCTCAGGAAGAAGACAACCGCCGCGCCGACGGCTGCCAGTCCAATTCCGGCTCCAGCCGCTGTTCCTCCCAGGGTAATTCCGCTGTCCGGCGTTACCGTCCGGGAATTGATCACTGTTACTGTGGTATGTCCTTCCAATGCCACATCAGACGGCGCTTTGTCAGACGGTTCTCCATCTCCTGTCTGATAGGTAGTGGTATAGCCATTCGGCAGAGATTCGATTTCTTCTACAGAATATTGATATCCCGAAGGAATATCGGTAAGTTCTGCCTTCTCTCCATCCTTTAGCTTTATTGTCGCAGTACCATTTTCAAATGTCACATTGCCATATTTCCCACTTACCGGATTTCCTTCTGTATCATTTAAGGAAATCTGGATTTCATAGGCACGGGTCAGATCTCCATCTTCCTGCACATCCTTGCCTACGGTGAGCGTGTAGGTGGAAAGATCATAGAAGAGTTCAAGAACATTAGATATTCCTGCTTCATAACTCGGATCCAGTTCGTCAATTAACTTCACAGACCGCACAGATATATCTTCATTTACTGCATAATCTCCTTCTGGAGGATTCTCATTTAAAATGACAGCAGTGTCGCCTACGACACCCGCATCCACTGTTGTGCGATATTTGCTGTAACTTTTCTGGTCTTTAACGATATCTCCCTGTGGATCTTCTTTATAATAGTTAATCGTAATTCCCGCCGTCGCAGGATCGGCTTTCACATCATTCCACTGTGCGACAAACGTGAACGTGTGCCCTTCGTCAGCATAAACGTCTCCCTCTGCATATTGAATACTTTCGGAATCAATAACAAATTGCTGATTCGAAGTATAAATCGTATCATTTACCGGCGTTCCATTCTGACACAATTTCCAACCGGCAAATACATAGCCCTCTTTTACCGGTTCCGCAATCGGCATATTGGAAAATGTATCCCCGTTTTGCAGCGTGTAGGTAAGCAGATCGCCATTTTCATCTTTTTCTGTAACTTTCCCATCACTGACCTGATACTTTGATGTATCCAGTCCGGTTCCGTCATAAGTTCCTCCGCCCAGGTCAAAGACCATGTTATAAAGATAGGGATGCGCCGCCAGCTCCAGCCTCTGGTTATAAGATTCATTCTGCTTCAGGACGAAGGTATACTGGTATCCAGCCTGCTGGATTGCTTCCAATAACCCGTCATAATGTCTGTGGTCACTTGTAAAGAGTATTTCTTCTAATTCATCCACAGTGACCCATGGCCTTCTGCTGGTATCCCCCATCCGTGTTTCAAACAAATCATCTACATTGTCCTGCTCGATCCAGTCATAAGAAACCTTTAAATCAACAGTATATGGGTTGTAACCCGGCAGAACAGAATAAAGATAGATATTATATGCTGTTGCTAAACTTCCCCATATATTTCTCCCCTCATTAAAAAAGGCATTATAAGAAGTATTTCCATCATTTTCTTGAAGGGTGTAGTAATAATGATTTCCCTCAAGCGCAACTCCTCTTATCTCTTCATCTACCGCCCCAACACTGGCAATTCCTTCTTTGGGAATCATCAACATTTCTCTGTCATCCCTTTGCTTGAAATACCCTTCAAAGGAAAGATCTGACATCACTTTTTCTGCTTTGACCTCATAAATAGTTCGATATTTATCATTCGTTGGCAAAAACGAATCATCACCTTTCCAGCCAATTTGATGATCCACATAAAGAAGTTTAACCGTTATTTTTGTTCCGTTTGACAATGTTGTAGCAACCGGCTCCACCGCCTCAACATCTGTATCGTCATTGGGGGCTATCTCCGGGAATCCTACATCTTCTCCGTTTACCGTCAGCTGGGTCAGGTGGAAATCACTTCCTCCGGTATTAGATTCGGAATACATCCAAAAAGTAGAAGTACCTCCTGCCTCAACATCCGGTATAACTTCCGCATCATCATTCAGACATAAATCTCCATGATGGATTCCTGTATTTTCTGCATTATTAGGGTCTTCATTTTCAAAAATCCTATATGTCCCGTCTTCGCCAAACCGGATATTTACGGTAATATCATCTTTAATCTCAGACGATGGTATATTCAATGTCATGCTGTCCAAGTCTGTAATCGTACCATTTCCGCCAGTTCCATCATCACACTCCCATGTGATCTCCTCAATGTGATATAACGGAGCTGCATTGATTACTACATTCAGATCATTTCCCTTTACAAGCACCTCTGGCCCCGAATAATTTCCTCCATTCTCTGGAGTACAAATATAATTCACCTCATACTGACTCGCACACAGCAGGACAATAGAAGCCCCTTCATTTAAAAGGATACCCACATCCTCCTGTTCTCCCAGAGAGTAATAGATTTCATCATTATATTTCCCGACTCTTACAATTTCGCTCTCGCTTCCATCCTGCAGCCGCACAACTGCTTTTTGGAACACCGTATTTTCCGAAAGATTCAGGCTGTCCAGATTATCTTCTATCAATCCGGCCGGATATATGATATTTTCTTCATTCCCGTCAATACTAAGCGTCACCTCCACATCCTCCAGGCTGTTCCGCACTGCCTGGAAAGATATCCGCGCCGCCGGTTCGGAAATCTCTGCCGGATTTAACGCTGTGTTTTGCTCTCCTGCACTCGCCACTGACGCTGCTTCTTCTGATTCAACCGGCTTTGATTCATTTCCCTGGTCTTGTCCCTCTTCTCCACTTTCTGTCGTTACCGTAGTTTCTTCTTGCGCGGAGACAAAATAGGGTTGAATCAAGGATACCGTCAGAAGAAACGTAAGCAGCCCGGCCGCCGCTCTTTTAAGAAACGACCTTTTTTTCTTCTGCCTCATTTCCTTTCATCCCCTCCTTTTCTTATTTGTATGGATGTTCCTCCATACCGTTCAGGATTACAACATAATATACATTATGTTATGATCCTCCTAAGGACCGATGATAAAATAGCTTTCTTTTTCTATTAGGGAGAGATCGAAGACTAGATAGAATCGACTTTTTGATCAGAATGATCTGTGAGGGTCTTTTTCCCATGCGATAAAGTCGAAAAAAGACGCAAAAAACCAAGCAACAACCGATAATTGCCCGTTTAAGTCATTGATTTTTATGTATTTTTGTGTTACTATTCTTTTGATTAAATGGTTGTCAGAATGACCGATACCATTTAATGTATATTATGTTGTAATTATTTTCACACGTTCTGTGTGATTTTTTTATTCTTCCACTAATTTCAGATGATCCAGTTGTTTCTGATAATATTCCACTCCGCTTCTCGCATACAATCTTGTAACCGCTATATTACTGTGCCCCAGCAAATCTGCCAGACCGACAATGTCCCTTGTCGCATTATAAAATACCCGTGCGAAAAGGTGCCGGAAATTATGGGGAAATACTTTGTCCGTATCCACTCCGGCAGCTTCCGCCAACCGTTTTAGTTGCTTCCATATATTACTGCGATCCACTGGCTGGCCTGTCCTGGTCCGGAATACCGTTCCGCTTACAATCCCGTTTCTTTCTATAAAATATCTGAGCTTATGCTGTAGTTTTTCAGGAATTAATATCATCCTTTGCTTTCCCTTATTCTTCACGAAAACTCTCCCCTTTTTTACTGCCTCTGCCGTAAAATATTTTAATTCTCCAATTCGGATTCCTGTTCCCGCAATAGTCTCAATCATAAGTCCTATCTTCTGCTTTCCCAATTGTTCTGCTGTCATTCTTAATTGCCGATATTCTTTCTGAGTTAATTCTTTTTCTTCTTCCCGAAAACACTGCGTCTGTACTTTAAATCTCCGAAGTTTCCACCGTTCCACCCCAAAACAAATCAAAAACTGGTTTAAGGCTGCAATCATAGAGTTTGCGCTGCTCAATGCGTAGTTTTCAGACAACCACTGCTTATAGCCGATCAGCTTTTCCTTATTTACTTCCCTGTCCTCCCTCATAAATTGCATAAATACTCTTATGTCCGAAATATACTTCCTCACAGTCGCTTCCGTATTTTCCCGTTCCTCCAGATACTTGCGAAATCCATCCAGCATTTCCCAACTCATGATAAATTTTTCTTTTTCATCCATAATTTCTTCTACCTTTCCTTTTCTTGCAAATTCTGCAAATTTATTATAATAATCATGACATAGACTGCCCAGACTATGGGGAATAAATACAAGTCCCTTCCGCAGCGCACACCTCGATTTCGCTTCTCTTCATCTCGGTCGTGGCTTTCGCCGCATAAGTTCTGACGCAATCGAGCAACGCACCTCGATTCCGCTTCGCTCCATCTCGGTCGTGGCTTTCGCCTCCTCTCTTTCCACGGCTTTCGCAGCGCCCATCTCGATTCCGCTTCGCTTCATCTCGATCGCGGCTTTCGCCGCATAAGAAAAGGGACGTGCCGCCAGATGAATACAAGTATTCTCTGACGGCACGTCCCTTTTCTTGCGCTGCTCAATGCTTCGCGCAAAAAAACCGCCGACCCCAAGGCTTCTAAATCCTTAAAATCAGCGATTTCTAAGTGCGCGATCAGGGGTTCGAACCCTGGACACCCTGATTAAGAGTCAGGTGCTCTGCCAGCTGAGCTAATCGCGCATATTTTATTTTCGCATTGACTTTTCCGTTCAACGCAAGAGTCATTATATAACAGATTTTTCTATAATGCAAGTATTTTTTTTCGATTCATTCATATTTTTTCTTTTTCACTCATATACTGTACCAGGGGAGTGATAAAAATGATGATGCCTTTTCAAAAAAATATCCGAAAATATGTGGACAGGCAGGATCTGCCTTTTTTTCTGCTGGTCGTTTTTCTTGGATGTATCAATCATTTTGTCTACGACTGGTCACATGGTCTGGCCCTGGCAGCTCTATTCTGTCCGGTCAGCGAGTCTACCTGGGAACATCTAAAGCTGCTGTTTTTCCCGTTCCTTCTTTCTTCTCTTCTTTATTATTACAAATACAAGCCCAGGACAGCACGCTTCCTATATTCAAGATTCCTCGGCGCAGTCTGCGGAATCTGTTCTATTATCGTGTTATTTTACACTTATACCGGAATCACAGGACAAAGTTTTCTTATCATTGACATTCTGATTTTCTGTCTTAGCACAGGTTTATCATTCTTAATGTCTTCCTTTTTTTACCAGACTCTTTCTTCTATTCCTTCCAGTACCGTATCTGCTGCGCTCTGGATCATCCTGTCCTTTGCATTTTTCTTTTTCACATGCTATCCCTTGAATCTCCCATTGTTTTTCCCACCAGATATAGTATAATCAAATTAAAGATTTCATTGATCAATTTACGGAAGGAGTAAACATTATGAAAAATGAAATTGTCAGCTGCAAAATTGAACATCATGCCGTTCTTTTTGCATTACTGGCAAAACGCGCAATCGAAGAATGCGGTGATCAGGGCCGCGAAGCAATCCTTGCCGGCATGACCGCATATGGAAATGAGCGTGG
Source organism: Merdimonas faecis (assembly GCF_001754075.1). GTDB lineage: Bacteria > Bacillota > Clostridia > Lachnospirales > Lachnospiraceae > Merdimonas > Merdimonas faecis. Next base: position 58,207 of record NZ_MIEH01000015.1, on the reverse strand, counting down.
TATGCGCATGGCGGAAAACGCACTCGCCCATGGAGACGAACTGACCACCATGACCAATCAGGCTTATGGCGAATGGCAGCCGGATTATGAAGGACAGATGGAATTCGGACAGCTCAGGACAGAGCCGTCTCTGCAGACCTACATATCCAAATGCGCCTGGTGTGAAGCCTGGAAAAAATACGATCTGCTGGAGTACGGCAAACTATATTGCGTAAATGTTGACAACGCCGTCTACCAGGGCTTCCGCTCAGACTTCGTCTGTACGCACCTGTCCACCCCCATGAGCTGGGGCGGTGAACAATGCAAATTCGACTGGGGACATCCTCTCTCCCCACAAGAGGTCGAAGAACTGGCAGCAAAGAAAAAAGAGCTGGGGACATCCTGTATGAAAGACTTCAGCTTCCATACAGCTCACCTGAAATACACAATCAGCCGTTTCCTTATCAATTATCTGGGCGAAGACGGACAGGACATCGTCGAACTGGCGCTTCAGGATTATGTCGACCTCTTCGGCCAGGAATACCTGGACGTATTAGAGGGGCTGTATCCTTAATCCATTGGGGACGGGGGATTTTCAGAAATCCCCCGTCCCCAATGGATTTAATTTTAAGTTATCCACATAACTATCCACACAATTATCCACATACTTATCCACAAAGAGGAGGTCTTTACTATGTCAGTCACAAAGAAAATCGGTATTATCGGTTGCGGGAACATGGGCGGAGCTATTTTGTATGGCGCACTGGAAAGCGGTGTCCTTTCAAAGGAAAACGTCTATGTATACGATATCAACCCGGCCATGATGGAGAAGGCCGACAGCTGGGGCGTACATCTTGCCAAAGACGATGAAGATGTCTGCGAAAACAGCGATCTGATCCTTCTCGCCGTAAAACCACAAAATGCAGCAGAAGCGCTGTCTCAATGCAAAAAGGCACTGGAGGGCAAAGCTTTGATGTCCATTGTCGCCGGTATCAGCGTTGCACGCCTCCAGAATATGGTCGATGGCACGCCCCGAATCCTGAGGATCATGCCAAACACTCCGGCCATGGTATTCGAGGGAGCTTTTGCACTCTGTTCTGATAATGATTTTACCGAAGACGAAATGAATACAGCCAAAACGATTTACTCTTCCATTGGTATTGTGGAACTTGTTCCGGAGAATCTCATCGATGCCGTGTGCGGACTTAGCGGCGGGGGCCCCGCGTATGTGGCCATGTTCATCGAAGCCATGGCTGACGGCGGCGTAAAGCAGGGACTGCCCAGGAAAACCGCTTACCGTCTGGCCGCCCAGACCTGCCTTGGCACCGCCAAGATGATCCTGGAAAAAGGTATCCACCCCGGCGAGTTGAAAGATATGGTCACCTCTCCCGGCGGAACGACCATCGAGGGCTGTGAAACTCTGGAAAAAGGCGGCATGCGTGCCGCTGTCATCGAATGTATCAACGCCGGTACAGAAAAATCCAAAAAACTGTAAAGGAAGATCATCTGGAAAATATTTAATATTTTTCAGATATCTGTCCACATACTTATCCACAAAGTTTTCCACATTTTGTGGATAAATTTAAATGGGGACGGGGGATTTCTGAAAATCCCCCGTCCCCATTTAAAACATCCGCTTAATCACTTTCAGCCGGGTAAACTCTTCTCTTTCTTTTTCCTCCAGCGCATTGTTTATGGTATACACCAGATTGCTATACATAGGTATAGTTATATTCTTCAGCGCATTCGCACGCTTCTGCGTCTTTTTAATATTTGTCGCAAGCCGGTATGCCGAGTTTTCCACCTCTGAAAGCTTAATGGTCAGTTCCTTTACCTCTCGAAATGCTTCTCTCGCAATATCAATAGACTCTCTCGTCGTTCCGAAGGAATATGTCAGATCATTCTGCTTGTCATCATATTTAATATGCGGGATCTCGGTCCCCATGATACTTCTCGTCTGTATGCGAATAGAATCTTCAATCGGCACTGTATAGGCCAGCTCCTGTACCCAGCTGATCCCATGCTCAATATTTGCCCGCTGCAGACAAGCGTACGCCTTTGTAAAAGTCTCGTCAATCTTTTCCTGGATATCCTTGGCCTCGTCAATCAGCCCCATCAGTTCCTTGAGCAGGATATTCCTTTTTTTATCCATCAGATCGTATCCCTGATGTGCCAATGCCAGAGAATTCTTTGCAAGCATTAAATTTCCCTTGGTTGGGAACTCCCGTGGATCCATACATACGCCTCCTTTCCACTCCCAGACATGCCCTCGGCCCCTCGCTCTCCCACGTGAAGCAGACTTGCCACGTGGACTTCGCGGCTCCGCCGCTCAGTCACGTCGCTCCCAGACATCCAGCAGGCCGTAATGGAATACAAGTATTCCTTACGTCCCGCTGGATGTCTAGTCTGCTTCACGTGGATAGTATTTTTCGATCAGCTTGGTGTCGATACGATCCAGCTCCTCCTTCGGCAGCATCCCCAGAAGCTCCCAGCCAAGATCCAACGTCTCCTGGATGCTCCGGTTCTCATTCGGTCCCTGTCCAATGTAGCGATGTTCAAACTCCTCGCCGAATTTCAGATACTGCTTATCAATAGGCGACAGTTCATCTTCTCCGATGACCGACGCCAGATTCCTGGCCTCCCCCACCTTCGCATAAGCAGAGAACAACTGATTCGCCAGATCCTGATGATCCTCCCTGGTATACCCTTCACCGATACCGTCCTTCATCAGACGGGACAGCGACGGCAGGATACTGATAGGCGGATACACCGCCTGGCCATGCAGATTCCGGTCCAGCACGATCTGCCCTTCCGTAATGTAGCCGGTCAGATCCGGGATTGGATGGGTAATATCGTCATTGGGCATGGTCAGGATAGGCAGCTGGGTCACGGACCCGTTGGCGCTCTCCACGATCCCTGCCCTCTCGTAAATTGTGGCAAGCTCACTGTATAAATAGCCAGGGTATCCCTTTCTGGAAGGAATCTCTCCCTTAGAAGATGATACCTCACGCATCGCCTCTGCAAACGAAGTCATGTCCGTCAAAATGACCAGGATATGCATATTACATTCAAAAGCCAGGTATTCCGCTGCCGTCAGCGCCACCTTCGGTGTGATCAGACGCTCCACCACCGGATCATTGGCCAGATTCAGGAACATACATACATGATCCGACACACCGCTCTCCTCAAAGGTCTTACGGAAGAACTCCGCCACGTCATGTTTAACACCCATGGCACCAAACACCACAGCAAACTCCCCCTCGGCCCCCTCGCCCAGAGACGCCTGCTTTACGATCTGCGCCGCCAGCTGGTCATGAGGCAGTCCATTTCCCGAAAAAATGGGAAGCTTCTGCCCCCTGATCAGCGTCGTCAGCCCGTCAATGGCAGAGATCCCCGTACGGATATAGTTCCTGGGATACTCTCTCTTCACCGGGTTCAGCGGCAGACCGTTTACATCTCTCCGGTCCGTGGAAACAATCGGTCCCAGCCCGTCAACCGGTTCACCGATCCCGTTAAAGGTACGTCCCAGCATATCCGGAGATACCGCCACCTCCATCGGACGTCCTGTCAGCTTGGTATGGGTATTTTGAAGCGACATATTCTCCGTCCCTTCAAACACCTGGATCACCGCCTTGTCCTCATTCAGCTCAATGATCCTTCCCATCTTCTGCTGCTTTCCTTCTATTGTAAATTCCACGATCTCATCATAGAATGCGTCCTGCAGGCCTTCCAGCACCACCAGAGGACCATTTATGCTGCTCAGCCCCAGATATTCTATCGCCATCCTCTAAGAGACCTCCTTTCCTATCCATTCTTCTCGATCACACGGTTGTAAAACTCATCAATATCCCGTTTGTACAGATCCAGAAGCTGCAGATTGTCATTGGGCACATCGTACTTAATGGCAATCACTTTTTCAAAAATCCCTTCTGCCTTCAAAACCGACATCGGCATCCCCATAGCCACCAGTTCCCGGCTCTTTTTATAGAGATACAGGATTACATCCATCATCTTAAACTGCTTCTCCATGGATACGCAGGTATCATCTTTATGAAATGCATTCTGCTGCAGGAACCCTAAACGGATCACCTTGGCGATCTCCAGCACCAGCTTCTGGTCATCCGGCAGTACATCGCCCCCGATCAGCTTGACGATCTCCATCAGGCTGCTCTCCTGATTGAGAAGCGCCATCAGCCGGTTCCGGTAGTCTACAAACTTCGGCGACACGTAATCCGTATACCATCCGCTTAAGTCCGTCAGATATTCGCTGTAGCTGGAGAGCCAGTGGATCGCCGGAAAGTGCCTGGAATAGGCCAGCGACTTGTCAAGTCCCCAGAAACAGCGCACGAAACGCTTTGTATTCATAGTCACGGGCTCAGAAAAATCACCGCCCTGAGGGGATACCGCCCCGATAATAGATACGGATCCTGTTGTCCCGTTCAGATTCTGCATCATGCCCGCCCGCTCATAAAAAGCAGACAGCCTGGAAGCCAGATAAGCCGGGAACCCTTCCTCTGCCGGCATCTCTTCCAGACGTCCGGAAAGCTCTCTTAAAGCCTCCGCCCAGCGGGACGTGGAATCAGCCATAATGGCCACGTCGTACCCCATATCCCGGTAGTACTCCGCCAGTGTAAGTCCCGTATAGATAGAAGCCTCTCTGGCAGCTACCGGCATGTTTGAAGTATTGGCGATCAGAGTCGTGCGGTCCATCAGAGGATTTCCGCTCCTTGGATCCACCAGTTCCCCGAATTCTTCCAGCACCTGGGTCATCTCATTGCCCCGCTCTCCGCATCCGATATAAATAATGATATCTGCATCCGACCACTTGGCGATCTGATGCTGCGTCATCGTTTTTCCGGTTCCAAAGCCTCCCGGTATCGCCGCCGTTCCGCCCTTCGCGATAGGAAACATGGTATCCAGGATCCTCTGCCCCGTGATCAGCGGTACACTGGCCGGATATCTCTGGTGCGTAGGTCTTGCCACACGGATCGGCCAGCGCTGCATCATAGACAGCTCTTTTCTGGTGCCGTCCCGAAGCTCGACCGTCACCAGCGTATCATGGATCCGGTACTCCCCGTCCGGCTTCACCTCCACAACCGTGCCCTCCACGTCAGGAGGAACCATACACTTATGGACGATCGCCCGGGTCTCCGGCACCTCGGCAATGATCGTGCCTCCATGCACCAGCTCGCCTGGGCTGACCATCATATGCGTATCCCAGAGCCGGTCCATATCAAGCGCATCCACACTGACTCCCCGGGTAATAAATGCTCCGCCGCTGTCAGCGATCCTCTCCAGAGGCCGTTCGATCCCGTCAAAAATATTATTTAAAATACCAGGCGCCAGCGTTACCGACACTGCCGCTCCCGAACCTTCCACCAGTTCGCCGGGCTTCAGGCCACTGGTTTCCTCGTACACCTGTACCGTGGTCATTTCCTTATCCAGCGAGATTACTTCACCCACCAGCTTTTCATTTCCTACATAAACCATTTCAGACATCTGAAAGTCCGTCTTCCCCTTCAGGTAGATGACAGGGCCATTGATGCCGTATATTTTCCCGATTCTGACACTATGCACCCTTCTCACCTCCCCGGAACAGGAATTTCTGGTACTCGCTCTCAAGCGCTCCCTTAAATGCATGATCGATCAGAATATTCCTGCCTCTGAGCACCGCGCGGATGCCTCCCTTAAAATCCTCCTTGCTGACGGTCAGCTCCATTCCTGTATGCTCTTCCAGATAAGCCTTTTTATCCGCATCAGTCGGATTGATATAGATCGTCATCTCTCCGCCGTCCGCAAACGCCGCAGCCTTCTCAATATATTCCACCAACAGCCTTCGGTAGGCCTCCGTCTCCATATATTCTTTCAAAAGGGTCTCAACTTCCTCAAACAACTTTTTCTTGAGTTCCATTTGTGTCCTGCCAATTTCTCTCTTTAATTCCAGCTGCGCTTTGGACGAAGCCATATTGAGCTGCTGCCTGGCATTTACCTTTTCTGCCTTGATCCGGGTCTCTGCCTGGCGCTTCGCCTCCTGACAATGCTGTTCAAACACTCCGTTCAACGCTTCCTCATGCTGCCGTATGATCGCATTGCCCTCTGCTCTTGCTTCCTCCATTGCTGCAGTCTGCAGATGAAACATCTTTTCCTCTGTCGTCAAGCGTGTCACCTTCTTTTCCTATAGTTTCAAGCCGATTGCCTCATTTACATAAGAAGTGATAAAATCTTTCTTTCTTCCGGTTCCATGCCGGTCAGGAATCTCTATCAGAAGAGGCATTGTCCGCTCCAGCTTGATCTCATTGATAAGATCCGGGAACTCCCTCCCAAACTTTTCTGTCAGCAGGATGATCCCTACGGATTTGTCATTCATGGCCGTCTCGATGGCATTTTTCAGCTCCTGTCTTTCATGTACGACCACTCCGTCTACGCCGGCCAGCCTCATTCCCGTCAAAGTATCGACATTATCACTGATCAGATACATCTTCATCTCAGATTATAACTGTCCCAGGATCATGAAGGAGATGATCAGACCATACAGGCAGACACCTTCTGCAAGACCTACAAAGATCAGAGATTTTCCAAGCGCGCTGGAGTCCTCGCTGATAGCACCAAGGGCTGCACTGGCCGCGCTGGCCACCGCTATACCGCCGCCCACACAGGAAAGTCCGGTGGACAGAGCTGCTGCAATATATCCGAATCCCGTTGCATTTGAGACGGCTGCATCTGCAGTTTCCGCTGCCTGCACCGGGCTTCCTCCAAACAACATGATCCCTGCGATCACAAACGCTCCGAAGAAGAAAAACAGATTCGTCCCCAGAGCACGCTTATAGCGTTTCTTATTTCTCTCCCCGATCAGGAAGTACCCAAATGGAATGATGATGCTTAAGATCAGTGCTGCAATGAGTAAAAATTTCACCGTTAATGTCATGGCTTATATCCTCCTTATTTATAAAGCATTACCGTTTTTTATGACTGTTAAAAGGTTTGAACTCTCTTCCGCTGCCCTTGTAAAAGCGGCTGAACATCTCATAATATTCCAGACGCAGTACCTGGATTCCCACGACCAGTCCTTCCAGTCCGCAGACTACGATATTTCCGATCACCAGAACAATCCAGTTCGGCGTCCCTTCCTGTGCACCCGCAAGCATCAGCACCACCTCCATGATGGCAGCATGGCTTACTGCAAACGCTCCGATACGCACATAGGAAAGCGTATTGGAAAAATAACTCAACAGCGTTTCAAAAAGTTCGAAAAATCCCTGTACCAGGAACATCACCTTTCCGCCTTCGATCTTCTTGTGATTGCGTTTCACCAGATTTGCCAGGGGCTCCTTAAACAAAAAGATCAGGATCGGGATTCCCAAAAATACCGCAAGCATAATGTTGCCGGGGACCTTGTGTCCCGTCATATACAACACGATGGTCAGTACCAGGAATCCATAAAACAGAAGCCCTGCCACTCCATTGTTGGAAAACCATGCATTTTCCGTATCGTGGGCCCGGAAGGCATTGACGATCTGAAAGATCATCACCAGCAGGTTCAGCCCCATGCCAAAGGCAATGGCCACCACAAACACCGTATTCAGCTGTCCGATAAAAGGCAGGTTCGTCATCGCCGATACTGGATGCAGCCACAGGGCCGGGATCACATCCTCAAATCCAAATACGCTTCCGTACAAGACTCCGAAAAGCATAGAAAACAGTCCCGCCACCGAGATAATGCCCGCCAGATTGATCTTCTTCGTCAGATAGAGGATCCCGCCAATCGCAAAAAGACAGAACCCTTGTCCCAGATCTCCGAACATTGCTCCGAAAATAAAGGTATATGTCAGCGCCACAAAGATCGTCGGATCCATTTCATTGTGGGCCGGCATCCCGTACATCTGGATAAACATCTCAAACGGCTTAAAAAACCTGGGATTCTCCAGCTTGGTCGGCGGCTCTCCAAAGTATTTCTCCCGGTCTTCCTCTACCACTACCAGCACTTTGTCATCCTTTTCTGTTTCCTTCAGGAAGGCCTCCACGTCATCTTCGCCCATCCAGCCGCAGATGATATAATAGTCCTCCTTGTTCTCATCATCCTCCATCCGCGCCGCCATCTTGCGTACATCGAAATTATTGGCCAGCTCCTCCAGGCGTCTCTGCGCTCCCAAAAGCTGCGCCGCATGGCTCTGGATCAGTTCTGCTATCGCGCGGTCCACGCTCTCAATCTGTTCCCCGTCATGCTCAATATCCTGCTGCAGGCTCTCACAGGCCTGAGCCGGTGTACCGATATACTCTTTCGAAAGCGGGATCTTTTCAAAATGCAGGGAATGAAAAATCGCATCCGTTTTGCCGGCATCTGCATTTGCCACAAAATAGCAGCCGTACACATAGTTTTCATTCCGCACGCCCTCCAGAAATACCGCTTTCAGGTCTTCATACAAGTATTTTTCAAGTCTGCGGTAATAATCCACATTGATCCGTCCGAACCGTACCCGCATATAGCGGTATCCCATAACATCATGCAGATTTACCTCCAGCGGCCGGAAAGGCTCCAGCACATTCAGCTTCTCTCTTAATTCCTCCGCATGCTTCTTCAGACGTTCTCTCCGTTCGGTCAGCTCCAGATACTGGTGGTTCAGATCACGGATCATTCCGATCATTGCGTCCTGGTCCATGGTAAGATCCGGCTCCACCTTCCCGTCCTCCAGAAGCCCTATAAATTCTTCCGCTTTGTTCAGCGGTTCTCTATATGGATTCACTTCCGCAAAAGGAATCAGATTTTCCGTCGTTTTCAGTTCAGCGATGGCATTTTCCAGCTGCATCTCATGCCTGGACAAATATACCTGACACATGCGGTCGATATCTGTCCTTGGCCCGCTGATACTCAAAAACTTCATCTTTACTATCATTGTTTCACACCTCCCAGGTACGCAAGCGTCTCTCCCCTCGGCAGGCCGTACCGGATACATTCCATAGCCGTGGTCAGTGCATCGATCTCCTCCTCCTTCAGGAACAGATAAGTATAGATCGAAGCTATCGAGTACGGGTTCTGCCTTCGGTCCGCCAGGTACAGCTTTTGCAGGCAGTCCTTGTATATCCGCTCGATGGTTCTGTCGCTGCCGAAATGATATTTCTTTGCATAATAGGTATTTTCCAGCTGTCTTTGAAATTCCTCCACACTGGGAGTCTCCACCAGCGTTTTATATTCTTCCACACTCAGGCGGTAGTGGATCGGTATCGTCAGGGAATAGATGTCGGGCGGGAGCATGTGATAATATTTCTTTGCCCGGTATACCCACTGGATATTCAGAAGGTCGATCTTTGTCCCGCAGTCCCGGATATACATTTTCTGCTCTTTTCCCTTCAAAAGCCTCCGCTGCCGTTTCCAGAGGGTTGTAAAATAATAAAGCTCCAACGCCATGTCATAATCAAATAGGGTGGCCGTCTTAAGCTCCTGGATCTTTTTAAGCGATTTATAATACTCTGTATTCTGCAGATTTTCCACCAGCTCCGTAACATTTTTCGAACTCACCAGTGCGTCAATGGATATCTGTGAATACTTTTCAAAATATTCCTTCTTATAGTCCAGATCCATCGGTTTTTGATAGTGGTTAAATACGATCCGCAGACAGTAATTGATCACATCAATCTCATAGCGTTTCCAGTATGTCTTTAAAAACTGCTTCTGCTCCATTCCGCCAAACCGGAATATCCTGCTAAAATCATCAAACAGCGACTGATACAGCACCTTTTCTACATTTCCCCTGTGGTAGAACGTACTGTCCATATTCTCCAGGTACGGGGCATAGGCCGCTTTCTCCTTCAGATATTCCGTCACCTCCGCCACACTCTTAAGAGACGCGATCTGTTCAAAATCTTCCGGTTTCAGAAGCTTTGCCTGCATCGCCCGGATCTTTGTCGTGATCCCGCTGTATGTCATAACACTTCCCATAGGCTACACCTCTGTGATATTTTTCAGGATCTGCCGCGCATACCAGGTGTGCCGCTCCTCATATTCTTTCTTCAGATCTTCAATAGCAGAGCGGTTTTTCAGCCTCTGCTCCTCCAGCGCCTGATCCATCTGCTCTTTTGCTTCCGTCCGGATCCTCTCCACTTCTCTCCTGGTACTCTCTTCCAGCTCCCGGTCAAAAGCGTCCCGTTTTGCCTGTATCCCCCGTTCTACTTCATACTTCTGAGCTTCCGCATGCTCCACGATGGCCTCGGCCGTCTTTTCGATTTCCGCCAGCTTTTCAACGATAGAATCCATACTCCGCCCTCCGTTTTCATTCTACAAAATAAATCTATTATTAATAATACACTGAATTTTTTGAAATTTCCACAAATATTTCTGGCAAATCCACCCTCTAAGATACTGCGTTGACTTTTTGCTGACAAGACTATAAACTAAGGTGAGTAAAAAATGCTGAATTTTAAGGAGGAAACGCTATGCGCCTTAGAAATATCCCGCGCGCCGAGAGCGTTCTAAGGGAATGTAAAGAAGTTGTTAAGAATGCATCCGAACACAAGAACCACTGGAAAAAGGTCTTCGGAAACGATCACCCGGTCCATATTGAGATCGGAATGGGGAAAGGGCAGTTTCTTCTCACTCTGGCCCGCCGGAACCCGGAGATTAATTATATCGGTATCGAACGCTATTCCAGTGTGCTCCTGCGTGCAGTTGAAAAATATGAAAAGTTTTCCGCAGACACGCAAAAGCCACTTCCCAACATCCGTTTCATCTGCATGGACGCAAGGGAGATCACGGAAGTATTCGCTCCCGGCGAGGTAGAGAAGATTTATCTGAATTTTTCAGATCCCTGGCCCAAAGCACGCCATGCCAGAAGACGTCTGACTTCATCCGATTTTCTCGCCCTGTACGACCAGATACTGACTTCTGACGGAACCGTTGAATTCAAAACAGACAACCGTGTCCTGTTTGACTTTTCTGTAGAGGAAGTCAAAGCCTCTTCTCTGTTTGAGTTGACCGGACTCACCTATGACCTGCATCATGACAGCAGTATGAACGCCGGGAATATCATGACAGAGTACGAAGAAAAATTCTCCTCCGCCGGCGGGGCTATCTGCAAATTAGTCGCCGCAAGGAAAGGTTCCGCTGCCGGATGCATATAATGTAGGGAGAAACAAGATCTGGAAGTCATATATGAAACATCGAAGCAGAAAAAACTTACGGCAGAAAATGTGTGCGTTCACCTATCGGAATCCACATTTCCGTCTGATACTACGCCGTCTGAACTGTTCTATACAGGAAGTTTTTCGTATATTGAACCCCAGATGCTAGGAGGAAAAGCAAGGATGCTGCATTTAAATAAAGACAGCTTTTCTGCCGCTCTTGATGCCTCTCCTCTCCCGGCCGTCGTCATGTTTTATGCCAACTGGTGCAGTAAATGTGCGATGATGAAGCCCGTGGCCGAGGATCTGGAAGCTTATTTTCAGAACCGAGTCCTCTTTTATGAGGTCGATGTGGAAGAATCGCCGCAGCTGGCCGATCAATATGCCGGCGAGCTGGTCCCCACCTTTGTCTGTATCAGCCGGGGAACCGTTGTCGGCGCAATGAGCGGTATCATCGAAGAAGGGCTGTTAAAAGGGCGGATACAGAAAATCTTCAGAAATAGTTAATGTAGTTTTTATTTGCATTTATTTACAGATATGTTATATTGAGTAATGTATAAATTAAGGAAAAGGGGGCCTGGTGAACACACCATGCATATGAAAAAAATGAAAAGAACACTACCAGTATTGATGGCAGCTGCTCTTGCCACGGCATCATTACCTCTTGCCGTACAGGCGGACAGCTCCAACGTTGTAACTCTGGGCGCTAATCTCTCGGAAGAGCAGAAAACGTCCATGTATGAATATTTCGGGACCTCTAAAGATCAGGTCCAGACCATCGAAGTCACCAACGCCGATGAGCGTCAGTATATGGAAGGCATTGCATCCGAGGAACAGATCGGTACCAGGACTTACAGCTGCTCTTATGTACAGCCCACCTCTGACGGAGGAATCCAGGTCAAGGTCGCGAACCTGACCTATGTAACCAGCTCCATGATCGCAAGTACGCTGACCACTTCCGGAGTAGAAAACTGTAACGTAGTCGCTGCCTCACCCATCGCAGTATCAGGAACCGGCGCTCTGACCGGTATCATGATGGCTTATGAAACTGCCAGCGGCGAGACTCTGGATGAAGGACAGAAGGCTGCCGCTACAGAAGAGCTGGTAACCACCGGCGAGCTGGCCGATGCAGTCGGACAGGAAGAAGCCACCGGACTGATGAATGATGTAAAAGAGCAGGTCATTGAAGACGGCATTACAGATCCTTCCCAGATCCAGGATGTAGTCAATGACGCGGCTAATACCTACAACATCACCCTGACAGAGGATCAGATGAACAAGATCACCTCTCTGATGGAAACGATTTCTCAGTATGACTATGATGTCAATGCTCTGAAAAACACTCTGGATAACTTAAATGGGGAAAGCGGAGGATTCTTCTCCAATCTCTGGGATTCCATCACCGGATTTTTCGGCGGCGGAGACAGTAACGGCGGTATTATTAACGATACCAACGATGATGTACTTGGTTCCGATGTTGTGACAGACAGTACATTAGAAGATTCCGGTTCTTCTGATTCTTCCTCTGACAGCACAGAAGAAGAGGGCGGCGGCTTCTGGGACAGCATTGTCGGCTTCTTCCAGAATCTGTTCGGCGGCGGAGATGACACCAAGGACGAAACCACCGATGAATCTGCCGAGGAGACCACAGACGAAACCACTGACCCGGCTGCCGATGAAACCACCGATGAGACACTGGATGAGAACAGTGAAAACACAGATGGCGCCGAGACAGAGAATACAGACGAGAATGCGGACGGCACCACGGAGGCTGACGGAACCGACAGCCCTGCAGCTGATGAAAATGCAGACGGTACTGTTTCCAACACTGACAATACGGGAACAGCAAATGATCCTGCCGCAGCTGAAACTCAGAACAACTAGGAAGGCGTCTTAGCCTGACCATAGAAAAAGAGCGTAAGATCAAAGTCTTACGCTCTTTTTCCATCCCTTTTCTATCCTGTTTCAGCAGTCAATCTCTAAAATTCAAAGATTGCCACGCCATAGGGTGACAGCGGGTAAGCAAAGGAGTACGGTCTTCCGTCACACTCCTGCTTAACGGCCTTGTAGACCGGCTGCTTCTTCCGTCCGTTTCCGCCATACTGTTCCTCGTCACTGTCCAGTACCAGCTTATACTGCTTTCTTCTGGGTACGCCAACCCGGTAATCCGCCCACTCCATTGGCGTAAAGTTACAGATGAACAGCAGATTCTTTTTATTATCCTTGGAATGTCTCATAAAGCTGAAAACACTTCTGTAGCGGTCATCCGCATTGATCCACTCAAAGCCTTCCCAGGAATCATCCATCTCATAGAGTGCTTTGTTTTTCTTATACAGGTGCAGCAGATCACGGAACCAGTTCTGGACCGCCTGATGCTCCTTTTCCGCCAGCAGGAACCAGTCAAGCTCCCTCTCCTCGCTCCATTCCCGCAGCTGGGCAAATTCCTGTCCCATAAAAAGGAGCTTCTTTCCTACATGCCCGATCATAAAAGCATAGCCTACCTTCAGATTGGCATACTTATCAAATCCAAGTCCCGGCATCTTATTGAGCATGGAGCACTTCAGATGCACCACCTCGTCATGGGACAGCACCAGGATATAGTTTTCACTGTATGCATAACTCATGGCAAAGGTCATCAGATTATGATTGTCCTTCCGGAAATACGGATCCAGTTTCATGTATTCCGTAAAATCATGCATCCATCCCATGTTCCACTTCAGGCTGAATCCCAGTCCGTCTTCCTCCACCGGCCCGGTCACCATCGGCCACGCCGTAGACTCTTCCGCAATCATCAGCGCTCCAGGGTTTCTTCCCAGCACCACAGAATTCAAATGCTTAAAGAAATCAATGGCCTCCAGATTCTTGTTGCCCCCATATTTATTGGCTACCCACTGGCCGTCCTGCTTTCCGTAATCCAGATAAAGCATCGAAGCCACCGCATCTACCCGCAGACCGTCTACATGATACTTTTCGATCCAGAACAATGCGTTAGAAATCAGGAAGTTTCGCACCTCATTTTTTCCATAGTCAAAAATCTTGGTGCCCCAGTCCGGATGCTCTCCTTTTCTCGGATCCTGATATTCAAATGTCGGCGTACCATCAAAATCCGCCAGGCCATGGGCATCTCTTGGGAAATGCGCCGGTACCCAGTCCAGAATAACACCTATTTTATTTCTATGGAAATAATTTACCATCCAGGCAAAATCTTCCGGCGTTCCGTAACGGGACGTGGGTGCAAAATAACCTGTCACCTGATATCCCCAGGATCCGTCAAAGGGATGTTCCGCAATCCCGATCAGCTCGATATGGGTATAGCCCATATCCTTCATATATTTGACGGCTTCTTCTCCAAACTCCCGATAGGTATAAAATCCTTCGTCCTCCCGCCCGGGATGCCGTTTCCAGGAACCAATATGCGCCTCATAGATTGACATCGGTTCTTTGGTGTGATCCCAGCCGGCACGCTTCTCCATCCAGGCGGAATCCGACCACTTGATCCCGGAAAGGTCATAGACCTTGGACGCCGTTCCCGGCCGCAGTTCGGCATGGAACGCAAAGGGATCCGACTTAAAAATATAATCTCCCCTGTACGTCTGGATGCAGTATTTATACATGGCATACTGCTGGATTCCCGGAATAAAGCAGGTATAGATGCCCAGCGGCTCTTCCCGTTCCATCGGGTTTGCTTCCGTATCCCAGTCATTAAATTCTCCGACTACAGACACACTTTCCGCATGGGGCGCCCACACCGCAAAATATACCCCTTCTTTTTTTCCATCCTTCACAAAGTGGGCCCCCAGCTTATTATAGATTTCATAATGATTTCCCTGCCCAAAGAGATACTGATCCAGTTCTCCTACTTCATATGGTTTCTTTTTCTTTTTTGCCATACTGAACCCCCACAATCTGTCCTAATATATCCATATTATACTTTAGATGGCCGAAAAAAAAAAGAGTTTTGACAAATCTATCTGTCAAAACTCTTAATTTTTTGATTAAATCTTAAAGTCTTCTTCCTTTAAGATAATTCTGTCAGAATCGTCTGTTCCCTTGCCGAATACACGTCTTGCAAGATGCTTTACATTGGCCTTCTGGGAATGATCAATAGCTTCATCCATAATCTCCTTAACCTCAGCAACGGATACGGCATGATCCTCTCTCTGCATTACATCAATCCGGCTGTACAGCGCCAGGATTCCCATTTCATCCAGCTTATAGCCATTCTCCTTTGCATAGGTCTGCCCGAAGGTTACCAGCTCATCATTAATGAATACCGGAAGCTCCAGCTTGGAAGTAAACTTCTTCTTGAAATCTGCATTGACAGCCAGCATCCTCTCCAGAGGCTTTCTCTGATCCTCCAGCACGAACAGGAGCTCTCCTGTCTTCTTCTCCATCAGGTAATTCAGTTCCTTGATGGTCCTGGAGTTTAACTTTCCGGCCTTCTCAATGATGATAGCTCCGCCCTTGAGCTTCTGGATGATATTGGTCAGTTCCTTCTTATTCAGAGATTCACCGGTCACGATAGCAACCTTGCCCTGCTTCAGGTTTCTCTGCTTCTGGATCGCCTTTACGATATCTACCGCCAGCACGGTCTTACCGGAACCTTTCCGTCCCACTACCAGCAGGTTGCCGGTCTTGGATGTTCCTTCTCTCTGCGCTCTTCTGTCATTGTCCAGCACTTCTACGATCTGTTCGCTCATACCTCTTACCGGAACAAAGTAAGAAAATAGTTTCTTCTGTTCCTCCGTAAGTCCGGCCTTTAACCCAATCTCACTGGTCGCACTCAGATCATATCGTCCGGTTACTACAAATCCTGTATCAAACGGAACGCCGCTTCCTTTGGACTTTTTGATTCTCTCCTGGATCTCCTCTTCGGAAGGCTCTTCGATTTCCAGTTCTTCTGCCTCAAACTCTTCTTCGTCATCTTCAAAGTCCTCTTCCTCAAGGTCCTCTTCTTCAAAGTCTTCTTCCTCGAAGTCCTCCTCATCAAAGTCCTCTTCCTCGAAGTCTTCCTCATCGAAGTCCTCTTCTTCGAAATCCTCCTCATCAAAATCCGCATCCTCGAAGTCGTCCTCGTAATCATCGTCGAAGTCGTCCTCAAAGTCGGCATCTTCAAAGTCCTCTTCAAAATCGGCATCTTCGAAGTCTTCTTCCTCGAAGTCCTCTTCGTAATCGGCATCCTCTAACTCTTCTTCGAAGTCCTCTTCGTAATCCGTGTCCTCCGGCTCCTCATCCTCAAACTCTTCACCAAAGTCTATATCTTCAAGACTTAACTGTTCCGGCTCTTCTTCAAACTCAAAGTCTTCAAAGTCCTCATAGGTATCTTCACTTTCCGGAGACTCTTCTTCCTTTTCGTCCTGATCCATTTCTGCCACCAGTCTTACCAGATCATCCGGGATTCTCTGTGTCTTTCCTTCTGCAAACGCATTATCCAGCAAGGCTTCTTTTTCAGCTTCCTCTGCGGCCTTTCTTGCCGCCTCTTCTTCTGCCGCTTTTCTTGCTGCTTCTTCCTCCGCTGCCTTTCTTGCTGCTTCTTCCTCTGCTGCCTTTCTTGCTGCCTCTGCTTCTGCTGCCTTTCTTGCTGCTTCTGCTTCTGCCGCCTTTCTTTCTACTTCTCTTCTCTCGGCTTCCTGTCTGCGCCTTGCTTCCTCCCGTTCTTTTTTCAGCCGTTCCTCATCTTTCGCCTTCTGCTGTGCAATGGCTTCTGCATTTTCCTTCTGTTTTTCTTCCCACTCCTGAAGGATATCGTCAATCCGCATCTGACTGGTTACCCGGAGATCCTCTTCCTTCTTTTCCATTGCCTCTTTCTCAATATTAATGCCACTGGCAATTGCCACGCCATTAGCCAGTGCTTCTTCCAGCGTAGCTCCCTTTACAACCTGTGTAATGGAAGATTTCTTCTTCGGCTGTTCCTCTTCCTTCTGCGGTTCCTCTTCCGGCTCTTCTTCCTGATTTTCTTCTGCCGGCTCTTCTTCCGGTTCTTCCACAGCCTCTTCCTCTGATTCTTCTTCAGAATCTTCCATGCTCTTTTCCATCTCTTCTACCGCCTGTGCCAGGCTGACTGCGGAAACTGGTCTGGACACCTCTTCTTCCGTATCTGCCGCAGATTCCTCCGGTTCTTCCGTATCTGCCACGGATTCCTCCGGTTCTTCAGTCTCTTCTACAGCCTCTTCCGCCGCCTCCACGGCTTCTTCTGCCTGCACTGGTTTCGCTGCCGGTTTCTTCGGCGCTCCCGGCCTGCTGTCATATTTTTCCTGCTGCAGCGGTGTCAACGGTTTATACTTCATTTTCAATTCCATCGCTTTATAGACATATTTGCCCTCGCTGAACCACAGGATCAGGTCATCACATTCCTCCAGGCACTCTGCAGTCATACCTGCCTCATGATAAAGCTCCGCCAGCTCATACGCCCATTTTTCTACATACTCGGCTTTCTTAAAATCTTCCAGTGCCGCGATCTGTTCGGTGAGCGGCGCCCCTTGTGCCCTTAAAATACGGTATTTTAATATGTACTGATTCGGATCT
Source organism: Merdimonas faecis (assembly GCF_001754075.1). Taxonomy (GTDB): domain Bacteria; phylum Bacillota; class Clostridia; order Lachnospirales; family Lachnospiraceae; genus Merdimonas; species Merdimonas faecis. Next base: position 40,591 of record NZ_MIEH01000015.1, on the reverse strand, counting down.
CTCGGAGCCAGCTTCACAAACTCCTCATAACAATCCGATGCTTCTTCTACATCATTGATCTTCAGCGCCAGAGTTCCCAGGCGGTATACGATCTTTCTGCTTCCCGGCGATCTGTCAAACGCTACGAAAAGAATATCCCGGCTTTTTTGGAACTCACCATTATATTCGTATATCTCACTGACCGTGTTCAACATCGACGCACTCTTTACCCTGCGCCAGTCGATGGTGTCCGCGATCTCCATTGCCTTCTTGTACTGCTTGCTCTCCAAATATTCAAGCATTTGCTCTGTTTTTACCCGATATTCATATTTATCCAAATCTCTCACCTCAAAAATATATTTTTAATCCTCTTAATTTTTACAATTTTACGTATATAAGTTTATCATACGCTATATCTATTGTCAAAATATACGAGAAAATTTGTTACAAAAATATTACAAACCGCGCATTTCATGCTATTATAGAAATATATCTAAACTAAGGAGGCGCAACATGAAACTTTCACTAAACGGAATTAAGAACAAATCGGACTGGGAAGCTACAAACATCACACTGCCCGGCTATGACGTGGAAGCGGCGGCCGAAAAAGCAAAAGCAGCTCCCCGCTGGGCTCACTTTGGAATCGGCAATATCTTCCGTATCTTCATCGGCGGCATTGCCGACGGCATGCTGGAGGATGGAGACCTGGATACTGCCCTCACCTGTGTGGAGACCTTTGACTATGATGTCGTGGACAAGATCTATCGCCCATTCGACAACCTGGGATTAAGTGTCATTCTGCATACAGACGGCACCAGAGACTGCAAGGTCCTTGGCTCCTTCGGAGAGGCCATAAAGGCACAGAGCTCTGATCCGGCACAGTGGACGCGTCTGAAGGAAATCTTTTCTGCCCCCTCCCTTCAGATGGTTTCCTTTACAATTACCGAAAAGGGGTATGCTCTGACCACTTCAAGCGGCAGCTACCTCCCTTATGTGGAAGCAGATATTGAAAACGGACCGGACAAGGCTGTTGGCGCCATGGGCGTCTTAACCGCTATGCTTCTTGCGCGCTACCAGAACGGCAGGGCTCCTCTTGCCCTTGTTTCCATGGATAACTGCTCCAAAAACGGCAGCCTTCTTCGCAGTTCTGTGCTGACTATGGCCGAAGAATGGAAGAAGAAGGGATATGTAGACGAGGACTTCTTCGCCTATGTAAGCGATGAATCCATCGTTTCCTTCCCATGGACCATGATCGACAAGATCACTCCCCGCCCGAACCCTGACATCGCTGCTGATCTGAAGGCTCTTGGCGTAGAGGATATGGATCCTGTAGAAACCTCAAAGCGCACCTATATCGCTCCTTTTATCAACGGCGAAGATCCTCAGTATCTGGTCATCGAAGACAGTTTCCCGAATGGCCGTCCTCCGCTTGAAAAGGGCAAAGGCGTTTATCTTGGCAGCCGGGATACCGTCAACAAATCCGAACGCATGAAGGTTACCGCTCTGTTAAACCCGGTTCACTCTGCTGTCGGTCCTTTCGGCGTACTGCTGGGCGAGGAATATTTTGCCGACATGATCAACCGTGATGCAAAATTAATGAAGCTGGCCAAATCCGTATGCTATGATGAAGGATTCCCGATGGTAGAAAGCCCGGAGATCATTGACCCGAAAGCATTTGCCGATGAGCTGTTTAATCTCCGGTTTGTCAACGAATATCTGCTGGATACCAATCTCCGGCTCTGTACCGATGAGTCCCAGGGACTTGGAATCCGCTTCGGCGAAACCATCAAGGCGTACACCGCCAAATACGGCAGCGCCGAACAGCTGATCGCTATCCCCCTCGGTATTGCCGGATGGCTGCGGTATGTTCTGGCAGTAGATGATGCCGGCAACACTTACACGCTGGCTCCTGATCCACTGGCCGGCGAAATTGCTGACGCTTTGAAGGATGTCGAGATCGGAAATCCGGAAACTCTGAAGGATCAGTTAAAGCCAATCCTCTCGAATGAAAAGATCTTTTTCACCAACCTTTACGAAAACGGTGTGGGTGAAAAGATCGAAGGGCTTTTCCGTGAAATGATTGCAGGTCAGGGCGCCGTTCGGGCAACAATTGATAAGTATATGTAATTTTGTTTGAAAACCGGCAGGATGCGTGATTCGTATCCTGCCGATCTTTTTCCGGACTTTCATGTACAACAAAACAGCCATTACGATCACCGTGACCATAATGGCTGTTATATATTTAATTTTATCATATTTTATATTTTTAATCGGAGGATCTTCTGTAATTCTTCTCGTTCCTTATTTATACTCCTTCTGTTTCTATATAATCTACTTTCGTGGTTATTATAATATCTATAACTGTTTCCATCATAGCCAGTGCCCTTATCATTTGTCTATGATCGTATTAAGTTATTCCTTCTATAACCTTTCGTTTATATAGTGTTTCGTATAAATCTGTGATATTAGGTAATGTTTCTTTACACATTTTCTAATATTCCGAAATTAATGTGGTATTGTTTTCAATATGTCTGCAGATAGAATTTCTTTTCTTTCAATGAATCTCCGGCTTGTTTTTCTTCTCCGATTTCTCTTTTCATTCTGTATTTGCCGGTTTATCTTTCTTTATGGTAAAGGCTTATTCTACAGGAACGATAATCTGCCATACCACTAACATATTGAATTTTAAATTCTGCTGCTGTGTCCAATGGATTAAGCCTCCTTTTCTTAAATTTCCAAATCAATGTATTTTTTATGATTCCCTTTCTCGTCAGGAACTCATTTCTTATTGATCTTTGGATTGATTATATAGTAGCACCGGCGCTTTATTTTGTCAACACTATTTTTGCATTTTTTATTAATTAATTTATAACTATTTTGTTTTTGTATAAATTTACAGAATATTTTGTTTTATTCCTTTTGTTTACTACAATATAATATCTCCCGTTTTCTGATAATCTTCCAAAGAATAGGACTCGATCACGTTCCCCTGCACCACGTATAACACCTGCCCGATATACAGACCTCTTGCACTCCTGCTGCCGCTGCCGTTGATTTCCTCCTCCATCCGGCAGGTAAATCCGTTCATCTCATCATATTCAAACAGAAAATATATTTCTCCGCCTTCTCCATAACTGGAAAATCCGATCATATTCTGATCCGGTTCTATCAGCACTGCCTTATAGTTGTTAAACAGATCCGTATAATAAATGTGTTCCAGAACAACGGTATCTTTTTCTATCACATTCCTGGGGTCTGTAATATCAAACATTGTCAGCTTTATTCCGCCTGTGACCTGTGTTTCCTCACCTACCTCCATGCCGATTCCCAAAAGCTTTCCCTCTCCGTAAAAATGAAGATATTCTGAAAACCCGGGTATCTTTAATGCCCCTAGTATTGTCGGATTCTCCGGATCGGAAAGATCCACGCTAAACAACGGATCCGTCTCCCGGAAGGTCACAAAATAGGCAATGTCACCCATGAATCTTGCAGAATAGATCCTCTCCTCTTCAGCCAGCCCTTCAATAGATCCCGTCTTTTCCAGCTTCTCATTCAGGATATATACAGAATTGGTATCATCTACCGTAGACACCACACGAAGATATCCATTATATTCATCGATCGAAAAACTATCGTTCAGATAACCGTCGAAACTACCCTGCGCTGTTCCAGTAAGCTTTCCATCTGCATACGCTACTCGCCGGACCGCAGTGACGGTTGATCCGGAAGGCTGCCAAATAGTCTCATAATAATAAATATTCTCGTTGCTTACATACAGCTCCCCGCCTTTGGACATCAATGCCTTACTGTCCTTTACCTGATCCGGCTGATCCGGATTGATGGAAACGATGACCTCATACATATCCGCCCGCTCGGTCTGCGGAAGATAAATATCTGTTTCTTCCATGACTTTATCGTTTATCGCCGGCAGATAGGTTCCCGGTTCCCGTGGATCCGGCTCATTCCACAGATCAATATAATGATTGGTAAACAGATAAACAAAGCCATCTGACAGCCGGGAAGACTGATATCCTCCACTTTGGATTACCCGGCCTTCTTCCTTAGGTTCTGCAGGCTTCTGGATGTCATAAGTGATCACTTCTGTCTCCTGGGTGTTATCAGCCCCACTGTCCGCTACCAATATCATTTTCCCATCCATAAGATAGATTTCATATATATATTCCCCGTCTTCCAGCCTGATCCTGCCCACTGTTTCCATCTGTCCGCCCGCCGTATCTACAATAGCCACCGTCACGCCGTCATCCTGAAGCACATACAGATACCTGCCATCCGTCTTGACCACATCTCCTTCGTCCACGCCTTCCTGCCTTACATTGGTCTGAGAATAATTTTCAGCAGATGAACGCCCGGCTTCTGTTCCGGAACTGGCTGTCCCTGCATCGCCGACTGCCATATCGCCTTCAGACGCCGATTCTTCCACTGCAGATGCTCTGAATCTTTCTACACTCTTTTCCACATATCCATAAATTTCATTGTAGCTTTCTGCAGTCCGGATCATCCCGCCCGTATCTGCCAGCGTATCCTCCATCCAGGATACTTCTGTCTGCGAATTTCTGCCCTGTTCCTGCCTGTCTCCCCAGATCAGCAGACCTGCCGCAAACACAACGCAGGCTGCCGCCACGGATCCCGCCGCATAAAGCCTCTTCCGATATTTGCTCTTTTGCATACTGGAAGTTTCCTTCCGAAGTCTCTTTTTCATTTCCTCCGGGTAAAGTGTCTCCGGGACCTGGATCTCTTCAGCCCGTTCTCGTATACGCTCAAGAATTTCCTGCTCTTTCCTGTCCATATGTCCTCCTTTCACTCACCTTAACATGACTTCCATTTTCTTTAACGCACGGCTGCGCCTGGATCTGATCGTGTTGTCACTTTGGTCCAACATACGCCCGATTTCCCGGCTGCTGTATCCGCCAAACACTGACAGACCGATGATCTCCTGTTCTTCATCTGTCAGAACAGCAAACGCCCTTCTGACATCCAGCGCCGCCGCATGATCCATTTCCTCAAACGGAACGCACTCTCTTTCACTTCCCTCTGCCTTTTTTCTTTCTCTGGCTTCCGTCCTCAGCCGTTTCCTGCAAACGTTTGCCAGAATCGTGAAAATCCAGCTTTTGAAAGCTTCACGCTTCCGAAGTTTCCGGATATTTACATAAGCTGCCGTCACTGCCTCGCTGACTGCATCCTCCGCATCCTGCGGATGTCCCAAAATGCAGAGCGCATAACGGTACAGGTCTGGAAAAACGCTTTCATACAGCTTCGCAAACATCTCCTCATCACATTTCATATCTTCTCCTCCCTGCCAGATATGACCTACAATACACATTACTATTGTTCTATATATTAGAGTCAAAAAAGGTGGAAACTGTTGCATTTATATTTAAGAAAAACATCCCGGATACGGCCTCATATGATGCCGCACCCGGGATGCTCTGTATTTTGTCGTTTTATTTTTTTCTTATCCGATCTTCAAACCAGCCTGTTATCCACGATAATAGTTGATCAGGCAGCCCTTGGTGATGATCTCTCTTTCTGCATCTGTCATATCTCCAAGCTTGAAGGTCACTTCCTTAAGTTCTTCGCCTTTTACCACATATGCAGTGATTTCCGAAACTTTTTCGGCAACTGCCTTTTTGATATCCGGCACAAAGATGTAATCTCCATTCCGGAAGCTTAAGCTTTCATGATCTTCTTCAGTAATAAACGGAAGCATACCCCAGTTGATCAGGTTAGAACGGTATCTCTTGGTAGCATATTCATTGGCAATATTCGCCCAGCCGCCCAGTACCTTCTGGCAGGAAGCAGCCTGCTCTCTGGCGGAGCCGTCTCCCGGCTTCACTGCAAAGATGGTGCTGCCGATGCCTAAGTTGCCTTCTCCCGCTTCCGGGAACTTCGTCTGTACCGTCTTCATCACCGGCTTTAATTCTTCCAGGACTTCCAACGGGCATTTTCCGGCTTCGATAGCCTTCTCTGCCTTCTGGATCTCTTTCGCACGTCCCACATAAGCCGGATCCTTTCTGGACAGGGCAAACTCTGCCAGCCCCAGCGGGTTCGAGCGATAGGAAGAAGTCTCTCCGGACGGAATCAGCTCGTCTGTGGTGGTTACCGGATCATGAATCTCAGATACCACTTTCAGGAGCAGGTTTTCCGGAAGTGCAGGCATTTCCGGCCAGTCCTTGATATTCGGTCCGAACTTGATCTCCACAGACGGATCTGCCACGCCTTTGCTGTCGAAGACACGGTTTGCATAAATCTTCTGGTCGAAATGATATTTTCTTCCTTTATATTCTACATCCATATCTGTTGCCGGAGTCAGGAAACCTTTATTAGCTGCTGTTGCAGCAATGGAACGGGCATCCATCAGCGCCACCGATGCGATCTGTCCGCTCTGCAGCTTGGATCCTTCCCGGTTCGGGAAGTTTCTGGTGGAATGGCGGATAGAAAATGCATTGTTCGCCGGCGTATCACCAGCTCCGAAGCAGGGACCGCAGAAGGCGGTCTTCACAATGGTGCCGGCCTCCATCAGGTCTGCCACCGCTCCGTTTTTCACCAGTTCCATATAGATCGGCGTGCTGGCCGGATATACGCTGAAGGTAAATTCATCCGCTCCGATATAATGTCCCCGGATGATGTCCGCCGCCGCACAGATATTTTCAAAACCGCCGCCGGCACATCCGGCGATGATTCCTTGATCTACATATAATTTTCCGTTTACGATCTTATCCTGAAGAGAATAATCCACAGCTCCGTCCAGGCTTACCAGCGCCTTCTTCTCTACATCGTGCAGGATGTCCTTAAGATTTGCGTTGACCTCGTCGATAGTATATGTATTGGACGGATGGAACGGCATTGCGATCATCGGCTTGATCTCACTTAAGTTGACATATACCATGCCGTCATAGTAGGCCACTTCTCCCGGATTTAATTCCTGATAATCCTCTTCTCTTCCGTGGATTTCATAAAATTCCCTGATCTTCTCATCGGTTTTCCAGATGGAGGAAAGACAGGTGGTCTCTGTGGTCATTACATCAATACCGATCCGGAAGTCCGCACTCAGCTTCTCCACGCCCGGTCCCACAAATTCCATGACTTTATTATTCACATAGCCGTTTGCAAAGGTCGCCCCGATAATGGCAAGCGCCACGTCCTGCGGACCTACGCCTTTCACCGGCTCGCCATCCAGATAGATACCTACTACCTGCGGCATTTTGATATCATACGTCTTGTTCAACAGCTGTTTTACCAGCTCCGGACCGCCTTCTCCCATAGCCATGGTACCCAGGGCTCCATAGCGGGTGTGGCTGTCGGATCCCAGGATCATCTTTCCGCCGCCTGAGAGCATTTCTCTGGCGTACTGGTGAATAACCGCCTGGTGCGGCGGTACATAGACGCCGCCATATTTCTTGGCACAGGTCAGTCCAAACATGTGGTCATCTTCGTTGATCGTTCCCCCTACCGCACACAGAGAATTGTGGCAGTTGGTCAGCACATAGGGGATGGGGAATTTCTCAAGCCCGGACGCCCTCGCCGTCTGGATGATCCCTACGAAGGTAATATCGTGAGACGTCAGCTTATCAAATTTGATCTGAAGCTTTTCCATGTTCCCGGAAGTATTATGCGCCTCCAGAATCCGGTAAGCCATCGTATTCTTCGCCGCATCCTCACTGGATACCTTCTGTCCGGTACGGGCTCCCGCCTCTTCTGCATTTTCCACGATCTCGCTTCCGTGCAGAAGATAAACACCACTGTCGTACAATTTTATCATCTTGTCTTCCTCCTGTCCTAGTTTTTCTCATTTATATCCTTCATATGATCTGCCACCATCATGGCTATCTTAAACGTCAGGGCGTCGTCAAAGACTCTGACGTCCAGTCCAGTCTTTTTCTGGATCTTTTCCAGACGGTACACCAGTGTATTTCGGTGTACATAGAGCTGTCTTGCCGTCTCTGAGATATTCAGGTTGTTGTCAAAAAACGTATAGACCGTGGTCAATTCTTCTTCCTCGAATTTTTCTTCCGGCCCGTTCTCAAATACTTCCTTCAGGAACATCTCGCACAGCGATGGCGGAAGCTGATGGATCAGCCGTCCGATTCCCAGCTCGTCATATGCCAGAATATTTTTTTCCACATAGAAAACCCTGCCTACCTGAAGAGCAAGATCCGCTTCTTTATAAGAACGGGATACATCTTTTAACTCTTCTACAATCGTCCCATATGCGACCCGCACCCCGACCATGGCCTCCATATTCAGAGTATCCACGATTTCGTGGGCGATCCGGTTCAGTGTCTGATAATCATCGGTATTTTCCAAAGCCTTTACCAGGATCACATGCCGCTCGTCTACCGCCGTTACAAAGTCTTTCATCCCGGTGGCATACAGACCACGCATAGTCTCCAGAATCAGAGTTTCCCCCTCGTTCTTGGACTCAATAAGAAATACTACCCGCCGCTGTTCCACGGGTATCTTCATTTTCTTAGCCTGGTTATAGACATCTACTACCAGCATATTGTCCAGGATCAGATTCTGGATAAAACGGTTCTTATCCATCTTTTCCTTATATGCAAACAGCAGGTTGGCAATCTGGCTGGCTCCAAATCTCCCCGCCGTCACAGCCTCATGGCTGCCGCCTTCCATCCCTAATATGTATACCGGATCCTCTTCATCCCGGATCAGGAATAAGCAGATCTCCTCTTCAACCCGCTCTTCCTCTCCGCTCTCGCCAAAGGAAACGGCTTTCTCTTCCCAGGCAGGCATCTTTTCACTGGTCATGACCAGGCAGACGCCTTTTTTATCCCAGACGGCACACTCCAGTCCGCTGATTCTTTTCATATCCTGTACGGCTTTGTGCAATAGCTGATTCGAAAGCAATCGGAACCCCTCCTGTTCTCTACATGTGAATTTTATTTTACCACAGGACCGCGCCAGTGTACAAGTGAGAAATCCCCCTGCGGCTGTCCGCCGGCTTTTCTCCCGTCTCTGTATTCTCCCGGCATGTTGTGGTGACTGATGAAAGAAAAAAGGGGTCCCGACTCCGGGATCCCTCTTATTTCATTTTCCAGACTAGTTTGTGATTGTCTGCTCTGTTTCTTTATCAAATACATGGATCTTCTCAGCATCCAATGCAAATTTTACGGTATCGCCTGTTCTTGCTGTTGTTCTTGGATCCACTCTTGCAGTCATGCTTGCGCCTTCATAGTCGAAGTACAGGAATACTTCTGCACCGAGCATCTCGTATACACGGATCTTAGCTTCGATCACGGTGTTCGGAGAAGCCTGAAGGAATGCAGGCTCATCATGCACATCTTCCGGACGGATACCAAGTACAACGGTCTTTCCATCGTATCCGCCGTCGATCAGCTTCTGTCCCTTTGCTGCAGGCAGTTCGATCTCGGAAGGTCCTGCTACCAGGTATACCTTGCCATTCTGTACTTTACAGGTAGCATCTACAAAGTTCATCTGCGGAGATCCGATGAATCCTGCTACGAACAGGTTGCACGGATAATCATACAGTGTCTGAGGTGTATCTACCTGCTGAACAACACCAGCGTTCATAACTACGATTCTGGTACCCAGTGTCATAGCCTCTGTCTGGTCATGAGTTACATAGATGATTGTTGTGCCCAGTCTCTGATGCAGCTTGGAAATCTCAATACGCATCTGTCCACGCAGTTTTGCGTCCAAGTTGGAAAGAGGCTCGTCCATCAGGAATACCTTCGGGTTACGTACGATCGCACGTCCCATAGCAACACGCTGTCTCTGTCCACCGGAAAGAGCTTTCGGCTTACGATCCAGCAGAGCTTCCAGATCCAGGATTCTTGCTGCTTCACGAACCATCTTGTCGATCTGATCCTTCGGTACCTTTCTCAGTTTCAGACCGAATGCCATGTTGTCATATACGGTCATATGCGGATACAGAGCGTAGTTCTGGAATACCATCGCGATATCTCTGTCCTTAGGCTCTACATCGTTTACAACCTTGTCGCCGATCTTCAGTTCTCCGGAAGTAATGTCTTCCAGACCTGCGATCATACGAAGCGTTGTAGATTTTCCACATCCGGATGGTCCTACAAAGATGATAAATTCTTTATCTTCAATCTCAAGGTTGAAATCTTTTACAGCTTCGAATCCGTTTGGATAAGTTTTGTTGATATGCTTCAGTGATAAACTTGCCATTGTATTTTCCTCCTAAAAATGACTTTCGTTTCCGTTCTGTTAAAGAGTATAGTAAATATTTCTTATTTCCGAAATACCAAAGTTGAACAATCTTTTCCGGCAATTCTATACAAGTTGACGAACCAGCGTGTTACAGTCCCCACCGAACCCAGACAAGAGCAGAAGGTCTTGCCATGCTCGCATGCAAAAGACCTTCTGCTCTTGTCTGGTGAGAGTGAAACTCGTAACCGCCATCCTCATAAGCAGTCTTTGCACGAAGTGCAAAACAAAAGCGCGCCAGCGCTGGGACTGCGCATGGGGACGGCGGTTCGGTGGGGACTGCTATTTGCAGTACAAAAGGAAAGTCTTTCTTATTCTTCTTCCGAAAGCAGCGCCTGATACACGTCCCTTTTACTGATCCCCCGGTCCTTTGCCACCTGCTTCATGGCCTCTTTTTTTGACATTCCTTCCGAAAGATACCTCTCCATATGTTCCGCCAGCGGAATCTCCTCCCACTTCGCCTGCTGCTCCTTCCTGATCTCTGTGCGGCTTTTCCCTTCTACCACCAGCACGCACTCCCCTTTCGGCTCCTGTTCCTCATAATACGCAGCCGCGCCGGAAAGGGTACTCTCATAGACCGTTTCATGCTTTTTGGTCAGTTCTCTGCACACCCGCACCTGCCGGTCTCCCCCCAGCGTTTCTTCCAGAGTCCGCAGGGTCTTGACGAGCCTGTGGGGCGCCTCATATATTACAATGGTCCTGGTCTCTTCCTTTAGCTCGTCAAGGATCTGCTGCCGCTCTTTCTTGTCCGCAGGAAGAAAGGCTTCAAAAACAAATCTCCTGGTAGGAAGACCCGAAATCGTAAGGGCCGTGATGCAGGCTGCCGCTCCCGGGACAGCCGTCACCTGGATCCCGGCTTCCCGGCACATCCTCACCAGCTCCTCTCCCGGATCCGAAATTCCCGGCGTACCCGCATCTGTGATCAGCGCAATATCGGTCCCTGCCTGGAGCTTTTCCAGAAGCTTGCGTCCTTTTTCGATTTTATTGTATTCGTGGTAGCTGGTCATCGGCGTTTTTATCTCAAAATGATTCAAAAGCCGGATACTGTTGCGAGTATCCTCTGCCGCGATCAGATCCACTTCCTGCAAAATGCGCACCCCGCGGAAGGTCATGTCTTCCAAATTGCCGATAGGGGTCGCACAAAGATACAAGGTTCCTGCCATGGTACGCTCCTTTCTACTTCATTCCATACATCGCCCTCAGTTCCTGCGTATATGTCCCGTCTTTTTCATACACGATCAGCGGTGGTTCCACTTCCATCCTGGGATTTCCGCCCTTCAGGCCCTCGATCAGGACCATATTGGGCTCCTTATCTACATATGGATATACCAGCCGCATCCTTTTGGGCTCCAGCTTTGCAGCCGACATTTTTGCCAATAGCTCCGGCAGACGAAACGGCCGGTGTACCATGTAAAACCTGCCCTTTGACTTCAGGACTTTTGTGCTTTCCCGCAGAATATCGTCAATCGTACACAGGGCTTCATGGCGGGCGATGTACAATGCCTCGTTTTCATTTTTCAGGCCGTGGCTTCCGATCATGTACGGAGGGTTGGTCGTAATAACTTCAAAAGAAGCGGCTCCAAAGATCGAAGCCGCTTCTTTGATGTCGCCTGTCACAATATCTATTTTTTCTTCCAGTCCGTTAAGCTTTACACTGCGTACGGCCATCCCCGCACTTTCTTCCTGGATCTCCAGGCCCGCATAATGCTCGCCCGGATACTTAGCCGCAAGCAAAAGTGGCAGGATGCCGTTTCCACAGCCAAGATCCAGAGCTCTCTCACCTCTTCTTACCTTCGCAAAAGCACTGAGCAGCACCGCATCCATGCCAAAGCAGAAACGCCCCGGGTTCTGAATGATCTGATAGCCACGAAGCTGAAGGTCATCCAGCCGTTCTCCGGCTTTTAAATACTGTTCCTGGTCTGTTCTATTCATCGTCTAACTTTGACGCCCCATTCTTTTCTTCTAAATTCCTGAGTTCCGCCATCTCTTCCTTCGAAAGCTTTACATCCTTTTTCTTTCGTCTGGGCTTGAACTTAAGCTCCGAGGCCTTGTACTCCCGGATCTCTTTCTCATCATTATCCAGAGTAACAACCACCTTCACCTGCTGCCGCAGCACATTGACTGCCTGCACATCACCCTTTAATCCTTCCGGAGTCGTCACATGGTCGCCATTTGCCGGCAGATGACGGTTCAGCTCTTCGTAGGTCTGCTCTTCATTGGTCAGACAGCACATCAGCCTGCCGCACACTCCGGAAATCTTGGACGGGTTCAGAGACAGATTCTGCTCCTTCGCCATCTTGATAGATACCGGTGCAAATTCCGACAGATAGGTATGGCAGCAAAGCTCCCTGCCGCAGATGCCAATGCCCCCGCGGATCTTCGTTTCATCCCGCACGCCGATCTGCCGAAGCTCGATCCTGGTGCGGAACACACTTGCCAGGTCTTTTACCAGCTCCCGGAAATCAATACGTCCGTCTGCCGTAAAATAAAACAGCACCTTATTGTTGTCAAAGGTATATTCAGCATCGATCAGCTTCATTTCCAGCCCGTGTTTCCGGATCTTTTCCAGACAGATGCCAAAGGCTTCCTTTTCCTTCTCCCGGTTTTTCTCTTCCCTGCGGATATCATCTGCTGTCGCAATCCGGATCACCGGTTTCAGAGGCTGCAGGATCTTGTCATCCTCCACCTCTTTTGGCCCCGTAACTACGGAACCAAACTCCACACCCCGGGCCGTTTCCACGATCACCTTGTCCCCGGTGCGGATCTTATATTTCCCGGGCGCAAAGAAATACACCTTCCCCGCCCTGCGGAATCTTACTCCTATCACTCGTGTCATATTACTAATTCTCCTTTATCGTCAAGAACAAAAGTTCCATTACCAGATCAAAGTTTACATTGGCACGGAGACGGGATTTCGCCGTGTCCAGCGCCTTCAGGATCGTCTCGATCCCTTCGTAGGAGCTTTTCTTCGCCTGCTCTTTGATGTAGGAAATCTGCTCCTTGAAGACAACCTTGTCCATATCTTTTGTCGCTTTATATAACAGGACATCCCGATACCAGATCATAATGATATCCAGATAATCCGTGATTTCTAATTTATAGGCTGTGATCCGGTTTACCGCCTGGACAATCTCACTAAGCTCCATCTCATGGATATATTTCAGGAGCTGTATCGCCTCTTCCCGGATCTCATTAAAATGCTCCGAATTTGCCAGCATGATAGCCCTCCCCAGATTCCCCTGGGCAAACGCCGTACACATGTCTGCTTTATAATCCGGCACTTCGAGCACTTCCATCAGATATTTGCGGATCAGAGTATTCCGGATATTTCGAAGCTTCAGCATCACGCACCTGGACGTGATGGTCGGAAGCAGCGCCTCCGCATTTTCTGTCAACAGGAAAAATACTACATATTCCGGCGGCTCTTCCAGTGTTTTCAGCAATGCGTTCTGCGCCTGCGGGGTCATCAGCTCTGCGTGGTCGATGATATATACCTTGTAAGGTCCCTGATATGGCTTGACCATCACCGTATCATTGACCTGTTCCCGGATATCATCCACACTGATCGCACCTGGTTTCTCATGGGTCACCCGGAGGATGTCCGGATGGTTGCCGCTCTCTGCCTGTCTGCAGGAATGGCACACATTACAGGGCTCCGGCCCTCCTTTTTCACACAGGAGCGTCATGGCAAACAGGCTTGCCAGCATCTTCTTTCCGGAACCTCTCTCCCCGTTCAGAATATAGGCATGCCCTACCTGTCCGTTTTCCACCGAACTCTGAATGTACTTTATAATGTCTTTGTGACCAACTACATCTTTAAAACTTCCCATGTCGTATTTCCCCTATGATTTCATCTAAACATTTTCCTTTATCTCGATTGGAAAACCGTTTCCGGATCCCCAGTCTTGCCAGATTCTCTTCAGAGAAGTCCTTCTCATCCGCCAGGAATCGCCGGCACATCTCCGCATATTTCGGCTCCCGCTGCTCCCGCTCTCTTGCAAGGGCCCGCTGAAGCCTTTCACCGTCCTCTACTTCCACGTAGAGCGGCACCAGATTCTCTTCACCGTAGAACCCGCGCATCTTTTCGTAAGACTCCAGGGTGCCGATTACCAGGTAATCCGCCCTGTCAAGGTCTACCTGGCCGTCATCCACGGTAGCGTAGCGCCACAGCCCGCAGACCGTATTGTAGGCGCGCTGCTCTACTACCTTTCCCTGCTTTTCATAACAATCCAGTGCGGCATCATCTACGAAAAAATACTCCACGCCGTCCCTTTCTCCTTCCCGGATAGGGCGGGTCGTGTACAATGTGATGGTCCTAAGCTCCGGAAAAGCCTGCTTTACCTCTTTAAAGAGAGTGTCCTTTCCGGAAGCGCTTTTCCCCATCATATAATATATCTTACCCATGCTTCCACACCTCGATCCAGGAATCTTCCTTAAGCCCTTCCACGGCAAATCCCTGTTCCTGATACCATTGTAACATATCTGCCGTCTCTTGTGACACCCTTTCTCCCGGAACGATCATCGGGCATCCCGGAGGATAGAGATACGCATACTCCATAGCCACCTCACCCACACAGTCCTTCCAGGAAACCTTTCGGATCCCGGCCGGATCTTTTTCTCTTAAATCCTCGGCTTCGCCCGGAGCATATATCAGTTCCTGCCTCGGGAAACCTCCGGCTCCCGGGCACTCCATCTGACCTTCCCAAACGGCATCTTTGGCTTTTTGACGCTCTTCTGCCTCTCTGTCGATGGAAAAAAGAGCATTTACAAGCCGCTCCATCCCTTCCTCCGTATCACCTACGGATGTCATCAGAAGCACATAGCCGCCCGCCCGCATTTCGGGCTGCAGATGATAGTCATCCAAGAGCTTCCGGTACAGCTCACGGCTGGAAATTCCGCTGCCGGCGCAGGAGATCACCAGCTTGGAAGGCTCCATGTTATCCGCTTTCGCAAGCCGCAGGCGCTTTAAAGCTCCCAGCTCATTTCTTGTCCTTTTCAGCATCTCCACATAGGGCCCGAATAACTCTTCCCTTCGCTCCCGCAGCATGTGGATACAGGCGTCGATTCCTGCCATCAGTACATAGGACGGACTGCTGGACTCCAGCATATGCAGATATTTTCGTATTCTGCGCCGGTCCACTCTTTCTCCGTTGATATGCAAAAGTGCCGTCTGTGTCAGAGACGGAAGCGTCTTGTGCAGACTGTGGATCACGATATCAGCGCCTTTTTGATTGGCATTTTCCGGAAAACAGGGGTGAAAGCCAAAATGCGCCCCGTGTGCCTCATCCACGATCAGTGGAATGTCATGCACATGGACCGCCTCTGCGATTGATTCCACATCGGATACTATCCCGTCATAGGTCGGCGATACGATCACTGCCGCCCGGATGTACGGATGCGTTTCCAGCGCCCGCCGGATATTGTCTGCGGAAATCTCTGTATTCAGCTGTGTGTCCGGATCGGAGCCCGGATAAACATACACCGGATGAAGCCCCTGCATTTCCAGGGCATGATACACCGATTTGTGGCAGTTTCTTGCCACCAGGATCTCATCGCCTCTCCTGGTCACTCCCAGAATGGCACTCAGGATTCCGACCGTGCTTCCATTGACCAGAAAGTGGGTCTCGTCTGCATGGTACGTCTCTGCCGCCCGTTCCTGGGCCTCTTTCAGGATACCCTCTGCGTGATGCAGATCGTCAAACCCGTCGATCTCTGTGATATCGATCTGGCAGGGTGTAACTCCCCCCAGCATGTCCAGCTTCCGTTTATGGCCCGGCATATGGAACCCGTAATAATCAGAGGCCCCATATGCCGTCAGCTTTTCTAACAATGTACTCATCTTGTCCCTACAGTCTCTTCAGCAGTTCTTCTCTTTCTTTTTCATAGCCCGGCTTTCCAAGAAGCGCAAACATGTTTTTCTTATAGCTCTCCACGCCTGGCTGGTTAAATGGATTTACACCCAGAATATATCCGCTGACTCCGCAGGCAAACTCGAAGAAATAGAACAACTCTCCCAGGGAGAACTCGTCCTGTCTCGGAATGTTGACCATCAGGTTCGGCACATTTCCGTCTGTATGCGCCAGCACGGTTCCGTTCATCGCGCTCTTATTAACAAAGTCCACATTTTTGCCTGCCAGATAGTTTAATCCATCCAGATCTACCGGCTCCTCCTGAATGATGATCTCTTCTTTTGACTCTTCCACATTCATGACTGTTTCGTACAGGATCCGGTTGCCGTCCTGGATGAACTGTCCCATGGAATGAAGGTCTGTGGTCAGGTCTACAGATGCCGGGAAGATTCCTTTCTGATCCTTGCCTTCGCTCTCGCCGTAGAGCTGTTTCCACCATTCAGATACATAATGAAGGCTTGGCTCATAATTTGCCAGGATCTCAACAGTCTTTCCTTTCCGGAGCAAAATGTTGCGGACTGCCGCATACTGCATCGCGTCGTTTTCCTCAAAGTCCGCATTCAGCGCCCTCTCTCTTCCTGCTGCCGCTCCGGCCATCAGCTGGTCGATATCCGCGCCGCTGACCGCGATCGGAAGAAGGCCTACTGCCGTCAGTACAGAGAAACGTCCGCCTACATCATCCGGTACCACAAAGGACTCATATCCTTCTTCGGTCGCCAGGTTCTTTAACGCTCCCCTTGCCTTATCAGTCGTTGCATAGATTCTCTTTGCCGCTTCCTCTTTGCCGTATTTCTTTTCCAGCATTTCTTTAAAGATACGGAAGGCGATGGCCGGCTCTGTGGTCGTTCCGGATTTGGAAATAATGTTCACGGAGAAATCTCTGTCTCCGATCACATCGATCAGATGCTTCAGATACGTGCTGCTGATACTGTTTCCTACATAATAGATCTCCGGAGTCTTGCGGATCTCTTTTGATACCATATTATAAAAGCTGTGACGCAAAAATTCGATTGCTGCTCTTGCGCCAAGGTAAGAGCCTCCGATCCCGATTACCAGAAGCACCTCTGAATCACTCTGGATCTTTACCGCAGCCTGTTTGATCCGCGCAAACTCTTCCTTATCATAGTTAACCGGAAGATCGATCCATCCAAGGAAATCATTCCCCGCTCCTTCTCTTCCGAGAAGCTCTGCCTTTGCTGCTTCAGCGATCTTTTTCATAGATACCATCTCGTGGTCTGAAATAAATGTTTTTGCTTTTGAATAGTCAAACGTAACCTTACTCATGATCGTGACTCCTTCCATTCCTAATCCTTTGCGTTTATCCAATTTGTGCTTCGGCATACGCCGATACATACATTTATTATATTAGCAAATCAAGGGTCGTTTCGCAAGCGCTTCGTCCAGAACGTATGTCAGGCCATGTACTCCTCCAGGATCTGCCGGATCAGCACGTCCTTGTCCACGGCTTTTTTCTCCTGCTTCTCCGAAGCCTGTACTTCTGCCTGCTCTTCTTTTGCCTGCGCCAATACCGCCGGCTCCTGTTTTATATTCTGGATCCTTTCTGATCCCTTTTCAATTGCCGCGTCGATTGCCTCCTGATTCCGTCCCTCTGTGACCCTGGTTTCTCTGACCGGGGTTCCTTCCGGCTCGTCCACTTTCTGAAAGCTTTCTGTCCCGTGCGCCTCCGGCGCCATGACCTGGATCTCTTTCTGGTATGCCTTTTCATACTTACGGCGGCATACATTTTCCAGATAGTCTACCATATAATTTTTCACTGCTTTCAGACGATACCCCTCATCTGTAGTCAGATGGAACAGGTACACTGCTATCGCAAGAACTGCTCCTGCCGCCCCCGCACGGAGCACCGCATCGCCCATGCCCTCCAGGGCATACCAGCCTGCTGCCCCTGCTGCTCCCAGCAAAAGACATCCTGCCGCAGACGCTTTTTCCAGCCGCCTTAAGGTATGAAGCTTCATTCCCAGAACCCGGTACTCATACAGGTACTTATCCACAAATACTCCCACATTTTCCACAGTATCGCTTACCATACAGGCGTGTTCAAACTTGGCTTTTACCAGCCGCATCAGCGGGTGATTGCTTTTATTCATATTACCCGCCGCCCACACCAGCCGTTTCAGCGAAAGGTTGACCGCAATCTTGCTTAAGATACCCACGGCCGCTACGATCCCCATCAGCACATATAAGATGCGCCCCTCCAATATCACTTCTAACATATAAAAAGCCCTCCTTTTGATTTGCATTATACTGGAAAATCAAAAGGAGCGCCTAAAAAGCGTTCTACAAGTTCCGCACAGATCCCGGCGGATCCTGTCAAACTATATTATATTTTGTCTAAAACTTTTTAAAATGTTTTTACAGTGATCTCATCAATTCTCTGACCAGCGCCACGCTGTGGGCGATTGCCTGCTTTTCGAAGGCCGGATAATCCATGACCGCACTGTTGTCGGCTTTATCCGAAATCGCACGAATGATGACACACGAAACTTTGTTCAGATATGCCGCCTGAGCGATTGCCGCCCCCTCCATCTCCACGCAGAGCGGATGGAATGTGTCCCGGATCCGGTCTTTCTGCTCCTGTCTGCCGATAAACTGGTCCCCGCTGGCAATGCGTCCGGTAAAGGTCTGGATATCCGGATTGGCTCTCCGGTTTGCCTCTTCCGCCTTCTTTACAAGCTCCGGATCCGCCGGAAATGCCAGCACATCCATCTGAGGAATCTGTCCCAGCGGATAGCCAAATGCTTCTGCGTCCACATCATGCTGTACCGCATCTGTGGAGATCACCATGTCCCCGATATCAATCCCGGCGTCTAAGGAGCCTGCAATTCCTGTGTTGATCAGCCTGGACACCTGAAAATGCTGGGCCAGGATCTGGGCGCAGATCCCGGCATTGACCTTTCCGATCCCGCTGCGTACTACTACCACGTCCTGTCCTTCCAATGTCCCTTCTACAAACTCCATGGATGCGATCTCCGTCACCGCACGAACGTCCATGGCTTCCTTCAGAGCGGCTACCTCATCCTCCATTGCTCCAATGATTCCTGTCCTCATCTTCGTCCTCCTTCTGTGATTTTTATGAAAACTCTGCTAACGCTCCAGTAAATAAAGCTCCGGCAGCCTGCAACTGCTGGGGCTTCTGCCTTTCACTCTAGCAGAATCCCTTGAGAACTGCAATATTTTCTGTTATAATCTCTTTAGATTTCGAAGGAGGAGGCATCATTGATATGGAATATATACCACACGGGGTCTGTTCCCGCCTGATCCACGTAGAATTGGATGGAAATATCGTTAAAAATGTAGAATTTGTCGGCGGGTGCAGCGGCAATACTCAAGGGATCTCCCACCTGGTAAGAGGGATGGATGTCCACGAGGCGATCTCAAGGCTGCAGGGAATCCGCTGCGGAAATAAAGCGACATCCTGCCCGGATCAGCTTTCTTACGCCCTGAAACAGGCAATCGGCGAATAGTGCGTAAAAAGGATGCGGCATGGCGCCGCATCCTTTTCTTTTTGAACCCTTTGCGTTTTGTTCATAGACATTGGCCAGGAAGGCTGTGGGACGCGCTGTCGCGACGTCTTCAGCCCGTAACGTGGGCCTTACGGTTTCTCAATGTAAGGATTTATTTAATTTTTAATTCTTAATAAAATAAACAACTTGCGCCGTAACAGCGCGCCCCACAGCCTCCCCGGCTCCACGTCATACCGGTTAACCGGTGTATAAATTTTGTTAGTTAAATAGTTTCCTTCTCTGTTTCGTTTAGATGGTTATGGTTCTTCTACGTAGACACCGTCGGTGAAGGAACTGCTGACATCATCGTTAGCGGAATGTGTACATCTAACGCGATAATAGTATCCGCCTTCTACCTCTAAGGTACGGTTGGATCCTACGCGATCTGTATTTTCATTTTCTTTTTTCCAACTATCATAAAATGTCCACTCGGTATCTCCTTCTTGTGCTCTCTCTACCATAACAGATACTTTTATACGTTCTACTGTATGAGCTGCAATAGTCGTTCCCCCAGCATAAATTTTTCCTGGTCCTAAGCGAACTACTTTGGAGTACCCCGCCATCAGATCTTCTCCTCTGGTAATTTTTACATCATCCCCAACGGACTCATTATCATGAGTCAACTCTGAACCATCTAAAATAGGCTTGTCAGTCGCCGCTTTTACTTGCCCTGCTGAAAAAAATGGCATGCTGAAAACCAACAGGGCCACACAGCAAGCTGACAGAATTTTCTTTTTCAAGTCTCACCTCCCTTTTCACTCACTATTCCCTCATAATATAAACACATACATAGACAAAAACTGACGCTATTCTTAATAAAAATGCAAATTTTCTAAAATTATTTCTAAATCATTTTGTTTCATAGAACCAATCAAAAAATATTCTAACCCCTTATAGCTAAATTGCGCCGAATATCTTCTTTGTTCATCCGAAATCTCATATTCCTTAATTTCTATTTTACAATTATCTATCTCCTTAATCTGAGAACTAACTATTTTATCCTCTATATCCATTCCCCATGACGCACCTCTATACGACGCATCAACAAAATAAACAATAGCTTCTTGTTCTAACTCATACCACAATTCTGCTGTTTGCTTCGCTTCATCGAAAACCATTCTATCAAAATACATATCCTCTGGCCGTCCAAATATTTTTACCGGCTCTACCCCAAACTCATCACTAATTTTCTGATATGCCTCTTCTTCGTCTTCCTCCACAATCACAAGATTCTCGTCACTGGAGTTGACTTTCTCTACTTCTCTGTCCCCAACTGCCTGTCTGACCATCATAATCATCTGTTCTGGCCCACCAACCGCAGTGATGCCAACAGCTCCCATCGTTACGAGCACTGCTGCCACAGCAATATATATCTTCCATGGTTTGCGGCCATGCCTCTTTCTTGTATGCTTCTTTGTGGATTCTTCTGCGGGCATTTCTTCTGTTCCATTTGCTTTCGCCCGCTCTTTTTCCTCCTGAATGATTTTCCGTCCACGCTCCAGAGCATAGCGGTCCTCTTCGGAGAGGCGGCTGTAGATCTCTTCTCTTTCGGCTTCTTTGATTTTTTCTATCTCATCATCCAACTTTGCACGGATAGCTTCTTTAGTGCCTTCCGGCATACGGATGTCATCTTCGGATCCATGATTTTTTATATGATTTATCTGCTGTTCTTCCTCTTTTGCCAGCTCTATAAAATTTTCGGCGAGATGCTGTTCCAGCATGTCTTTCTTTTTCTCCATATTTCTTTCCCCATTATTATATGCATTTTTATCATGCATCTTGTGTCACGCAGGACGTTCTTTCTCTTGACCAAAGCTACAGGTAACGTATAATATATAAGATATAGAATATGCTTCATCACAGCATATGATACGTATATTAGCTTGGGAGGTCTTTATGAAACGTATTATCTTAACCGGTGGCGGCACTGCCGGCCACGTTACTCCTAACATTGCATTACTGCCGCGGCTTAAGGAATTACAATATGATATCCACTATATCGGTTCTTATAACGGTATCGAAAAGGAACTGATCGAGCAGTTCGGAATTCCTTATCACGGAATCTCTTCCGGGAAACTGCGCCGCTATTTCAGTGTTCAGAATTTTACGGATCCCTTCCGTGTTCTGAAAGGGCTTGGTGAAGCCAAACGGCTGATCAAAATATTAGATCCGGATGTGATCTTTTCAAAGGGAGGCTTTGTCTCTGTCCCGGTAGTCATGGCCGGGAAGGGCAAAAAGGTTCCCGTGATCATCCATGAATCGGATATGACACCCGGTCTTGCCAATAAACTGGCTCTTCCTTCTGCTACAAAGGTATGCTGCAACTTTCCAGAAACCCTGGAGCATCTTCCGGAAGGAAAAGCTGTTCTTACCGGTTCCCCTATCCGGCAGGAATTATTA
Organism: Merdimonas faecis; assembly: GCF_001754075.1. GTDB lineage: Bacteria > Bacillota > Clostridia > Lachnospirales > Lachnospiraceae > Merdimonas > Merdimonas faecis. The sequence continues at coordinate 18,552 of NZ_MIEH01000015.1, read as the reverse complement.
TCCGGTGATAAGTATAAGGCAAAGGAGTTTTTAAAATTCACTTCCGACAAACCGGTCATTCTGGTCATTGGAGGAAGCCTTGGATCCGTCGCTGTAAATGAAGCGGTCCGCAGCGTCCTGCCTGAGCTTTTAAAATCCTTCCAGGTCGTACACCTTTGCGGAAAAGGCAAGGTAGACAGTTCACTTAAAGATCTTGAAGGCTACGCTCAGTTTGAATACATCAAAGATGAATTAAAAGATTTATTTGCCCTGACAGATCTTGTGATCTCCCGTGCGGGGGCTAATGCTATCTGCGAACTGCTTGCCCTGCACAAGCCTAATCTTTTGATTCCTCTTCCTGCGTCCCAGAGCCGGGGCGATCAGATCCTCAATGCCCGCTCTTTTGAACGCCAGGGCTACAGCATGGTACTGGAAGAAGATTCTCTGAATCAGAAGGTTCTTCTGGATGCCATCCATGAATTATACGAAAACCGGGAATCCTATATTAATGCCATGAAGCAGTCTCCGCAGCAGAATTCTATTGATACTATCATTGATCTGATCGAGTCTGTGGCAAATGCTTAATATCTGCCCCCGCCTGACCACACGGGTCAGCTGCGGGGGTTTTCATTCTCCCTGGAGTTTGTCATATCTCTCTTTGTATTTCTCCCGTATCCACTGCTTCGCTCTGTAGAGCATACTATGAAACGATTCCAGATCCATTCCCATGGTCTCTGCTACTTCCTTTTGTGGTTTCTCCAGCACATAAACGATCGTGATCGCATCGTACCACCGCTGATTTTTACGATATAACGCCGCAAATATATCCCCGGTCAGCTCAGTAAACTCTTTCTCCTTCAGTCTACGGATCAGAATTTCTTCAGGATCTTCCACAGATTTTGATATCCTGCGTTCCTCTTCCTCCGTAAACTCGGCAACAAGATATTCACGCGCCGTATCTCTTCTCCAGTTCATTGCCGCATACTTTGCGGTCAGAATCAGCCACGGCTTTGCAGCCTCGATATTTGTATGTTCCATATTCCGGAAGAGTTTCAGAAACGTATCTTGTGCTATCTCCTCTGCCGCATGATGATTTCGTGTATATCTTTTCGCCGTCAGATAGATGGTTTCTATATTTGCTTCATAAATGGAATCAAATACTCCTCTTCCTTCTGTCTCCGCCCTCACACCTTTATCCTTCTCTTCCTTTGTTACATTTTTGACAGGATGTCGTTTTTATCTTCCTCCGTCAGCTCGCCCATCTTCCAGGTCACTCCTACTCCGTCATCCTTAAATCTCGGGATCAAATGCATATGAAAATGGAACACTGTCTGTCCGGCGGCCTCTCCGTTATTCTGCACGATATTATAACCGTCGCAGCCCAGGATATCTGTAAGCTTTGTGATCATCTTCTTCGCCAGCACCAGCACCTTCCCTGCCAGCTCATCATCCAGCTCATACAGATTTGCATAATGCTCCTTGGGAATAATAAGCGCATGTCCTTTTGCCGCAGGATTTGCATCCAGAATTACTCGGAAATCCTCGTCCTCATACAGGGTAGCGGTAGGGATCTCTCCTCCTGCAAGTTTACAAAAAATGCAATTTTCGTCTTTCATACTTTTTTCCTTCTTTCTAAAAATTTTGTGATTGATTATTATATCCGCCAATGCTAAACTGATAAGTCAGAAAGGGCGGTAATATCTATGTTTCAGGCGACAGACTACGACAAATTACAACAGATCATGGAGGAAAGCTCCGAAAAAAAGGAACTCCTCACCAGACTTTTAGAATCTCAAAGGATGCAGATCAGCACTATCAGCCATGAGATCCGCAACCCGCTTTCTCTCGTGTACAGCTCTCTCCAGCTGATTGAAAAAGAGCACCCGGAGGTCGTTGATTTCCGGCATTGGAACGAAATGCGCAGAGATATTGAATACATGACTCATCTTTTGGAGGAATTATCTTCATTTAACAACAGCGAAAAACTTCATCTTACAGATACTGCAATGACCTCATTCCTTCGAACTCTAGCATTGTCCTTTGCAGCTTCTTTGATCGACACGCCTATTGAATTTATCTCCCGGATCGATCCGGAGCTTCCGATCCTTTCCATCGATACTGTAAAGTTTCGGCAGCTGCTTTTAAACCTGCTGTCCAACGCAAGGGATGCTCTGTCTGCTCCCGACACTTCCTCCGGTCATTCTCCCACACTTACTTTTTTAGCAGAAGTACGGCAGTCGTCTCTACTTCTTACTGTGAAAGACAATGGGTGCGGCATCGCTCCTGAAAACCTGTCGTCTGTCTTTGAACCCTTCACCACCTACAAGCAGGGCGGTACCGGACTTGGGCTTGCCATCGCCCGCCGGGTTGTCCTGGCCCATCAGGGAACGATCCAGGTATCTTCCCGCTTAGGCGAAGGAACCATATTCACGGTGACGCTTCCGATACAGAAGGATCCCGCATAATATTCCCGCTGCTAATCCTCCCACGTGTGCGGCATTATCCACACCTGTACTGGAAAAGCCAAAATACAGACTGATCGCAATCATAACAAACATCCCCCGGCTGGAGATGTCCCGCAGCCGCCCGTGGTTGCAGACAACTACATACAAAAGCGCCCCTGTGATTCCGAAAATAGCTCCGGAGGCTCCTGCGGATACTGCAAAATCCTGCAGCCGGATATCCAGGAATCCGGACAGAATATTTCCTGCAAGGCCGCTGACAAAATATGTAATCACATAACGGACTCTTCCCATCTCCAGCTCCAGATTCCAGCCGATCATCAAAAGCATGACCATATTATTGAACAGATGCTGAAAACCGAAGTGTAAAAAGATGCTGGTCAGCAGCCGGTAATATTCTCCATTTTCCAGTATATAAGGGACATACATCGCACCATGTGCCAGCATATATTCCCCGTTCTCTGTCATCCCTCCAAAGGACAGATATAGAAATACGATCACATTTGCTGCCGCGATCGCTATGGTGCAGTAAGCCTTGTCATTTTTATTTCCCATCCTGTCTTTATCCACCTTCCGGCCTTATCTGATCTGCTGATTTTCGTATGTTTAGTATAGCATAGATTCCGGATAATTCACCACTTCATTTTTCGAAATACGTCGACATTCTTCGTCATAATTCTTCCTCTTCTATATGCAGTCCATCCCAGTCTCCCCATCTGTGCTTTTTATGCTTATTTAAAAAATGCTTTACCGGAGTCCACATGTTATCGGTTTCTCTTAGGATTGAACTGCCCATTTCCTGTTCCGTAATCCAGTCATGCTCGGCAGTATCATAGCTGACTTCTTTCTTCTCCTTTTTTTCCGGTTGTTCCTCCTGATAAAAACATTCTTTTATCAGCTTTTCCATGCTGTAATTCTCTTCCATAGTCCCTTTATGAAGGAAAAATATCATACGCACAGCTTCTTTATCCTGATAATCTGCTTCCTTTACAAAATACTCTGTCAGGCGATGAAACTCTTCCCACAGATCCTGCCTGGCCGGAGGATAATAGCAGAAATAGAACCTCCCTTCCTCGAAAAAAATGTATTCCGGCTTCAGAAGGATTCTATGTACATCCAGCAGATAAACCTCTGCTTCCCGTACCGCCATCTGAAATGCCGTAAGGAAGTGACGCAGGTCTTCCTCCCCTATTTTCCCCCTTTCATACATAGCCTTCATCGAGACTTTTCCGCTGACATCATACTCATAATAACTGCAGTCATCTACTCCCCGCCCCCGCACAGGCAGAAAGCCATCCGGAGCATTTACTTTAAGCATCCGCATCTGATAATCTTCTTCATAGAATCCCTGCTCTTCAATCGTGATCTTTCGTTCCATTACCCTATTTGATGAACCTCCTCCATTTTCTGATTTCCTTTTCCGGCTCTGTCACCGCCGCCCGGTGCTCCAGCGCAAGGCTCATCCCGCCCTTTGCCGCTGTTATCTCCACCTTGATCTCCTCTTCGCTTACGGAAATGCCTGCCTGTGCTCCCGCAAACAGAAGACATTTCCCCTGTATCCGCTCTGTAAACAAAGCCTCCAGCTCTGCTGCATCCACACCGTCTTTCTCCCTGGCCTTCGTGCTCCCTGCCACTGCTGTCTCATATGCAGCGGCTGACAGGATATTTTTGTCATGAAAATAAAAAATCACCAGAATACAACTCATGATCAAAAACAATGCGAGCGGTACCAGTACCGACATCTCCACGGTAAACACTGCCTGCAGATATCTTCCCCGTCGTTTTCTCTTCTTTTTCCTCTTCCGGCTCATACATATCCGCCTCCCCATACGCTGATCAGGTATCCTGCCGCCAGGAACGGATAAAAGGGTACGCTCAGACGTCTTGACATTCTCTTTCTTGCCAGCAGCACCACCGAAACCAGGGTCAGCAAAAGAAATGCTGCCGCAAGGACTTCCAGGACGCCCCACAGCCCCAGGAAAATCCCCAGAATCAGGATTGCCCAGCTGTCGCCGTATCCCACTTTCTGTCTGCTCGCCCAGCTGATCCCCAGAAAAACAAACCCTACCGCCACGCCTCCCAGTACCAGCCACAGGTCTTCCCTTTGAAACATGATCTGGTAAACAAGTACCGCCAGATTGGCTGCCGCCAGGATCTCCACCGGCACCTTGCGAAATTGTATATCAACAATGGAAAGCACGCTCAGCATTCCCATACCTATGATTTGACTCAATGTCCACATTTAGAACAAGCCCCCTTCCCTATAACCTCTGACAGCGGCACTGCATACACGGTACGCTTCAGGCCGCTGCAGGAAAGAGAACTGTGATAGCGGTCGCCGTAATCGGTAATATAGGCCGGTCCTCCTCCTTTTCCCCCGCAGTGTTCGCAGGCATAGTACCTTCCTCCGCTTTCGTTCCGCAGCCCAGATATCTCTTTCCCCTGAACCATTCGTATCGACAGATCCAGGTATGTACAATGGTAATCTTTATGATAGACAAGTCCGGTCTCTGTCACATAGACGGTCTCATCCTCCTCTTTGCCAAAGCCCCCCTTTTCGTATCCTGTCCATCCCTTTATCCTCATAGTCTCCTCATACTCGATCAACGGCAATGAGAATATGGGAATCGGGATCCGCACCTGATAGGATGCAGTGATCTGTCCGATCCCGGTACCCATCGACATCCAGGAGCTGTTGCAGTGAATTCCTCCGCTCCCTCCTTCTATAAGACTACGCTCCAGCCTATACGCCCCGATACTTTCTACCACATCCGCTTCCAGACTGGACGGCTGAAGAAGCGGCGCGGCATAAGCCTCCTTCGCCGCCTGCTTTCCGGCATACTGAAGGCCGGACCGCACCGCCGTCCCAATCGCCATGAGCTCCAGAAGATAGATCAGGCACACCAGCGCAAAAAAGAAAACAGGAACTGCCAGGGCTGCTTCTATCGTAACCGAGGCGGACACGGATGCCCTCCCATGCTTTCTCACACAGACAGTCTGAGGGCGAGTCTTCCTGATACGGTTTGACACGAATCCTTCTCCTTTCCATTAGAATATATATGACGGCTTTTCAGCCCGAGAATTGAGTTTGGGAAATAATTAAGATGCCGGAAGGGCATCCGTGCCCGCCCCTATTGATAGCCAAAATATGTTGGAAAGTCATATCGGATCCCTCGTCTTAGGGTTACCGCGGATACAAGTTCCATACGGCTTACGCAGATATCTGCCCGGAAGCCGGCCTGCCCATGCCTTTGCCGCAGGTTTTGTTCTATGATCCCCAGTGCCCGGACCGCGCAGCTTTCCTGCTTCTCCAGAAACAAAAGCATCCGCAGATATTCCCTATACAAAAGGCCTCCTTCTGTATCCATTCCCTCGCTTTGGTCTTCTTCCGTCCCCAGCGTGAGCAGGGAAGACAGGCTAAGCTGCCAGCTTTCTTTTGACTTTATGAGAGGTACCCGGTTTCCCGCAAGGAGTGACCTAAGATCCATGACCGTTTCTCCGTAGGCCCATGCCAACAGGATGACCTGGGCGGCTGCCGCGGTAATTGCAGGTACCGCCAGCAGCGAACACAACGTCAGCGCCATTGCCTCTGCTTCTGCCTTCATGGCGGCGTCTGTCTGAATATAGGCATAGTTGGGAACAAATCTAAGAAGCATCAGCTTTTTCACGACCGCCTCCAGATTTTCCCGGTCACTTGCCTTGCCCTCCAGGATATATTCCAGCTCATAGTCCAATGCTCCTGTCTTTTTCTCATCCGTAAACATCGAAAAGTGTTCCAGCAGATATTCCCCGAATAGCAGCGTTGTTATTGTCCCGCCCGCTTCTGCCACATCCGAAAAATCTCCCCATCCGGTGTTTTTCTCTCTATGTTCCAGAAGGTCTGCTTCAGCAAGCTGCTTTTCTGATACCGCTGCATCCTTTGGCAGCACCAGCTTTAAGATCGGAGATTGCTGAAGCTCCCCCACATGGGCAATCGGATTTTCTTCCTCAGGAAGCTCTCCTTCATTCGCATTCAGCAGATCCTCCAGCTCCTGCTCCTTTTCCTTTTCCTCTGTCTGAAGCTTCCCCGCCTGATCTTCCTGCTGCCCCCATACGGATGTCATCCCTGTCCAGTCTTTGACCTTATCTATCCCATATTTTTGTTCCATATAGTACGCCGTCTGCTCTAAAAATGACTGGCATCCATGGTCTGTCAGGAACTGAATCCTGTTGATCCTGTGCTCCATGCTGCCGGCTCCGTAATACTCCAGCCGGTCTATAAGATTCTGCTCTGAATATCGCCCTGTCTCATAACCGGCATCCAGGGCAAAAATCTCATATTCCTCCAGAAGTTCCTTTTGATATTCCGCAAACACGCTTTCTATCGCCCGGTTCATATCCGCCCGCCGGTAATTCTTTGCCATCTGGATCGATGCACTTTCCATCACCGCACCTGCAAACGAAACTAACAAAATAAATATCAGGCTTAAAAATACGGTAATCTCTCCTTTTAGCTTTCTGGCGTCTGATCTCTTTAAATTCCCGCACTTTCGCTGGTAATCTTTTCGAAAATTGTCTGCACCAGACTGGTAAGCTGAGATTTGAAAATGATGACAAGACCGATCAGCACCACAAGAATTAAAATAATCTCCACCACACCAATCCCTTCGTCGTCCCGCAGCGTACTGATTAAATATCTGATTCTCCACATAGCCATTCCCCTTTCATTTTTATTATATTCACAAAATCTGCATAGACAGGAATGCCGGCACTATGACAATCACCAACACTACCGTCAGCATCAGGAACATTGGGAGCAAAAGCTTTGTTCCCGCTTCCTCGCCCAGCCTCCTGGCCCTCGCCTTGCGGTCCTCAAAGGCCTGGATAGCTTCCATCTTTAATAATTCGGTCAGCCCTCTGGTTCCTTTCCGCAGGTTCTGTGACAACAACGCCCCGAACCTTACATAGGCCTGAACCTTACACCGCCGTCCAAAGTTCTCATAGCTTTCTGCTTCTGTATGGCCACTTTCCATTTCTCTGCAGGTTTTCTGCATCTCCTCATAGGCGCAGCGCACCCCTGTCGTTTTTTTCTGCCGCTCATATTCTTCCACCACCTTTCGAAATGCCCGCTTTACTGTCATTCCAGCTCCCAGATACAGCGTCAGTTTTCCTATAATTTCTGGATAATCCCGGATCATCTGCCTGCTTCTTCTGGCCTCTTCCTGCATTTCGTCCTGCTTTTTTTGTGCGATCAACAGCGAAATGACAAGCAGCGCCATTATGATCAGTACCAATCCCCGTTCATCCATCTGACGATAATATGATACGGCCTTCCCCCGGATAGCCTCCGGCAGATTCCAGTCTTTTTCCTCTCTGTTTTTTCTTTCTGATGCCGCCAGCGTCTCCTCAATCTCCTGTTTTCTTGCTTCTTCTCCGGAAAGTACCCGGGGATACAGATGCGCTGTACACTGATACGCTGCCTGCTTTGTCTCATCCTCCCGGTAGGTCAGAACCGCATTTAAAGTAACCAGTGTACCTTCCGCGTCCAGTGCGTCTTCCTGGATCTCTCCCTGGATATTCATTACATCATACCGGTCAAGTTCCCATGAGATGTCTACCGGCTCTTCCGGTACCGCTGTCACCAGATCCAGATCCTGTTCTACCCGGTCCAGGCTTTCATTCCCATTTAAAATTTCGCTCTCCAGCTTCCGGATCACACGGTCAAACATTTCCTGGATCTCATCAGCCGTATATCTTTGCTCCGCCACCTCAATCTCTACCGGAATCCTCTCTTTCCTTCCTTCTATTACCACATCCAGGACTTCCGTACTGCTTCCCTCTCCATACGCATTTCTTATGATACCGCCATCCAGCTTTGTCATAGATGCCGCATAATCTGCCGTCAAAAGAACGATTCCTGAAAGCATCACAAGCACTGCCGTCCCGGCGATCACACTTCGATCCTTATGATTCTTAGCCCAAGATAATAGGCGCCTATGTAAACCATCAGGCATACTGTCATCACCCCCGTCCCTGCCACATTTCCATATAAGCTGTCCATAAATTCCGGAAAGCTGAAGGACATATATCCAATGATCACATAGGGCACTGCCGACATGACCCGGAACTCATACTGCTTTGCGGCCAGGATTGTGTCAATTTCTCTTTTTACATCAATCTTATCGCTGATCTGTCCCGCCGTGTCCTTAATGATTGCCAGCATATCGCCGCCACTGCGTTTTGCCGAGATGAACACTGACGCAAAGCTCCTTAAATCTTCCAGCTCCACCCGTCCTGCGAACTCCTCCAGCACCTGTTCTACCGTCACCTGGAGCCTGAGCTGGCGGACAATGATCTGCAGTTCTTTGGAAATTCTTGCCTTCTCCGGATAGATCAGCCTCATCTCCTTTTGCGTTTCCCGAAAGGCATTTTCTACAGAATATCCGGTGTTTAAGGATGAAGAGAGGGTCAGGATCGCCTCTTTAAACTGTTGGGCAAAATCACTTTCCTTTTTCCGATACTCCTCCCTTACCATCAGGCGCCAATGCCAGATCCACAGAGGAAACAACAGGATCCCCGCCCACAGGGACCGGTAATACAGCCATGCCGTCACCGCCGTGATTCCCGTAGCCTTAGCTGTGATCCACAGCCATTCCCGTTTTGTCATATCCTGACGCCAACAGCTTGTCCCTGCGGCTAAGTTCATGATATTTTTTCCAGCTTCCTTCAATCCTGCCATTCTTCATCCCCTCCTCCTCAAACCGGTACAAAGTCTGCAGGCAGATCTCTCCCTCTAAATATCCCAGTACCTCTGTCACCTCCAGCACTTTCCGGCTCTTATCTCTGAGCCTGCCCAGATGGACAATCAGATCAAGGGCAGACGCAATCTGCCTCTGGATCGCGGGGAGGGGCAGTTCCATCCCCATCAGGACCATTGTTTCCAGCCGGGACAGCATGTCCTTTGGACTGTTGGCATGTCCGGTGCTTAAGCTCCCGTCATGTCCGGTATTCATTGCCTGCAGCATATCGATCGCTTCCGCCGAACGGACCTCTCCTACGATGATGCGTGTAGGGCGCATCCGGAGCGCCGCTTTAATAAGGTCACGTATCGTTACCGCCCCGGTTCCCTCGATATTGGCATTTCTTGCCTCAAGGCTCACCAGATTGGGAATCCCTTGGATCTTCAGCTCACTGCTGTCCTCAATTGTCACAATTCTTTCATCTCTGGGTATATACTGCGATAATGCATTTAAGAAAGTGGTTTTGCCGGAACCGGTACCGCCACTGATAAAGATATTGTAGCCGGACTTTACCAGAACATCTAAAAACCCGGCAATCTCCCTGCTTATGGATCCCCATGCCATCAACTGTTCCATGGAGGCTGCCTCTTTTGAAAATTTTCGTATCGTAACGACTGGTCCATTAAGCGCTACCGGCGCCAGCACTACATTGACGCGAGAGCCATCTGCCAGCCGCGCGTCTACAATCGGCGAAGCCTCATTTACCAGACGGTTTGCTCCGGATACGATCTGCTGGATCACATCTTCAAGCTTCTCTCTGGACACAAATCGGCGGTCTGACTGATACAGTCTTCCGTTTTTTTCATAAAAAATGTATTCTGTACCATTGATCATAATCTCCGTAATCTCGTCATCCTCCAGAAACTCCTGTAAAAGATCCAGCTTACGAAAAGCATTAAACAAGTCTTTGCCAAGTGCCGTCTTCTCCGCCAAAGATAAATGCTCCTCCCGGGATGCTTCGCTTAAAACCTGATAGATCAGCTGCGTCAGTTCCTCATCCCCGACCTCCCTGGTCATATCAAGCTCGTCCATGATCCTGGCATGAAGCTGTTCTGCCCGGATCATCGCAGACTCTCCTTTTTCTGAAGCTTCTTTCTGACATCATCATATCCAAGCAGATGCAGCTCTTCTTCAAACTGAAGCATTTTAGAAGTTCCGATCCGATCCTGGAGCACCGGCACATGAATCTCTGTACACATCCGGAGCAGTCCGTATACACCCTGTATCCCCTCATCCAGGTCCAGAATCACCGCCTCATACATCCCCTCTGTCAAAATCTGGCGGAGCAGCTGTTCCCAGTCCTTTGCCGGGACTGTCTTAATATCCTCAGATACCCTGGCCGGCAGCAGATAGTCCAAAGGCCCCATATGGCTGACCATCCCGGTCAGCATCCAGCCCAGATCCTTCCCCTCCATCCTGGAATAGTACAACGCATCTGCGATAGTACTCCCTTCTTCGGGAAAATGTCCGCCAACCCCTCCATACAATTCCATATTCAGATACAGCGTATGCGCTGATACTCCGATCTTCTGCCCAATCCGCAGCGCGTAACTTGTTTTTCCTGTACGGTGGACCGGGGAATAAACACCGATCACCCTCACACTTTGCTTCTTTTTCTGCAGAAAAATCTCTCCGGCTGTTCTAAGCTCCTGACCACAGTTCTGAAGTATCTCTCCCAGAAGCGTCTCTCCCGACTGATAACGATATAGGGGAGTTTCTCCCGGATTTACTTCTGTGTGCTCCGATTCTGTCAATACAAAAATGTTTCCGGCATGAAATTTCTTTCGACGGGCCCGGGGGCAGGCATCTGTGATCACCAGAATATCCGCCGGCCTGTCCTTTTCCATTTCCTCCGCCTGATCCGCATCCGTACAGATCCGGATCTGAAACGCCAGTTCCTTTTTCTGCATCAGAAACGCAGCCAGCGCGGCAGCATAGCCTTCTTCCTGATCACAGATCACAAAGCTGCTTCCCACATATGATCCCTCCTTAATAGCATAGCTGTCATATTGTAACGTCTCTTGTTTTGAATGTCTGCCGATACGGCATTGAATGTTGAATCAATCGAATCTATCATCAGAATCAAACAGATACAAGCTGGAAGTTCAGCTTGTAGGACGATTATACTCCCGGGATGTCTGCTTGTCCATCCCGATTTTAAAAAATGCAAATCTTTGTGCAAGACTCACAGAATTCCGTAAAAGCTAATGCCATATAAAAGCGCAACCCCCGGAACTCCAAGGATTCCTGATGTCAAAACAGTAATGGGATTAATTCCAACCTGCACCGGCACTCCCTGCAAAGACATAAATTCATTTACAAAGAAAACTAAAGCTATCCCAACTACAACCCGCACAAAAAAGTTTACCATTATCCGAACCCCTTTTTCCGCCATACAATTTCCCTCTCTTTCATCTTTATTCCATGTATATCCCGGATTCTGGTATTTTATTCCGGAATCCCGACATACTATTGCTAAACAAGAGATTATCAAAAGACTAACGGAGGTGGCATTATGCAGCTATTTCACCGCAGCCGGGCAGAACACAAAGATCACGATACCCCTTACTCCTGCCCGCCGCCAAGTGGCCTGCTCGAGGAGATCGAGCTGGCAAAACGAGAGATGAATGATGCTTATAATCATTTTCAGAGCGCCTCTGATCCGGACCTGATCGACTGCTGCATTTACAGAGGAAATGCGGCGTGGAAAAGGTACCAGTTTCTGATCAGAGAGGCAAAACAAACGCAGATGGGGACGTAGGCTTTTTGCAAAAGCCTACGTCCCCATCTGCGTTGTCCTATGTCCCTAACCGCACCTATAACCGTATTGTGATCTCCCGCTCCGTGCGGTGGTATTGATGATAATTGACGCCTGCCGCATCGAACATCCGCATGGATGCCTGCACGGAAGGAGTGTCTTCGTATTTATTGCTGTCGTAAATGACCTCCTTGATCCCGCTCTGAATAATGGCTTTCGCACATTCATTACAGGGAAAGAGAGATACATAAAGCTTTGCCCCCTCCAGGCTTCCGCCCCGGTAGTTCAGGATAGCATTAAGCTCGCTGTGAACGGTATATACATATTTTGTCTCCAGCGGATCATCGCCCTCCCTGACCCAGGGAAATTCATCATCCGAGCAGCCCGTCGGAAGGCCATTGTAGCCCATAGACAGGATCTTATTATCCTGGCTTACAATACAGCATCCCACCTGCGTATTCGGATCCTTGGACCGCAGGCCGGACAGGATCGCAACTCCCATAAAATACTCATCCCAGCTGATATAATCTTTTCTCTTTGCTCCCAAGACTCTTCCTCCTTCCTCTTTGCACTTTCCGCTCTATTTCGTACCAAAAATGCGGTCGCCCGCGTCGCCCAGTCCCGGCACGATATATTTATGCTCATTCAGACGTTCATCCAATGCACCGATATACAGATCCACATCCGGATGCTCCTTTTGCATCCGCTCCACGCCCTCCGGCGCAGCGATGATGCACATCAGCCGCATATGGCGGACGCCTTTCTCTTTCAGAAGCTGTACAGCCGCCGCACAGGATCCGCCTGTGGCCAGCATAGGATCTACCACGAATACCTCCCGCTCCTCGCAGTCGGCCGGAAGTTTGCAAAAATATTCTATCGGCTGAAAAGTTTCAGGATCCCGGTACAGTCCGATATGCCCTACCTTTGCCGCCGGGATCAGACTTAAAATGCCGTCTACCATCCCCAGTCCGGCTCTCAGGATCGGTACCACCGCCATCTTCTTGCCGCTTAGTTCTTTCCCTGTCATTTCGCAGATCGGAGTCTGAATCTTCACATCCTTAAGCTTCAGATCTCTGGTTGCCTCATAACACATCAGCGCCGAGATCTCGCTGACGATTTCCCGAAATTCCTTGGATCCCACATCCTCTCTGCGGATGTAGCTGATCTTATGCTGGATCAGTGGATGATCCATTACCTGTACTTTTGACATATGACTCTCCTCCCACTTATGTAATCCGGATTACCTGATGCCCTGCCGCCTTCAAAAGCCGGTTCATAACCGCCGCTCCGATGCCGCCGGAGGCAAATGCCTCACTGTAGATCTCGTCCACGCCGTCCCCGTCAAACTCCCGCAGGATTCCGTACAGGCTGCTGGCGATGGTCGCCTCGTCAGCCCGCGTTCCCGCCACTTTCACATCTCCGTCAGGATAGCTCTCCTTTGTCTCCTCTGTGGCAATGATCCCTACCCTTTTCCCTTCCTGCTGTTTTGTGGCGGCTGTCTCTCTGATCCAGGCCGTCACCTTTTCTACCTCTCCTTCCACGACCACAAGATTCGCTTTTGGTGCATAATGGCGGTACTTCATGCCAGGAGCCTTCGGAGCGGTCCTGCTGTCTGCCTTCAGGAGTGTCTGGTCCACGGCCACCTCGCCGATCAGCTCTTCCAGCATCTCACGAGTCACCGCTCCCGGCCGCAGGATCATTGGAGGGGTGACCGTCATATCCAGGATCGTGGATTCCACTCCGATCTCTACCGGACCGCCGTCCACGATCATTTCAATTCGTCCGTCGAGATCCTCCGCCACGTGTTCCGCTCTCGTAGGACTCGGTCTTCCGGAAGTATTGGCACTGGGTGCGGCAATATATCCTCCTCCCGCATCAATCACGGCGCGGGCCGCCGGATGGCTTGGCATCCTCACAGCCACGGTTTCGAGCCCTCCGGTCGTGCCGTAAGGTACGATCTTTGTCTTCTCAAAAATCATGGTCAGCGGGCCGGGCCAGTATGCTTCGGCCACTTTCCTGGCCGCATCCGGGATCTGACTGACAATCTTTCCCAGAGCAGCCATATTCGTAATATGGACGATCAGCGGATTATCTGATGGACGTCCCTTCGCCGCATAAATCTTTTTCGCCGCCTCTTCATTCAACGCATCAGCACCCAGTCCGTAGACTGTTTCTGTAGGGAAGGCCACCAGCCCTCCCCGCTTCAGGATATCTCCGGCTTCCTGCAGTGTTTTTCTGTTTTCTTCTTGATATTCTTCACTTTTTCTAAGTTTTCGTATTTTTGTTTCCATGTGTCTCATTATACTACACTCTAATCTCCCACACAAGCCAGGATTCCCTCTGCAATGGCGTGTGCAAGCTCCTGCTGGTAGGATTCATCTGTCAGAAGATCCAGCTCTTCCGGACAGCTCAAGAAACCACACTCCACGATCAGCGTCGGTACCTCTGTCCGTTTCAGGAGATAGTAGTCTCCATTGGCTTTTGACTCCCTGATCCGTCCTTTCTCCACCCCTGCAAACACCCGTTCCATCTGCCGGGCCATCCATTCTCCCTCCTGCGATCCGGAATAATAGAAGACCTGGATTCCCCTCACGGACGGATCCGTATAGCTGTTCTGATGAATGCTTACCGTCAGATCCGGTCTCGTCCGGTTGATCAGTTCGGTCCTCGCCTCCATATCCGCAAGCTTCCTGCCGCCCTCCTCCCCTTCTCCAAGTTCCTCATCCTCCGTGCGGGTATAGATGACCTGGACACCGGTTTTCTGGAGTTCTTCTCCCGTTTTTTTCGCAATCTGCAGATTCAGATCCTTTTCCAGGATCCCGCCTTCTCCCACCTTCCCCGGGTCCTTTCCCCCATGGCCGGCGTCGATGACCACCTTTCTCTCTTTTTCATCCGCTTTTGTCGACGACTGCACTGATTCAGCCGTCTGCTCGGAAAGCCTCGTGTTTGCCAGGGCCAGAGCTGCAAGGAGAAGGAGCATCAGCGCAAGCCTTATGATTTTTTGCAAAAAAATACCTCCTGTAAGTCATTTTTATTATAAATATATGACCACAGGAGGTATTCTATATTTAATTTACATACTGTTGGATCAGAGTCCAGATATCCGAACTTTCCTGTCCCAACGCCCATGCCGCCGTACCTGCAAGCCCGTTTTCCTTCATGAGCTTAAGCTTCGGCTCTATGGACTCGGCGTCCTCAAGCCAGATCTTGTAGGTCACGCCTTCCACTTCCCAGGTCGCATAGTTCTGCTGTGCGTCTTCATCCCAGGTCGCTGTTACTCCGGCCTGTGCTACCGTGTCTGCCGCCGCAGTCATGCCCAGCGCCTCGCTGGTCACGTTGGTCGTATACTCAGCTTCATCCGTTCCGGCTGCCGCCGCGATCTCCTCTTCCGTCTTTGGCGTCTCCTGCCATAATCTGGTAAAGAAGGGGATTCCGCTGATTACCTTTTCTGCCGGCACTTCTTCCAGGGTGGCTTCGATCCCGTTCTTAACGAAATCATAGGACGATACCGGTCCCGCTTCCGGTGACCCCGCATAATGCTCGTCATAGCCCATGATCACTACATAATCTGCCACGATTCCCTGCTCTTTCCGGTCGTACTGCATGTTGTATCCCATTGGAACATAGTTGTCTACAGACAGGACCAGCCCGTTCTGCCGGCATCTGACAGACAACTCCCGGATAAACTGGATGAAATGCTCTCCGCAGTCCTCCGATATCCTTTCAAAATCGACATTAATCCCGTCGATACCCACTCTGAGCGCTTCCGAGATGAGCTGATTGATCAGCTTGGTCCTCTTTGACGTATGGCTCAAAACTTCATAAGATTCTTCATAGGAATCAATCCCGCCGTCAAAATCCCGGATCGCAGCCCATACTTCAATGTTGGACTGATGTGCATAATTGACATATTCTGTTGATGCGATGGATGTCAGATTCGCATCCGTATCCGCCACATGGAACCAGGTGGGAGCGATCGTCGTAAGTCCCTTGGTCTGTGCGATCATTTCCAGCACACCCGAATTGGCATCGCTGTTGGTCACATTATGCCAGACCATATTGATCGTATAGTCCTTGGAAATATTCGTAAACTCCTGCTCCTCAAAGTCTCTGGAAATCTCTTTTGTCTCTTCATCCCGGAGCGCACTGTTCTTCACATAGCCGATAAATCCGTCTTTGGTGCGGACCTTCTTCCAGTTCTCTTCCCGCTCTACGATGGTCACCTCATCGCCTTTGCTGATCTGTGTCAGGATCGGACTCTTTACCCCGCCCTGATAGCGTACCTGCGTATTGCGGCGAACCTCGGCAACAGTGGTCTCTCCCCAGTCTGTGACGATCATCACGCGGCTTGGGTCATCATACACCTCATAGTCTATATTGGTATACTGCTGGATAAAATCCAGGGCAATATATGCTGTGCTTCCGTCCGTTCTCAGAATAACGTAGTCTTCGCTCTGCTTTTCATTGGACACCGAGTAATCCTTGCTCCCCACTTCCACCGATACCATATCGGTCGGCAAAGTATACAGCAGGGTATTTTCATTAGGATCCCAGTAAAATCTGCTGTTGATATGATCCCGGACTATCTCATACTGTATATATGCCTTTCCGTCCGCAATCATTCCCAGTGGCTCTACAACCTGATTGTCCACCGTGATCGCCAGCTGCCCTTCCTGTTCTATCCCAAAATACGCATTCCTGTCATACTCTTCATCAGAAGGGCTGTAACGTTTCCACAAAAATGCACCGACAACTGCCGCAATCACTAAAATGATCAAAAGAGCAATCTTAATGCCCAGATTTCTCTTTCTTCTTCGCTTCGACTGTGGTTTCCTTACCGGTCTCCTGGCTTCGCCTCTTCTATCTTCAGGCCTTCCCCTCTCGGGCCTTCTCCTTTCAGTCTGTCGGTTCGGCGGCCGTCTGGATCCTTTTGTCCCAGCTGCCGCTTTTCTTTTTGCAGCACTGCGCTGCCTGATACCATCCCGGCCAGCGCTGCCCGTACGGGACGAACTCGTGCGGCTGTTTTTTTCTTTTTCTTCCATGCTGCACCTCCTACTAGACCTTATTATAGCAAAAGGGCGGACCTACGTCATTAATTATTTCGACAATTTTTAGACCATCTGATATGATCTGCAGGGTGTTTTCGTTCCTTTTTGTTTACAGTTCCACACGGGTAAACCACAGCGCCTTGATATCTCCCTCTTCATTCAGCACATAATCCCTCATATAAACCGTGTCCTCGCACATGAGATGAGCCTGTACGATCTGCATGGGACTTGCCGGCAGGCCGTCAATTCCAAGGCCTACCTTCTGTTTCTCGTACTCTGTCAATTCCTGGAACATCGCCCGGAGTTCTTCTTTCTCGGACATATCTTGATCCCTCTTCTAATGCCGGATGATAGCTACGGCTGCAAATACATATCCCATGCCAGAAAAAAGGTCTATGATACGTTCCCACTTAAGATATGACGCAGCTAAAGCGTACTAAGAAGACAGCTTTGGCATTATTTTCCTTTCTTTTATTTCTCTAAAAAATGTGATAATTTGCCTGAAATGGCATTATTCGATTGACTGCTGATAGATTCTGAAATTTACATTGAGAAATGAAATGAATTGATTAAAATTCTCCCTCCTTTGTTCTAAGAACGTAGCTATCAGGGAAAACTATCTTCTAGTATCGTTTATTATATCCGATGCGGCTCCTGAGCGCAAGTGCTTTTTGGGGTATATCCTTTTTTTATTTTATATATATTTTATTTAACATCTCTCGACTGCTGTGCTATACTAAATTAGAAGGAAGTGATGATTATGAAGATTGAAAAATTAAGCGACAATCAGATCCGCTGCACTCTGACGCGCGCAGACCTTGCTGCCCGCCAGCTTCAGCTCAGCGAACTGGCTTATGGAACCGAAAAAGCTAAGTCACTTTTCCGCGATATGATGCAACAGGCAGCCTTCGAATTTGGATTTGAGGCGGATGATATCCCGCTGATGATTGAAGCCATCCCAGCTTCCGCAGATTCGATCGTGCTGATAATTACTAAAGTCGAGGACCCGGAAGAACTCGACACTCGTTTTTCAAAGTTTGCTCCGGCTTCCGGTCCGGATACAGATTTCCAGAAGAATCAGCCGAGCAAGCTGGAGGGGGCAGATGCACTGTTAGATCTTTTAGATAAGGTGAAAGAAAAAATGTCTCCTCAGGACAGCGAACAGTCATCCGTTGAAAAGACGGCTTCCGTAAGGCCCGCGCTTCGCCTGTTCTCTTTCTCCACGCTTGACAACGTGCAGAAGGCAGCCGGCCTCTTAAGTACCATGTACTCAGGTTCCAACACCTTATATAAGGACGAGGGCGAAAACGTATATATCCTGGCTCTGTCACAGTCCGGACATACAGATCTTGATTTTAACCGGATCTGCAATATGCTGTCAGAATACGGGTCTCTGGAAAAAACCTCCGGATCGACCCTGGCATTTCTGGAGGAGCACTGCAAAACGATCATCTCCTCAGATGCCGTCCATACACTTGCAGCGATCTAAGTACAAAACATTCATGAATCGAGTAGGAGGGAGTGAT
>NZ_MIEH01000014.1 GCF_001754075.1 Merdimonas faecis | reverse complement strand
AAATAAACTTTTCACTTCAGCTTTTTATTTTACTGTTCGTTTCCCGGGTTCTCCTCATCCGGATTTCCGCTCGCTTCTTCTTTCTTTTCAATTGCGAAAGCTTCCGGCTCTGCAGTCAGCTCCCTGACATGCTCCTCCGGCACCATGATCTGAAGCTGCTTATTCAGATTTTCCACCACCACTTTATCATGGCTTCCGCCATATTCTCCGTCCAAAGTCCAGGAAATCTCTTCCAGAGATTCAAACTCGATCTTTCCGGTCTTAAAAGAGTACATATGCTTGGTGTCCACCTGCTCGATCAGAAGAGCCGCTATGATCTCCTGCAGCGCAATCGGATTCTTCGGCGTTTTTATCAGGGTCACCTCAAACAAACCATCATCAAAGACCACCTGCTTGCCGACCATATTGCGGAATCCTCCTACTGAGCGGGAATTGGTCACCATTCCATATATAAATTCATCCTCAATCACCTCGTCGTCATGTGTCACGCGGATACGATAGGAAGGCACATTAAACAGTCTCTTTGTTCCCTCCAGCACATAGGCCAGGTGGCCCAGCACGTTCTTCATTCCCTGCTTGGTTTCATAGGATACATCTGTAAAAAGGCCGAACGCTGCAATATACACAAACGTCCCATCATTGAATTTTCCCACGTCACATGGAAAAACCACCCCGTTTACCGCATTGTCAGCCGCACCCAGCAGATTTCTGGGAATATGGAGGCTATTGGCAAAGTCATTGGTCGTCCCGGTAGGGATATAGCCAATAGGATTTTTCTCCTGACGTTTCATCATCCCGGTCACCACTTCGTCAATGGTTCCGTCCCCGCCGCTGCACACTACCAGATCATATTCTCCGGCAGGATATCTGCGCACCTTTTTATAGGCATCCTGATAGGCCTGTGTCGGATAGATGACTACCTCATAGCCTGCTTTTACAAAAATATCCACGATATCCGAAAGCTTTGGCTTTAAAAGCTCCTTTCCTGCATGGGGATTATATATAAACAACAGACGCTTCACGTCGATTCCCTCCTCCTGTTTTATATATCTTCCGTGACAAAAGAAGGGCATATATCATGCCCTTCCCCTGTGCTTATGTATGGATACAGATACTGTTAACTCTGAGCAGCCAGAAATTTTTCAACACCGGACGCCGCCGCTTCTTCATCACTGCCATTACTTACCACTATGATGTTCAGTCCTTTTTTCAGCTTCAGGCTCATCATTCCAATGAGGCTTTTCGCATTGATCTTCTTATTCTCGATCTCAATGTAGACCTGACTGTCATACTGGCTGGCTTCCTGGACCAAAAGCGCGATTGGATGATCTTCCTTATCCATATCCTTCTGAATAATCACTGGTCTTCTAATCATATCTACTTGCTCCTCCTTACTGTTCCCTTAACTTCTCTGCCATCTCACTCAGTTTTCTGAGTCTGTGATTCACTCCGGATTTTCCCACTGGGTGCAAAAGCAGCTTCCCCAGCTCCTTAAGCGGTGCCTCCGGATACTGAAGCCGTGCAAGTGCGACTTCCTTCAATCCCTCCGGCAGCTTCTCAAAACCTACGGTATCTCTGATGTAAATGATATCCTCTTTCTGCTTTACCGCGGCAGAAACGGTTTTGTTGATATTCGCAGTCTCACAGTTTACCTTCCGGTTCACAGAATTGCGCATTTCCTTCAGGATACGCACATTTTCCAGCTCCATTAAAGCTTTGTGCGCCTCCATCACGTTCAGGATATCTACGATCTGTTCCCCTTCCTTCAGATAGACCACATACGCTTTCTTTCTCTTCACGATCTTCGCATCCAGCCCAAAGCTGTTGATCATTTCCTTCAGATGCTCTGCCTGTCTTTCTTTTTCACAGACAATCTCAAAGTGATAAGACTTGCTGGGATCACTCATAGAACCGGAAGCAAGAAATGCCCCCCGGATGTATGCGCGCTTACAGCACACAGCCTGCACGATTGCCTGCCTGACAGCCAAAAGCTCTTCTCCTCTGGCGTAAATATGATAACTGCTGCTGCCTTTTACCGTATTCCTGCGAACGACGATATCCGTTCTTATATTAAATGTTTTTTGCAATAATGTAAAGCCCTTTCTTGCGACTCTCAGATTTTCTGTATGGATCGCAAGACGGCAGACTCCGCTTTCTGTCTCCCGAAAAGCCCCCGCCATTTCTACCAGCGCAGAAAGTTCCGCAAGGTTACAATGCCTGGCTTTTGCGTGGTGTCCTGCCAGCTCTTCTTTTATATTTCCCGAAAATGACATTCCTCATCACTACCTTGCCTTTGTAATCGCATCCTTGCCAATATCCCGATGTTCGATCCTGATCCCGTAGTTATCATTTTTGCCCAATGCCTCATAGAGAGCCGACGCCAGTGTCACGGAACGATGCTTTCCTCCTGTGCATCCAACGGCGATCACCAGCTGCGTTTTCCCCTCCTGCACGTAATTGGGGATCAGAAACTCTACCATATCCACCAGCTTTTCAAGGAAAACCACAGCCGCGTCACTGCTCATTACATAATCCCGGACCTCTTTATCCTTTCCGGTCTTCGGCCGCAAGTCTTCAATATAATAGGGATTAGGCAAGAACCGCACATCAAAGACCAGGTCCGCATCCGCCGGGATCCCATATTTAAATCCAAACGACATCACAGAGATATACAGATTTTTATATTCTTTGTTTTCCACAAAGATTTTATTCAGTTCCGCCTTCAGCTCTCTTGTCAGCATATGGGTCGTGTCGATCAGATAATCCGCCCGCTCCTTCAAAAACTCAAGACGTTTCCTCTCCTCCCGGATACCGTCCTCAATGCGTCCCTGGCTTCCTGCCAGCGGATGAAACCTTCTCGTCTCCTTGTAACGCTTGATCAGCACATCATCGCCTGATTCCAGATATAAAATCTCGTAACGGAGCTTCGCCTCGTCCAACTCATCCAGCACCTTGTGAAGCTCCTGGAAACTCTGGCCGCTTCTTATATCCACTCCCAGCGCCGCCTTACTGATCTCGGCCCCTGAGGCCTTCCACAAATCCGCGATCTTCGGGATCAACGGCACCGGCAGATTGTCCACACAAAAATATCCCACATCCTCCAGCATTTTAAGGGCGGTACTTTTTCCCGCTCCTGACATTCCTGTTACGATCACCAGTCTCATCTTCAGAACACTCCCAGTCTCTTCACTTCCGGTTCCAGCGCTACGCCAAACTTTTCTTCCACCTTTGCAGATACCTGCCGCATCAGGCTATGGATATCTGCCGCTGTTGCATTTCCTGTGTTGATAACAAAACCACAGTGCTTCTCAGAAACTTTTGCACCGCCCACCTGAAAACCGGCAAGTCCGGCATCCTGGATCAGCTTCCCGGCGAAATATCCTTCCGGACGCTTAAAGGTACTCCCGGCACTTGGATACTCCAACGGCTGTTTTGTAACACGTCTGGTCCTAAGATCATCCATCCGGGCCTTGATCTCTTCCGGATTGCCTGCGCTAAGCTCAATCTCAGCTTCCAGTGTAATATAACCCTCTCTGGAAATGATACTGGTGCGGTAGCCCATTTCAAGGTTCTCCCTATCTATTCTCCGGATCTGTCCGGCACTGTCCAGCACTGTGACACTTTTTAAAACATCCTTCATTTCCCCGCCGTAGGCTCCGGCATTCATCACACTGGCTCCTCCGATGGTTCCCGGGATCCCCGCAGCGAATTCAAATCCCGTCAGACTGTTCTCACAGGCCTTCGCTGCAATGGCAGAAAGCAACGCACCAGCCTGCGCACGGATGATGTTTCCCTGCACGCTGATTCCACTCATAGAACGGTATATCTGCAGGATCACTCCCCGATATCCGTCATCCGACACCAGAAGGTTGCTCCCGTTTCCGATCACGTAACAGGGCACCTCTTCCATCCGGCAAAGCTCCGTCACTCTCTGAACCTCTTCCGCCGTCTCCGGCATAACAAAATAATCCGCCGGACCTCCCACACGAAAGGTAGTATGGGTCTTCATCGGCTCATCCCTTCTGATTTTTTCTTCTGATAATATTCCTCTCAGTTTCTGATAAAAATCCTGCTTCATATCACACCCCGGTCTTCTTCTTCATTTCAACGTTCATCATACACTAAAACCCGGGCAAATTCAACGTTTACTTCAAAATGGGGAGAGCGGAGGCCCGCCCCTTCCTGCAAAAAAGGCAGACATCCGCTCTGTCAGATGTACGTAAAAAAGATTATAAGCTTGTAGATTCCATATCCAGCCGGGTAATGATATCCTCCTGGATGGCCGGAGACAGATCCAGGAAATTCACAAAGGTTCCGTGGATCCTCATAATGTAAACTCCACTTGGAGCATATTTCTTTGGCTCCTTCAGTACCTTCCGGAGCATATCCGGCGTCGTCACATTTACATAGAGGTAAAACGGCTGGATATTCGGATTCTCCGGATTGTAGAACAATGGATTCATGATCTTATCCCGGAACTCCAGTCCTTTTCCTTCAAATGTCTCAGACCGGAAATAATTCGGGTTGATCCCGAAGTGGGACGCATATCCGCCGTTCATCTTTTCATAGGGAAGCTTCATTCCGGACAGCACCCGGAATCCAAGACCTGAGTGCGCCTCTCCGTACAGCGGGTCCACGCCGTAGCCCAGCATATCTCTTGACTTTCTTCCGTCTGGTGTGGCTCCTACCCAGTAGCCGTAAAGCAGGTGCGTGGACGGTGTGGAGAAATCACTCCGGAAAGGATTGCCCAGATAATTTTTCTTGGAAGCCACGATATCCGCCACTTTATTTGCAACCTCCTGAGCTTCCCGGTCTACCTCCGTCTCGTTATTTCCAAACTTCTTGCAGTTCATCAGATACTCATGCATCTGGGGATCATTTTCAAAGTTGGTCCGAAGGGCTTCCACCAGCCTGTCTGCATCCTGCGGACGCTCCTTCAGCAGCGTGTCGATGGCAATGAAGGAATCCGCTACTACAGACAATCCGTGGATCAGGCAGCCGCTTCCGTTGTATTTGGTTCCCTGTCTCTTCGTGTCTCTGGTATCGATCCCGGATTCTACTCCGCCCATCATCGTGGACAGGAAGGGTACCTGCAGAAGTCCGATCGCCTCTGACGCCGCATTGGCAGCTTTTGTCATTCTGTCAGCATATTCGTCTACATTCTGATAGAAGATCCTGCGGATATTCTGAAGCACCTCCAGTTTATTCTTACAGCCGTTCTCTTCGTCCGTCTTTCCAAGCTTCTTTCCGGTGATCGTGGAAACGCCTCCGCTGATGCAAAGCTCCAGGATCTTTCCTAAGTTCAGCCAGCTATTGGTGGTGTTGCCATTGTCTTTTCCCATGATCAGAGGCTCCTGGCAGCCTGCCACGGAATAATCCTGGAGGTCCTCGTGATCTACGCCGTGAGCTTCAAGAATCGGGAAGAGACTGTCGTCATTAAATAATGACGGGGTCAGGCATCCCGGTGTAAAGAAGAACCGCCCCAGGCTCTCATACAGCTCCTTGGGCGTATTTTTATGTAACTTCACAGACAGGATCGGCTGTGGAAGGTTCATGTCATAATATGCATCCAGAAGTGCATAGGATGTCGGGTTCGTCAGATCCTCGCCTTCGTTTGATTTTCCCCCGATGATCAGATTCTGAGAGATTGCCCAGCTTCTGTCTGCCACATTGAAGAACACCAGCAGGTGCTTAAACAAAGACGCCGCCACTTCCCTGCTCATATTGGTCTTTGCACGGTAAGGCTCAAAGATCCGGTCTGCATTTCCCACAGAAAAAGCAAACGGATTCGGCGTCTGCTCCAGACACATGGTCTGCCAGATCAGGATGAAGGACTGGATCGCCTCAAACAGATCATCCGCCCCGTGGCGAGGCACTTTCTTTAAGGTATCCTTCATCAGATGGTATCGCTCCTTTGCTTCCCCCGATGCAGCCGCTTCCTTTTCTTCCGCCAGGGCCGCATACCGGTCCGCCAGCACCTCCAGGGCATCCAGGGAAATCTTCATCGCCTCGAAATAATCTTTCCTGTCACCCCCGCAGGCCGCCTGGTTCTTCTCGATCTGCGCGCGGATGCTTTCCGTTCCGCCCGCCAGCATCGGACGCACATCCGGAATCAGATGTCCGGTCACCTGCTCGATAAAGTAGATCGCCTCGCTGGTGTCGTCTCCCGCCAGATCATAGGCATGGCGCAGTGCGTCTGCAAATTTGGTGTGATTGTTATATTCCTTCAGGTCGTCGATCCGCTCCTGTGTGATATCTCCGATGGGATCAATATCTCCGAATACTGCCACCGGGTCGCAGTAGCCGCTGAAGGAATCTACGGTAAACGCCGGATTGATCAGTGCATATGAACGGGCAAAGGAGTCATCCTGAGTCCCTGCAAACACGTGGTAATCCCCGATGGAGAGCGGAATCCTTCTCATCACCTCAACCTGTGTCTTTGCGATCCGGATACAGTCCGGATCATCTTTGAATTTTTCGTCACATTCCCGCTGGATCTCTTTTGCCAGAAACCAGCCTTCCAGGTGGTTCAGGCTCCGCTCTTCTTTGAAGCGTTCCTTGGCAAGCTCTGTGATCTTCTGTGCATTCAATACTGCCTTGATTTCCATACTCCTTACTCTCCTTTCACATCTATGTTTCCGATATGTATTTAGCTTTTTCTATACTGAAGCCCTCGCTTTTCGATCTTCTCTTTAAAATCTTTGATCTGTTCCACCGTCACATGGGCTTTTTCTGTCATCTCGTAGTCCCATCCACATTCTTCCCACTTCTTCTTCCCGAACTCATGGTATTTCAGAAGTTCAAAAGTCACATTGGGCCCCTTCAGTTCTTCAAAAAGGTCAAGGAAATGCTCCACATCCTCCGGGCTGTCATTCACACCCCCGATCAGCGGTGTACGGATATCCAGCCTTGGATGCTCCCTGGCCGCCTTTTTCAGATTTTCATACACCAGGGAAAAAGGGACGCCTGTATATTGCAGATGCTTTTCTTCATCCCAGTGCTTACAGTCCATGATCAGCTGGTCCACATAGGGGAACAGCTCTTCCAGCCTTGCATGCGTCCCATTCGTCTCGATCGCCGTGTGGATCCCGGCCTCCTTAAGCCTTTTTAAAAGCTCTTTTAACGCCCCGAACTGCATGGTCGCCTCGCCTCCGCTGAAGGTAACCCCTCCGCCGTCAAAAAACATCGGCTTGCAGCTTAGGATCTCTTCAAAGACTTCATCAATAGGATACTCTTTATAAGAAAGTCTGGGAGACTTATCCTTCTCTCTTATCATGGCTCCTCCGGCAGGCATCCCTTCCGGATTGGCACACCATCTGCACTTCATATTGCACCCCTGAAGATGATAGACCAGGCGGTTTCCCTGGCCGTCCTGAGAATAATTAAAGCCTTTTTGAAAGATCTTCAATACCATAAAATCTCCCCCACTTTTCTATCTTTAATGGTATTATACCATATAACCATTTCTTGTCAACCACTTTTATTGACTTTTTACAAAATCTGTGATATAACACAGAAAATCCACGACTTCTAAAAGGGGGTAACTATATGAATCCATCTGAACTTTTTCCCTATATTGACCATACTCAGCTGAAGGCCTATTGTACCTGGGAAGATATTACGGCACTCTGCCAGGAGGCTCTTGCCTTCCACACCGCTTCCGTATGCATCCCGCCTTCCTATGTGGCAAGGGCTCACAATACCTTTGGCCCTTCCCTGAACATCTGTACAGTCATCGGTTTTCCTCTGGGATACAGCACAACCGAGAGCAAGCTTAGGGAAGCCGAAAGCGCTATCAACGACGGAGCATCGGAGCTTGACATGGTGATCAATATCGGAGACGTCAAAAACGGTGATTTTAAAAGAGTATACGAAGAGATTCTTGCCATCCGCAAAATTTCAACCGAACAGATCTTAAAGGTTATCATCGAAACCTGCTATCTTACAGAGGCAGAAAAAATCCGGCTCTGTGAAATCGTCACAAAAGCCGGAGCAGACTATATCAAAACTTCCACCGGTTTTGGCACCGGAGGCGCCGTGATGGAAGATATTTTATTGTTTAAAGAGCACATTGGCCCTTCTGTAAAGATCAAGGCCGCCGGAGGCATCCGTACACTCGAAGACCTGGAAGCCTTTGTAGAAGCCGGCTGCAGCCGCATCGGCACCAGCTCCGCAGTAAAGCTACTGTGTTCTTCTGCGGTAGAGGAATAAAATCCCGCCAAGCAATCCGACGATAATTCCTGCATAGATGGCGGCACACATCAGCTTTGTAATGCAAAGCGCTGCCGGAGTGCCTGTGATCAGGCAGAACAAAAGCCCCGCGGCAAGTGTGCCTGCCGTCCAGCAGATAATGTTAATTGTAAGAAACGCCGCAGCCGCCGATTCACTGTCAAAATGCTTATTTACTATCTCCCATAATGTTCTCATACACTTTCCCTCCCTGAAATCATACAGGTTCCTTATTTTCGTTCCCGAGATTATTATGCCCTAAAATTGTTAAGCAAACCCGACGCTTCCTTTTAAAATTATGTTAAATATCTTTACAGGCTATCTGACGATCACCGCCGGATATCCAGCACGTTTGATCTTTTGTTCCATAGCCGCGGCCTCATCCAGATTCGTGTATTCCCCCACCTGCACCAGATAAAACGGACCGGAATCATCAATATAGGCCGGAATATCCAGGTCCATCAACTCCTCCATCAGCCGCTGGGCATAAGTCCGGTTGCGGTAAGCCCCTGCCTGCACCCGGTACTTTCCGCCCTCTTCTCCCACATTGTCTGTTTCCCCTTCATATTCCAGCGTATCGAGGATTCCTCCCGCAATCGCCTGTGCGATATCGTCAAAGTTTTCATCAAAGAGCTGATTATCCACATCTGAATTGATAAATCCTGCTTCTACCAGCACTGCCGGCATATCCGTCCGCCGAAGCACTGCCAGGTCTGGTCTTGCGTGTACGCCAAGGTTTACAAACCCCACCGCCTCCAGCTGCTCATTGATGTCCTGGGCCATCTCGTATTTGATGCCGGACAGGTCATAGACCAGGCTTTCCACTCCGGATGCCTTATTGCTTTCCGGCGTTGAATTCCGGTGGATCGACACAAAATAATCCACGCCAGCTTCATTTGCCTCTCTTGCCTTCTGCACCGGCGTTTCATAGATATCTGTGGTCCGGGTATACTCTACATCCAGCCCACGGTCCTCAAGGATCTGTCCCACAGCCAGAGTTAATTTCAGTGTATCATCCTTTTCCTGCCGTCCATTGTATACCGCACCGGGATCTCTTCCTCCGTGTCCGGCGTCCAGCATAATTGAATATGGCATAAAAATACCCCTTTCACAACACATTCTATCCTAATGTATGCGTGAAAGGGGTATTTTGCTTCATCTATCCGATTTTTTCTATCCTGATCTGAGGATACAGCCGTTCCATATCTTCTTTTACAAAGAATCCCGTCTCTTCCCTCAGAGCCGCGGCCGCAGAAATAGCGCTTGCTTTTCGCAGTGTCTCTTCAATAGACAGCCCCTCTTCAAACCCCAGCGCAAACCCTGCGATCATAGAGTCCCCGCAGCCCACTGTATTTACCGCGTCAATCTTTGGCACAACGGCCCGGAACACTCCCTCGTCACTGACCACCAGCGAACCGTCAGCGCCCAGGGACACGGCCACAACCTCCACGCCTTTTTCGTGGACAGCCTTTGCCGCCTCAATGATGTCTTCTATATGGTCACAGTGTTTCCCTGTCAGCATGCGGATCTCATCAATATTGGGCTTTACCATAGTAGGGCAAGCCTCAATCCCCATTTCCAGAAGTCGTCCGCTGGTGTCCAGGATCACCTTTTTCCCGGCGTCCTTCACAATCTTTACCAGCTTCTGGTAAGCAGTCCCGTCAAGTCCTTTCGGCACACTGCCGGACATCGCTACCACGTCCGCTTTCTCCACAAGCCCTCTGAACTTTTCCACAAAGGCTTCAAACTCTTCTTCCGCCACTGTGAATCCAGGCTCCAGAAACTCGGTCTGTTTCTGCTTTTTCTCATCCCAGATATTGATGCAGGACCGGCTTTCCGCCTTTAAATGATAGAAATCACCCTTAACATGATAGTCGGCCAGAGATTCTTCAATATAGTTGCCCGCATGGCCACCCACAAATCCGGTGGCCACCACAGAAGCGCCTGCTACCGCCGCCGGCTTGGATACATTTAATCCTTTGCCCCCCGGCACATAGGCACATTCTTTTACCCGGTTTACTTCTCCCTCTTTAAATTCCTCTACCACATAGCGTTTATCGATCGCAGCATTCAATGTTACTGTCAGTATCATAACGGCCTCCTAATCTTCATTCATCAGCAGGATCTTGCCCTGGACCAGTCCCGGAGTCTTGTACATCCGAAATGCCTCCTGCGCCTGGCTCATCGGCATCTTCTTATAGATAAATCCCGGATCAAATTTCAGCTGTCCTGTCGCAAAATAGTGTGCTGTCAGCTTCCATTCCTTTCCCGGAAACGGCGCGCTGTAAGACATCCAGGATCCGGTCAGATAAAACTCCTTACGATTCATCTTCTCCCACAATGCAGGCGTGAAGGTGATTTCTGCGTGAGGCGTTCCGATGCAGCACACATGCGCCTTATTTGCCGCCACGTCAAAGGCCATTTTAAGGGTCGGCACCTGTCCCGCGGTTTCAAATACATAATCATAGCCTTTATTTTCCGTAATTGCCATCGCTTTTTCCAGATAGTCTTCCTGGGTGGTATTGATCACCTCATCTGCCCCCAGTCTTTTCGCCAGTTCCAGACGCTCGTCGCTGATATCAAAAACCACCACTTTCCTGGATCCGAAGATCTTGGTCCATTGCATCGTAAACATGCCAATGGTGCCGCCGCCCAGGATCGCCACATAGCCGCCGCCCTGATACTGGTTCTGGTATACGCCGTGGAGCGCAACGGTGGATGGCTCAAACATAGCCGCCTGCTCATATGGAATACACGGATCATAGACAACGGCGTTCTGCTCCGGGATCACCACATAATCCGCATTGCTGCCCTGCTGTCTGGAGCCGATAAAGCTATAATGTTTGCAGAGAGAAAAATTTCCCTTCTGGCAGTCGTCGCATTTCATGCAGGGAACCAGAGGCGCACCGGACACACGGTCCCCGACCTTTACGCTGGTCACGCCCTCGCCTACTTCTACCACATCACCGGAAAACTCGTGTCCCAGTACGATAGGGTAGAAATGCACACCATTCTGAAGCACTCTTGGGATGTCGGATCCGCAGATTCCGGAGGCTTTTACTTTTACCTTCACAGTTCCCGGAGTCACCTGCGGCTCCTCATAATCCATATAACGTACGTCTTCATTTGCACATACAACTGCTGCTTTCATCTTCTTATCTGCTCCTTTCTGCCATGATATCTTTCAGATGATCATATAGTTTTAAATAGGTTTCATAATTTCTGTCGTAAACTTCCCGGTTCTTCGGATCCGGCTCGTGGGTTCTCTTGATCTCCACCGTCTTTTCCACTGCTTCCTCAAAACTCTTATACATACCAATGCCTACGCCGGCCAGGATCACAGCCCCCAGAGTCGTAGCCGTATCTGAGGATGGAACGATGATCTTTTTGCCGGTCACGTCTGCTTTAATCTGGGTCCAGAGGAGCGAATTCGCCGATCCTCCCATAGCCCTTAAAACGCTTACCTCCGCTCCGGCTTCTTTTGCTACGTCCAGATTATGCTTCAGTGACAGCGCCACACCTTCCATGGCTGCCCGGATGAAATGTCCTTTCGTCTTGCTGAAGTCCAGTCCGTAGAACACACCTTTTGCATTCGGATCCCAGATCGGGGAGCGCTCACCGGACATATACGGCAAAAATACCATTCCGTCGCTGCCGGGAGCCACCTTTTCTGCGATCTCATTAAACTGTGTAAGAGAGCTCTTTCCCAGCTCTTCTTTTCGGCTTCTTTCATAATCTCCAAACTGCTGCTCCATCCAGCGCATCACACCGCCGCCGCCCACGGTGCCGCCCTGCAGGATCCACTGGCCTGCCGCCGCATGATAACTTAAGATCAGTCTCGGATCTGCTTTGTACTCATCAATACAGATGCTCATGCCTCCGGCCTGTCCCCCCTGCTCCTGGGTCTCTCCCGGATGAACCACGCCGGCTCCCAGGGTTCCGCAGGCCGCGTCCAGTGCTCCTGCTGCCACCGGTGTTCCGGGAAGAAGGCCACATTCCCTTGCAGCCTTTTCAGTCACGCCGCCTACAATGGCATGGCTTGGGTAGATGTCCGGAAGCAGATCCTCCCGGATGCCAAGCTCCCGGCACATATCAAGATCCCACACGCCTTTTCGCATATCGAAGCAGTGCAGCCCGTATCCCTGGCTTAATTCCTGGGTCATTTCCCCGGTCAGTTTGTATGCGATATAGCTGTTGGACTGCAGAATTTTATATGTATGCGCATAGACTTCCGGCAAATTTCTCTGGTACCAGAGGATCTTGGGTGTGGTATAGGTGGCTTTAAAGGGATTGCCGCATACCTGGAGGATCCGGTCCTCTCCGACTTTACGGCCCACTTCTTCACAGATATCGGCCGCTCTGGTGTCCATCCAGATGGGTGTGTTCGCCAGCACTTCCCCGTTTTTGTCTACCGGTATGGCTGACCAGCTCTGTCCGTCAATACCGATTCCCGCGATATCTTCCGCCCTGATCCCACTCTTTTCCAGCATGGCTTTGATAGCGCCGCACACGGCCGCCCACCATTCCTCCGGGTTCTGCTCCGCCCAGCCCTGCTGCGGATAATAGACCGGATAATCGCCGCTTCCCGTGGCCAGCACATGGCCGTCTTCATCAAAGACTGCCGTCTTACAGGCGCTGGTTCCGATATCGATTCCCAACAAATACTGTTTCATAGGTCCTCCCACTCTTTCTGACTTGCTTGTTATCCAGCTTTCTATCTTGCTTTTCCTTCACATCCCAGAACTTTCATCCGGCCTTTTACCAGCTCTTTGACCGCCTCCATGCCGACTACGCCAAACTTCTTCGGATCAAAGGTCTCCGGCTTTTCCGCCAAGAGCTTCTTGCCTGCATCAGTATAAGCCGCACGCAGCTCTGTAGCAAAGTTTACCTTGCACATCCCTCTCTGCACACATTCCCTTACATCATCATCACTCAGTCCGGATGCGCCGTGAAGCACCAGCGGCACAGAAACCACTTTCTTGATCTCGGATACTCTTTCTTTATCCAGGACCGGTGTGGATGCATAGAAGCCATGGGCTGTTCCGATTGCAACCGCAAGAGATGTCACTCCGGTACGCTCTACAAATTCTCTTGCTTCCTCCGGATCGGTGTTGGTGTCTGCCTCTGCTTCCAGATCATCTTCCTTTCCGCCTACTTTGCCAAGCTCAGCCTCTACCGGGATACCCATGGCATTTGCCATATCCGCCACTTTCTTGGTGACTGCCACATTGCCTTCAAAATCCTCATGAGATCCGTCGATCATAACGGAGGTATATCCTGCTCTTAAAGCCTGTGCCGCCAGCTCAAAGCTGCTGCCGTGATCCAGGTGCAGACATACCGGAACGCTCGCCTTCTTTGCCTCTGCCGCCACGATCGCATAGTAGGTCTCCAGGGTTCCGTATTTTACTGTTGACGGTGTCGTCTGGAGCATAACAGGTGCGTTCATTTCCTCTGCCGCCGCAATAACAGCCTTTACCATTTCCATGTTCTCCACGTTAAATGCACCTACTGCATATCCGCCCTTCTGCGCGTCCTCCAGCATCTGTTTTGAAGTTACTAATGCCATTTTTTCGTCCTCCTATTTTATTATTATTTTTGTTGATAAACTTACTTTTTCTGGCCCGCTTTTCCTTTGCCCGGATATACACATTCAATCCGGAGTCTTTCAAACTCTCTTTGCCACTCTCTGGATGGCTCCTGGTCTGTCACTACTTTGGTAAGCTCCGTCCATTCAGCCACCTTCGCAAATGCCATCTTGTCAAATTTGCTATTATCCGCCACCAGGATCCTTTCTTTTGCCGCGCCAAGCATCAGGCGTTTGCTGCAGGCGTCCTGCTCGTCGGAATCCATCATTCCCGTGGCCATGTTTACGGCTTTGCAGGAGATGATGGCCTTGTCTACGTGATAGGAACTGATCATCCGGTTCGTGCCTGGCCCCACCAGTGCGAAAGAACGCTCTCTTGAAAGCCCTCCGGTAGATATTACATTCCACTCCGGAACATCAAACAATTCCACAATGATCTCTACGGAATTGGTGATCACCGTCAGCTTTTTCTTTTCCTTCAGCTTCCTTGCCACATACACTGCCGTCGAACTGGCGTCCAGCATTACCGCCTCGCCGTCCCGCACCATATCCGCAATGATCGCCGCCATCTGCTGCTTCTCTACCACCATCTGATTCTTCCGAATATTGAATGGCAGATCAAAAATACTGTGTTCATTCAAAACCGCACCACCGTAACTTTTAATGACCAACCCGTCATTTTCCAGCTTCTCCAGGTCACGGCGGATCGTTTCCTCCGACACCTGATACAGTCTGCTCAGTTCGCTCACCACAACACGCTTCTCCTGCTGAAGCTTCTCCAGTATTTGATTACGCCTTTCTATGGCAAGCATTTCCACACCTCCCGTCCGCTTGAATCCACAAAAATTATGTTGTTTCTGTTTAGATATTAGCACGAATACCAAACAAAATCAACAGCTATTTATTGTTTTTGTGTTGATTGTTGTGAAGGGGGACGTACACCTTTGCACAAGGTGTACGTCCCCCTTCACAGTTTTTTCACAATTAGCCATATATCTCAATCTCAAAAGATTCCCGGATGCATGCTCTTGCCGCATCCAGATCCGGAAATATGCCGTCACTTAGCATCTGCACGGTCACATTGCCGATAGCAGTGGCTTCCGTCGGGCCCGCGGATACGCGCCGCCCTGTATATTTTGCAGTAAGCTCATTTAAGTACCCGGCTTTTGAGCCTCCGCCCACTACATAGACAGTATCGTAATATTTACCAGTCATGCGCTCCAGCTGCGCCAGGGTATCCGCATAACATTTCGCCAGGCTGTTATAAATCACCGCCGCAATCTCTCCGGTAGTCTCCGGCACCTGCTGGCCCGTGCGCCTGCAGTAGTCCTGCACCGCCAAAGTCATGCTTTTCGGCGCCATAAAACTCTCGTCATTACAATCTACAATAGAGCTGATCGACTCCTCAGCCGCCAATGCACAGATTTCCCCAAAGCTCAGATCTTCGGTCAGTTCCTTTTTTACCGACTGGATCATCCACAGCCCCATGATGTTTCTAAGATAACGGTAGCGGTGATCGTATCCGCCCTCGTTTGTAAAGTCTGCCTTCATACTGTCCAGTGAACAGTCGGGCTCCTTTCTCTCTACCCCCATCAAAGACCATGTACCAGAGCTTATGTATACTACATCTTCTCCCTTTGCCGGCACTGCCAGTACCGCCGATCCAGTATCGTGGGATGCAGGAAGGACGACTTTACAGTCAAATCCTACCTCTTTTTGCACTGCTTCGGTGAGATGTCCGGCCACTGTTCCCGGCATTGATACTGGCCGGAAGATTTCTTTTGGAAATCCCAGCATAGAAAGAAGCTCCCAGTCCCAGTCTCCCGTTTCCGCATTCAAAAGCTGGCTGGTGGATGCGATGGTGTATTCCATCTTTTTCTCTCCGCTCAACAGGAAATGAAAATAATCCGGTGTCATCAGGATTGACCGTGCCTGCTTAAGATACTCGGGATGTGTTTCTTTGATTGCCTGCAGCTGATAGATCGTGTTGTACATCTGCCAGTGGATGCCGGTTCTCTGGTATAGATCCTCCTGGGAAATCACCTCTCCAACCTTGTCTTCCATGCCGTGCGTCCGGCTGTCCCGGTACCCCACCGTATCACCCAGGATCTGGTCATTCTCGTCCAGCAGTACAAAATCCACGCCCCAGGTATCGACGGAAACAGATACCGGAATCTTCCCGATCTCCTTACATTTCTTCATCCCGTTTTTAATCTCGGCAAACAAATGCGGAATGTCCCAACACAGCAATCCATTCTTTTCCTGCATACCATTCTGAAAACGATATACTTCCTCCAGCGTCATTTTCCCATGATCTACTTCAGCCAGAATGTGGCGGCCACTGGACGCTCCTATATCTACTGCCAAATAATAACTGCCCATCTGTCTGTCACCTGCCTTCTACTTTACAGCCGGATGTCTGCCCACAACATTCATTCTCCGGCGGGTCTCATAAAGCTCTTCCACTTTTTCCGGCGGAATGATCTTTGCTCCGCCCAGCATCTGTGCCTGATACATCAGGCGGGCATAAAACTCAACAGATTCCATCTTGTAATAGGCATTGAGAAGAGAATCCGAGTAAGTCAGCGCCCCATGGTTTTCCAAAAGTACCGCATCATAGTCATCCAAAAATCCCTCGATCGAATCCGGAACCTCCATCGTTCCTGGCGTTCCGTACTTTGCAAGCGGCACACCGCCCAGAGAAATCACTGCCTCCGGCATGATCGGATCCATTAATGGTTTTCCTGCGATCGCAAAAGAAGTGGCATACATGGGATGAGCATGAACCACTGCTTTTACATCCGGACGCTTCTCATATATCCTCATATGCATCTTCACTTCTGAAGAAGGGCGAAAGCCCTCGTTGGCTTCCAGAACCTCTCCCTTTGCATTGACCTTACAGATAAACTCCGGGGTCATGAATCCCTTGCTGACTCCCGTCGGTGTACACAGGAACTCATCATCACTGAGTTTTACAGAAAAATTGCCGTCGTTGGCAGCCACCATCCCGCGATTGTAGACACGCCTGCCGATTTCACACATCTCCTGCTTGATTTCCAGTTCACTTTTCATAACAACTTTGTCCTTTCTTTTTTGGCATGTTGGTTTACGTTTTCTATGATTTCATAGTAACACAGAACCCAACATAATTCAACTTAAATTATGTTGGGTTTATTTGTTTTTATTGTTCTATTTGGTATTTGTTCATAATTCCACATCAAATGGGGACGTACCCCTTTGCAAAAGGTGTACGTCCCCATTTGATTACCGGATCTTTGTCAGATCTTTCATATCTTCTTTCAGATGATTATAAATGCTCTTGTAGAGTCTGAAGTACTCGTTGTACTTTTTATGGTTTTCTTCGTTTGGCATGATCTTTTCATCCAGCACCTGCCACTTCTTCACTTCCTCGTAGGTCAGAAGGCCGGTTCCGATTCCTGCAAGCATTACGTCACCCATGTTCGCCTCTACGTCATAGATCGGGCAAACTACCGGGTATCCGGTCACATCTGCGAAAATCTGGCGCCATACTTTGGACTTGGTTACGCCGCCGGCGATCAGGATATATTCACCCAGATCATCTCCGGTTGCCTCCATGGCGTCGCGCAGGCAGTAGGCAACTGCTTCCAGAAATGCGCGGTAAATATGGCCTTTCGTATGTGTAAGGGAAAGTCCCACGATGGTTCCTTTTGCATCCGAGTCCCATACCGGGCTTCTCTCGCCCATGAAGTAAGGAAGTACTACCAGCCCCTCGCTTCCGGCCGGAATCTTCTCAGCCTGTCCGTTCAGCACATCATACATGCTTGGGCCGCCGTTCTTCTGCTGCTCAACCTCCCACTGGCACAGTGTGTTGCGGAACCATTTCACGATCGCTCCCGCCGTATTTCCGCCCGCAAAGTAGTAAGAAAGATTCTTTGCGTCGTAAAGATACGGCCACACGATCAGCCCGTTTCCTTTCACCGGCTTATCTGAGATCAGCGCCGCACACATGGATGTTCCGATAGCCGCCGCATAAATTCCGGATTCAAATACGCCAAGACCGATGTTTGCCGCTCCACAGTCGATACCGCTGGCGATTACCGGGAAGCCTTCCCACAGTCCCAGATCTTCAGCCGCTTCCTTTGTCATGCCGCCCACAATATCCGTAGACTCTACGATCCGCTGCGGCATCATGGACACCGGGATTCCCATGGCGTCCATCAACTCTTTGGACCACTCTCTTTTGTTCATATCAAAGATACCGCCGATATTTCCGGCAGAAGAATAATCAATCGCAATCTCGCCCGTCAGCTTATAGATCACATAGTCATTCGGAGGCAGGAACAATTTGGTCTTCGCCCAGTTTTCTGGCTCATGGTTCTTCATCCACAGGATCTTGGTGTATCCGTAATAAGGATCCGCACCATTAAAGGTAATCTCCTGGAGCTTCTCCTCTCCGATATTCTCCAGCACCCATTTTGTCTCCTCGTCCGCTCTTCTGTCCATCCAGATCATACAGGGACGAACCGGCTCCATATTTTCATCCAGCGGGATCCCGGAACCTCCGTACAATCCGCTGATCGCAATACCTTTGATGTCTTCGCTCTTAATGCCTGCCTCTTTTGCCTTTGCCACCGTATTGCGGATAGAATCCTTCGTCGCCTCATACCACACATCCGGCCACTGCTCCGCCCACAGAGGTGCCGGCGTCAGCACATCATACTCCTGCAGATCCTGTGCGATCAGTTTTCCTTCCGTATCCATCAAAATGGTTTTTGTCCCTGATGTTCCAATGTCCGTACCCAGTAAATAGTTCATAATTTTCCTCCTTTTTATTATTTAAACCGCTTTTATAAAACCTATTTAAATAATACTTCCACAAAGGGAATCTGTCAACTAAATATCCGACAAAAATTCGTCGACAAAGAAGATTGCCGCTCCTGCCGCAGATGCCTCTTTTTTATAGCGGCAGGCAAAGATATAATCTTCCGCCTTATCTTCAAAGGGGTTCTTTTCGTCCACGCGCTGATAAAGGTCTTCCAGATAATCACCTATGTAGGCCCCTACATATCCTCCCAGGATAACTTTACAGTCAAACAGGATACGGATATTGTAGATTGCCGACGCAAGATGATCCAGATAAACATCCCACAAAGCAGCCGCCCTCTCATCACCTGCACCCAGCCTGTGAAAAAACTCCTCCAGATTTCCATTTGTGTATTCATCCAGCTTTCCAGCCCGGCAAACAGTATCAAAACAGCCATATTTTCCGCAGTAGCAGAGCTCGCCATTTTCAGGCACCACTGCCATATGTCCGATTTCTCCGCCTTTTTGTGTGTCACCCGCATATATTTCATGATCGACGATAAAGGAGCCGCCCACACTATTGCTCAGGCTGATATAAAACGCATTCCGCACATCCGGATCCTTCCACGTCTCAATATAGCCGGCAGCATAGGAATCATGCACCAGCCTGCAGGGGTAGGGAATATATTTGCAGATCTCTTCTTTTGACCTTCCTGTAAAATTTAAGGTCCGCCCGTAGATCACTGTTTCCCCATCGTCAGAGATCAGCCCCGGCACAGAGATTCCAACACCCAGCAATTCCTTTTCTCCGATGTCTGCTTCTTCCTTAATCTTTTCCACCAGCTCTCCCAGCTCCCGCAGATAAGAATCACTGTTCAGATCAAATACAGCCTGCTTTTTGATAACAAGCTCCACATCCCCCGACAGATCCACCGCAACACCATTCATATGATGCGCCGTGATATAAATGCCAATAGCCATTTTCGCCTTTTTCAGATAGGTAAATGCCGTGGCATTGCGCCCTCCTGTATTCGTAATCTTTTTCGACGAATCGATCAAGGATGTCCTCTTCAAATATTCAAGGTTCTGGGTAACCGTCGGCAGGCTCAGCTCCAGCGCCACAACCAGATCCTGTTTTGACACCGACTCATTTCTTCGGATATAATCATAAATGCGCTGGCGGTTTTTTATTTTTATTTCATTTGAACTCAACTTCTCAATGTCCATATATATGCCCGTCTATGAAATTTGAATCATAACCTTTCCTGTTCTTCTATATTCCGGCTTTGTAAATACATCTGCAATATCGTCAAGTGGAACTACATTGGTGATCAGACTTTCCAGCTCAACCGTCCCCGACTCCAATATCTGGATCGCCCTTTCGAAACTGTACGGATTGATATAAGAGGACGTAATATGCAGTTCTTTCTTGAAAATGTCATCTGGCCTGATCGGAAAGCTTTCCTCCGGAGCTGCCAGCCCAAAATACATGATCGTCGCACCTTTCCCGGCAAAACGCACCGCATCTGCCTGGGTGTGCACATTTCCAACGCATTCTATGACCACATTCACATTTTCGCAATATTCTGCCAACACAGCCTCCACATCCTCATGAAGCGGATCAATCGTTTTCGTAGCGCCAAGCTTTAACGCTTGTTCTCTCTTCTCTTCTACCGGCTCAGACATGATAACCTTCGATGCACCCGCATTCT
Organism: Merdimonas faecis; assembly: GCF_001754075.1. GTDB lineage: Bacteria > Bacillota > Clostridia > Lachnospirales > Lachnospiraceae > Merdimonas > Merdimonas faecis. The sequence goes on along the minus strand of NZ_MIEH01000014.1, from coordinate 168,395 downwards.
TTGCCAGCTGCATCATGATCATGCCGATGGGGCCTCCTCCAATCACAAGCACCGTATCTCCCGCTTTGATATTGCACAGGTCAATGCCATGCAGGCAACAGGAAATGGGTTCTGTCATAGCCGCCTCGATAAAGCTTAAGTCATCGGAAACTTTATATACCTGCTTCTCACGCATGATCACGTATTCTGCAAATCCGCCGTCCACCGTAGTTCCTACGCCAATATTATTTTTGCAGAAATGCTGCATGCCGCTCTTGCAAAAATAACATTCTCCGCACATATCATTGGGATCGCCGGTCACCCGGTCGCCCACCTTCACGGTCTTAACCTTGGATCCCACCTCTGCTACAACACCAGAAAACTCGTGTCCGGGAACCAGGGGCGGCGTCACATCACAGCAACCCCCGTCACCGTGAAAAATGTGGATATCTGTTCCGCAGATTCCACAATATTTTACTTGAATCTTAACTTCATTATCTTTCAGCTTGCGGACCGGAACCTCTTCCACTCTCAAATCTCCGGGTCCGTGGTATACTGCAGCTTTCATTTCTCAGTCCTCCTCACCTGTCTGACACATCATCAAAAGTATTTCTCAAAGCACAATCTCAAACTGCTGCTCCTCTTTCAATTCTACCACAGTACAGTCATTTGCATAAGTGCATTCAGGAAGAATGATCATAGCGTGAAGTACATCCTCCTTCACAGGCAGCGGCGCAAGATGCCAGATAGCCGTATTGATCTTAACCATCGTCCCCTTCGGTACGACGAATGCCTTTGTCCACTCTGGCACAGGTGTTCCGCCAGAAGTCGGCGCCACGTGAATGATCATATCATCATTCAGAGGAAGGATCATCTCCGGAGATGTCGTGTGATATTCCACTGATTTTATCACTATTTTTTCTTCTTTTCTTACTGCAATCGGAGAGTATCCCACCCGTGTCGTGCAGGACTCACTGATCCGGTCCGGATAAAACTTGTGAATCTCCCCCTCCAGCGCATAGCCTTCGGGATTCAAATAATCATAGTAGACTCCGAAAGGTGCATATGCCTCTCTGCTAATAGGTTCTGCTTTAATCGTATGCATATTTCTCCTTTCCCAAACTTCTTAAGTTTGCACAAAATCCCGGCAAATATACTTGCCGGGATTTCACCTTTTCGTATCTGATCTAAATTAATTCTGCTGTGATTTTTTCTGGATACAGTCAAATCCAACTGCAAATGCAAGTACGATACCTAATACAATGTCCTGGACATAGGAGTTGATATTCAACAATACCATTCCGTTTCTCAGAGCACCGATAATACAGGTACCGGCGATAACTCCTGACATCTTACCGGATCCACCGCTGATGGATACACCGCCTAAAACTACACAGGTGATAACGTTAAATTCTTCACCCTTAGCAGCGGATGCATTACCGGAATTAGTACGGGACAGAAGAACGAGTCCTGCAAGTCCTGAGAAGAATCCGGAAAGGGCGAATACCAAGTATTTTACAGCTCCTACGCGGATACCGGACAGCTTAGCCGCCTCAATATTACCGCCCACTGCATAGAAATACCGTCCAAAATAAGTTTTATTCAAGATAAAAGATCCAATTGCAAAGCAGACCGCCATAATGATAACTGGAATCGGCACGATTCCAACATATCCCTGGCCCAGAGTTGTAAAGCCATCCGGGAAACCGCTGATCGGCATACCGCCGCATATGATATAGGCCAATCCGTTAAAGGCCGTTTGCGTTGCAAACGTTGCAATGATGGCCGGTATTCCAACCGTTGAAACCATGAAACCATTTAACACACCGATCAGTGTAGCTGCAACCATGGAAAGAGCACATGCCAGATACATATTCATTCCCATGTTAACCATCATGTACGCACCAATGATGTTGATAAATGACATAATCGTACCTACGGAAAGGTCGATATCACCAAGCAGGATAACGAACATCATACCAACGGATGCAATACCATAGAACGCTACCTGACGAAGCAGGGTCAACAGGTTATCCGGGTTGATAAATCTCGGATTTGCAACTGTAAAGGCAATCACCAGCACAATCAGCACAAGCCAGATCGCCTTATCCTTTATCTGATACATTACTTTGCTATTATTCATAATTAAGCCTCCTCAACCTTGGCTTTGGCTGCTGATGCAAATGCCATGATGGTCTCCTGACTGAACTCCTCTTTGCTGATCTCGCCAGTCATATCGCCCTCTGCCAGGACGATGATCCGATCCGACATACCCATTAATTCTTCCATTTCGGAAGAAATCATCAGAATTGCCTTTCCCTCTTTTTCCACTAAATCGTTCATTAACTTATAAATCTCGTGCTTTGCACCTACATCAATACCACGTGTAGGCTCATCGAATATAATCAGCTCAGAATCGGCTGCCAGCCACCTTCCAAGGATAACCTTCTGCTGATTACCACCACTCAAATTCTTTACCAGCTGATTCAAAGTCGGAGTCTTAATGGCCATATTTTCTCTATACTTTTCTGCAATAGCCTTCTCCTTCTTAGAATTAATCACACTCAAGGTAGAATTCCTCTGATAAATCGGCATGTTGATATTATTCTTGATAGAGATTCCCAGCATAGCGCCGTGACGTTTCCTGTCCTCCGGCACCAGTGCGATTCCTAAATCTATTGCCTCCCGCGGGCTCTTCGGGTTGACTTCTTTTCCTTTAAAGATGATCTGTCCAGACTGTTTTTTTGCCGCTCCAAAAATAACTTCAGCAAGTTCTGTACGTCCTGCTCCTACCAGTCCGCCCAGTCCCAGGATTTCTCCTCTATGAACCTGTAGACTGATGTTGCGGTCACCGTTTCCAGTCACATTCTTAAGCTCCAGAACCACATCATCCTTCTTGATACAGTCTCCTCTTGGCGGATATGTTTCTGTCAGCTCACGTCCTACCATCAATTGAATCAGTTCCTGTACCTCACTGTCCTTCGTAATCAGAGTCTTGACATACTCACCGTCACGCAGGACCAGTATCCGGTCGGACAGACGGTAAATCTCCTCCAGACGATGAGAAATGTAAATGATGGACACCCCTTGTTTTCTTAAAAGTTCCACTACCTCGAACATACTCTCGACTTCCTTGCTGGTCAGAGGTGCGGAAGGCTCATCCATGATCAGGATCTTCGCATTCTGCTGGATTGCCTTTGCGATTTCTACCATCTGCTGATAGCCGACAGTCAGGTTCTTCATTAATTCCTTCGGGTTGATTTTTATATGTAACCTTTCAAATGCCTTGGCCGCCTCTTTTTCCATGGCTGCCTTATCTATCATGATCCCTTTTCTGATCGGATGTCCCAGGAACAAGTTTTCTGCTGCCGACAGCTCTTTTACATTGTTAAACTCCTGATAAATAATTGCGATTCCATTTTCCGATGCAAGCTGAGGCGTCATGCTCGTAAATTCTTTTCCGTTTACTTTGATCTTGCCGGAGGTCGGAATAACCGCCCCGGAGCAACATTTAATCAAGGTAGATTTCCCCGCTCCATTCTCACCGATCAGAGCCAGAATCTCGCCCTTTTTCAACTGCAGCGTAACATCTTTCAGCGCAACAACACCCGGGTATTCTTTTCTTATATGCTCTAATTCCAATACATATTCTTCGCTCATATTCTTCCCCCGTGATAGTTTCATCGAGGGGCAGCTTATACCAAAGCCGCCCCCCGTTTTGCTTTCATTAACTAGCTACTTTTTCAGACAACTATTACATACCAGCCTGGATTTCTTCAATGTTGTCAGAGTTAATTTCCATAGTCGGTCTGTATACGTTCTTCTCGTCTCCGGAAACATCATCGAACTCACCGTTCAGGATCTTCTCAAACATCTCATAGCAAGCCTGTGCTGTATCAGTGTTGGATCCCTCGAATCCTACGATAGCTCTAACAGCTTCGTCCCCAGCCTGCAGAGCGTCTAACTGCTCGCTGGTAACGTCAGTTGTGATAACGCCAACATCTTCCGGAATATTTCCAGCTCCGCCATATTCTGCAAGGAGTGCTGTGTTGGATCCGATCATAGCGCCGGCGCCTACACCAACCCATACCTTACAATCCGGATGAGCCTGGAGAACTGTCTCAGCCTGGGACTGAACTTCGTTGTTTACTACACCTTCGATCGTAGCTACGATCTCATAGTTGTCTTCGCAGTTCTCTTCCAGACCGGCTTCGATACCCTGCTGTCTCTCTAACAGAACCTGTGTATCCGGTTTACCGATGACACATACTTCCGCTTTGTTGTCAGCTGTGAAGTGCTCATTGATAAAGTTAGCTGCTGTTTTTCCAATCTCTTTACCAAGCTCTGTGTTGTCAAGAACCCAGTTAGCTGTGGTGTTTTCCATTTCGTTATCCCAGCACATTACCTTGATGCCTGCATCCAGAGCCTGCTTGCAGGACTCTTCTACTGCATCTGCATCGTGTGGGTGAACCATGATCAGGTCACATCCGCTGGTGATAAAGTTTTCGATCTGGCTGATCTGTGTTGATGCGTTTTCTTCACATCCAACGATAGTAGCTTCATATCCGTTTTCTTTCAGAATCTCTCCCAGCTTGCTCATAACGCCTGCCCAGTATGCATTTTCAATGTTCTGAACAGTAATACCGATCTTCTTTCCGCCACCAGAACCTTCATCGGATCCGCTGTCCCCACTGTCTCCGCTGTCAGATGATCCACCGCTAGAGCATCCGATCAGCATGGTTGCTACCATTGCGATGCAAAGGATAGCGCTTAACACTTTCTTTTTCATATTTCGTCCTCCTTTTTAATGAAAATGTATTTTTTATAGCCTTTGCTATTAGCTATCTTAATAATTTAGAAGCAAGTAAACGCTCCGTCTACAACGATATCGGAACCTGTTGTGAACGGACAGCTGTCGCCAGCCAGGTATACCAGGATGGACTGCAGCTCTTCTGGTTTTCCAACTCTTCCCATAGGAGCCATAGCGTTCCACTGTGCAATCAGCGGTTTCAGATGATCCGCATTCATAATTAATTCTGTTCCGATGTATCCAGGGCTGATGCAGTTGACACGTACACCCTTCTTAGCCCACTCTACTGCCAGAGATTTTGTCAGCATGATCACACCTGCCTTGGATGCATTATATGCACACTGCGGCTGTGGAACGTTTACGATATGTCCGGACATAGAAGCCGTGTTGATGATAGATCCATATCCCTGTTTCAGCATTACTCTACCTGCAGCTGTTGCACAAAGATAAACTCCGGTGAGGTTGATATCAATGACTTTTTTCCACTGTTCAAATGTCATCTCTTCTGCCGGCTGGTTAATACAGATTCCCGCGTTGTTATAGCATGCATCCAATTTGCCATAGGTCTCAACTACCTTTGCAACCATAGCCTCTACCTGCTCCTGGTTTGTTACATCACATTCAATGGCGATCGTATTAGAGCCGGTAGCTTCTTTAATCTCATCTGCAACCTTCTGTGCGCCTTCCAGGTTGATATCAACAATTGCAACATCTGCTCCTGCTTCTGCAAAAGCCATTGCCGCACATCTTCCGATTCCGCTTGCAGCACCTGTTACATAGATTGCTTTTCCATCCAGTCTCATTTTTTCAATAATTCCCATTTTGTCCTCCTCCCGGTTGCTGGCCGTTCTACTTTTATTTTACCTTTTATAAAGGTGTTTTATAAATGTTGTTTTTATTATATTCCTCTGCAGCCTTTTTTCGCAATACGTAATATCAGCCAAAATGTTTTTCTCTTTTTTATGCACCTTGTATAATGTTATTTTTTTATCAACTGCTTTTTTCGTCACATTGACTCATGCTTAATGTGGCTTCTTTATCTCCTGCTAGATAGAAGAAATATATTCCTCCATCTGATACAGGGCCGCTCCCAGCGCCGAGGCCTCCTTCTGGTATCTGCAGGCTCTGGCGTAAGATCCATCATGATCAAAAATGTCCAGAGCAGCAAGTCTTGACCGTAATTCTTTTATGTATGGTCCAATAAAGCTTCCCACATAGCCTCCAAGAACCACGTCACAGTCAAAAGCCATCCTGAGATTATCTACCGTAACAGCCAGATGATCCAGATATCTGTCCCAGACATCCCGATATTCCGGATCTCCTTCTTCCAGCTTTTCAAAAAAGCGCTCCAGTTTGCCATTTTCCAGCTCTGCCAGCTTTTTTGCAGAACAATAAACATCCACACATCCCTTTTTCCCGCAGTAACAAGGTTCTCCGCCAGGATACAGTGTCATATGTCCAAACTCGCTGCTTCTCCAATGATCACCTTCATGCGTGTAGACACGAGACGATGAAGCATTTCCCTCTTCATCTCCATTTTTATTTTCCGGACGCAGAAAAACAGCTCCTCCCACCGAATTACTAAGCAGCAGGTACACCATACTCTCCTGCCTCTTTTCTCCCGCCACTTCTGCCAGCGCAGCCGCACTGGCATCATTCATCACCACGCAGGGATAAGGCATCCTCGAAATCCATTCCTCACAGGGAACATCATAATACCCCAGTACGTGTGAGTTTGGAATCATCTGTCTGGTCTGATCTATGATCGCCGGAAGTGATACGCCCATTCCCAGGATCCGCTCCTGCGGCACATCATTTTCTTCCACAAACTGCTCTACAATATCCGCAATTTCTTCTATATATTGCACATCGTTCCGGAACGTTTTGGGAATCCGCCTGTGTGCCAGGGCTTCCTCGCTCAGATCCGTATACACCAGTCCTACATGATTCAGCGTAATATCCACGCCAATGGTGTATTGAAAATCTTTTACAGAGGCGATCGCTTTCGCTTTCCTTCCGCCGGTGGATTCATATTCTCCCACCTCCCGGATCACGCCCGCCTCCTTCAGTTCCTTAACGATAGACATCACCGTCGGTCCGCTGATTTCCAGCGCAGAAGATATCTCCGACATGCATGTCTCTTTTGTATGATTGATAAAGCGGAACACCCGGTTCCGATTGACTCTTCGCACATCCGTATTGTTAGTGCTTGTTCGCATTCCCCCGCTCACCCACTTTTTTAAGGTGTTTATTTAAGTGCCTTTTTAACATGGATTTATTATAGCACTCATTTTCTCACTTTTCAATAGTTTTTGTCCAGTTCGCACAATTATTTTCTTTAATACGAAAAATCTATTGGTCAATTTTGTTGTTTTTTTGACATTCCAGTGATATACTATGAGAGAAATTGATAATAAGAAGGAGGAATCTTAGGCTATGAAACACGGAATTTACTATGCTTACTGGGAAAAAGAATGGGCGGCGGACTATACATATTATGTCGACAAAGTCGCCCGCCTCGGCTTCGATATACTTGAGGTAGGTGCTGCTCCTTTACCTGATTATACAACGGATCAGATCCGGGCACTGCGCGACTGTGCAAAAGCAAACAATATTGAGCTTACCGCTGGATACGGCCCAACCTACGACCACAATTTAGGATCTGCCGATCCGGCGATTCGCAAAAATGCAAAAGAATGGTTTACACGGCTCTTTGACGTAATGGCACAGCTTGACATCCATCTGATCGGCGGCGCACTCTATTCCTACTGGCCTCTGGACTTCTCCCAGGGCGTAGATAAGGAAGGCGACTGGAAACGCAGTGTGGAAGCCATGCAGGATATCGCCCCTGTAGCAAAACAATATGACATCACCCTGGGAATGGAAGTCTTGAACCGCTTCGAGAACCATATCCTGAACACCGCAGAAGAAGGCGTCGCTTTCGTAAAAGAAGTAGGCATGGACAACGTGAAAGTTATGCTTGATACCTTCCATATGAATATAGAAGAATCCAGTATCGGAGATGCGATCCGGACCGCCGGAAGCCTTCTCGGACATTTCCATACCGGAGAATGCAACCGCATGGTGCCCGGAAAAGGCCGCACTCCATGGAGAGAAATCGGAGACGCTTTACGGGATATCGGCTATGACGGCACTGTTGTCATGGAGCCATTCGTGACTATGGGCGGCCAGGTCGGCCAGGATATCCACGTATGGCGGGATATCAGCCACGGCGCGTCCGAAGAGCAGCTTGACAAAGACGCTCATGATGCAGTCGTATTCCAGAAATACATGCTGGACTGGAAATAGGAAACACAGTAATGAAACAGGGGCAGAGAGTAAATCTCTCCGCCCCCTCTTGTTTATTTTCTTAAAATACCCACCACTTCATAGTCCCCATATGGTGTCTCCACCTCACGGCAGGGCCAGTCTTTTGTCCTGGTGAAGGTTTCGATCCCTTCTGCCGTAAGATAAGTGGTTTCTTCGCATTTGGTTCCCTGGATGGTCGGGTTCCAGGCAAAGGCTTCGCCTTCGTGGATCTCGCCGCCGGTCTCCGGGGTCACCACAAATTCCCGGCAGGCGTAGCCGGTAGGGCCTCCCTGGTGATGCAGCTTCCATTCGCCGTCATATCCGGCTTCTTCATACAACTTCTGGACTTTTGCAAAGCATTTCTGATAAGACATGCCTTCTTTCATCATGCACTGCATACATGCAAAGATATAGGCCGTCTTTTCGTATCTCTCTTTGATCTCTTCCGGTACTGGCCCGAAATATACGATTCTGGTCATGCTGATGTTTAAGCCGTATTTTTCGCCTCCCAGAACCACCATCAGGCTATTTTCAATCTTCTTATCCGTCGGAACCGGATGACGGTAATTTAGGATCCGTTCGTCAGAGCCCACCAGTACGCAGTCGGGGCTGACTCCTTCCTTCAGGCAGCGGCATTTCAGTTCGCTTGCAACTTCTTCCTCCGTCTGGCCAGGGCGGGCATCCCTGCACACACCTTCCACGATCTTGGCGCAGGTCTGTCCGATCTCACGGTACCGCAGGACTTCTTCCGGACAAAGCTGCATCCGGAGCCTTACGAGCTCTTCCTGCACATTCTTTGTCCCGGCGATCCCTGTATCCGAAGCATACGTCTTCCCTTCTGTCATTTTACCAATATAGTCATCCATGGATGTATACCAGGGTACCAGGATCGTTTCTCCCTCCAGCGGATTCTGTTCTTTCCCCATCCGGGGCGCGTCACTGCTGTCCGCCAGGAGCCTGATTCTTTCTGCATCAATGACATAATGGCCGATTCCCACTTCTGTGTTTGTGCACACTGCATTTTTCGCACCGCCGCTGACCCAGGTAAAATTGTCTCTCCGGCTTAAAACTACGTCGTCATATCCTTCGTTCTTCATCCACTCTCTCAAGTTTTCCACATGATCCATGATCTCATCTCCCTTTTTAATCTTACATTTTGCGGAAAAGTCCGTCCTTTCCATACTCCATGAAAAGAACGGACTCTCATTTTCTCTTATTCCATCTCGTGGCAGACGCATACTTTTCCGGTTTTTCCGGTTGCAAATATCTCGAAGGCCTTATCGGTCTCTCGAAGCGGGAAGCGATGGGTAATGATCTGGCTCGGATGTATTTTTTTACGGTCCAGAAGCCCTACCAGCTTTTCCATATTTGCCACGGAGGTCACCCAGGATCCGTGGAGCGTCAGGTTCTTGTGAAGGAGCAGCGGGCTCGGCTCGAAGGTTACCGTACCCTGCTCGCCCAGGAATACAACATTTCCCCACATTCTTGCCACTTCCAGACATCTGTGGCGTCCGATACTGCTTCCGGAGCAGTCAATGGCTACTTCCACGCCTTTTCCGCCGGTCATCTTCATGACATTTTCTACCATATTGTCGTCACCCAGAAGTACCTCGTCCGCGCCGATCTGCTTTGCCATCTCCAGACGCTCTTCTGCAATGTCTACTGCAATGGTCTGTGCTCCCAGAGCCTTTGCCAGGATGATCGCTGCCTGTCCGACCGGTCCCTGTCCCATAACCAGCACACGGTCGTTACCGGACACGTTTGCACGCAGGAGTCCCTGATATGCGGTTCCGAATCCACAGGCGATCATGGCCCCGTCTTCGTAGGTCAAAAATTCCGGCAGGTGGATACAGGTGCTCACATCTGCTACCATGTACTCTGCCAATGCGCCGTCTCTCTGCCATCCGTAAGCGCGGCGTTCCGGGTTCTGGCAGTTGATGAAAAATCCTTTCCGGCACTCATCACAATATCCGCAGCCCTGGATATGGTAAACCACAACACGGTCTCCAATCTTAAAATCGCAGACGTCTTCACCTACTTCTACTACCTGTCCGCTGGGTTCATGTCCTGCGATCACATCGTCATATCTTGCGCCGCCGGTCTTATCTGTATGTTCGTAATAAATATACTTCAGGTCACTTCCGCAAAGGCTCGCAGCCTTCATCTTCAGGAGCACCTGTCCCGGTCCCGGATGCGGCACATCCACTTCTACCGCCTGTACCTTAGCTCCGCCCGGCAGTTTCATTCCCAGCATCTTTTCAGGAATTTTGTTTTCCATAGTATGATCCTCCTTCTATCCTGATGTCATCTCAATTTTCATGGTTTCAGTATAGCATGATTTTCCCTTTGTAAAAATTCCATATTCTATCCATTGATGGACTATCTTACTCTGGATAAAAATAGTCTCCATTCTGATAATCCCGCGGCGACACCCCCACGACCTTCTTGAAGATTCTGGAGAAATAATACTGATCTTCATAGCCAAGCGCCGCAGCCGCCTCGTAGACATACATCTGCCCGGACTTTAACAGCTTGCACGCCTCCTGCATCTTCAAATGGATAAAAAACTCCACCGGAGACTTCCCAGTCTGCGTCTTAAAAATCGTATTCAGATAGCTCTTGGAAAGCTGCACCTCCTGGGAAATATCCGATAATGTCAGGTTTTTCTTCAGATTTTGATACATGTACCGGATCACCAGCGTCACATGCCGGTCCTGGGTGGTGCTCTCATCCATCTTTTCCCGGAAATATACTTCCGACAGGATCAAGGAAAGTACCTGGGAGATATAAATAAAGTTTCCTAACGTATAGTTCCTTTCCAGAACACGGAACAAAAGCTTAAACAGCACCATCATCCGGTTGTCGCTGGCGCGTGAGGCAAGATGCACGATCCGGCACTCCTGGACCGGATAATAAGGAATCGTCTCACCTTTAAAATGCACCCAGAGGATGCTCCACGGCTCTTCCTCATCCGCATAGTAGCGGTGCCGCCTGTTCCGGGGAATACAAAAGGCATCCGACCTGCCAAGGTGGTATTTTTTATCCTCCACCTCAATGATCCCCCGGCCTTCTGTACAGTAGATCAGGATATACTGGTCTGCACCCTCTTCCCGCTCCCGGTAGTGCTCCTTTGCCTTCGGAAAAAAACCCACATCCGTAAGGTACGCTCCTCTGACCAGAGGATGCTCCATATATTCTGCAAAGGACTCTGTAGGCACGATCAGATATGTTTCATCCCGGAATCCTTCTGCTTTGCCGATTCCATCCGACATACTCACACCTCCTTTTCCTGCTGCTTCCTGCTCTTTTCCACCAAAAAGTTCATTTGCTTTAATATAACACCCCAGTGGAATATTGTCCATGTTTTTATCGTTTATGCCATTTTCACCCGCTATGTGCTATGCTATCCTTAACTCAAGAATACGGCGAACAGATACGAAAGGAGAACTGTTATGACAATGGAACGTGTACATGTGTGGGAAGAAACAGTCACCATTCCGACCTACCCTGCGGCAGACCCGGAAAAAAGCCCTCTCTTTCTTGAGAACCGGGCTTATCAGGGAAGTAGCGGAAAGGTATATCCTCTTCCTGTCACAGAAAAAATATCCGACAAAAAAGAAGACGTGGCATACCATGCCATTTACCTGGAAAACGACTATCTGAAGGTGATGATCCTGCCAGAGATCGGCGGGAGGATCCAGCGTGCCTACGACAAGACCAACAACTACGATTTTGTCTATTATAACCATGTGATCAAACCGGCGCTTGTAGGCCTTACCGGACCATGGATTTCCGGCGGCATCGAATTTAACTGGCCGCAGCATCACCGTCCTTCTACTTATTCTCCGGTAGATTATTTCTATCAGGAGCATGAGGACGGATCCGCCACCGTATATGTCAGCGAGATCGACAAGATGTACGGCACAAAGGGTATGGGCGCATTCACCCTATACCCGGACAAATCCTATATCGAGATCAAAGGACAGCTCTACAATCGTACCGATATGCCGCAGACCTTCCTCTGGTGGGCAAATCCGGCTGTCCCGGTCAATGAACACACTTATTCCGTATTCCCGCCGGACGTACATGCGGTTATGGATCATGGAAAACGTGCTGTTTCCACCTTCCCGATCGCTACCGGGGAATATTACAAATACGACTACTCTGAAGGAATTGATATTTCCTGCTACCGCAATATCAAGGTCCCAACTTCCTATATGGCAGCTCATTCTGATTATGATTTCATCGGAAACTACGACGAGCAGCTGGACGCAGGGCTTTTACATGTGGCCGACCACCACATTTCCCCCGGAAAGAAACAGTGGACCTGGGGAAACAGTGATTTCGGCCAGGCCTGGGACCGGAATCTGACCGATGAGGACGGCCCGTATATCGAACTGATGACTGGTGTCTACGCCGACAACCAGCCTGATTTCACATGGCTCAAGCCTCAGGAGGAAAAGACATTTACCCAGTACTTCATGCCTTACAAACATGTAGGCCGCGTAAAAAACGCCACGAAGGACGCTGCTGTAAATATAGAGCTTGCAGGCGGCATCTTAAGGATCAAGGCTTATGCCTCCGGAAAGCACGCTCAGGTAACGATTCAGGTGACCCAGGGCGAAAACGTGCTGTTTACCGACACCGCGCCGCTCTCTCCTGTAGAAATCTATGACGGCACCTTCCCGACTGATCTGGAAACACTGTCTGGCTGCAGCGTTTCTATCAAAGATGCAGACGGAGCCCTCTTAGTCAGCTACACGGAAAAAGAACCGGAGCTCGAGCCCACTCCGGAACCGGCAGATCCTCTGCTTCCTCCGGAGCAGCTGAAATCCACAGAGGAGCTTTACTTAGGCGGCCTCCATTTAGAGCAGTACCGCCACGCCACCTTTGCACCAGAGGACTATTATCTGGAAGGCCTGAAGCGCGATCCTTCCGACATCCGTCTGAACAACGCCTATGGACTTCTGCTCTACCGCAGAGGATGCTTCGAAGAAAGTATTCCGTATTTCCGGAAAGCTATCGAAAAACAGACCTGGAAGAATCCGAATCCGTATCACGGAGAATGTTACTACAACCTGGGACTTGCTCTTCATATGACAGGTCAGGACGATGAAGCCTTTGACGCATTTTACAAGGCCACCTGGAGCTACGAAAACCAGAGCAGCGGTTACTACTGGCTCGCCTGCCTTTCCTGCCGGAAGGGAGACTACCAGGCAGCCCTTGGATTCATCGAGCAGTCCATGATCCGCAACTGGCACAACATGAAAGCCCGTACCCTGAAAGCAGCCATCCTGCGCGCTTTGAATAAGGACACGGTCCTGCTGCTTTCCGAATCTGCCGACATCGATCCTCTGGATATGGGTATCCGCTACGAGAAGGCCCTTGCCTCAGGAGATATGGCAGACTGGAAACAGGCTATGAGACAGCCGGCACACAACTATCTGGAGCTGTCTTTGGACTATATGAAAGCCGGATTCTATGAGGATGCTCTGGCGATCCTTTCCTCTTGCGAGGACGGTTCACCGATGATCTCCTATTATCAGGGTTATGCTTATGAAAAATCCGGAGATACAGCCCTTGCGGCATCCTTCTACCAGAAGGGCGAGGAAGCCTGCTCCGACTGCTGTTTCCCGAACCGGACCGAAGAGGTAGTGATCCTTTCAAGCGCCATAAAGGCTCTTTCAAAAGCGCCGCGGGCTCACTATTATCTGGGATGTCTGTTCTACGATAAGAAACAGTACGAGACAGCGAAAGACCACTGGCTTACTTCCGTTTCCGAGGATCCGGAATTTGCCATGGCACACCGCAACCTGGCAATCGCCTACTACAATAAAGAAAAGGACATGGAAAAAGCGCTCGTATCCATGAAAAGGGCATTGGATCTGGATCCCGGATACTCCCGGTTTCTCCTGGAATATGACCAGCTCTGCTCCAAGGCCGGCGTCTCCAATGAAGACCGTCTGGATCTCTTGGAAGAGCGTGTAGAACTGGCGGAAGACAGAGACGCTCTGTATGTGGAATACATCACGCTTCTGAACAATACCTGTCAGTATGATAAGGCACTTTCCTGCCTTGGCTCCCACCGGTTCCATCCGTGGGAAGGCGGCGAAGGGAAAGTCATCACCCAGTACCGCTACGCACTGACTCAGAAAGCCATCCAGCTTCTGGATGAAAAGAAATATGATGAAGCCATCCAGCTTCTGGAGCAGACGAAAGCCTATCCGGAAAACCTGGGCGAAGGAAAGCTTCCAAACGTGCAGGATAATATTGCCGACTATTATCTGGGACTCGCCTATGAGGCCAAGGGCAAAAGCGATACCGCAAGAGAGTGTTTCCTCCGTGCCTCCGTCGGGCTGGATGAGCCTGGAAGCGTATTATATTACAATGATCAGCCTTCCGACACCATCCTTTACCAGGGACTGGCAAACGAGAAGCTTGGCAATACCGCTGCGGCACGCAAATGCTTCCATCAGCTGATCTCCTTTGGCGAGAGACATGTATTCGACCAGGTAGGATATGACTACTTTGCCGTATCCCTTCCGGAGATCGAAGTGTTCCCAAGCAATATCAAGGATCGGAACGACACTTACTGTCATTATCTCATAGCTTTGGGAAATCTTGGACTTGGAAATCTGGATAAAGCAGCAAACCAGCTAAAGTCTATCCTTGCCGATCAGCCCGGATATCAGGGTGCAATCCAGCATCTTCTGATGCTGCAGGCTTAAACAATAGCAAATTATCATTGGGGACGGGGGATTTCTGGAAATCCCCCGTCCCCAATTTAGCGCTTTAAATTATAAAAGGAGCCGTGTTTAAAAAGCAACGGCTCCTTCCTTTATCATCATCTCTTCTTCTATGGCTTTACACCGGAAACAGATTCAGAAGATCCGAAAATTTTCTGATCACTGGATAGTCTCCTTCTACATTTCCAAACCCATACGACGCATAGATCATCGGTACTCCGGCCATGTCACAGGCATTGGCATCCCCTTGTGTATCCCCCACATAGACAGCTTCTTTCACGCCGCCCCGCTCCATGATAAGCCGGATGTTTTCCCCTTTCTGCTTCAAAGTGTCCCCAAAACACAGATGATCCACAAAGTATTCTCCCAGACCGGTATTTTTCAGCATCGCTTCGATATACCCGGACTGGCTGTTGCTTACGATCATCAGCCGGTATTTCCGGCTCAGCTCTTTCACAGTCTCCGCCACCCCTTCATATACATGGCAGGGAGCCGTCTCGATCCACTGATTCTCGATCCGGTACAGATCTGCGGCCAAAAGCTCCTGCTGCTCCGGCGAAAGCTCTGGAAACAGATCGTCCATGATCTCGTCCATCGGCTTTCCAAGCTCCGGAGTCATCATTTCCCCGGTCAGTCTCTTCGTGATCTGGGGCCATCCTTCCAGGGCCAGATTCCAGGAGTATACAATCTCATCCTTTGCATCCCACAATGTTCCGTCTACGTCAAAGATGATCGCTTCCATATCTACTCCTCTTCTAATTTCATCAGCATGTCCACTCTCTTCTGGTGACGTCCGCCTTCAAATTCAGCTTCCAGCCATGCCTTCACAATGTCTTTTGCAGTCTCCGTTCCAATGATCCGTGCTCCGAAGGCCAGTATATTGGTGTCATTATGCTGTCTTGACAGGCGGGCGGTGCTGGCTTCTGAACATACCACGGCCCGGATTCCCCGGATCTTATTGGCCGCCAGCGAGATTCCCACGCCGGTGCCGCAGATCAGGATTCCTTTCTCTACTTCTCCTGACACGACTGCCCGCGCCACTTTCGCTCCATACTCCGGATAGTCACAGCTCTCCGGTGTGTCTGTTCCATAATTTATCACCTCATGTCCTGATTCCTCCAGGTACTTTACGATCTCAAACTTCATTTCTACAGCAGCGTGATCGTTACCGATCCCTATTTTCATGGCTAAACCCTCTCTTCCATTTATATTTCTTTTATATTATAATGGGTTCGGTACAGATACGCAACAAGAGTTCAGAATGGATTCTTACGAAATGCAAGTTACATAAAAAGGAGACAGTACATGATCAAGCTAATCGCAAGCGATCTCGATGGAACATTACTAAGAAACGGAGCCCAGGAGATTAACCCGGAAATTTTCGACCTGATCCTTCGTCTGAAGGAAAAGGACATTCATTTTGCCGCTGCAAGCGGGCGTCAGCTTTACAGCCAGCGCTGCCTTTTCGCCCCGGTCAAAGATGAGATTTCCTACATCGCAGAAAACGGCTCTCTTTGTATATGCCAGGGAAAGGTAATATCTAAAGGCATTATTGAGCGAAGCCTGGGACTTCAGATTATTAAGGCTTCCCGGGAATTCGGCTCCTGCCACACTCTTTTATCCTGTGAAAGCCACTGTTATACCGACTCTGACAGTCAGGAGTTTATCCACCATATGCGGGACGAGCTCCACAACGATATCCATTACTGCCCTGATCTCACCAGCATCACAGAACCCTTCTTAAAACTTGCCGCCTGTGATTTCCATGGCACCACCTATCTTCTGCCCTATTTCAAAGAAAAATTCGGGGCGCAGATTGATGTCGTCACCTCCGGCAATCTGTGGGTGGACTTCATCGCCCCCGGCGCTAATAAAGGCACTGCCCTTAAACGGCTGGCCGACCATCTTGGCATCCGCCCGGAAGAATGTATCGCCTTTGGTGACCAGTATAACGATATAGAGATGCTGCAGTTCGCCGGATGCGGCTATGCCATGAAGGACTGTGCTCCCGGTGTAGAGCGCTATGCCGATGCTTCAACAGATTCTGTGGAAGAAGTGCTGCAAAAGCTGTTGTGAGGAATGTGACGGAAGTGTGAACGGGGACGTACACCTTTTGCAAAGGTGTACGTCCCCGTTCACACTTCCGTCACATTTTCACCCACCGGGCCGCTCCTGCACACTCCACCGCTTTGGCGCCGCACACGCAGGCAAATTCAGAGCACTGGCGCAGATTCTTGCCTTCTGATAAGGCAGCCAAGAACCCTGCCGTAAAGCTGTCGCCTGCCCCAGTGGTATCAACACACCGCACTCCCGGAACAGCCGGCACACGGAACAGCTCCCGGTGTGCCGCATCTTCTCCGGAGGCAACCAGGCAGCCGTCTCCGCCACACTTAATGACCACGTGTTTTACACCAGCATTTAAGAGTCGTACCGCGGCCTTTTCTTCATCCGTTTCCCTGGTCAGCATACACGCCTCTTCCCGATTCGGAAAGAAATAATCAACCCACCGCAAAGCTCCTGCTATATCCTTTTCCTGTTCTCCGTTTTTGGGCTTTGTCATATCTGCACAGACCAGGATCCCCTGTTCCTTCGCTCTGCAAAAAAGCTTTTCCATCTCTGCCGCTCCAAACCTTGGCGACACAAAAATGCTTGCAAACGACAGGATATCTATCGCTTTTTCAAAGGGAAACGTCAGATGCTCCGGCCCCAGCTTTCTAAGACTTCCGCCTGGATCTGTCAGGAAGCTCCGTTCTCCGCCTTCCTGAACCAGCACCGTATTGATCCCGGTCCTGATATCCTCACGCACGCAGTTATCTGAGATTTTTATCCCGCTTTCCCTCAGGCTTTCCAGGACCATTCTGCCTGCCATATCATTGCCCAGCACCGTCTGCAGCCACACATTCTTTCCCAGGCCAGCAAGCACAAGGGCTTCATTTGCAGCATCGCCTCCCACCTCCAGCCTGAGCTCTTCCACCGGATGTGAGCCTTTTTCAAACACCTGCATGCTGACCGGACGGGCCAGCACATCCAGAATTGCTGCTCCGATCACCATTATTCCTTTTCCCACGTTTTCTCTCCCGTCTTTTCTTTTTCACACATCTGCAGTCTGATTACTCGATATTTTCATCATCCAGCTTATGGAAATCCCGGTTCTGTCCAAACACATGGATCAGCGGAATTACTTTAATAAAGCAGTCATAATTCCCGACTTTGATAAATTCGCGCAGCTGGATGTATTCCTTAGAATTACAGACACAGCTCATCTGCACTTTCGGTTCCCTTGAGTAACCGCCCATGGCGTCAGTATAAATAGTTACGCTTTTGTGAATCTTATGAATTATGAAGTCCTCAATCTCCTCCATACGGTTTTTCCCAATGATCTGCATATCATAGAGCTTCGGGCCCAGATTAAACACCACATAATTCATGGCATTTACATAAATCAGCTGCCCGACAAACGCATAGGCCAGTGCGTCCAGGTTAAATGCTGTCGCCATAAATAAAATGATCAGCACCTCTTCGAAATAGTAGACCTTTTTCAGCTCTGCGGATTTCCAGACACATTTCTTCAGAACCTTTGCCAGCGTATCATCACCGCCGTAGGAAAATCCGATCCGGTAGGGCAGGCCGATTCCCGCACCATAGATCACCCCAAATACTGCCAGTGCGATCAGCTTGTCCTCAAACACGATCTGTACGTCTATATAGCTCAACACCGAAAGAACCGCCGGATACAGCAGCGACAGGATCACAATGTTAGAGGCATCCTTTTTCCCCAGGGTGAACCAGGTAAGGATCAGGATTAAAATCGTAATCGCATAATACACCAGGGAATAATTGATTCCTGTAAAATGCTCCACTGTCATAGATATACCTGTAATTCCCGGTGCGGTCAGCCCATTCGGGATCAGGATCCAGTTGGTGGCCACACTACAACATAAGCAGCCCATGATCAGCATACAGGCCTGTTTCAGCAGCGTCTTCTTTGATGCAATCTTCTTCATATGTACCTTCCCTCTCTTTTAAACTGACAAAACTCTCCTAATTTCCCCGCGGATTTTGAACAGGTCCATCCTGTCCATCATGATTCTATCTTATCATAGAAACAGCTTATATACTACCATAAAAGAAAAACCGCAGCCCTCTGGTTTCCCAAAGGACTGCGGTATAAAATTCTCTATAAATCACTCAGAGATCTGTTATTATCAGCGATTACTCGATGATAGTAGCAACTCTTCCTGATCCTACAGTACGTCCGCCTTCACGGATAGCGAAACGAAGACCCTGCTCCATAGCTACCGGGTGGATCAGTTCGATTGTCATCTCTACGTTGTCACCAGGCATGCACATCTCTGTTCCTTCCGGCAGGTTGCAGACACCTGTAACGTCTGTTGTTCTGAAGTAGAACTGCGGACGATAGTTGTTGAAGAACGGAGTATGACGTCCACCTTCATCTTTGGTCAGAACGTATACCTGAGCAGTAAATTTGTGGTGGCAGGTTACAGAACTTGGTTTACACAGAACCTGACCTCTTTCAATCTCAGTTCTCTGAATACCACGAAGCAGTGCACCGATGTTGTCACCAGCCTGAGCCTCGTCAAGCAGCTTACGGAACATCTCAACACCTGTAACAACAGTTTTCTTTGTATCCTCGTGGATACCAACGATCTCAACTTCGTCAGATACGTGCAGTGTACCACGCTCTACTCTACCAGTAGCAACAGTTCCACGTCCTGTGATAGAGAATACGTCCTCTACAGGCATCAGGAACGGCTTATCTGTATCACGCTCCGGATCCGGAATGTAGCTGTCAACAGCATCCATCAGTTCCATGATCTTGTCTCCCCATTCTCCTGACGGATCCTCAAGAGCCTTCAGAGCAGATCCCTGGATGATCGGAGTGTCATCTCCCGGGAACTCATACTCATCGAGCAGTTCACGGATTTCCATTTCAACCAGTTCCAGAAGTTCTTCATCGTCTACCATATCGCATTTGTTCATGAATACTACGATATACGGTACACCTACCTGACGAGAAAGCAGGATGTGCTCTCTTGTCTGAGCCATAACACCGTCAGTAGCAGCTACTACAAGGATAGCTCCATCCATCTGAGCAGCACCAGTGATCATGTTCTTTACGTAGTCAGCATGTCCTGGGCAGTCAACGTGTGCATAGTGACGTTTCTCAGTCTCATACTCAACGTGTGCGGTAGAGATTGTGATTCCACGCTCTCTCTCTTCTGGAGCCTTGTCAATGTTTTCGAAATCTACGGCAGCGTTACCAGCAACTCTCTCAGCAAGAGTCTTGGTGATCGCAGCTGTCAGAGTGGTTTTACCATGGTCAACGTGGCCGATGGTACCAATATTACAATGCGGTTTTGTTCTTTCAAATTTAGCTTTTGCCATTTTGAATATCCTCCTTATTATAGCGCCTTTTCAGGCATTTTTATAATTGACGTTTTTACTCGGCTAAGATTGATTATATTTCAAATCATACAGTTTTTCAAGCCTTTTTCATATTTAATTACTCATTTTTGCCAGATAATACTTTTTCCTGTACAGATTTCGGAACCGGCTCGTATTTCTCGAAGAACATAGAGTAGTTTCCGCGTCCCTGTGTCCTGGAACGAAGGTCTGTAGAGTAACCAAACATTTCAGACAGCGGCACGTATCCGCGTACGATCTTTCCTCCGCCAAGGTCATCCATACCTTCGATACGTCCACGACGGGAGTTAATGTCACCGATAACATCTCCCATATATTCTTCCGGCATTGTTACTTCTACCTTCATGATAGGTTCAAGCAGTACCGGAGCAGCTTTCTTCATAGCATCTTTAAACGCCAGAGAGCCTGCAATGTGGAATGCCATTTCACTGGAGTCTACCTCGTGGTAAGAACCATCGTATACATTAGCATGGATGCCGACTACCGGGAATCCTCCCAGAATACCAGCCTTCATAGCCTCTTCGATACCTTCACCTACCGCCGGGATGTATTCCTTCGGAATCGCTCCTCCGACTACAGTAGACTCGAACTTGAATGTTTCTTCTCCATTGACATCCATTGGCTCGAATTTTACCTTACAGTGTCCGTACTGTCCACGTCCACCGGACTGTTTTGCGTACTTGCTGTCCACATCCACAGCCTTGGTAAATGCTTCTTTGTATGCAACCTGCGGAGCACCTACATTTGCTTCCACCTTGAACTCACGCAGCAGTCTGTCTACGATGATCTCAAGATGCAGCTCTCCCATTCCGGCAATGATCGTCTGGCCTGTTTCATGGTCAGTGTGTGCACGGAAGGTCGGGTCTTCTTCTGCAAGTTTTGCAAGAGACTCTCCAAGTTTGCCCTGGGAAGCCTTTGTCTTCGGCTCGATCGCCAGCTCGATAACCGGTTCCGGGAACTCCATGGACTCCAGGATAACCGGATGCTGCTCGTCACAGATTGTATCACCTGTGGTAGAGAACTTGAATCCGATCGCTGCCGCGATATCTCCGGAGTAAACCTTATCAAGCTCCTGTCTCTTGTTTGCGTGCATCTGAAGGATACGTCCCACACGCTCTTTCTTTCCTTTGGTTGCATTTAATACATAGGAACCAGAATTTACGGTTCCGGAATAAACTCTGAAGTAAGCAAGCTTTCCTACGAACGGGTCAGTCATGATCTTGAACACCAGAGCAGAGAACGGTTCGTCATCGGAAGAATGTCTCTCGATCTCGTTTCCATCCTCGTCTACACCCTTGATCGCCGGAATGTCTGTCGGTGCAGGCATGAACTCAAGGACTGCATCCAGGAGCTTCTGCACACCTTTGTTTCTGTAGGCTGATCCGCAGCATACAGGAACTGCCGTACATTCACAGGTAGCCTTTCTCAGGACTGCTTTCATCGCCTCAACGGAAGGCTCGTCACCTTCCAGGTATTCCATCATCAGATCATCATCCAGCTCACAGATTTTTTCTACCAGCTCTGTGTGGTAAAGCTCTGCATCATCCTTCATATCCTCCGGAATATCTGTTACGGAAATGTCATCGCCCTTCTCGTCGTTGTAGATATAAGCCTGCATCTCAAACAGGTCGATGATTCCCTTGAAATCATCTTCCTTGCCGATCGGCAGCTGCAGACAGATAGCATTTTTGCCAAGTCTGGTCTTGATCTGCTCTACGGCATTGTAGAAATCTGCACCTAAGATGTCCATCTTGTTGATGAACGCCATACGAGGTACATTGTAAGTGTCAGCCTGACGCCATACGTTTTCTGACTGGGGCTCTACACCACCCTTTGCACAGAACACACCAACAGCGCCGTCCAGTACACGAAGTGAACGCTCAACCTCTACCGTAAAGTCAACGTGTCCCGGGGTATCAATGATGTTGATACGATGCTCCAGGGCGCCTTTTTTCGGCTTTGTCTTTTCTTCCAAAGTCCAGTGGCATGTGGTAGCGGCTGATGTGATCGTGATACCTCTTTCCTGCTCCTGTTCCATCCAGTCCATGGTAGCAGTACCTTCATGAGTGTCTCCGATCTTGTAGTTTACACCAGTGTAATAGAGGATACGCTCTGTCAGCGTGGTCTTACCAGCATCAATATGCGCCATGATACCGATATTTCTTGTTCTCTCTAATGGATATTCTCTTCCAGCCATTGTTGCCTCCTAGAATCTGTAATGAGCAAATGCTTTATTTGCTTCAGCCATCTTGTGCATATCTTCTTTTCTCTTAACGGCTGCACCAGTATTGTTTGCAGCATCCATGATCTCATTTGCCAGTCTTTCTTCCATTGTCTTCTCGCCTCTTGCGCGGGAGAAGTTGGTCAGCCACCGAAGTGCCAGAGCCTGTCTTCTGTCAGCTCTAACTTCGATCGGCACCTGGTATGTTGCACCACCGATACGTCTTGCCTTTACCTCAAGTACAGGCATGATGTTGTTCATAGCCTCCTCGAATACTTCGATCGCCGGCTTATCGGTCTTTTCTGCAACTCTGTCAAACGCTCCGTATACAATCTTCTGAGCGATACCTTTTTTGCCGTCCAGCATGATATTGTTGATCAGCTTAGTAACCACTTTATTGTTGTATAACGGATCCGCTAATACGTCTCTTTTCTGAGTATGTCCTTTACGTGGCACGGTCCTTCCCTCCTTAAACATATTGATTAATTCATCGGTACTCACATGTGTCTTTCTAATGATACAGTGTAGTGCTGGGCATACATCATATATATACCTTGCAACTTACATAATCATAGTTCTGTTTGTGACTACATACATAATATAGCAGTTCTTCAGATTTACGGAAGTTCTTCTCCGTTTCACTCCGAAGAACAAAGTAATCTCTAAAGCTCACGCTGCGTCTTACGACTTGCCTTCGCTAAGATCTTACTTTTTAGCGTCTTTCGGTCTCTTAGCACCGTATTTTGAACGCGCCTGTCTTCTCTTAGCAACACCTGCTGTATCCAGTGTTCCTCTTACGATGTGATATCTGGTACCCGGAAGGTCTTTTACTCTTCCTCCACGGATCAGAACAACGCTATGCTCCTGAAGGTTGTGTCCTTCGCCCGGGATGTAGCTTGTTACCTCGATACCGTTGGACAGACGTACTCTGGCGATCTTTCTAAGAGCTGAGTTCGGCTTCTTAGGTGTAGCTGTCTTTACAGCTGTACACACGCCTCTCTTCTGAGGAGCGGATGCATTGATACTTCTCTTTCTAAGAGAATTGTATCCTTTCTGAAGTGCCGGAGCTGTAGACTTCTTTACAGATGTCTGACGTCCTTTTTTTACAAGCTGGTTAAATGTTGGCATTCTCTTTCACCTCCTACGATTATAATAAGTTGCCATTCATTTCCATGAATCCGCGCACATAAAAATAGAATGCACTTTCATGCACGCTCAACTAGTGTATTACGATTTTTTTATCTTGTCAAGGGATATTTCCCTATTTTACTTGTTTTTACGGGATATTTACAAAGGGAAAGGACGGTGCCCCGCAGCATCGTCCTTTCCCTTTTCTTTCATTATATTAGTGTATATGAAAACTCCTGGCCTTAAGCCTCTTCTCCTTCCGCATCTTCCTCTGAAGTGTTGTATACCTCCTGTACTCTTACGATCACTGCTTCCGGATCTGTCTGGATCTCTATCTTAGGATTCCGGGCAATATCCAGGTCTTTTACATGTACCGTATCTCCGACTCTTAATTTGCCGGCATCAATCTCTACTTTATCTACCAGTGCATCCGGATATGCGCGGAAAGATATCTCCTCCAGCATCTGCTCCAGCACGCCGCCTGTCACTTTCTCATGGTTCAGAAGCACGATTTCTGCTACAGAATGTACCTTTTCATCCTCAACAAGCGCCTGGAAGTCTATCTCTTCCAGCTGTCCCTTCAAAGGATTATATTCTACGTCCTTAATCAGTACATTGTACGGTGTCCCCTCAATATCAAGGGTAATCCTGCTGCCTTTGCCGCAGGTCTTTAACAAGCGCTCAACTGCCTGCTTGTCCATCTTGATCGGAATGGATGTCTCGATCTGTCTGCCGAACACATTTCCGGTAACGAAACCTTCTCTTCTTAATCTTTTTGCTTTGATGTCCATTGTTCTTTTTTCAGCTTTTAAAGTATTCATTTATCTTTTCCTCCAAAAATCTGACCGGTTTCCTTGTTACATGCTTATTATAACACCTGGCACAAATTCCAATTCACCAATTTTAAAGATTTTTCAGGCTGCCTTTTGTGCATTTTTACACGTCTGTCCTCCTTTTCACTGTTACCAGGAAAAACGCCCCGGTTTTCCGCACCGGGGCGTCTGCATATTTTCTGTATTTTTCTATCTTCTACATCTGAGGCCGAAACCATTTTCTCTGTCCCAGTGCACGGGATTCTCTTCCATGGATCTCCCGCACGTGCATAGGTCTGCTTCCCTCGTTTTCCGCCTCCAGAGGTGTCCGTCCTGCCTCTTTCTTCAGTGTGTCCTCCGGAATCTCCTTTGCACCATCTACCGCTTTCCAGAAATGAGACAGCGCAAATGCTGCCTTTGACGCCAGGTAGAGTCCTCCTTCAGGGCTTTTCCCTTTCCGGTAGAACCAGTATTCCAGGAGCAGCCAGCAGAAAAAGAGTAAAGCCACAGCAAATACGACAAACTGAATCCAAACATTTGACATATCAAACACTCCTTTCCGCTTTGATTATTATAATTGTAAATCTTTTGTTTTTATATGTCAATGTTTTCAGAAATTTTATATGTATTCGCTATGTTATCTCATATTTTATAATCTCTGAATTGCATCCATTGCCAGAGCAGAGCGCTCACATTCCTCTGCCGACATTGTGACCTGCCAGCACAGCGGGCTTCCCTTCATTTTCTCGGATGCATAGCTAAGTCCGTTGGTCCGTTCATCCAGAAATGGTTTGTCAATCTGTCCCGGATCTCCCAGCAGGATGATCTTTGTTCCCGCGCCCGCCCTGGTAATGATGCCTTTGACCTGATTCGGCGTCATATTCTGCGCTTCATCAATGATCAGATAGGTCTTTACAAACGATCTGCCTCGGATAAAGTTCAAAGCCTCCGTCTGTATAATCCCCCTGGCAAATATTTCTTCAATCTTTCCTCTGAGTTCGGTTTCGTCTTTATAACGTTCTTCTTCATTCGAGTCAATCAGCTGTTCCAGATTATCAATGACCGGACGCATCAGAGGCGATATTTTCTCCTGTTCATCCCCGGGCAGAAAACCGATGTCTTCGTCAAACTGTGCATTTGGGCGGCAGATCAGAATCCGCCGGTATTCTCCGGACGGGTGATTCACGATTTTTTCCAGTCCTACCGCCAGCGAATAAAAGGTTTTTGCCGTCCCCGCCATTCCTTTTACGATCACAAGTGGAGCTTCCTTCGCCGGCTTCATCAGCGCTTCCTGAAGAAAGTACTGCCCTGCATTTCTTGGCGCTACTCCGTATGGTGTGCTTTTCCGATATTCCAGCGGCACTACCTTTCCCGCGGACACTCTCCCCAGATGTGTTTTCTTCACAGATTGATCCGCCTTCAGTATCACGAACTCATTTTCCACCAGCTCTGGTATCCTCCGGTTCCCGTCTCCATCTGTCTGATACAGTGCCGCAATTTCGATCCCTTTTTTTCGGAACTCCTTAAATCTCTCCTCCGGCACGAAGCACGAAGTCCGGCCGCTGTACTGCTCTTCCTCCGGAATTACCTGCTCTGTACTGAAGTCCTGGGCTTCAATCCCCAGGATCTGTGCTTTCATCCTCAGAACCAGGTCTTTCGTCACCAGTACAACCGGCACATTCCCTTCCGCCAGTCCCTTGCAGACCTTCAGAATACGATTGTCCGCCTTATCCTCCGGAAGGCTTTCCGGCAGCATCACCGACACGCAGTTAGACTCCACCCGCAGGAATCCGCCGTGTTCCAGTTCCACTCCTTTAAGAAGGTCTCCCCGTCCCCGGAGCTTTTCCAGGAACCGGATCACGCGCCTTGCATTTGCGCCGCGCTCGCCCTCAGACTTCTTCAGTCCGTCCAGCTCCTCCAGAACCACCAGCGGAAGGATCACCTGGTTATCCTCGAAGCATTGCAGCGCATACGGCGCCTGGATCAGTACATTCGTGTCGATGACATAGCTCTTTACCATACACAGCTCTCCTTTTATACATGCTATTTTTCTTTATATAAATTATAACAAAATGTAGTAGCCGCTTCTTTCTTTCCCTGTAAATCTTGTGTTAAAATAAATAAAAATGCGGAGGTCCCCTCTTATGCATCAAAGAAAAGCTATTTATACCTTATTCATTTTTATCCAGAGCCTGATTTACGGCATCGGCAATCCGGCAACAAAGGTTGCCTACAAGAGCATCACGCCTCTATGGCTTCTGGCCGCCCGTTTTACCCTGGCATTTCTTTTGTTCCTGCTCCTGTTTGGGCGCAGGATACTGCCATGCATAAAAAAAGTCAGCTGGAAGACCTGGCTGCCTTCCTCTCTCTGCTGCGCCGGAGCCTATATTTCCTGCAACCTGGCACTTAACCTGACCGCTGCTACCAATGTGGGATTCATCATGTCCCTGCCCGTATTATTTACTCCATTTCTTGCCTCTGTGATTTTTCACCGTCCCTATGTATTCAAAAAACTCCCCCTGCAGCTTTTGACAATCGCAGGACTGTTCCTGCTGTGCTGCAATGGAGGAGTTTTTTCATTTGGCATCGGGGAAGCGCTGGCTCTGCTGGACGCCTTTTGTCTGGCCGGTGTTCTTGTCTTTGGCGAATCTGCAATGAAAGAAATGGACGTCACCGCCGTGACTGCCGCACAGATCGGTGTTACAATGATCCTGAGCCTGGCCGGCGCTCTGCTTTTTGACGACATTACCGTGCTTGCCGGCGTACAGCCTGATGCATGGCTGGTAGTCCTTTATCTGGCCGGCGGATGCACGATCCTGGCATATCTGCTTCAGAACCATGCCGTAACCCATCTGTCTGCCTCTGTCGTTTCCATGCTCCAGTGCACCCAGCCCATTCTGACTTCCGCAGCCGCCTTCTTTCTGCTGGGAGAGACTCTCAGCGGCCCCGGCCTTATAGGAGCCGTCCTGATCATCCTCTGCCTCATTCTGGATGGCAGACTGGATGCCCGCCTCTACTCTTCCACAAAGAGAGGAGTCGAATAGTATCTGTCTCCACTGTCCGGGAGAATCGCCACGATTGTTTTTCCCTTGTTTTCCGGCCTCTTTGCCATCTCGATCGCTGCGGACAAGGCAGCTCCTGAAGAGATCCCAACCAGAATCCCTTCTTTTTTTGCCAGCAGCTTTGCAGCCTGGAACGCTTCTTCGGCACCTGCTCTGTAGACCTCATCATAAATTTCCGTATTCAGGATTCGTGGCACAAACCCTGCACCGATCCCCTGCAGCTTATGCGGCCCCGCTTCTCCACCGGAAAGAACCGGAGAATCCGCAGGCTCCACTGCCACAATATATATTCCGGCATTTCGGGATTTCAGATATTCCCCGGCTCCGGTAATCGTCCCTCCGGTTCCGACACCCGCAACAAGAATATCTGCCTTTCCTTCTGTATCCTCCCAGATCTCCGGGCCGGTGGTCCGGCGGTGTGCTTCTGCGTTTGCCTGATTATCAAACTGCCCCGGCAGGAAGCTTCCCGGTATCTCCGCCGCCAGCTCCTGTGCCTTTTCAATCGCACCTTTCATCCCTTTCCCGCCTTCTGTCAGAACCAGTTCCGCTCCATAGGCCTTCAGGATATTACGCCGCTCCACGCTCATGGTTTCCGGCATGGTCAGGATCATGCGGTATCCTTTGGCTGCAGCCAGTGCAGCCAGTCCGATCCCGGTATTTCCAGATGTAGGTTCGACAATCACGGAACCCTCTTTCAAGAACCCTTTCGCCTCTGCGTCTTCGATCATAAACTTTGCCGCCCGGTCCTTGACGCTTCCGGCCGGATTGAGATATTCCAGCTTTACAAGAATCTTAGCTAAGAGCCCCAGTTCCTTTTCTATCCCCGCCACTTCCAGCAGAGGTGTCCTCCCGATTAGTTCCTCTATATTCTGATAAATTTTTCCCATAAAAATCCCGCCTTTCCAAAGTAAGTGTTTTCTTGGCAGTGTAGACTACCGGCACCTATTTGTCAAGGCGGTATTTGATAATTCTTCTCAATTACAATATCTTTTTCTTTTTAAAGAAGATGAT
The DNA here is from genome assembly GCF_001754075.1 of Merdimonas faecis. Taxonomy (GTDB): domain Bacteria; phylum Bacillota; class Clostridia; order Lachnospirales; family Lachnospiraceae; genus Merdimonas; species Merdimonas faecis. The sequence continues at coordinate 139,872 of NZ_MIEH01000014.1, read as the reverse complement.
ACATACAGCTACCACGATCAGGCTCAGCAGGATCACACCCGGATATCCGTGCTTTAATTCCGGCATATTCTGAAAATTCATCCCATACCAGCCGGTAATCAATGTCAGCGGAAAGAAAATCGTGGATACCACGGTCAGGAACTGCATATTTTTATTCTGCACCGCATCTACCTGTGCCTGATAGGTATCCCGTACCTGCTGGGCATATTCCAGCAGGTAGCCGGTCCGTCCCATCAGCCGGTCTGCCCGGTCCGCAATCGTGCCAAAATATTTCAGCTGTTTTCTGGCAAAGAAGCCGTTTTCATTCTCCTCCAGCTCCTTTCCCATATCCATCAATTCATCATAATAACCCCGAAGAGTCAGAAGTTCCCGGCGTATCGGGCTGATCTTGCTTTGAAAACCTTCCGTCTTCCCGTCCGCCACTCTTTCTTCCATCCCCATGATCAATCGCTCATACCGGCCCAGGAGTTCCAGATCCCGGCTCATAAACTGTCCGATGAAATTATACAAAAACCGCTCCCTGGTATCTCCCTGGTTCGTCTTGCTCCGCCGGATCCGGATGATCAGCCGTTTTGCAAAATCATCATCATCCACGATCACGATGTGGTGCTGATTAATAAAAAACAGCATCCGGTAGCGGCTTCCCAGCACATCCAGGAGTTTGGGTATACAGAGGGAGCCCGCAAGGCACTCCTGCTGGGTTTCCAGCTTACAAAAACCAACTTCCGCAAGACTGATCTCCCCGTCATACACCATACCCGCCATCTCCATTGCGCGGGGCGCATGTCTGGAATCCGTGATAAACACTGACGGCCTGCCATCTGACATCACCTGCTCTTCTTCAATTTTTTCCAGGATCTCTCCCAATGCCAGTATGATCAAGATCAGGACCTCTCTTTCGGAAGATTCTGCTCATACGCCTCTGCGTAAAAATACTCCTGGGAATTCAGCGGAGCCTTTTCGTTCTTTACACGGACATAAGTCCCGTCGCTTTCAAGTTCTCTTGCCTGCTGGTTGTCATTCAGCATTGTATGGAACATTCCCTTCAGGCGCTCCTTTAAAACAGGGTCAAGCACAGGTGCAGCCACCTCTACGCGGCGGATTGTATTTCTGGTCATAAAGTCCGCTGATGCAATATATATCTTTTCCCGTTCTCCAATTCCGAATATATAGATCCGTGAATGTTCCAGGAATCTGCCCACGATACTGATCACCCGTATATTTTCTGTCATTCCTTCCACACCCGGAATGAGACAGCAGATTCCTCTGACCACCAATTCTACCTTTACCCCTGCCTGGGAAGCATCTATCAGGCGGTCGATGATCCTTTTATCAGTCAGAGAATTAATCTTTACGCCAACATACGCCGGCTCCCCGTTTCTTGCATGTTCAATCTCTTCGTCGATCATATCGAGCACCTTGTTCTGAAGACATTTTGGTGCAACCAGAAGCGTGTGGGATTCCTCCAGCACCTCTCCCATGGCCAGAGCCTGGAATACAGCAGCCGCCTCCTGCCCGATTTTAGGATCGCAGGTCATGACAGAGAGATCCGTATAGAGCCTTGCTGTTTTTTCGTTATAATTTCCCGTGCCAATCTGAGTAATATACTCGATCTGTCCTTCTTTTTTCCTGGTAATAAGACAAAGCTTGGAATGAACTTTATAGCCGTCCAGTCCGTAGATCACATGACATCCCGCATCCTCCAGACGCCTTGACCACTCAATATTATTTTCTTCATCAAACCGGGCCTTCAGCTCTACCAGCACCAGTACTTCCTTTCCGTTTTCCGCAGCCTCGATCAGCGCTTCCACCACCTTGCTCTGTCTCGCAACACGGTACAATGTCATCTTGATAGAAACTACACTGTCATCGTTTGCCGCCTCCCGAAGCATGTCCAGGAAGGGACGGATGCTTTCAAACGGATAGGAAAGGAGTTTGTCCCCTTCCTCGATCTGCTGCAGGATGGGCACCCCGCTCCGGAACTGCGGAGATTTCTGCGGAACCCGTTTTTCATAGAACAATTCCGGCACATGCCGCAGCATATCCTGAATCTGGAATACAAAAGAAAGATCCAGCGGACTTTCTCCACGGAACACATACTTTTTACTCACTTCCAGATATTCGCAGAGAACATCTACAATATCCCCGTCAAGCTCCCGTGACAGCTCCAGACGCACCGGAGCCAGACGTTTTCTCTTTTTAATAACCTTCACCATGAATTCACGGTAATCCAGATCCTCATCATAAAGAGCGTCCGCATCAATGTCCGCATTCCTGGTCACCCGGATCAGAGATTTTGCTTTTACAAAATATCCCGGGAACACCTTTGGAATAAAATGAAGGATCAGTTCTTCGGATAGCATGTAAGTCCCCTCCTGTCCCGGCACTTCAATAAGCCGCGGGAACACTCCGCTTCCACAGGGGATCAGACCCAGCTTTTCTTTTCCGTTCTTACGCTGCAGCACTACCACTGCATATATTTCCCGGTTCCGGATAAATGGGAATGGCTGCCGTTTTCCCACTACAGTCGGGGAGATCAGCGGTGCGATCTCTGAATCAAAATACCGTTCCAGATATTCGCTTCCCTTTCTCCCGATCTTCTGGAAATTGACCAGCTTAATTCCCTGCTTCTCTATTTCTTCCATCAGTTCCGCATATACTGCATCTTTCCTGCGGTTCAGCTTTGTGACCTGAGAAAGGATTGCCATAATCTGCTCTTTTGCAGTCATCTTTGTCTTATTATCTCTAAGATCCTTTGACAGCATCATCTGATCCACAAGAGACCCCACTCTGACCATAAAAAATTCGTCCAGGTTCGTCTGATAGATAGAGGCAAAAGACAATCGTTCGCACAACGGCACACTTCTGCTTTCCGCTTCCTCCAATACCCGTTCATTAAACTTCAGCCAGGACAGTTCCCTGTTCATATACACGCTATTATTCATTTGTACACCTGCTCTTCCCAATATATTTCATCATTCATATGTCGGCTTAAGACCGGCCAGGGCCGGTCTTAAGTCTTCATTATATTTAGTGTACTAAACTTACACAGATACAGCTACGTTCTTTTTGTTAAATCTATGTAAAATCCTGGCTATAACATCATTCCCATAATGTACAGATCATAATACTCCCCATTGAGCAATGTGGAGTTTTTCCGGCAGCCTTCCACCTGAAATCCCATCTTGAGATACAAAGACACTGCCATTATATTATCCGCTCTGGTATCCAGACTGATCCTGGTAGTCACACCATTTCCTCTTGCCCAGTCGATCAGCTTTTTGATCAGTGTTGTACCGATTCCCTGTCCCTGGTATTTTTTTGCTACAACGATCCCCAGCTCGCCATCGTGTCTTGCTTTGATCTTATGTGTAGAGCTGATGGTCGCAATCCCTGCAATCTCTTCCCCGTCCATAGCAAGAAGCATGATATTAGTGTCATTCCCTTCCAGTTCCCTGATTGCAGCCTCCTGAGCCGCCGCATCCAACGGATACTCATCCTTTTCAAAGCTCAGATAGCTGGTCTCGCCGCCTACATAATTATAAAAATCCACAATGTTTTTTGCATCAGACACTTCCGGTCTGCGATACGTAATTTCTGCCATAATTGTTCTCCTTTGTCATATATTCTTTTCTTCAAATATCCTGCGGAACGCTTCCGCTTCTTCCATCGAATTCCTCCAGCCGTATTTTTTCAAGTCCGTTTTCCACCCTTTTTCTGTCTGTCGGACTTCCACTCCTTCCGCCTCCAGAAGAAGCTTCTGCATATCATGCGTTTCAAAAGAAGCTGCGCCGCTTAAACGCCCGCTGCTTCCCAGGATCCGCCAGGCCGGCACCTCTCCCAGACGACCTTTATTCAGTGCATACCCTACCTGTCTTGCATTTTTCGGTTTCCCGCACAAAAGCGCAATCTGACCGTAGGTTGCCACCCTCCCTTCCGGGATGCTTTCACATACGATCCTGGCTCTCTGGTAAAAATCCATATTTCTGCCTCTTTCCTTCCTTTTTTTCCCAACCCGGACTCTTTCACGCAAACAGGCTTTACAAACCTCCGGTAGAGTTGTTATAATACAAGCGAATCTAATAATGATAGGAGGATATCATCATGAAAAAATATGTATGTGAACCATGTGGATATGTATATGATCCAGAAGTTGGTGATCCGGATAACGGAATCGCTCCTGGAACTGCTTTTGAAGATCTCCCGGAGGATTGGGTATGCCCGATCTGCGGAGTTGGAAAAGATGAATTTACAGAAGAGGCGTAATCACGCCTCTTCTTTTTTTAGTCTCCGATAAGCCTGGTAGATCCTGGAGCTCATAATCCCCTGGAGCACTCTTCCGGCACAACGTTTTAAATCTTCTTCCTCCAGTATGCCTTCCTCCAGAGCCTTCTTTAATTCCCGTGCTGCCTTTTTCCCTCCAGGCATCAGAAGATCATTCCCTGCTTCAATTGCTTTCACATGGCTTCCCAGACCCTTTCCAGTCGCATACCAATCCGTCATTACCAGGCCGTCAAAACCCCACTCGTCCCGCAGGACATGGGTCACCAGGTCCATACTATTATTGGCATAAGTCCCGTTTACCTTGTTGTAGCTGGTCATCACCGCTCCGGGACGCCCTTCTCTTACCGCAATCTCGAAGCCCTTAAGATAAATTTCCCGCAAAGCCCTTTCATTTACATTTGCGTTCATGCGGTTCCGGTTCTCCTCCTGGTTATTGCAGCAGAAATGCTTGACCGTCACAAAGCAGCCCTTCCTTGTCTGAACCCCTCTGCTCATGGCCGCCGCCATCTTTCCGGTGAGCAGCGGATCCTCGGAGAAATATTCAAAGTTCCTTCCGCACAGAGGATTTCTGTGTATGTTCATACCTGGAGCAAGCCAATAGGTGATCCCGTAGGCTTCCATTTCTTTTCCGACTGCTTCTCCCACCCTTTCGATCAATTCCGTATTCCATGTCTGCGCCAATGCAGTTCCCACCGGAAAAGAGGTGGTAAACTGATAGACACAGGGCTGCCGCTCCTGATTGCCAAGCATCACTTTCTTCACTGGTTCCGGCAAACACCCCATGACAGAAACATTGGGTTCTGTACCTTTTACCGTTCCTCTCCTTGTGACTGCCGAGACTTTCTGAAGCCGCAATCCCGCCGGTCCGTCAGCCATACAGATATTCGGAATCCCCTTCTTCTGCAGGGCCGACGTGGTACACCCGGCTACTCCCGGAGCCTCAAAGAATTTATTCCCGCCGGATCCGCCGTCACCTGACACCAGGTCGCACAACTCTTCTCCTGTGAGTTTTTCCAGAAGCTTTCGGGTATATGGGAACAGCGCATCTGCCTTTTCTTCATAGGAATACGTAACCGTCTCTACCGCATCATCTTCTATAATATATCGTTCTAATTCTCCGTCCTGATATTCACAGGTATCCATATTCATCGGAGGCTCAATCTCTCTGACCGCATGCTCCCTTCTGCAGATATTCCTGCAGACTGCCGCCGTGATCTCTTTTCTTGCCTCCATCACAGCTGCCGGGGTTGTATTTCGGCTGGACGTTCCAAGCTTCAGCACATAGTCCCCTGCTTCCAGCACATAGGAGCCATCTTCTTCTCTATAGGATGTCAGATCTCTTAGGTCAAACGCGAGCGTAAGCTCCTGGCTCTCTCCTGGCTGCAGTTCTCCGGTTTTTGCAAATGCGGCCAGCCTCTGATATTCCTTATTCATTCCTGTCTGCGGGCAGCTTACATACAGCTGAAGGGTTTCCTTTCCGGCATATGCTTTTCCCGTATTTGTTACCCGGGCACACACTCTGACCTTGCTTCCGCTAAGCTCCACGGATTTCTTCTCCACAGAAAATGTGGTATATGATAATCCATGTCCAAAAGGATATCTGGGTTCCACTCCATAAGTGTCAAAATACCGGTATCCCACGTAAATGCCTTCCCGGTAATATTCTTCATCCGTATTGCCATTCAGATAACTGTAGTCCATGGCTCCTGGAATATCTTCGTAATTTTTCGGCCAGGTATCGCTCGTCTTTCCGGAAGGCGATGTCTTCCCACAGACCAGATCCGCAAAAGCACTGCCTCCCATCATTCCCTGCTGCGAATAATAGACCACGGCATTAATTCCCGGGATTTCCTCCAGAAAGCTCATATCAAATACGGATCCCACATTGACCACAACGATCATTTTCCCGTAATTGGCAGCGCACATGGCCAGCCCCGCCTTTTCCTCATCCGAAAGCCGGTATCCTTTTTCACCAAGGCTCCTGTCTGTGCCTTCTCCCGCCTGCCGTGCGACCACATAAATACAGGTGTCTGTATCAGAATCTTTCACATCTTGTTCCGTAACCGGCTGGCTGGAGGGATACTGATACGGGCTGCTTATAAAATTGATCATGTCCAGCTTCCATGGTTTCAGAAGCTTGCGCTGGAACTCTGCCGCATATTCCTTTTCACCTTCCTGGTAACGTTTTGCGTACTCTTCGATCCATCTCCTGGTCGTTACCGTAAACCCGGCCTTTTCCATTCCCTCTAAAATAGAGACCACATGCCGTTCCCGTACTTCTCCGGATCCGGTTCCTCCTTTGATCGTCATCCCCGCACCCGCACCGTACAATGCGATCTTTCCCGGCTTAAGCGGCAGGGTCCCATCATTTTCCAGGAGCACGATCCCCTCCAGCGCCGCCTCATACGAAATCCTGCGGTTATCCCGTTCTAAACCGGTCTCGACATCTGTAAATGCCGCCTTATTTCTGATCTTCATTTTCATGGCTATTCCCTCCCGATGATTTATTTACACACTTTCCGGATCTGTTTATCAGCAGCTTCCGGATAAAATGTTTTTACCTGCTCCAGGATTCTTTTTCCTGACTCTTCCGGAGACTCCCGATACGCCCCGGACACCAACTCATATCCCCAGAGTTCTTCCGGCGTGGCATAAACAGAAACCGCCATTCCGTAGGCCTGTCCTTTTCGATTTCTCTTCTGCCTGAAATCCCTGGTCACCAGATAGGTCTGCATCTGAAGCTCTGTCACGACACCGTTGAAATTTTTCTCGCCGCCTTTGCCAAAGCCGGCATCTTTTTTCAGTTCATAGGATGGATACTCTTTACGCACCTCAAAAAGATCCATGATTTTTTTACTCCGATATCCTGAAAGCCCGTCTTCCCACCTGGCGTCGAAATCATATCCATCCCGCCGGTAATTGGCAAAATAAGGGAACCACCGGAGCGAAATGAACCCGGCTTTTTTATTAAAAAACTTCCCGTAGGCTACTTTTTCACTCCTGGCAATAATAGCCCGCCACTCCCAGGGATCCTGCTTCGGGTCGCCAGTCCACCAAAAGAGCGGCGACGTCTTTTCCTCCACAGAAAATCCCTCCACCTCATTTTTAAAGAGGGGCAAAAAGCCGACCGCATCTACATATTCTATTAACTCCTGCCAGGAACGGATGCGGTCCGGACTGTCCCAGTCTGCGCCGTGCAGAATCCATTCTCCATTTTCCAAGGCCATGGCTTTCATCTCCTTTTCTTCACCCCGGCATTTCTCAATAAATCTTTTTTATCTCCTGTCCGTCTCTGATTCCGTATTCATTTCGAAAGATTATCAAATCTTTCTCATCTTTGATCAGACAAATGTCTGTAAATTTACCTGTCGTGATTTCCTGAAAACCGGCCACCTGCTCTCCATTGCAGATACTACAGCGAATGACCGGAATATGTGTCTCCGGATTATAAGCCGACATCATTATCCTTTTTTTATGAAACATATCTCTCCTCCAACAGCTTACTTCTACCTTGATTTTCTATGACAAATCACTTAAACTTAATATTCTTATAACCTTTAAATTTTATCTTCACTTATTCCTCTGTCTCATAGCTATTGTCAAATTCAGCCAGTTTAATTTCAAATATCGTCTCTTCTATAACCCTGACACATTCGTCTGTTTGAGATAATATCTCTTTCCCCCAAAATCTTAAAACAGTCCACCCCATAAAACAAAGCGTTTGATTAACTTCATAATCTCTATGACGGTTTTTTTCAATTTTATTGACCCAAAAATCCGGATTTTTCCCCCGCTCTAATTTTGGTTTTAAGATTTCCCAATCTTTTCCATGCCAAAACTCTGCATCACAAAAAATAGCAAGCTTATACTTTGTAAAAACAATATCCGGCTTTCCCGGAAGATTTGTTACATTTTTCCGGTATCTGTATCCTCTACGCCATAATTCTTTGCAGAGCTTAACCTCAATATTTGTATTTTTAGAATGCACAGATCCCATAATCCTATGTGTCTGCTCCTGAGTATACCTTCCCATAGCCATGACACCTCTTCTTAAATTAAATATTCTCTTTTAGCATATCGACAAATTCTTCAATAATTTTCTCTAATACTTTTTCATTATTCATTCCAACAAACCGCTCTAAAGATTTGTTTTTTCCGATTAATTCATTGGAAATCTTAATATTCTCTTTTACTAACTCCGTCCATTTTTCTATTCTTTCTTCTCTTGTTTGCACATCACATTTCCAGTATTTCAAAACTTCTTCATTGGACATACTTTCGATACGATTAACAATTTTATCAATATTAGAAACCGCTCTATACATGATCGCCGATAAATACATATCTTGATAAAACTCAATTCCTCCCGCCGAAAAAATATCCCTGACATTCCCGCACCAAACAAGACAGCTATAAACCAACCACGGAGTAAAATTGCTATAGTCACATCCAAACACCTCTGGAAACAAAGCCATTCCATCACATAAGTACATATTTTTTTCTTCTAAACTCAATTCGGCATAAGATATAGTTTCCCCTTCGCTCCACCAAGTCGACTTATTTGTCCTCAGTAATTGTCTTATTTTTCTGTTTAATTCGTCACCTGAAAGGTTTAAAAGCTCTTCCGCACGATTACGAGTAAGATAGTCCTCTCCATCTGGTATGTCTAAATCCAGATAAAACCTCGGGCTATGGGTAACTCTTAGGTCTTGCAAACAGTCCTTATATCTTTTAAGCCGTACTTCTGGCCTGTCTCCACCGAATTTCCCCATTATAATATATGTGTCTTCAACATCATTTTTAAGACTTTCAAAGACACTCCCCCCTATTACCTCCCACTTATTTGAATCCGTTTTTTTCACCTCAACACCTATTTTATAACCATACTCTATATCTGTAATTACAAAATCCGGAAACTTTTGGGAACTATGTGTAATTTGCTCTTTATGAAACCCAGATTTAATTAATGCGTCCTGTACAATCTCCTCAAATTCCGTCCCCTTCACTTTTTCTTTTCCACTTTTTTGAAATTTTTCTTGAAGATTATTTTCGATATTCTGCACCGTGTTTTTTAACAATGGTAAATATTTGCTCTCTTTATCACACATGTCTTACCTCTCCTTAAAATAAATTTCCCATTTACTTTCAATGTTTTTTGCTATATTGTACGCCAATACACACGGCACTGCATTTCCAATTATCTTATACGCCTCACTTGCAGAAACACTTTTATTTTCACTTGTCTTTTTCAAAATAAACTGATATTCATCTGGAAATGTTTGAATTCTAGCGCATTCTCTAACTGTCAATCTTCGTTCTTTTAGTCCTTTTTGCAATTCTTCCTCATTTTTTCCGCCATGCTCTATACTCAGGCGACGATATTCAATATTTCCATGATGTTCAGATCTTATTGTTGGACCCACAGCGTCTAATTTAATTTCCGTCTGACCCTGACAATGTTTTCCCATATATTTCGCCTTGGAATATTTTTTTTGCGCTAAATCTTGCGTTCTATCGGGTTCTTCCAAATCAATGAACGCCTCTCTGCAGGTCACATATGGTGCTATTCCATGTCCGTGGGTTTTCATTGGATATGGATCAAAGTGTTCCGGTATCCTTTCTTGTTTAAGCGCTCTTAAAGCTTCATCTCTTAATGCATTTTTTTTAAAGCCAAAGAAAATCACTCTATCCCGAGATTGCGGCACACCATAATCAGCCGCATGAAGAACTTGAGCCGGCACAACAATATATCCTCCTTTCCCTGCCGTGGCAAAATCATGTTCTATAATTTCTTTTGCATCGTTCAAATTTGTCAAACCTTTTACATTCTCGGCAACAAAAAGTTTTGGCTCTGTAATAGAGATCACCTCTCTCATCCACATGTACAATTGTCCTCTGTTTTCTATAGATGGCTCGTCTTTATTCAATGTTTCTCCCAAATGGCTTTTTTGTGAGCGAAAGCCTAATCTTTTCCCCGCTATAGAAAAATCTTGACACGGAAACCCCCCTGTTACTATATCTACCTTTTGGGGAAAAATCAGCTCCCCTTCTTTAGCCCTTTTTACCAAGTCAACAATACTCTCTAGATGGTATATTTTATTTGCATCCCTTTTCTTATTTCCAAAATAAGAAACCCATGCCGCTTTTGCATCAGGCCTGATGTCATTTGCAAAAATTGTATTAAACGTTGTGGGCTTCACTTTAACCCAATCGCCATAATCCTCTTCTACCCATTCTGGATGCACAAATAAATTGATAGATTTTTTTAGGCAGAAAAAATCCCCCTCAAATCCTATGTCCATACCCCCACATCCAGAAAATAAGGAAACCAAATTCATCTGTTTTCTTCACTCCTCATAATTATATATTAAATGAATATTGTCTATTTTTAATACTGTTTTTAACAATCGGAAAGGTATGTTTTATTTTAACATTGCTACAAACAAAAGACAAGAACACCTGTTTATTTTCACTTTCCACTTATCCTATATACCCCTATATCATCACTCCTTTTTACAACAGAAAACTCTCTTCTTGTTAACCGTAGTTTAACAAAAAGAGAGTCCAAAAAACCAGACTTCCAATCTCCAGTCATATTTAGATTAAATTTTTCTTCATCCGCCGCTCAAAAGCCGCCACCAGCTCTGCCTCATTCTCATACCCTCTCACAAGCAGGTATGTCCGCTTTCCCCGTTTCTTATTCGGATACTCTACCCGACACCTCACCCGGTATCCGCTGCCCGTCATTTTCATCCTGTCCACCGAAAGAATCTGCGTCTCTACCCCAATAAGACTGGGTTCCTGACGCATATACCGCTCCAGGATATGGTTCTCTTTCATGCTTTTCTTTACTTTCTGCATCTGGGAAAGCATCTGTATAAATCCTATTACGCCTCTGCCACAGCCGACATATTTCCGGACATCCACTGCAAAAAACCGTCCTTCGTCGTCCTGACAGAACACTGTGCAGTATTGATGGACCTTGCTGCCGATCTTCCTTGCAAGGAATATGACCAGCGCCACTGCCCCCAGGCAGGCAGCCATGGAGATTTCTTTCACTGGCCCGTCCAAGATCAATGTCAGTACGGCAATTCCGCAGGGCACGGCAATGGCCGCGGCTGTCAGCCCAATGATAGACAGGGTGACTCCCGCTGCAAAATGATCCTTCTCCTCCGCACGCTCCTCCATCCAGATCCTCATAGACTTCCCCCTCTTTACAGCTCTTTTCCCGTTTTTTCTTCTTTAATATACAGTCTACCTTCTATCGCTGCTGCATGCAAGAAAAATCATTATTCTACAGCCCGGATGCGCTCCACAATGCTGCCGTCCCGCACCAGGACCCGCCGGATCTGCCTCTTTTCTTCCTGCATCTTACGTTACATCCTCCCACTTAATACAGCTTCCGGTAAATTTCTTCCAGATCCTCCGCCTGGAATTTCACATAGCTCTGATTCAAAAGCCTCTGCTGTGCTTCCTCCACACTTTTTGCAAAGCTTCGGATCTCCTCTTCTTTCATGCCGTATTCGCGGAGAGGTTTGCGCTGGATCAGACGGTTCAGAAGCTTTTCTGTCTCTATATAAACTTCATCCGCATCACAATTCAGGATTCCCGCCAGAAATGTATTTAATTCCCGGATGCCGCCCTCTGGGTCTCTCTCCTGGTATGCCTGGAACACAGCCGTGAGGAACTGATAATTGGCTTCTCCGTGGGTGACATGATATACCCCGCTCAAAGGATAGGACATTGCATGAACTGCCCCTGTTCCTGCATTTCCAAAGGAAATGCCTGCCAGGTTGCTGGCCACAAGGAAGTCTTCAAACAAATGCTCCCGGTAATCCTGCCCTTCCTCTGCAAGCTTCCGGAATCCGGAAAGTAACATCTCCATTGCCTTTTTTGCAAACATCCTGGTGTAGAGATTGCTTTTCGGAGACACATAAGACTCAATCGCATGGATCAATGCATCAATGGCGCTGGTTACAAAGAAATGCCAGGGAAGCTCCCGCAAAAGCACCGGGATCAGCACCGCATCGTCCGCATAGATCTCATCACAGGCCAGCCCCAGCTTGGTATGCATCCCGGTCATTTCCACGATCGATACGTTGGAGACTTCCGATCCTGCGCCGCAGGTAGTCGGCACAGCCACCAGGCGATGGATCTTTTTTAGCGGCGCCTTCCTCTGGTAAATATCCGCAGCCGAAGCGTTTCCCTCCAGTACCAGGATCTTGGCCATATCGATGACCGCTCCACCGCCAATGGCAATGATCCGGTCACAGTCAGTTTTCCGGAAATCTTCAAGGAGAGCATCTACCATAAGATCCGTAGGCTCTCCCTGGCCATACTGGCTCTTATAGCGCACCACCGCGCCTGTATGAGAAAGCTCAGAAAAATGAGCCTCGAATACGGATTTCCCTGCCAGGATAAAGTCGCCTTCTCCCACCTGAAAATCCCGGATGAATTCCGCCGCATATTCATATCGATGTACCACCGGTTTTTCTTCAAATAATTTCATATCTTACGATCCTCCTGTCTACTTATTCACTTATGCATTATTGTAGCATATTACTCTTTTTTCTTCACGAAAAAGATTCCCATCAGAACCAGAAGGATCGTCACTATTGTCATCCAGAAAAATGCCGTGGTCAGCCCGTGGAGCGCCGCCTCGTCCCCATACTTTTCCGCACCGTTCTGGGCGGAAACCGTCATGATGCCTACAAACACCGCTGTCCCCATGGCTCCGGCCACAGTCCGCAGAGAAGTAAGAAGCGCTGTCCCATGGGAAAGCTTTTTAAAGCCAATCCCCTCGGTCCCCCAGGTCACCAGCGGCATCATCAAACAGCCGATCGCCGTGGTGCGAAGCGTGTTCCAGGCAGCTGCCACCCACACCGGAGTGTCCATGGTCAGAAGACACATGCCGCCGCAGCTTACGGCCATGCAGACCGCTCCCGTAACAAACAATATTTTCATGCCCAGCTTATCATAGATTTTCCCCGCAAATGGACTGATGACAGCCATCACCGCTGAACCGGGCAGGACGATCAGGCCGGAAACGGTGGCCGAACATCCCATAATAGACTGTGCGTAAAGCGGCATCAGCATGGAGGATCCCATCATCACAAAATATAAAAGCATACTTCCCACCACGCTGATCGCATAGTTTTTCTTTTTCAGGATCCGCAGCTCCAGGAACGGCTCCTCTAAATGAAGCTGCCGGTATACGAACAGCCCCGAAGCACACAGTCCGATTACCAGTACAGGCAGAACCTGGGCGCTCATAAAGCTGTGGCTTCCGATATTTCCGATTCCCAGTGTCAGACCGCCGAAGGCAAAAATGCTAAGCACAAACGACAGGGTATCGAATTTTTTCCGGACTGTTTCCAGTATGTTGTCAAACACAAAGACCGCCCATACAAGCGAGATCATCATGATGCCGATCGATATGTAAAAAATTGCCCGCCAGCCAAACATATCCACGATGATCCCGGCAAGCGTAGGTGCGATGACCGGCGCCGCCCCGATGGACAGGCCGTACCAGCCCATGGCTGTGCCCCGTTTTTCCGCCGGGTAAATGGTCAGGATGATCACCTGGGCCATGGAGGTTAAGATTCCATTTCCGCAGGCCTGCAGGATCCTGGCCGCCATCATGACCTGAAAGTCAGGCGCAACCACGCACAAAGAAAGCCCCACAATAAACAGCAGCATTCCCGTCAGGAACAGCCGCTTCGTCGGAAACCGCGTGATCAAAAAAGCGGTCAGCGGCATGATGATCCCCATGGCCAGGGAATAACCGCTGGTCAGCCACTGACCCGCAGTCACACTGATCTCAAGATCTGAGATGATCGCGGGCAGGGCGGTGGTCAGCGCCGTGGCCAGCATCGACGAGGCGATGCAGGTGATCACAATATTAATAAAAATCATTGTACGCTTTCTGTCTGTCATCCTAATTTCTGTCTCCATGATCTTCCTCCAGTTCCAAGTAGTAATTCCGAATCTTTTTTAATGTTTGGTAAAAGGAACACTTTTCCTCCTCCGTCAGCCCAGACAGCATTTCCTTGTGGGCAATGGCCCGGTCTTTCCTGACCTGCCCGGCACGCTGCGCCCCCTCTTCTGTCAACGAAGCCAGAAGGACCCTTCCGTCTGCCCTGGACGGTGTCCGACGGACTAACCCCTTCTGCTCCAGCTTTGCCAAGATCTCCCCCGCCGAAGCCGGACGGATCCGCAGGATCCCAGCCAGCTCCTTCTGGCTGATCGGCCCCGTCCTTTCCAAAATAAAAAGACAGCTGTACTGTCCCCGGAACACATCCATATTCCCATAACGATTCTCCGAATAGCTGCGGTTCAGTTTCATCACCTCAAAAAACATCTCCACCACATCTTCGTCTTTTAAGTTCATATCATTCACCCTCTCTATTAATAAGGTACCTTATGATTATATGCGAGAGCAGCGGAAAAGTCAAACGGGGACGTACACCTTTGCAAAAGGTGTACGTCCCCGTTTGACTTTTCGGGTGTCCCTATCTGACTTTTGCCCTGTCCCCTTTTACATCTGCTTCCTCACGATCCGATAGTCGTCCCCATTTCTGTAATACGGACATTCGTAGTGTTTATCGGAAATCAGGCGGATATATTCGTCTTCATCCATGCTGATGTCGCAGACATATTCTTCGTATTCGTCGTCATATATGTAGTAGGTGCAGGTACCGCAGCTTGCTGCCCCGCTCTGGCGTGATGTTTCTTTTTTCATGATCTTCTCCACCTATTTCGACTAATTTGCGTCTGATGAGCTTTCCACTTCTGCCGCTTTTTTCAGATAGCCCTCTCTTACCTCTTCCGGCACCAGTGATCCTCCGGTGGCCCAGGCGATGTGGGCGGCCTTTTCCATCTTGTCGCTTAATCCCTGCTCTTCTAAGTATTTCCTGCAAGCTTCTTCTTTTTCAATCCGTACCGGTCCCGCAAATGCCGCACAGGAGCTGGGCTCGATAAATATGTGTTCCTGATCCAGAAGCGCCTTCATGTATAGATAAAGCCTGTCATCTTCCACTGTAAATTCGCCGCTCAAAAGATGCTCTACCGTTTTTCCCACAAATTTGGACGGGCGCCCCACCGCCAGGCCGTCTGCTTCTGTCTTACCGGACAGGCCGATGTCCTGCACGCAGATATCGCTGTGAAGCCCGGTCGCAATGCCAAGGACCATACAGCAGGCCTGCACCGGCTCTTCATAGAAAATATGCACATTGTCTCCGTAAATGAGCTTCAGCCCAAAGGTCACTCCGCCCGGCGCGCCGCCGACTCCGCAGGGAAGGTATACAAACAGCGGATGCTCATCGTCTACTTTGATTTCGCACTCTTCCAGCTGCTTTCTGAGGCGCAGTGCCGCCACGGCGTATCCCAGGAACAGATTGACTGAATTTTCATCATCTACAAAATAACTGTAGGGATCTTTTTCGGCTTCTTCTCTTCCTTTTTTGACCGCAGCCCCATAATCTCCGGCATACTCGATCACTTCCACGCCTTTCGACCGCAGAAGGTCTTTTTTCCACTGTTTGGCATCCTGGGACATGTGAACATAAACATGGAAACCGACTGCCGCGCTGATAATACCGATGGACAATCCCAGGTTTCCAGTTGAACCTACATGCACAGAATACTGCGAGAAAAATTCTTTCGCTTCAGGATCCGCAAACTTTTCATAGTTCTCTCCCGGTTTCACGATACCGTGTTCCAGAGCCAGGTCTTCCGCATGCTTTAAAATCTCATAGATGCCGCCTCTGGCTTTGATCGATCCGGCAACCGCCAGATCCGAATCCATTTTCAACAGCAGCTTCCCTGTCAGTCCGGCCCCCCATGTACTGTTCAGCTTTTCTTTCATGCCCGGAATCTCTTTTAACGGAGATTCAATGAGCCCGTCTCGGTCTCTGGTCTCCGGAAATACACGGCTGATAAAAGGTGCGAATCTTTGCAGCCTTTCTTCTGCATCTTTCACATCTTCCATCGTCAATTCGATTCCTTCCAGCGCTTCCTTTGTCCCGGTCAGCAGGGGATTGATCCAGCTGACCTCCTCCTGATTCCGAAGGTTTCGTACAACGGGCGCTTTTTCTTCCAGCATAGCCAGTTCCATAACCATTCCCTCCTTTTTGATATGAATTCAGTATAACACCTCGTTTGTTAACTGTAAATTTATTTTATTAAATATAATTAAACACTTCTGTCTATCAGAATGATGGCGGCGTAATTGCAAAAATAACCTTTGCCTCTTCTTCTTCATGGTTCTCCCAGCGGTGCGGGCACTGCGGCGGAATCCTGACACAGTCTCCCTCCCCCAGTTCATATTCCTTCCCTTCCATGTAAATTCTCACAGCTCCTGTCATCACATATGCCACTTCTTCACCGGCATGCTCCATCTCCCGTTCTGAAGACACCTGCCCCGGCGGGACCGTCATAGAGCAGAATTCAATCATGCCGCTCACATCCGGCGTTAACAACTGGTAAACAACTTCTTCCTCCGGACGGCCGATGATCTTATATTTCCCCTTTCGCACAATGACCTTTTCCTCTTTATTCTCATCCTGGAAAAACTTGAACAACGGCACCTGCAGCGCTGCCGCCAGGGATTTCAGTGTGTTGATAGACGGATTCACTCCATTATTTTCCATCTGGCTTAGCATGGAAGGTGTCGTCCCTGCCCGCGCCGCTAATTCTCTTAAGCTTAATCCCCGCATATTACGAAACTGTCTCACTCTTGCTCCCAGATTGATATCTTCCATCGCACTACTCCTTTTTCCCCGCCGTTTTCTTTTATTATAAAACCTCCTTCTTGCCATGACAATCAAAAAGAGGCCTGTCTTTCGACAGACCTCCCTTTTTCTGAATCTTCAGCTATTATACCTGTAGCCGACACCTACATCTCGTCTTTTTTGGACAGAATTGCTTCTACTGCAGCGCAGGCCGGGCAATCACAGTATTTTGCACCGGCTGCTTTGATCTCTTTTGCATGTTCAGCCACATTACCTGCATTAGCTCCAAACACTTTAGCCCCGGCTTCTGATTCTGCAAAGGCGATCAGTCCATCTACCGTCACGATGTCCTCTTCCAGCTCCGCAATGTACTTTTTCGTCTCTTCTTCCTGCCTGTCAGTCCCAACAGCGTCAAGCCATGACTGCGCTGCCTCTTTCGCTTCCTGGCTGCAGGATGGAGCCGCCATCAGCTCTTTTGTTTTTTCAACTACAAAATCCAGTACTTCTTTGTTCATGTCGAACCCTCCTTGCTTTTCCAAACTGTCTCTATTATACCACGTGCACAGGAAAGAAAGCTACGCCGCAGGCGGTATTTATTTTCTATACCATATATTTTTCTTTTAATTCCTGAAATTCTTCACATTCCCGCAGGAACGCATATTCATCCTCTTTTTCAATAAGACGAAACAACGATTCTGTCATCAGGCGTCCCATCTTCGGATCCGATTCTTTCGTATCCAGATGGGTGAATAGAAGAGAGGTACCCAACTCCCACGGTTTTGACAATGCCCCCAGCATTTCTCTTAACAGCTCCACACACCGGTGTGCATCTTTTTCTTCCACAGCCACAGTAAATGCCACTGTGCAGGCGCTGTAGTCCCACTGGTAGATTCCCATCACTTTCCGGCTGTATTCCGCGATTTCCAGGGCCCGCTCCCTGTCGCCTTCCCGCACGGCCGCTACCGCAAGCTGATTCAGCATCAGAAATACTTCCTGCAGCTGCCCGTTCAGCTTTCCTTCCAGAAGTTTTGCCGCATCCTCATACCGCTTCTGCTTCATATACATGGAAATCAACAGCTGGCGCCGGTCCGGAGCCTGGTACTCCGGGAGCTGACCGATCAGCTCTTCAGCCTTTTCGTATGCCCCTTCCTGGATATGCATGGACGCCAGGCCGTACCGTGCAAGGTCTGCCGTCGCCGGCTTTCCGCATGTGATCGCTCTTTCATAGAGTTCCACTGCAAAGGCCTGATTTTTTGCAAGTTCTTCTTCCGGCACCATAAACAGAACACTCATGCCCCGCACCATGACGCCCATCTGATATAGAAGTTCTCCGCAGGACGGATATTCCCGGATCCTCTCTCTTACCAGCTCCATCGCCTTTTCCACGCCGTCTTTTCTGGCAATCTCTCCGATCTCATTTGCATATCTTGTGATCTCTTCTTTTGTCAGATTTTCCCGAAAACAGAACAATTCGTTAAGATCCGTTTCCAAAAGCCTGGCCAGCGCCGAAAGCAGTGTGATGTCCGGATAGGATGCACCGCTTTCCCACTTATTGACAGCAGGGGCGGACACTCCCAGCCGCTCTGCCACCTGCTCCTGAGTCAGCCCTCGTTCTCTTCGTTTCTGCCGAATCACATCCTTCATCTGCATAACAGTTCCTCCTTTGATCGTCTGATTTCACATCCCTGTAAATGCAAAGGCCTTTGCTGTTTTTATTGTAGCAGACAAATGAATCTACGGGTATTGAGCTGTTATTAAGTTACGGGAACATTTTTTAACCATCAGTTAATTCAGCACGCAGCTCATCTCATACCACTGCTCGCCTCCCCAGGACGAACCGGAAATCCCCTGGTTCTGGAAGCCCATCTTTTCGTACATCTTTACCTTTCCTTCCAGGCAGGTCAAAATGATGGTCTTTCTCCCCTGCTTCCGTTCTCTTTCCAGATACCTGGACACGATCGCAGTCGCAAGTCCCTGTCTCCTGTAATCCGGCAGCACATCCAGTCCCAGCAGCATGATGTTCTTTCCCTGCGGATCATGCAGTCCGGCATCTTTAAAAAACTCATCTCTGAGTGCTTCCTCATCGGTTGCCAGGCCGTTCAGAAATCCGGCGATCTTTCCAGTCTCCTTGTCTACTGCTACCAAAAAGAATTCCGGCGCTGTCAGCACCCTTTCCTTCATCATTTTCTCGGAGCATGCTTCATTGGGCGGAAAACAAATCTGTTCAATCTGCGCTGCCTGGTCTGCTTCCTCTGGCCGGATATTCCGAAATTCAAAACGCTCCTCTATCGAAGTCATGGTATTTCCTTCTCTCTTTACTGTCTGTTCATAAGATTGCTGTTTCATCTTCCTGTTTTGTTAACCTCCATTTTGTCTAATATTCCAAGGGCAGTCACGCCCGGATGTGTAACCTTGATCCGGCAGATTTCTTCCACAAACGCCGGCTCCAGCTTCAACTCTTCTGCAATCCTGGAAACCGTCTGTCCCTTTTCCATCCGCTTCAAAACCGCCTCGATGCTTCGCCGTCCACATTTCTGCGGAGCATCTTTCTCTTTTCTCTGCGGCGTCTCATCCGGAATATCCACCCGTTCTGCCCGCCATCCGTCCTCATCAAGCTCAAGGACTGCCATGGTAAGCTCCATCCGGAACCGTCGTCTGCCGCAGCTTCCCGGATTCAGCCAGAGCCTTCCGTCTTTCCACTCTTCCGCATACTTATGGGAGTGTCCGTAAATTACGATCTGCCGGTCTCCCAGCTCCTCCGGCACATCCTTCTTATTGTGCACCAGAAAAAAGTTTGCTCCTCCCAGGGAAAACGCCAGGTGATGGGGCAGATGCTCCGCCCACTCCTTATCATTATTTCCCCGGACTATATAGAGCGGCGCATCCGCTCTTTTGGCTTTCTCGATCTCGTCTATGATTTTCTGTGAAGCGATGTCTCCGGCATGGAGTACAGCGTCACATTCACTTATGATTTTCTTTACCTCCGGCCTGAGAAGGCCGTGAGTGTCTGAAAGGACTGCTAGTTTCATGGCAACTCCTTATTTATCTGGATTAATCATAATGCCAATCTAAAACAATGTCTGCTGCTCATATTCCTGGCTTTTCTGAAGCTTCGCCGGAACTTTGTGCAGTGCAAATTCCAGGAATGCATCGTCATAGATCCAGGATTCCAGCTCCTCTTTTTCCAGAATCAAAGGCATCCTGTCATGAACCGGACTTACGGATGCATTGGCCGCAGTCGTCAGTATAACGAAATGGTCTCCATCCTGAAAACGGTCGAAAAATCCGGCCATATAGAGCACTGGCTGATCCTGGCCGGAAAATGTCACTTTATTTTTCTGGGCATCCCACTCATAATACTGCCCTGCTGGAATGATACACCGCCTGCGCCGTACGCTTTCCCGGAACATATTCCGCTCCAGAACGGTCTCGGCTCTTGCATTGATAACCAGGCCTTTCTTCTGATACTGAGGAAATCCCCACTTCATTTCTTCTGCCGACAAATGCGCCGTCCTCCCAGTGATCACGAGGGCGGATTGGGACGGATAAATATCTCCGCGTTTTCCTTCCCGAAATACATCATTTATCTCCGGCGCTACATTTGCAATTTCCTTGATCGTGTGATCGTCTATGTAAAATCTTCCACACATAAATTCTTACCATCTATGTTTTATCTGTTTCTATCTGCATTTTTAGCAGGCTCTGCAAGATCCCGCTAAAAATATAAGGCTTTTTTATATTACTACAAATGTCTGCGGATCACAAGCTGGCGCTTTTGGCCTTCTTATTCTCTCATTTGTTCTTCTCGTATGCCTATCTTTTGATATGCTCTTTCATCCATTCACAGATCCGATCCGCAATCTCGTCACTGTTGTCCTCCATCATCAGCGCATGCGTATTGCCTCGGATTCCCAATTCCGGCAGCGATAACCAGGTGCTGTCCCCTCCCATGGAAAGAAGTTTTTCATGAAGATTTCTCATACTCCCTTCCCAGGCAAAGGCGCCAGGCCACTTATACCCGTCAATGCAGTACTCTTCTCCCAAGAAATCCCCATATACGAAAAGGAATGGAATTTCTCTAAAGGATGAGACGTCTACTTTTTCTACATCCATGTCAGAAGAACTCTCCACAAGGATCACGCCCCGTACATTTTCCACATTTTTAAGAGCAGCCTCCAAGGAAAAAAGACCTCCCTGACTGTGCGCCATAACGATCATTCCTTCCGTCATGCTGGCAAAATACGTATCATAGGCCGCCTGTACCATAGCATTAGAGGTTGTCCATCTGGGTACATGCTGTTTCATAAATTGATCATATTTGCTGTAGTCAAAACGGCTCCCTTCATAGGGCACGCCATATCTTGGTCCCAAGCGGTAGGTCGTCCACCGTTCCGCATAACTGTTGAACATAGGCGGCCCATCATTGATTTCCGGAAACTGTGCCCAGGAAGAACGGCCTCTCTCTACTCCATCGGAAACATTTACATTGAAACCATTCTGAAGGAAACGAAATTCCCATCCCGGTCTTCCGTCCTGGGTACTCTCCCACAGCGCGCCGGAAGATCCGCCGCCGTGAACCATACAGACCGGATAAGGCACCACCGGATCTGCCAGCCGTGTATACTGGACATACATCTGCCCTGCCTGAAAATCTCCGTTTGGATCATAGGTCACCGGAGGGCCTCCTGGCCAGAAGCTGGTCTGAATGGGTGCACTCCCCTCAATGGTCACTTTCTTTCCTCCAATATGATAACTTCCTTTTGAAATAATGCTGACTGCTTTCATCAATATATGCCACCTCTTTTCTTCCATTATTATAACGGACTTGACGCAGGCAAATCACCGGGGCGAGACGCCAAAATTTTTGTTTATATTATGTTTCTCACACATAATACGCCCCATTCAAATCCCCCCAATGTGAGCACATGGAATTCTCTGATATATTTAAATATAAGCTTTTCAGTGCAGAGACGCTATAGCCGCTTCCTAATAGAATGGTATCATTCTCTTTATTCGTCTTTTCTTTCCAGACCAAGCAAATAATATTGATAGATTATATAACCAATAGCTGCCATTTGTTCTCAATTATCTAAGCACTTCTCACATAAATTTCTTTCTCAACTGCAGTAAATATCTTGATGGATAATACCGTTTGCAGCAAATCTCACCATACCGATAATCCATCTCATTATAATAACTAGAGTACATCAATATACAGACACGTTTCGCACGGCTGACACACACAAAACAAATTCTATTTGATTCCTCTAAAGCCTTAGGGTCTTTGTCAACCCACCATCCCGGAAAATGCTTTTCTTCCATTCCCATCATAACAACAACTTCAAATTCTAATCCTTTAGAGCTATGTCTCGTAGATATCGTTATCTGATTATCAGGTTTCCCGATTTTGGAAAATTTGCTAGTATCATAATCTTTGTATTTTTCTTCAGATACTTCTGACCACAGTTTTTGTAGATTCTCCCATTCATCCGGCAACATTTCCGAGTTTTTAAACAAATCTTTTATCTTTAATTCCAAAAAAATGTATTTCAGCCAAACTTTCAGGTTTCCTTTCATTTCCATACTATCTTGCAAAACACCAAGTAAATCCTGTTTCATAAGCAACACATCTGACTCACTTACATATTTTTCATCCCGATGAAGCAGAACTAACTTTTGCCAATATTCAAAAATTTCGTCAAATGAGGATGTACTTTTATCATTTATCCATGCAGAGCACTCCTCAAGCCATTTAACAAAATCCGTTCGTTCAAAGTCATGTTTTGCTATGTAATAGGGTATATCTTCCTCTGCACATTTTATTCCAAGTTCATTACATTCACTATTTTTTGAAAGCAATACTGCAATTTCCTCTAAAGGAATATCTGCTTCAATACATGCAGGGATTATCTTTTCAACAAAAAAATTGTATTGTTCCTCTAAACCATTTTTGCATGATATAAATCTATACTCAGCTTTTTCATCTTCTCTTGTCATTGCATGGTAATGACGTGGAATGTTAAGTACAACTTCTGAACCGTCCACAATATCCTGATTGCTTCTATAGTTGTTCTGCAGTTCAATTGATATTGTATCTTTCCTATTATATAATTCCATCAAATAGTCTGGTATTGCACCAGAAAATCCATAGATTGATTGATCCGGATCACCCACTGCAAATATTTTAATATCTGTCTGAGTAAATAAAGCCATAACCATCTCATGTAACGGCTTCCCTAAATCCTGATATTCATCAATCACAAGCCACGGAAATTTGGCGCTAATACATTGTCTCACATACTCATGCTCCTGCAAGATTTTTGTAGAGATTAAAATAATTCCCTCATAATCAATGTACCCAGCCTCTAATACTCTTCTTTCAAATTCAACTGCGATCCTATGAGCTGTAGGATCTGAATTTACTTTAACACCACTCATTCCTTTTATTTGCAAAGACCGCTCTTTATCCACATTTGTTTTACTAAATTTTTTTATTCCTAAGTCTTTAAGCACCTTTTCATATATTTGTGTTTCTAATTTTTTCGGTAAGACTTTAATCGGTAGGCTAATTCCATAATCATATAGTTCCGCAAAATTAGCTATTATTTCTGAAATACAAAAGGAATGCACTGTACCTAGAAATACGTTTCTTCGTTTTCCATATCCTAATTTTATCAATCGTTCTTCAAACTCTCTTGCAGCTTCCCTACTGAATGTTAAACAGGCTAATCCTTGTGGCTCTTTAATTTCATTATTCAGTAGTTTCATTATTTTTAATGTAAGAATAGTTGTTTTTCCACTTCCCGGCCCTGCTATCACAACGGTACTATCATCTGTATCATAGGCAGCTTTTTGAAGCGGATCTGCTGAAATCTGCTCTAATTTTTCCGTATAATAACTCATTACCCATCCACTTTCTTATATATGTAATCTATTGCAGATTGAATATATCCTGGAATATGCTCTTTCATACATACACCTGATAATCTCTGAGCGAATCTTCCTTTTCCAATGCCATTTCCTTCAATTTTATTTAAGCATTTCCAATACTCACCCGCTTTTAACTCCTTTTTAAAATTTTGTTTTTGCTGGGCTCCACCAGTAGTTAATTCTGAAAACAAATCACTAATTACTTCAAGGGGCTTTTCACTATTATTATTTGGAATTGCTGCACACTCCATCATGTCAACTTCAAATGTATAATAACCAACAAACAAGCCCAATGAATAGAATAACTGCTCTTTTTCCTCTAGATCATCTGGCATTTTCTCATTACCATTTAAGCCAAGTTCATTTATCATCTGCTCAATAATTTCCATTCCCAGCCAGCCACTTTTTTCATCAGAGTCATCATTATCCATCTGGTGGTAAACTCGTTCCTCTTCTTCATTTACATAATAATAATCTCCATCCGTTATAACCGCGTATGGAATATCCAGACTTCGCAACAATTTCACATATGGAGTAAAATTAGTACAGTTAATATTACACACGATAATACCTTTCTCATCAAGTGGTTTCCCCAATAAATCAGCAAATCTTGGAATTAAATACTCCTCAGCAATTCCCTCTACCAAAATCACCGCCTTTCCAAGATAAATTTCCCCCCTTTTAACATCCAGATACCTTTCAACATCTAAAAACTCCCCATCACACATGGGCATTGTTGCTGTAGCATGTATCACTGTTCCGCCTTCTCTATCATCATGCAGATGAACAATTGAATCAATCGGTGCTATCGCAGTAATATGCGTAGAATGTGTTGTAAGCAAAACAGAATTGCTGCTATTTTGTATGACATCTCTATATATCAATCTTTGATTAACCGGATGTAGATGAGCTTCTGGTTCCTCAATTGCTAAAATAGTAACACCTTTTGAAATCGGCATATTTTCAGACATAAAAGTATACAATTTATCTTGTTGAATCTCTGAAATATCATCATTAAGAAAGTAGTTCCCATTTTTACTTTTCTCATAGGTATCTTTCAGTATCTTGCCACCTTTAATTGATGATAACTCCATATATTTCTCTGCTTTTATCAAAGACGGAATCGTCTTATCCTGCAATAATTGTAAAATCATAGAAATATATAAGATGTTATTCAACCCCAAACTTATCTCTGTTGTATTCCGTTGTGCCATTAAAAGTTTTAACGAAGAAAGTACTTTGGCTGGATTGATTTCCATTGCCCGAAGGGACACATCAAAGTCATTATTTCCTAAAACCATTCCAAATCGCTTATTTATATTATTCGTAAGATCCACTAATTCATCTAAATTCAGTATCTTCTCCCCATTTTTTCGGTATTCTTCTGCAATATGCTCTAAATCCTGTTTATCTATTGCATAATTTTTAAGCATCTTCTGGATAGGTGATGTCCGTGAATTTCTCATTTCACCTTCTACATCTCGCAGTGCCTTAACAACCTTTATATTCAAATATTTACGTTCATAAGAACCAAATTTCTTTGTCTCGTCATTTCCTTTATAAATATTGTATTGGTATTCAGCAACTCCCCCTTCATTAATATATGGAAAGAAACGATATGTAAATTTCAATACTTCCTTTCCGTCTTCTGTCATGACTGTTGCATCCTGAAATACAGCTAGAATTGTTTTGTTCTTATCATAATTATCTATAAAAATTTCAATAAGAATTTCTTCTTTGTTCTCCATTGGATTTTTAATAGAGTCATTAAAATCTGCTTCCTGCAACATTCGGTCTTCATCAGAAAGCGTAGGATCTAGTACCAACTGTAATGCCCGCAAAAAATTTGTTTTTCCAACATTATTTTCTCCAATAATAATCTGTTTATGACCAAGGCAAACATCTACATTTTTGAAATTCCGAAAATTTTTTATTACTACTCTTGAAATAAATAAACTTTTCATATTTCCTCCTCTCCCTTTATCGTGCTTATTTTCTCCGACTATAGGTACTTTTCTCATATTCATATCTTCTTCCGTCGCTTAATTTTCTCATATCTGTCTTACATACCGCATATTCCCGGTCATATACATTCCTATCTGTCTTCTAGCCAGATCAATAACATTTTTTATGCTACCTTCGCATTATCATTGATCCCTTCAATAACCTTCCTTATTCCCATCCATACATTCAAATCAGTAAAGATATCCACAACACTTCCTTGATCTGTAAACGGAGATTCCTGCAGTACAGATAAGTCCTTCATCAATCCATTATGTACGATATATTCCACAATCTGATTCACAAAGTAAATCTGTCTGCTGTCCAGATTGGCCTCATTCAAGTATTCAGAAAATGCTTCTTTTGCAGCGTTCATATCCAGGCCCACGATCTCACGGACAAATTCTCCAAGAGGCTTGTCTCCATATTCTGCTTCATATTCGTCCTTCGTCCCCAGATCACTCCACAGAATTTTTTCCAATGTTTTGATATCATCCTGGGTCATTGGCTTATTCTTTTTCAGTTTCGCAATGACGAGGTCATCCTGGTGCTGACGGACATAATATTCGGCCTTTGCCTTATAATTCTTCAGATCATCATTCTCCAGTTCTGACTCTTTCCATTCAATGGACAGAATATCATCCTCGAAGTTTGTGTCATAACGCACCTTCTTTTTAGGAAGATACTTCATCAGATCACGAAGACTTTCCCGGATATGTTCAAATTCATTGATTCCGGCACGATCCAGATAGTCCGTGTGGAGAATCTGATTAATCAGTTCTGCCTGTACCATAATTTCCGGTATGTTTGCCACTGTAGAAATAGCACTGACTTTTTTCAACAAATCACTGCGGGCTTTCCCATATTTCTTTCCTATCAGATAGGCCAGCTCTATTCCGTACATCAATGCATCAAATCGAACTGCACTTGCCTCATCTCCATCCGGCAGAATCAAAGGCGCCAGCTCTTCCCTTACAAGCAACGTATCCTCATAACTCAGGGTCTGGTAGCTGGATTGATCTGAATACAAATCTACATATTTCAGGTGCTGACGGACTGCAAAGTTTTCCCTGTTCAGTTCCTGCACTTTCTCACTCATATGCTGTATCAATGCATTCCGGTAGGCAATCAATCGTTCTGTCTGGTATTCCATATCCTGCAGTTTGTAAGTAATCTGAAATTCCAGATTAAAAATTGCTCCCTGCAGTGCCATCATATTGGCTGTTGCCTTTCCTTTGTTCATACGGAAAAACTCGAAGTTGCCACAAAAATCAAAAATATAAAATTTCTGCTTGTCCTCTCCATCCAACAGACCGGGACACAGACGGGTCCCCCGTCCGATCATCTGCCAGAATTTTGCTTTACTCATAACCTTCTTAAAAAAGACAAGATTCAACACTTCCGGCACATCGATTCCTGTGTCCAGCATATCTACAGAAATAGCAATCCGAGGAAGTTTATCTGATTCCGAGAATTCATCAATGGCACTCTGCGCATAAGTCATATAATTATCGATGACTTTCGCATATCCCGGAAGATTCGGATATTCTTTCCCAAAGATTTCCAGAATCTTTTCCGCATGGTCATGATTCTTAGCAAAGATAATGGTCTTTCCTAAAGTCTCTCCATAGTTGATACGAATTCCTTCTGTCATAAGAATATGTAGCGCCTTTTTTATGGTATCTTCATTGAACAGCCATGAATTCAACGCAGAAGAATTGATTCTTTCCGGAAGTTCTCCATTTTCATTTTCAAAAGTAGCCTCATACGCTTCCTTATCTTCTTCTGACAATTCATCATACACAATTCCCTGTTCAATAAATTTCAAAGAAGATTCTACAGAGAGGAAATCTACCAGATATCCATCTTTAACAGCCTGTGACAGTTCATATCCATAAGTCGGCACACCATTTTCCAATTCAAAAATATTGTAGGTATTTTTATCAATTTCATCCTTTGGCGTAGCTGTCAAACCTACCAACGGCGCATCAAAATAGGTAAAAATGTCTTTGTATTTATTATAAATAGACCGATGGGCTTCATCGCAGATTACCAGATCAAAATGTCCGCAGGTAAACAGCTTTCCCTCTTCGTCCTTTACAAAATCAATACAATTCATCATGGTCTGATAAGTAGAGAAAACACAATGTGCCTGATAATTATCCTTTTCTTCACACAGATTTGTCACAGACAAATCCGGAAGAAGATTTACAAAGCTTCGTTTTGCCTGTGTAACCAGAGAATTCCGATCTGCCAGAAACAGGATATTCTTTACCCAGCCATGCTGCAGCAACACGTCGCACAACGAAATAACCGTTCTTGTTTTCCCAGAACCGGTCGCCATGACAAGCAATGCTTTCCTACGCATCTTCCCTAAGCTGTCACAAACCGCCTTGACTGCACCTTCCTGATAATAACGCCCAGCGATATTCTTATCCACAATAATATTCTTCAGGCTCGTCTTCATAGACTGCAGATTAAACCATTTTTCCAGATCTCGTTTAGAATAAATCATGGATACTTTCCGTTCCGGATACTGACCATCATCAATCCTCGTATCAAATCCATTGGTCAGAAAAATAACCGGTCTTCTTCCATACTGTTTCTGCAGCAGATCCGCATATAACTTTGCCTGCTGGCGTCCTTTTGCCACATCCACACAGGTACGTTTTGCTTCAATTAACGCAAGTGGTCTATGAGCATCGTCATACAGCACATAATCTGCATAACCCACCTCTGATTTATTTGGCATTCCTGGAAGCTCCACTTCATTGATCCAGTTTTTCCCTTCTATCCATCCGGCATCCATCAACATGGTATCAATATAAATCTTTCTGGTCTTATACTCGGACAGATCAAGAGGCTTCGGTACATAAGTCTGCTGCTGCTCTTCACGTCTTGCTGTCAATTGCTCTTTCAACGCCTGATTTTCCGCAATGAGAGCTTTCAGATCAATTTCCGAAATTGGCGACTCATCTTCTAAAACAGGCTGTTTAGATTCTTCAAGAAGTTCTACGTTGAACTCCCCTTCTGTATAATCTTTGGCATAACAATACGCCACAAAGTCCAGAAAGATATACAAATTTTCCAGACATAATTTTGCTTGATCCAGGGTAATCTTCTTGCCATTATGAGCCGCATTGTTTCCCACTCTACGGACAAAATCCAGTCTTCTCCAGAGATCTGAATCTACAATATCCCGAAACTCTTCTGTACTCATCAGGCTGACCAACGTATCCTGATACGGCATGACAAGAGAACCATCTACGGAATACATCCATTTGATAGCAAACTCCATAGCCCGGCGGCAATTAATCACACTTGCTTCTACATCAATATGTAATATTTTTTCGGCCGAAATGGCTACATCTGCGAAAGAATCAAATTGTGATTCTTCCTTAAGGAAATCAAAGTTGGTCATAAAAATCACCCCATTTCTCCATTACTCGAAGCCAAATATCTTTTTCCTTTTATTTCAACGTTTTATCTTTTCCTGTTTCAATTTGAGTACTTTTATCAACACTTTCTTGTAATTTTTCTATTGTTTTTCCATAATTTTTTATCTGGTCATTACTTTCTTTTTCCTCACTTATTAAAGGGAATTCAAATATATCTTCTAACGATAAATGTATCCTATCTCTTAGCGATTCTACTTTTATTCCTGTATTTTTACTATATAGTTGGAGTTTATCTATTAGAGAATCCATTTTTCTTATCCATCCAAACTGAGTAGATCTTGAGAAATGGTCATCATGTTCAAAAATAATTAAGTGCCTGTCTTTTGCACCATTTAGCCATAAAATAAGTTTTTTCCACCATAATAAATCTGTTTCTCCTAAGGACATTCCATATATACAGATAATTCTACTTCTATCTATCATTTTAGAAGCAGTACTTGCATTTCCCATTCTATGTAATTCATTTAATGAAGGTTTAATTAAGTACTTAACAAAAGCAGAATCTTTTGCTAATTCAGGATTTTTTATTTGTTCCACATCATTTAAGCCCATAAGTGGAAATTGATTACACAATCCATGCACATGTATAATTCCTCCAATTGTATCTGTATATATCGTATTTGATATTTTTCTTGTATTAATCTTCTTGTTCGGTATTTTTTCTAGGCATTTATCCAACGCTTGTGTATAATTGAAAGAAACAAAATTATAATTATGTCCACTAGCCTTATACGTATTAAAGACTTCTTTGATAGTAGTAATAGATTCTGGATGAAGCGTTTCATAAAATTTTAAAATTTTTTCTTGAAAAAATTGCCCTATTTTCCCCGAATCATCGAGTTCAAGTTTTCTTTCTTCATTCAAAAGATACGCAACGAACTCTTTTTCAAAATCCTCTATTTGCTCTATCAAATCCTGTTTATTCTCTTTAGAAAATTTTAAAGTATATTCTCCTATCTGCTTTTCAAAGTAAGACCACTTATCTGCATTATCACCTAAATCTTCCGAAAAATCTTTAAGAACTTTTTTCTTGTCTTTTCCGTTTTGGATATAACAAGGTATAAATTGAGCATATTGTGTTTTCATACCTAAACCAATATCAAATCCATTTCCAATCAAAAAAGTAATTTCCATATAGCTCCTTTATCTTTTACAGTAAATTATCCCAATTCAGCATCCGCAAACTCGGTTGTTTTATGCCGTAACGTTCTTATTATCCAAAATATTTCTGCATTAAACAATCAAATAATGTTTGTGTTTCATCTAATGATTTTTGTATGACAGCTTTTGATTTGTCGGTCTGTTTAACGAATGCGGCGAATTGATCTTGCTGCTCTATCGGAGGCATATACACCACAAAAGATTGTACATCTTTTTGGTTGATACTTGCTTGATTGACCGCCTTTTTTGCTCGTCTTAAAATTTGCTGATAAATAAATTCAGAGCAAAGCAGTTTCGTAATGTAGACCGGATGAAATTTATGTTCATCTACATGTAATCTCATCATATTTGACTCAAAAATCGTATTTTCTACTAAACCTTGAATCAAACCGCACTTGCCGAGATATTCAATGCTATTGACTCGATTGATAACAATATCATTTTCATATAGCGAGTATCGTTTCAGCTCTATTTCTGAACAAATTAGCCGTCTTAGTGATGAAAGATTCGACACTTTGCCCTCATAAAAACTATCTATTCGGAGAATAGGTACACCTGTTCCATCTGATACATAATCGGACTGAGGCTTATAAAGTCCATTCTGCGGCTCGATTGTCAAAACTGATCCTAAAATCACTTTTGGTAAGTTGTATGGATTCGTCATTGGGTCCCCAAACATCTCGATAAATCGGGATTTGATAAGCTCATCCAGCTTCTGAAGTTCCTGTTTTCTAAGTTGAATAATTCCATTTATTTTTTCAAGAATTGCCGAATATTCAGCCTGTTGATCTATACCAATATCTGGAACTAATATTTCTTCTAATACTTTACGACTAATAGCTTTAAATGTACTTCCTGTTCCTTTACTATTTAACTCTGCGGTTTTCCCTTTTAAGAGCCAAAACATAAATTCCGGTGAAATCTTGGATTTATTCGGAGTCAATGCTGCCAGCCCTCGTCCAATGCAACATTCTTCTTTCGCATAATTCAGCGCCCCTATCGGAGCACGGACTGATATCAATATATCTTCTGGTTCTGCCATTTTTATTGGAGCCGAACACCATTGCCTAGCCACAGGATAACGCTCACCAAAGTCAGCATTGCCTTGAAAAAAAGGAATACCTTCACCATTATCATTATAGCTATCTGACGCCGGAGATTGCCCCATCTTGATAGAACAGACTTCTTTTAACATCATATATTTCATTCCTTTATCCCCACAAATCCGAATTTATTTTATAATTTGTTGACTAAATTATAATTATTTCATATAATATTATTGAACCACTGAAACCGCGAATGCGACGTAGGTGGTGTTTTATTTTGGATAAATCACAAAACCGTATGTATGCTTTTCATTCGCTTTCAGATTGATCTTTTCTGTCTGTTTCAATGTCGCCATAACTCTTCCCACAAAGCTTTTATCGATAACATTTGCCACACGTTTGGGCAATTCTTTATTCTTTTCATAGCACGAATAATACAAATGAACAAAAAACGATATAAAATCACATATCTGTATAAAGTAAGACTCCGAAGAATCTTTTTCCATAATATCCTCAATCAAATTTTTTATCGGTTGATTTCTATATCCATATGAATACTGTGACTGTATGGGATTATATACTCGAATAGCTCTTGCTGTCTTTCTCATAGGAGCAGTTCTTCCTTTGTCTGTGATAATCAGATAATTCCACTCCCCATTGCTATCATTTTCTATTCTCTGAATATTATATTTCAAAGCATTTTCTAACACAGGATAATCTTCTTTTTTTATTTTGGTTTTATCAATTATCACGTTGATTATCTTCAAATTTAATCCACCAATCATTTTTGTAAATGCAATGATAATCTCTTGCTTTTCCTCTTTAGACCACTTGTACTTTCTATATGGATTTTTGTCTGTCAAAAAATGTTTCGTATGCATTTCTTCACTTACATGAAACCCATATTGCTCTTTTAAATCTTTTCTTAGTTCTCTAATCTTGTCAAAATTATCCTGCCAGTTTTCTGCAGACATATAAATGCTTGTCAAAATAAAATGATCACTTGAAGCCGTAGTAATTCCATCGTCACCAGTTTCATCAAAATAGGCCAGATATGTTTTCAAAAGTTCATTTCATCTCCTTATATTTAATCACCTAACATTTCATCCAACTCCGCCAAATTCTTTGTAATTTCCCTTTCCAGCTCATTCAGATTCGCCATAATCTCCTGTGTAGATGGATACTCTACCGGTATATATTCCACTTCTTTATACTTATTAATGGAAAGGTCATACTCATTATCAACGATCTCCTGTTTCTCTACAAAGAAAGACTGCTCCGTCCGTTTTCGCTCTGTCTCCTGGTCTCGATTTCGGAATCTCTCTATAATATCCGGTATATCATTTTCATTGATCGGATTTCGCTTATCATCAAGGCTGAATCCATCTGCCTTCATATCATAGAACCAAACCTTATCCGTTCCGCCATGTCCTGTTTTTGTAAAAATCAGGATAGCAGTGGATACTCCAGCGTACGGCTTAAACACACCGGATGGCATAGAAATTACCGCCTCCAGACGATTTTCTTCTACCAGTTCTCTGCGGATTGCTCTATGTGCTTTGGAAGAACCAAACAAAACTCCATCCGGTACGATACATGCACATCTTCCGCCTGTTTTCAGCATTTTCAAAAATAGTACTAAAAACAGAAGTTCCGTTTTCTTCGTCTTCGCAACTTTCAACAAATCCTGGGATACGATATCATAATCAAGACTTCCCTTAAACGGCGGATTTGCCAGAATCAGACTATACATATCCCTATCCGTATTCTGATCGGAAAGGCTGTCCCTATATTCAATATAAGGGTTCTCCACACCATGGGTCATCATATTCATAGCACCAATACGCAGCATAGTCCGGTCCATATCAAATCCGTGGAACATATGATTCATATAATGATCTTTGTTTTTCCGGTCAAAAAATATTTCTTCCTTCTTATTTTCTTTCATGTATTCGCTGGCAGCCACCAAAAAGCCAGATGTTCCACAGGCTGGATCGCAGATGATTTCATCCGGTTTCGGATCCATCAGTTCCACCATCATCTTAATAATATGTCTTGGGGTTCGGAACTGCCCGTTTACTCCTGCTGTTGACAACTTCGATAAGAGGTATTCATAGACATCTCCTCTTGTATCTGCCTTTTTCAACCGTGCCATCTGATCATAGATTTCATCCATGGCGGTCACAATTTTATCCAGCATCAGCGGTGTCGGTATTTTAAAGATTGCGTCACCCATATATTTTGCATAAGCACTTTCTTTATTTCCATGAAGATTTTTAATAAACGGGAAAACCCACTCCTGCACGGTAGTGTACATTTTCTGAGCCGGGAAATCATGGAATACACTCCATTTCAACTGATTGCCAGCTATGCTCCGCTCTCCTATCTGTACTTCTTCCGCAAAGATACTCTCATATGGAAGGCCAAGCATTGCACTTTCTTTGGTATGCAGCTTGTCCACATCGTCCAGATCTCGAATAAACATCAGATACGTCATCTGTTCAATCACATCCAGCGGATTGGTAAGTCCTCCGGTCCAGAATATTTCCCATAAACCATCGATTTTATTTTTCAATTCACCTGTTATCATACTATTCATTCTCCCTATTCCATACGTAGGCAGTATAACGACCGCCTCCGATTTTTAGTATCTCACCTTTTTTCACCATATCTGTCAAAGCTCGTTCCACCGTCACACGGCTGATATCCGGACATTTCTCCATAATCTGTGCTCTTGTCATCTTTCCTATGGATCCTCGGACAATCTCACGAACACGCTCCGGTTTCGACATCCCGCTAGTGGCTAACAGCTGTACTCTGGATGAAAAATCACGATAAGCTGCAACGATCACTCCCAGCATATATCGTACAAACGGTGCATCATCATTTTCCTCTTCATGCCAGTTATAGGAACTCTCCTGCAGGGTTTCATAATAAGTTTCTTTTGTCTGTTCGATCAGTTTTTCAATACTGATATACATTCCCACAATATATCCTGCCCGGTATAACAAAAGCAGCGTCAGCAAACGACTCATACGCCCATTTCCATCATTAAATGGATGGATGCACAAAAAATCCAATATAAACATAGGAATCAGAATCAATG
This sequence comes from Merdimonas faecis, assembly GCF_001754075.1. GTDB lineage: Bacteria > Bacillota > Clostridia > Lachnospirales > Lachnospiraceae > Merdimonas > Merdimonas faecis. The sequence goes on along the minus strand of NZ_MIEH01000014.1, from coordinate 105,155 downwards.
GATCACACTGGGAATCCTTGCAGATATCTTGAAAGGCGTCACAGATTGCATCAATATACGCCGGCGTTTCCCATGCCGGAACCGGCTGAAACCGTATAGATTTGTTTCCCTGTTCATCCTCCTGTGCAATCACATTATCTGATGACTTAAAACTACCGCCCGCATTTCCCGCGAATTTATATAAATCCCGATGCAGCTGAAGAAAGATAGATGATTTTACGGGTATATAGTCATAATTTTGATGTATTGTATTTAACACATCCCGATATCCCGCAATTTCTTTCTCATTTCTTGTTTTCGGCATCGTCTTATCACGAACGATTTTTTTCAAACGCTCATCCGAAGTATAGATACCCTCGATCTTATTGGAGGCCTCCGTACTCTGGATTTTTGCAACTTCTAACAGCTGGGTAAGAGTATCTGCTTTCGCTTCCACAAATAGCGTCTGTTCCCCTTTATACTCATGGATCTGCGCCACTAAAGCAACAATATCCGATTGTAATAAACGTTCATATCTTTTCTTATAATCAAAAGTTCTCATGAAATCTCCTTACAAAATCTCAAACTTGGATTATTTTTATCTTATCACGAAACATCGTCAAAATCAATTTTAATCTCGTCATTTTTCGATTTTTGACGATGTTATTTTTGAAATGACGAGTTTCTTTCACCGCTGTCACTTATATACTACATATCGAGAAGCACGATTAGAATAAACTCATTAAAGGGGCCGCCGCATCCATTAAGAAATCCCCCTGGATGCGTCAGCCCCTTTACCTTATCTCCTGCTTTTCAATATTCTTCCGCAAAATTCTTTACATCTGCACCTGATAGACTGCTTCATCACACGGAAAATGCCCCACATTCCTGATTCAACGTCCCATCCCAAGCTTCCAGAACCGTACAGATAATCGCCTGGACAGGCGGCTCCGCCTTTCAACGCTTATGCCCCTTCCTGTTTCAGGACCCGAAGGTAATGATTTGCCTCCCGCAGTACATGATCCGCCAGTAGAGGAAGGATGACAGAACGTATGTCGCATCCGGTAATCCCTTTTGCACCCGCTGCTTTGAAATCACGATATCGCTCTGTCGTTTTCAGCGCTTTCCTTGTCAGCGCATTCATTGCTCTGCAGTCCTGCTGCCTGGCTTCTTCCAGCAGCCGACTGTAATCTCCTGCAAATGTATCTGCGGTTTCTATCAGCTCACATTCCGTCGGGTCAAGCAGACCGCGTATAAACAATGCATGCTCCATCATGATCTGATTCCAGAACATTTCCGTCTCAGCAATATTTTCCTGCGAAATACAATTTCCCTCTTCCAGCATCGTTATAATCTGCCGATATAATTCCGCCTCTCGGATGATATGCTCGATCAGCAGCGGATAATTAACCGTATATAATCTACAGGAAGTAACCTCCCGCAATATCTGCTTTTTAAACATGATCAGGCCGTTCAGCAACTGCAGCACACACTGATTCAGCCGCCTGATCTGACAGTCCATCCTGTCTGCCATCTCATGATCCATATATTTCCCACAGTCTGCCCGCAGTCTCTCCTCCGTCTGCGTGATCCGAAAATCTATCGGTACCTTGGTCAATCTTGTTGTCTGCTGCTCCGCCATTACCGTAAATTCCGTGAACACCTCTCCGGAACACAGCACATCTTTTCCCACCATCCCGTCAGCAAGACGAACGGTCCGCCACAGTATTTTTTCAAACTCTTCACGATACCGGCCTGCCTTGTTACTGTATCCCGTCTCGCCCGCCGGAAAGCCCGCCTGAAGGAACAAGGCGTGCTCCTTCATAATTATATAAAAAATAAATGTGTTTCTAATGATGAGGTAACATATTCTTTCGTATCTGTGTATACCTTTATTAGTTTAGCGTTCTTTATAATATATGTAAGTGTCGGGAGTTTGGGCTACATCACCCGGTAAAAGTAGCAGTTATTTGTTCTTTCGAAGCATAGACAAATAGGACATCCGCACGGTATCCGAAATCTGATATCCAAGACTGTTCAGAATATTTTCTATCCCCCTAAGTGCTGCATCTTTCTTTTCTTCGCTGTCAGCCAGAATCTCAAGCTCCAGAAATCCGCCAAGTCCACGTACATTGTCCAGACAGGCGGTTATGGACTCTTTCTGCATCATTGTCCGATCTTTGATCACTTCAGGCTCTGCCGGAGCATATCCGATCACCTGCAGAATATTCCTGCAGATTTCTCCATTCTCTACACCGGTTTCCAGTTCCTCCCGGGTCATCGTACAAGTGTCCAGTTTCTTTCCTTTGAAGTTGATCTGTGCCCGGCTTTCCCCTGTCAGATGGTCTTTCGTTTCACGCACCCGCAGGGCCTCACCATTGGCTCTTATATCTCCCTGCCGATTGTCAAAATATGTATCACATTCTTCAATAAACGCGGTCTCTCTAAATCCCATTTTTAAAAGCTTTCCCTTAATCGTATCGAGATCCGCGACCTGCAGCTTTACTTCCACTTCGATCATTTTGATTCTCCTTTTCTTCTTCATTGAAATATTCTTTTATTCAGGCTCCTCACCGGATAGTTTGAGCCGACTGTTTTTCTATACTTTTATTAATTTTATCATTCTCGTTTCTCACAACTCCTCATATTCGTGTCAGTTTTTAAAACCATAATCGAACCAGTCAGAACCGCCGTCTGTACTCCTTTCCGTTCATGCCTTTAGACTTATAACCTTCTCTTTACTCAACTTTTCTTTCCAGGCCAAGCAGATAATATTGATAAATGATATAGCAAATAGACGTCATAAGGATCAAAATATAAGCCACACTATCTTTCAAAGTTCTGAGATAAAGCGCAAAAACTACAAACCCGATACCCTGAATCATGATTTTGAATTTTTTGTCTTCAAGTTTTCCCATTTTAAATAAACAATAGCGGATTCCTATTACTGCCGGAGAAAACACAACTGCCAGAATAATCAGCAATAACGGCTGCTTATCAGCAGCAAATTTCTTAAATATATTCCTCTCTTGATTATCAATCTCTAAACATTGGCACAACAGCCTTAATGATGCCTCATCAGGTATGCTTTTTCCCAACTCCCATTTCGAAATAGTCTGTCTGGTAACATATACAGAATTTGCTAATTCTTGCTGTGTCATTCCCTTTTTTATTCTCGCTTCTTTTATCATTTCCGAAATTTCCATACACCCTCCACTATCTGCTGTTAGTATCCAGAATACTGCTAATAGCAATAATAACTCCAATACACATTATTAGGACGAAACTCATATCCCATTCCCGTTTAAATAGGACTCCATATATACATATAAAAGCACAAACAGTCAGGAAAATCCACCCGAACATTTTGGGATAGCGATTTATTATTTTCACAATGCATATTGCAACTGGCACTAATAATAAGCCAGCCATACCAAATAATCCAATGGTACCTATCCCCAAGATATACTTTCTACTTTTTCTCATAGATTTCATAACTAAAACCTCCTCGTTTTATACTCTCATTTTAGGAGGTATGTCTGCCAGAGTGTTAATGCTCTCCTGGGCTGTCATGATCTCGCTCTGTCATGCTGACATGAGATTACCAGGATATCTGTCATGGAATGTTTCCTTTGATGGGGCGGATCTATCCGCCCCATCACGGAAGGAATTAGTTCATACATCCATGCTCTGCCAGCACTTTAAGCGCCGAGACGATGGTACAGGCATCTGCCTTTTTCATTCGGCTGTAATGCCGGAGGCGTTCCTCATTCCAGAAGAGATCTGTCAGTGATGAGAGTTCTGTACCAACATCCCAGTTGGGAATACAGAGATAGTTCCCGTAGGAATGCTTTCCTACGATCAGGTGGAAGCGGCTTCCCCTGGCACAGAGTTCTGCCTCACACGGGTTTCCTCTCTGCAGGATCTCAAGACTGCCTTCCCACTGCCGGGGAGAACATCCTTTTCCTTTACAGGTAAATGTGATCATTGGCGTGTGTCACCTCCCAGCATTTCATGTTCAATGATATAGCGCACGAGATGTTCATCGATCAGGCGTTTTCCCTGCTGGCTGGCATACATCAGGCTCTTTTCACAGATCCGGTTGATCCGGCGTGGGATCCCGGTGGACTCCTTATAGATATCATCCAGCGCTTTGTCTGTGAAGATGTCCTGCCTGCCGCCGGCATAAGCCAGATGTGACTGGATGTACCGTTCGGTTTCCGCACGGTCCAGATGGGGAAGGACACAGTTGATATCGATCCTCTGCCGGACAGCAGCATACCGCTGCATCCGGAGTTTATCCCACAGTTCCGTCTGCCCGACAAGGACAAGCGCCATCGGGCTGATAGAATCAAAGCGGTAATTCAGCAGAAAGCGGAATTCCTCAATGGTCTCCTTCTCCAGAAGATGGGCCTCATCCAGGATGCAGACCACTTTCTTCTTCTGGACGCCGCGGATGATCTCCACTTCCTTCTGGAGCTGCCGCTTCGCGTCACCGCGGTAAAACTTTGACTCGATCCCCAGCTGATCCAGCATCCCTTTATAGAACCACCGCGGGGTCAGTTTGGAATCCGACAGATACAGGAACAGGTATTCCTCTTTTGGCAGGCTGGTCACAAACCGGCGGATGAGCGTGGATTTCCCGCAGCCCGCGTCCGCAGTGACTACCGCAAAAAGCTGGCGGTCTGCCGCATAGGCGAGTCTCCCCAGGGTATCCGACATGGCAGGCGACTCATAAAGGTCGGCAACCGGTGTGGCCCTTGAAAAGGGAGTGTGATCCATCTGGAAAAATGTTTCATACATCGCTGCCACCATCCTTCCTGTACTGGCCGAAGGAGATCGCGTCAGCTACCTGCTGTCTGCTCTTTGCATGTTTCTTCTCCAACGCAGAAAGGAACCGGGAAGCTTCCGTTTCCTGTTCCTGCATGGAGACCGGCAGCGCCGGAGTTTTGGAGCAGAATTCCCCGATCTTTACCGGTTCTGCCTCAAAAGGCGTGATCCCCGGATAGGATACCCTGACCACTTCCGGAGACATCGGGTCGTAGGAAATCTCCACTTTGCAGCCGATCAGGGAAGGTTTTGTCTCATATTTTCTGCCCTGGAAGCTGATGCACGCGCCTTTGTCTACCAGACGGGTCTCGTGATGGAGAAAAGCTTCTGCGACTACGCCGGTATCCAGGAATGTCAGGGGACGGCTGTCCCTTCCCCATTCCTGCATTGGTGTGATCCCCTGGGCGGGAACGGGGCTGCCCAGGCTTTCGTAGTACTCACGGATCCCTTCATGGGGCTTCTTGTGGTAGTACTCTTCGAGGAAGATCTCCCAGTACTGGTTCAGCTGTTCCAGTGTCCGGATCTGATGCGCTTTTGCTTCCCTCAGGTACGAATCTACAACCTGATGGAATTTTTCACATTTGCCTTTCGATTTTCCACTCGCCCTGGGCGCATGGCGGATTGTGATCCCAAGTTTCCCCAGGGAGAGTTTCAGCTGTTTTGCTATGTACTGTGATCCGTTATCAAAGTAACAGGCATCAAATTTTCCGGCTTTGAGGACCACTTTCCGGAAAGTATCCTCCACAATGGATTCTTCCTGGCTGGCATAGAATTCAGACTGGATCACATACCGGGAATGGTCATCGATCGCGGAAGAGAGATAAGTCTGGACCATAGCCCCATTCCTGCCGATGGGAAGCTTTATGCCGTATTTAATGTCGCCCTGGATCAGCATCATCCGGTGCGGTTTGCAGAACCGTTTTGCAGAACTTTTCCGAGCATCGTTGTACATCTGCATCTGCCGGACACCGAATCCGGCTTTGTAGAGATAACGCTCCATCGTGGAGCGCTTCAGGACTCCCGGGGCTACGCGCCCCTCCAGTTCCAGGATATAGATGATCTGACGGACCGAGCGTTTTGGGACTTCCCGCTTCAGCTGGATTGCCTGTTTCAAAAGCTCATCGAAGTTTTCCGGGAGCTTCGGGGAGCGTTTCGTTTCCCGGTCCTGTGGCTTCAGTCCGGGGAATCCGCCCTTTCTGTAAGCCGCCTCATAGCGGTACAGGGTTCGCGGGGACAGTCCGTTCTGTTCTGCGATCGCCTCCCGCATCTGGATCCGTTTTGCATTGTCCAACGATTCATCCAACAGGGGCGCGATCAGCTGGTACCGCCGCAGTGCCTGTTCTTCCTGCCACTTTATAGTTTCGTTTGTTTTCATTGGTATAACCTCCTTTGCAGGGAGGGTACCACAGGGCAGTGGTGACAGCAAAACAAAGTCGGTGCAAAGCAGGAATGTTAAACGTGGACAAGAAAACCTCCGGAATTATAAAGGAACCGGAGCAGTGTTTCCAGCCATTCCGGACGTGAACTTCGCAGCTTATCGAGCAGCGACACCCGGGATCCCAGAAGTTCTGTGGAGAATCCCAGCAGACGGTATCCTGTTGATTTCAGGTATCCGTCTATCCTGAGCCGGTTGGCTTCCAGCCAGCAGTGCCAGCGGCGCATTGTCATTTCGCAGGGAAAATCTGCGGAATCCTCATCGTCTGGTGAGACGATCCCATCCAGTACACCGGAGATCACTTCGGAAGCATAGTGTTTGTATGGGACCAGACAGTCTGGGAGTTCCCGATGGAGTCTGCCGCAGTTGCTGCATTTCAGCCTCCGGATCAGGAATCTTCGCTTCATTCCGCCCTCCAGACGCATGATCCTGACACAGGAATCCCGATAGGAAAGCGGTTCCCCACAGACCGGGCAGTAGGATATGGCGCTGCTCTCAACAAAAAATATCATTTTCATGATTGTAAGTGAACGTGTAATCTGATACAATAACCATGGTTTTAATGCCAGGGTTTCAGAGTACACAACTTGCTACGGAGGGTGCTCTGGAACCCTTTTTCTTTCTGTATACTGATGACAGTATACAGGGCAATCCAGAGACATGCAAGCAGAGCAGCATAATGCTAAACTATGAGGTCAAAAACAGCCAGAGTCACGCAACGGCCATCATAATTGGCGCAACATCCACATTGTATTTTTATAAATTGTGCCTTTTTCTGCTTCCTCGGGTGTTCTGCTATAGTTATACTCTATACATTTTATTTGAATTATTTTTATACGATTATTCGGGATCATGTCTGTTTTGCTCATTATTAACGTAAAAACCTTACCGGCTTTCAGCTATATTTCTGAAAATCGGTAAGGTTTTAATGTTATAGAAATATTTTCCTATTCGAACTCCACTTTTATATTTGTACGGTTATAGATAATATGTATTATGGATTCGTATTTCGTCTATTTTATGTTATTTTATATGCATGATTCGTTTCGTCCATAATATTTTTGTAGCCAAAATGTAGCCACTATGTTTATTCACCTTGAATCATCTTATTCATCGCCACCGGATTTTTTAACTCTAACTAAGTTTCATCCGGTGGCTTTCAAGTTTTCTCTTTGGTAACCAAGATTGACATTTGGATTACTGTAAATCCTTGTAAATCAAGAAACTAAGTGGTGTATTGTTACCACCATGTTACTAACTCACGATACCTCACCACCCTTGATTGCACATTCACTTTTTAATAATAATCAAACAAATAATTGACTACATCAATATACCATTAACTATAAGGCACTATGTTTTACTTTTATTTTTTCTCAAATAAAATCTACAATTATCTGTTCCAACACAACCTGGCATTCCAGATATTGAACATTCTACTCTTGATACTTTCCCCTTTTTCATGTATCTAATAAAATTTCTACAGGTATCTTCGTCTTTAAACAACTCTTTTCCACTCTTAGAAATATAGAATTCACATTCTCCTTCAGAAACAATACACCTACTTCTCTGGCACATACACATACCTTTTCCATAATAGAAGCATTTTTTCCCGTTAACTTTAATGCCTTTATTTGTCACATAATTATTTTCCGCAACAGCACCCATATTTTCATTATAATTTTCCGCCTCATCATGGAATTTATTCTGATTTTTGCCATCTCCAGTTACTGAAACAGTAGTAGCAATTTCTTTCACATTATTACCATCCAAAAATGTATGTGGCATAGTACTAGTATCCTTTTCTAAACACCCTTGATCCCGCTCTATATAATCGACATTTTCTAGCATTTTTTCTATCCGTGCCGAAAGTGCTACATTACCACTATCCTGTCCCATTACAGTCATAGAAAAATATTGGGGTAACGACGTTTTTTGAGAATTAATGCTATTCTTTTTATAATAATGGATGTTATCATTTTCTCCCGGATATATTGCACAAACGCCAACAACCTCTGAAAAGAATTTATCCTTAGACGCAATCTGAGTACCATATTTCAAAACTAATTCTGGCATATATATTTTCTTAACATTTTGATAATTGGAATATTTAGCATCTAATATATAATAATATTCACTAGCTTCCCCTTTTATTTTCAATATAAAATCTGGCTTCCATCGATTATTCCACTTTCCCTTAGAAAAGTTATATCCAGTAGAATAAAGCCCCATTTCTTCATTTATTTTATCAACCCAAACAGATGGTTCATAAAACAATGTTAATTCATAATTACCCCCTGTGAAAATATATTGATTATTAATTTCTTCGGTATCATCTTCCATATCATAAATAATTTTATTTGTTTCTTTAATCGAATATCCGCATAATATAATTGCCGATTGTAGCTTAATTAAACAAAAATACTCAAATATACGACTTAATGTTTTTAATTTAAACAAATAATCCAAATGATCAAAAGAATAATCTCCTGCTTCAAACCATTTAACCATACATTCATAACATACACGATAATGAAATACCTGTTTAAACGTGTTTGTTAATTTGGGAATACCATATAAAATGTCAGCCCGGCATTCTAATGTTTTTTCATACTTATAATATATTTCCACTAATCTTTCTTTTCTATCGATTAATTTTTCAACCACTCCCTTATAATAGATGTATACACATCTTCCGGTAAGTTCATGAGTATTTGGGAGCTGAATAACAATGCTCTCTGGAATATTTTCTAGTTCTGCAATTTCATTGCTAAAACCGACAATTTGATCTTCAATATAGTTTATTACTGTTTGTAAAAATCCAAGAATCATTCTGTTTTCATAAACATCATAAGAATATTGAGACAAATATGTTTTTATTTTTGATGGGATATAGCTTTTCCCATTCAAACTAATTCCTGAAGTTTTATCAGTTTGAACAAGATTATCTGGATTACATACTATCCACTGCAAGCTTTCTTGACCTATTTCGCGCATTGCTTTTATATCTGCAATTGTTGCAACTTGCTCCACAGATGTTTTTTTATGGTTTACAAAGCATCCATAATTTGTTTCATATATATTTATAATATCATCTAATATTTTAATAGTATTCCATATCGACCTTACATCGTTCTTTATTATCCCAGATTTTTTTCTATTTCGACTGAAACATACATCCAAAAAATTGGGGAGTGCTTCTTCAATCTCATTAAGCATTTGGGATACTTGTTTTGCTGTCTGCTTCGTAGTTGCTATACGAAGAAAATCTGTATAAAGCAACTTTTCTGACCCTTCATCATTTTCTATGTATACACTAACATAAGCTAAATCAAAGCATCCACCAAAAACCAATTCCTTTCCACTTTCCAAGCATCCTGTATTTTCATTAAAAATCAATGGAACTGAATAATCCCCAACAAATAATTCAACATTATCTATTGCATCAATACCACGTATAATAAGCTTATATCGATAGTTTTCAAATAATAATAACTCATTGTTAACATTATCAAAAGAAGGCTGCTTTTCATTCAATGGAATTTCTGCAATATAACCATCTGGCTTTACTACGCATAATTTCATATTAACAATCTCCCTATTTTACAAGCTGAAAAATCCATAAAATTCGTGTTCGGATCTTTCAATTATGTTAGAGAGAATACTAGCACTTCTGCTCAACTGATTTTCTTTACATATGCTCATTAATCCTTTTAAAAACTCTCCATATGCCTTGCCATTCCCATTAATACATGGCAAAATTTTTTGTGAAATTGCAAAATCCAATGCAACTTCTTTTGATGACATATATTCTTCTGCAACAAGATAATAATGACTGATTGCATGTAAACTACGTGCACTTATTCTATGCCCACCCTCTTTCATTTTATCGACTATTAAATCAATTCTTGTCTTGGTGACCGGATTCATTTTCTTTTCTTTGTAATTCTCCCACCCAAACATATTTTGTAATGCTCTCAGCGAAACAATAGTATTATTATTTTCAACCATTGTATCATCTATCATATTTCCAACCATATTATCCACTGCAATCGGATTCATAGAAATCACCCAAGCTCTATCCAAAAATCTTGGTGACAAATCATTTGTTGTTTGATCATAATTAATTGTAGCTAAAAACTTAAGTTCTGAACCAAATTCATACTTATCGCCATTAGAATATTCCACCACTTGATGCTGTGGATTATCACAAAAATAATTAAACTTTGACCAATAAAATTCTATCGGACTTAAATTTGCTTCATCAAGCAATACAAAGTATGGAGCCTCCACAATATCATTCTGATTTTCCAAACTCAATCTTTCCATGCAAGCTGAAAATGCTGGCTGAGTTTTTTCAATTTCCTTCGTCAATGGATTATAATATCCAACTAAATCTTTTGATGAAGTCCATCCTCTTTCCACTAATATTTCAGCAAATCTAGTATCATATATCCCTAAAGCCTTAGCTAATAATTTGCACATAGATGTCTTGCCAGTTCCAGGCTCTCCTGCAAATACAGTAATATAATTTTGAACAACACTTATCAAGTAGTTGCAAGAATCATCTTTAGTTACACTTCTACCTGCATCTGTCAATTTTTTATACAATAAAGCAATAACATCGCCTGCTTCGAGATTATTGTTAACATTTTCCAATCTTTTAGGCATTACCACCTCTAAATCTGATTCTGGCATTTCCAATTGAGACACAAGTAAACTAATAATTTCAGAATTCCTGTTATCTGAAGCCCATTGTGTAATCTTGGAGTTAATGTCATTGCTAATACTATCTCGTTCTTCTTTTAATTTTTTTACTTCGATTCTAAATAATTCTCTTGCACCATCTAGTCTCTTATATTCTGCCATCGCCTTATCATAATCTTCTTTTACTTGCTCAAGCTCACTACGTTTTGAAGACATCATATCTTCAATTTCTTTCCGTTTTTCAGAAATAGCAAGCTCACCCAGTTTTTTTAATTCTGCTTGCTGATCACTTAACTTCTTTTTACTATTCTCAAGTTCCGCTTTTAATTCACTTTCTTTATTTTGAAGTTGTTCTAACTGCGCTAAAAACTCTTGCTTTTTTTCTTCATAACGCACATCATCACGTGCCATTTTATCCAATAATTCTTCATGGCTATTTAAATAGGTCTCTTTATCTACTTGTGCATTTGGATTATTTTTAAAATATTCTTCTGTAATCCGAACTTTACAATCACTAAGCTCTTCCGCTGTCTGAAGTAAACTACAAATTCTCTCTATTTTTTTATCACTCAGATTCCCTTCATCCGAAAATCTGTCTATGATTTTCAAAAAATCCTCCCTCAACTCAGAAACATTTTTTATTGCTTCAGACTGATCTAAAATATTTTTCAAATAATCCGCCAATTCTTCATTATCATAATATTCAATTTGTCCAACAGGTTCAATCTTATTAAGGCTCTCAATATTATATATAAACTGCATTTGATCACTTCTTCTAATTGAAAAAGTCGCATCAAATATAATACGTTCTAAATCAGAATACTTATATCGATTAACACTTTCACTATTAACAAATATTGTAACATTATAAAAAAGCTCCTCTAATGTAGAAATACATTCAAACGGCCCAAAACACTCTTGCCCATGCTTTAACAAAACCAGTTGATTTGGTTTGTGGTTTATTTTCAATTTTCTTTTTACTCTATCATTCAAAAACTCTTCAATCGTACAATCCAAATTCACTATCTCAATAATTTCATCTCTATCTAGCTCAATAAGATTTGTCAGACTTATCTGATATTTATTGCTATTGTCGTTAAAACTGGCGTATCCAGGATGGAAATCTTTATTTAAATCAATTTTGAATTTAACAATTCTATTTTTTATACTATCAATATCTTTATCAGATAAAAAAGAAAGAGATACTGTTCCACCATTTGGAAATTCTTCCCACCTATCATCACCAATAATTCTCAAACCATTATTTTCTAAAATTTCAAACTGGGGTCTAAGAAAGCTTCTATTTCCAAAAGCTCCTAAATAATATTTGTACATACTTTTCTCCTCTACTCATACAATCATAATTCTTATTTGCCATTCTAATTTACAATTTCACTCGTATCAAAAAACTACCATTCCTCCTTACACAATTAACACATAAATACTTTTCTCCATCACCTATTCATTATCAGCTTAAAATTTTATCGCTCTTTGCCCTATTACATTTCCAGCACAACGTCTGGAGATTATCCTCCTCCGTATATCCTCCTTTTGCTACTGGAATGATATGGTCTATCTCAAGCAGAAGATTCGGTTCCTTATAAGTAGAATTACCACAGTTACAACAAGTAAAGTTATCACGTTTTTTGATATATTCTCGTAGCTTCTTGGTCATCAAAGCTCGCTGCTCTTTAGCAAAGGCTTTTGCAGTAAGTTTGCTTTCCAACACCTTTATAAGTTCTACAATATTTTCTTCTGTCATTGGAACTGTAAATGACCTTTGTGCCATTCCACCTCCAGAAGTGTAGGCAAACTTATATTCTACAGTCAGTACGCTCTCATCAACATTAGCAAATCCAAGCCTTGAATAGAACCCGGATTCATCATTCTCCATAATATAATCTGGAACATCACCAAGGTACTGTTGATACTCTACTTTATAGTTTTCAATAATTTGCTTTGCATCTCTTAATGTTTCAAGTTCTTCTACAAGCCGATGCAACTTCTGGATTTGCTCAGGATATAACTTTTTATTGGGATAGAAGTACTTTACCACATATTCCAAAGGATTATTCTCTGCACTTGAAAATACTGTTGCAGAAACCTCTGCGGTAAATGGCGTGATTGTCTTTTTATACGGGCGAATATAATTGTATTCATCGTTATTGATGGTTTCATTACGAACCACTCTAGTACCAAAAAGTTTAGAGATGGACTGTGCTTTCTCAGTGATATATTCATTAAATTCTCGCTGTGTACTCATCAATACTTCACAAGTTTCTTTAATCTTAAAAAAACTAGGAGATTCGTAATACTCAAGTATTTTCTGATTCATCCCTACTATTTTTTCTATTTCGCTCTTAAGATGGGCCATGAAATCGCCAATGATATTCCACTCTTCACTATCAATAGTTTTAATTTTCTTGATACTGTTAACTGTTCTATCGAACAACTGTGCAATCAAACTATCTAACTGTTCTTGACTTCCTTTAATAATCAAAGAATCTCTATTCTCATTCGCATAATCTATGATATTATTTACATTTTCGTAGTATTCGTGATGTTTCTGGTTTAAAGCTTCTTTTTGCTGCTCTTTTAAGTACTTATTATATTCTCCCTTGCTCATAAGCAAGGATGGATCTTTCTTAAATCTGTCTATGCCATATTGATTTATAGCGATTTCTTTCCTTCCCAAATTGTTTCCAGCCGAAGATATGTAATTAACATTAATCCTATAAGCCCCCGCATTTTTCAAAACTACATCTATTTGTTTTGTAAGACGATTATACTGTAAACGAGATTTATATTCATTATTCTCAAGAAATCGCTTTAAAGTTGTTGCCACATTATTTTTTCTTTTGATGATATTTTCTGCTCTCACAAGTTTTTCTCTGTTTTCCTTAAAAAACTTTATATCATCATACTTTTCTAATGTCTGACGACTTTTTACGGTTACATACTCATCAAAATAAGAAATAATATTCCAATTTGGAAATCCTAATTCTTTTAATACTTCCGTTTCCAATTGCTTATATTTCTGCTCTAAAATAATACTAACCGCTACAATTAATATAATTATTACTAAAACTAAAATCATCCCTCATTTTCCTTTCTAACAAACGAGATTACTTTTTCTCCTTTATTTGCCATTTATATTATATATTAAAAGTACAGTGAAATTCAATCTTCCCATACATTTAAACCTTCACATGGACAATATATTATTCGTAATGGTGGTTCCTCTTTTTTAACATCCCCCCTCCACCGATATACCTTCATATAAACCTTTTCTGGAACAATCAAATCCCTTGAAAACTTAACAGAATGAAAAGAATTCTCTTCATACATTCTAATCAGCAGTTTCTTAAACTCTTCTTCATTTTCTATTTCATTACGATTCGCCACAACGGTCAGATACTGTTCATTGTTCACAATCATACTACTGATTACATCTGGTTCTCCTTCAACTCTCCTTTCTTCCCCCTCCAGACCGATTCCTATCATTACTGCAAGTACAAGCACTATAGCTACAACCATCTTCCATTTTCTTCTTATCTTTCTCTTCTTTTCCATTATATTACATCCTCTTTGTTTGCAATCTATACATTGCAATTATATGAAAATTTTATACTAAAATCAATGGCAAGGAATTCGTGTAAATGGAAAGAGGTGAAATCTTTATGGCTCAAAAACTAAAGCAAATTAATGATATTTCCATCGGAGATAATCTTCGCAAACTAAGAAATACCGCCAATCTTACTCAGGAGCAAGTCGTAGCACAGTTGCAGCTGCGTAATCTTCCTACATCCAGAAGTGTTTATTCCCAGATTGAGGCCGGAACTTACAATATCCGTATCAGCGAACTGATTGCACTTGCGGAAATTTTCCATACAGATTTCAACACTATTTTCAACGGACTGACACACGACAAATAATCCCAGACAACAAGTTTTCTTCTGTCGCCTGGGATTATTATCTGCATAAATACTTTTTATTACCGATCCAACCAATCATGTTTTTTCTGTTTGTTTAAGGATTTTGGTCGTTCTCTTTCTTTCACACGTTTTTCATTTTCTTTTAATCGCTCCAGAACACTCTTTTTCTTGTCAGGCTGAATATCATTTTGTCCGGTCTTCTGTTTCCAGGCCTCCAGTTCTTTCTTATATTGCTCCACGATCTTATACGCTGTACGGTATCCATCCATAAATTTCTGAACATTTGGATAACCGCTCTTTTTAACAAGAATATGGAGTTCATCCTTCTGTTTTCTTATTCTCTCTTTACATTGATCAATTTTGTTCTGCGCTTCTTTTTTCTCTTTTCCTTTGAAAAATCCGGTAATATCTTTCAGATCCTTTTCTAATCTTGGAAGTTCTACTTGTTCTGCCTGGCGTATTCCTCTTAGCTTTTGATCCAACTTGCTTTTCAAGTTTTCCATTTCATAAAATTCTTTCATGTCAATTCCCAACTTCGGTTTTGATGGAATCCTTAGTTTTCTTATATATTCCCGCAAGATCTGTAGTGCTGCCAGCAGTATCTCTCGAAACGCTCTTGGTTGGAATCCCTGACGAGATATAGACTGTGCTATTTTAGTTGAAATCTCTTCTTTTTTGATTTTTAAAATCTTTTCTTCCGGTACTCCTTCCACCAGAGCCACATCGACCGCCCGGTTCCATTCCTGCCTGATTGCATTATCTGCCCGGATTTCTGCTTCCTTAGGGTTGTTCTTACCGATTTTTTTCGTAGGAAGATAAACACTGCCATGCTGAAAAACATTTAACTTTTCTTCATCATTACCAACATATACATTCATAAGATCTGTAAAAGAATGCTTTACTTCATCCAAAAATCTTTCGCTTTTAAACCTTTCATCCTTTTTGGTAAAGATCTTTTTTTCATATACTTCACCCTTTTTAATTATATGACAACCGGTTCTTATTTCCCCAGACTCACCGAGAATCTCTTTTTTCGTTCTAACATGTTTTCCCGTTTCATCATAAAACATATTTCTGGACGCAATCTTTATAATCGGCTCTTTTAATAATTGACATTCTGAAAAAATCAGGTGAATGTGATAGTTCGTTTTTCTCTTATTATGATGCAATGCAGAAATACATTCCACCTCGTAATTCTTCTTGAAATGTTCTGTAAATAATTTCAGAAGATGATACGGATCATACTCTACAAAACTTTCAGGAAGTGCTATAGTCAGTTCTCTCGCTTCAATGCATTTTCCCTCTGTTCCGCTTTTTCTGAATTCTTCTTGATTGTACTTTGCAAGCTCTCTCCAAAACTGTCGTTCGGTCGTTTCATAAACAGCATACAGATTTTCCTGTTTTGCTCTACTGCTGATGTATGTAATTCTTCCCTTGACATTTGTAAGCTTTGACATCTGTATAAATGAATTTCTTGCGATAGGCATTTCCCCCTTCTTTTTAATAGCTGCATTCTTTCCTGTGAGTAGGTGCATAGGTACCTGTTTACGAACTTATTGCCGTGACCGGCATCAGCCTCGCAGAGCGAAATACACAGAGCATAAACGAAGTTTGTGCGATGGGTGTATTTCGCTCTCAATCGCCGAGGGCTCAATTTCTGGCGTATCCGCCTTTTTCTTTCTGCCCGTATCCGGGCCTTATTTCATTCTTTTGTTTTTAACTTTCAAAGTTTTTTTCTTCCTGTTTACATTTTCTTGTTTACATTTTTTGTAAACAAAGTCCTGTAAACAAGACTCAAAACATTTTAAAAGTTATCTTTTATTCAAAGGGCAGTTCTGTATCATCACTGATTTTTACAAATCCGTCCTTGTCCTTTTGAGATCGAATTCGTTTCCATGATCGCTGGATCCCAATTCCTCCCGGGAACCGATGAGTCCCGTGTTTTTCCCATCCGATAATCTCATTGTCCATCAGATCCCCGATCTCTTTGGACTGCCATTTAGGGACAATGCCTTCCTGATGAAACACTTCCTGATAGATGATAGTAGAGCAGACATAATCCTCTTCGTAATTGTCCAGGAAAGCCTGGATCATCCCGGTCTGTGTATCTTCCGGCATAAAGTCCTTCTGCAGAGATTTCACATAGTCTTCCATATCCGGAGAGAAGGTCAGGAGAAATTCCCCGCTTCGGTAAATTTCCATTGCCTCTGCCCACGCCTGTATGATATATTCTCTGGAGCCTTTTTCATCTCGATATATCGTAGTCTCTGCTTTCTCCGGACAGACCTTTACCGGTCCAAACCGTCGATTGCCCGTCCGGTCAAAGGGTAGGAAAGCAAGATCGTTTGAAGTACCGCAAAACACGCATTGACGGTATCTGTCTTCCGCTCTTCTTTCGTAGGGAATCCTATAAGTGTCCTTCTGTCTGCTCAGGAAAGATTTAGTCTCCTCAATGCTTTTGGCATTCGCTACTGCGTTCATTTCCGACATTTCCACAATCCAATGCCCCTGCAGATATTCGTAAACTTTCTTGTCATCCAGCCGTTTCACATCATCCGTGAACCATTCATCCTGAATTGCCAGATATTTGAAAAAAGTAGATTTTCCTGTCCCCTGACCGCCAACTAGACAGAGCATGATATCGTACTTCTTTCCGGGTTCATACAGGCGGCTTATGGCTGCCAGCATGTGCATCTTCATAACCTCTCCTGAATATTCTGGATTTTCCGCCCCGAAGAAATGAGTCAGCATCCCTGCAATACGGGGTCTGCCGTCCCACTTCAGACTTTCCAGCAGATCAATGATCGGATGGAAACTGTTATCGTTGGCTACAATATCTATCGCTTTTGCGATCACCCGATCACTGGTTAATCCGTAATTTTTTTCCAGATAGAGAGACAGGTTGTTCATATCCGTATCCGTCATCTGTACGCCCCGCCTCTTCCAGGGCACTTTTTTCTTAATATCAATCTGACAGGTCATCTCATTCCTGCAGACAGCTCCCCTCAGACATGGATCATGTTCCAACACGTATTTGCAATTCTGGATAGACTGCCGGATCCGGCCTTTCTCCGTTACTTCCAGATTGTCCCGGATTTCTTCCGGTGTCAGCATTTCCTGCTCTACAATATTCTCTAATTTCTTCCAGGACTCCTCGCTGATATTCTTCCATTCGCTGCTCAATCTTCTCCACCTCCTTCCGTTTATAAATGAAAAATTCCGCTATTTCCTCTCCGTCACCGGTCAAAAGGATATCCAGATAATCATTGATCTTCCTCTCATTATCCAGTGCCTCCACAAAGCATTCCTGCTCAAAAGGCTCCGGCTCGGATCCGTAAAACTGTTTCCAGAACCGAATCCACGAAAGATAGTCCGTCAAAACCTTTACGGCATGATTTTTCCAGGTTTTAACCTTGCTTTTTACCGAAAAATGATACCGACTTTGTACCTTTTTACCTTCTCTGTCCCGGGATTTGTTCTGAACAGACTTTTGTTCCTTCAATGGGATTGGAAGATTAAAATCAGTGATCAGCTTTTTTGTCGCCTCATAAGGAGACATTCCAAATAATTTGCCCGTAAACGTGATTACATCTCCCTTTGCACCGCAAGCAAAACAGTAGAATCCTTTTTCCACTTTCATGCTGGGATGCCTGTCCTTATGAAAAGGACAGCACACCATTCCATTTCTGTTTACTTTCACCCCATACTGCTCAGCAGCCTGCCTGGCAGTCACAGATACCTTAACACTTTGAAAAATACTCATTCTACCTTCATCTCACATCCATAATATTTTTTCTGAAAATATCTGACTGGAACTTTTCCCTTGATTACGTTATATCCGGCATTTTCCAGTTCCTGATTCATTTCCCTTACAATGTCATATGCCTTACTTCTGCCAATTCCGAGAATCTCCATAATCTCGTTTGCAGTAATATAAGAAACCTTAATCTGCATCTTGTTCCCTCCTTTGATTGATATCTATTGTTCTGTGCAATAAAGATACGCCTAACATTCATATCAAATCACTATACACGTCTTTTATATGCACTTTTAATTCGTATTTATATCATACGGCTAATATTCATATTTGTCAACTTATATTTTAAATAATACGCACTTGCAATTCGTATTATTTCATGTTATATTATCCATGAGGTGAATAAATAATGAACGATATGGAAATTTCAACGATTGGAGAACGTATTAAAACTCTCCGAAAAAAACGAGGTTATAACCAGAAAGAGTTAGCAGATCTTTTAGGAAAGTCACTTCGCACCATTCAGAAATACGAAAGCGGAGAAATTGATGTATCTATTGCTATGGTCAATGAACTTGCCAAAGTGCTGGATACTACTTCCACCTATCTTCTGGGGCATCAGACCGGCGATTTTAAATTTGACAGCCTTTCAGATGTAATGGAATGCCTGTTTCAGATTGAAAAAATAACAGGACTTCATTTTTCTATTGAGACAAAAAGACCGCCTCATCATGACGGCTGGCAGTGCTCCATTACCTTTGACGGAAAAGATAAAGCAGCTGATCTGAATGCGGATATATGTCTTTTCCTGGAAGAATGGGAAAACAATCGAGAATCTTTCAAAGAATACGGCATGTCAAAATCTGCCTATGAGGCGTGGAAAGATAAGACACTGGCTTATTATGCTTCACAGGGTGTAGAAATGTCTGAATTAGAAGAACTTGATGAGGACGAGCGTATAAAAGGAAGAGCTGCTCTGCTTTCTGGCGAATAATCTCCCAACATAGGGTTTTCATAACTCTAAGAAAGGAATGATCAGATTTGTCAGTAACAAAGGATACTTCAGGAAAATGGATGTCCCAGATCCGTGTCAAGGATTACACCGGAAAAGTCATCCATAAAAAGAAACGTGGGTTTGCAACCAAAAAAGAAGCTTTAGAATGGGAACGGGATTTTCTGAATAAAGCAACAGCCGATATGGGAATGCTGTTTCAGGATTTCGTAGAACTGTATTTTGAAGATATGAGCCACCGGCTGAAAGAGTCTACCATCATCAGTAAGCATTATATGGTGGACAAAAAGATTCTTCCGGTATTCGGAAAGATCCCTATCAACGAGATTACGCCGAAAGATATCCGCAAATGGCAGAACAGCTTAACTGCCTATCGGGATGAAAATGGAAAACCTTATTCTCAGACTTATTTAAAAGCGATCAACAACCAGCTGACGGCTATGTTCAATTATGCAGTGAAATATTATGATCTGCATGAGAATCCATGTACCAAAGCCGGAAGTATGGGAAAAAGTCATGCGGAAGAAATGAACTTCTGGACAAAAGCAGAATTTGAGCAGTTTATAGTGGCAGTACAGGATAAACCAGCCTCCTATACCGCATTTATGACTCTATATTATACCGGAATGCGTGTAGGAGAGTTATGTGCATTAACACCTGCAGATGTGGATCTGGTAGGCCATACAATCACGATTAATAAGACCTTTCAGCGTATCAACGGCAGGGATGTGATCTGGCCGCCAAAGACGCCAAAAAGCAATCGGGTTGTTACCATTCCACAAACCCTTGCTAACTGTCTGAAAGAGTATATGAATAAGTGCTATGATATCCAGCCGGATGACAGACTGTTTCCTTACACCAAAAGTTTTCTGAACCATGAAATGCTCCGTGGATGTAAGAAGTCAGGAGTTAAAAAAATCCGGGTACACGATCTCCGCCACTCCCATGCGAGTCTTCTGATCGAAATGGGATGCCAGCCTCTTCTGATCGCAGACCGGCTCGGACATGAAAAAATACAGACGACCTTAAATACTTACAGTCATCTGTATCCGAATAAGCAGGCAGAAGTAGCTGCTCAGCTTGAAAATGTGATGAACGGAACGACAGTTCCGAATGGTAGTCAAATGGCAGGTGTAGCCAATTTGTAGCCAACAAAAGAGAAAAATCTCTGGAAAGCCTGTAAAATAAGGCTTCCCAGCGATGTGGTGTCTATTCGAACTCGGCGTGTTCTTTGTTGTTTTTAACTATATTTGTTTAAGTTTTATGCAAATACACGCCCATTTTTACATCAATTACATCATTTATTATGGCTTGCTGATTTTCTGTTGCCAAAATGTTGCCACGCATTTATTATAGCAAATCCCTACAAATTAGCAATCCATTTTTTGAAATTTTGCACACGCACCAAAAGCAAAATTTTTCCTTAATCACCTTATTACATGGTGCTAGCACCATGTATGTATATATCATAAACAGTCAACTTGTCACTCCCCGCCATTTTAATTATAAAGTCTTAATAACGCATTCTGCCACTAATTAATCAAGAACGCATTTGCTTATAAAGACGAGCTATGGAGCAGATGTAACATGATAGCTTCTAAAGAGTCCCTTTGATTTTTATTCCTCTCTGCCTTGTTATTTCATACATCAGTATCGAAGCGGCGCAGCTTACATTAAATGATGTGGCGTATGAGTTCTCGGACATCGGTATCGTACAGAGCAAATCACAATACTCCTTTAGCGTTTTGTTTAATCCCATGGTTTCATTTCCCATCATCAACATAAGCGGAGAAGTCAGATTTATGGAGTAAACAGGATCTTCATTATGAGCCGTAGTTCCTATTGTAGTAAAATCAGTATATCTTTTTTTCAATTTATCAATATATTCAAATAATGCCTTGTTATCGGAAATTCTGATAACAGGCAGTTTAAAAAACGACCCCATGGCCGAGACCACCACGTCCGTATCATATAAATCTACCGCATGACCCGTGATGATGAGCATGTCCACCCCAAGCGCATCACAAGATCGTATCATAGTGCCAAGATTTCCCCTGTTTGAAGGGCGGTCAAATAAGACAATAAAAGGCTTCTCGGAAAGCGTGACCTGCTCAAGTTCATCCTCCCGCATTTCGATTACCGCCATCAACTCTGAAGTGTCCTCTTTTCCACTCAATTCTTTCATAAGCTCCGGCGTCAGACAATAATTCATGTCTGTATTTACCTTATTTATCATATCCTTCGCCCAATCGGAAAGATTGTTTTTATCATAAACAAATGATTTGATTTTCCAGTTATTCCTCACTGCCTCGTTAAGGCTGCGGACACCTTCAACAAAAAATTCATGGTATCTGTAACGTTTATTTCGATTTGTTTTCAGCACCTCGAATTTTTGAAATATGTTGTTTTTAGTGAATACTTTTGCTTCCTGCATTTTTCTTTCCCCCATTCTCCATAAATCAATCATAGGATTTTTTCCATAACCCAATTATTAACCCTTAAGGCTGCCTGTATAGGCGAAATGTCAGAAGTATCCAGTAATGTTATAGGATATGGAGCATTTTCGCTTGCCTGTTGCTTCAGCCATTTATTAAAATCCATAGAGTTTCTAATCCACTCATCATCACTTACCCCGCGTCCTTTACGCATTCTTTCAACCAAAACAACATCATCACAGACAACGGCAAGATAATAAGTATGGGTAAACAATTCTCTTTCCGGTAAATTTTCAAGTTGTTTGGGCACTCTGCAGCCACATAGCACAACAGGTTTTCCAGCTTGTGCGATATTGCCGCATACCCTTAACCATAAACGATTATACTCGAAATAATCATCCTCTGGTGTATTGTAGATGTCATTCCACAATAAGTCACTTTCCATTACAATATACTCTTTTTCGTTAATCAACATTTCATTACAAAGCGTTGATTTTCCAACACAGGAAGCCCCGGTGACAATGAATAATGGTTGTTTGTTAGTAAGTTTCATAATAGCCTCCAACAATTCCGGTCTAACATTCTTTTAATTCTCCCTTTCTGCAATTTATCATTTAACATTTTGATTATATCACCTGTTTCTTTTATTTTCCACAAAAATATAGGGCATAGCAACCGCCACGCCCCACATTTCTTATCGTTCCAAGGATTTCTCAATCTTCCACTTCTGCCCTTTCAAGTCATTCTGCTTCTCATACAGATTATTGCGCTCTTTGCACAGTTCTTTCATGCGTTCCAACTGCGCCCGCACTCCCTCCCGACAATCCGGCTCTATCTTTTTATATTCCCCGGTCAGATTACGGATTGTATTATTGTTTTCCTTTATCTGCTCCGACAAACATACCCAGTCTATCAGATTTTGCACCTCCTTGTCCGTTTCGTAAAGGTCTGTATCTGCTACGATTTTAGCACACAGCCGTATCATAACTTTCTTTTCCATATCGGTCATATCCTATCAATCCTCACTTTCCTATCGGCTCATTTCAAAGGCATGTTTCGGGCGTTTCTTTGCCATTTCTGCCTGTTCTAATGCCTTTGCCCGCTCTACTATCAACTGCACCTGTTCCCTGCCGAAATGACGCTCCAAACGCCCAAAATCAACCGCTTTTTCCTGCAATCGGTCTATGGTGTCGCTCTGCTCCATGACCTTATTCGTCAAGCGACTAATCTGCTTTTGTTGCCCGTCCACTTTGGCGGTCAACTTCCTGCCCTGCTCCGTAAGCTGTACGCACTTGATAGTCAGATTTTTTACCACTTCTTTCAATTTCTCCACAAGCGGTAAAGCCTTTTTATCCCTGTATGCTTTTGCGCTCATAAATGCCCCCGGCTCTGCCAACTGCCATTTCACATCTTCGTCATAGGCGTGTATATTTCTCTCCATGACTTCTTTTGACTGTACCATTTTGTTAAGTTCCTGCTGTAACTTTTTCTGCTGTTTCTCCAATTTTTCATTTTCGGATAACAGCTTTTCTTTATCCTCAGTCAGCGTTTCCGTCTGCTCTTTCAACAGATGATTTGTTGCGGTAAGTTCAGATACTTCCTGTCGGATTGCTTCACCCTCTTTCCGTATCTGCTCCGTTTCCTGTCCTGCCGCTATCTGCTGATGAAGAATATTAGATAATTCCTCTTTACTGCCGGAAATCGTCTGTTCCAGTTCCGCAACTTCTTTCTGCCGTTCCTGCTTCTCAAAGTCGAGTACAGACAAATGCTTGTTATGTGTGCCTAACTGCTTCCATTGTACGCCATAATGTCCCATGACTTTTGAAAGTTCCTGCTTCTCCGCTTCAATCCATTCATTCCATTCCGTCATTCCCCTTGTGCCGCCTTTAAAGCCCTGCTCTGACAGTGCGCCTTTGAGGGAAACTCTCGTATCAAGTCCACGCTTACTGTTACGGATAAAAGGAACAAAATCAATGTGAATATGCGGTGTCTGTTCGTCCATATGCAAGTGACTTGAAAAAACATATAAGTTCGGATTTCTTTTCTGAAACTGCTCCATAAACTCACATAAAATTTCTTTCGCCAACTGTCCCTCATTGCTCTGTACGTTCATATCGTCCTTGTTGCCGATTTGGAAGATTACCTCATAAAATAATTTCTCCTGCTTTCCCCGGCGTATCTTCTCATAGTAATCGTCAATCTTTCGGTCACTCCGTTTCTGCTTTGCGTTGTAGCGTTCCAGTGCATCATCAAAAAGATTGTGGTAAACTTCTTTTATATCCGAGTGGCAAAATTCCACGTTATCCCGACTACGTTCCTTATCTACATTTTTAGCTGTAAAGGCTCTTGTATTGTGATTGACTGAACCTTTCCCCATCATACCGCTAATCGTTCTTTCCAATAGGCATATCCTCCACATTCTATATACTGATTTTACTGCGCCGACTAAGGCGCAAAGCGAAGTTTCTTCGCTTCGGCTTTGTTACTTTCCCGAAAGTAACGCAAAAGCACTTTCGACAGGCTACGCTCTATCAAAAGTGCCTTTGCGCCCTGCCGGGGGCTTTCCGTCCTGCGGACGGTGGACGGCTACCCGCCGCTTTACTGCTCCCCCATGCGTCGGTTTGCGTCGATAGCGTCGATATTTTCTATACCGCCCCGCTATCAAAAATACCGTCGCAACCGACGCATATCGTCGCACCTTACTCTTTTTGCTCTAGCCGTTTCAGAATGATTTTTCTCTCATGCCCCCGCTTATTGTCGTAGAAAATGCCATACTCATTAAGCAACTGGCTGTTGACTACATTTAATTTCCGAGAAAGCACATTCGCCGACAACTGCATATCCGGCAACTGTTTCAGAAGTTCCGTTGCAGTCCCCTCCCACTCCTGCATCTCCTCTGTCAGAAATTCGTTGATTGCTTCAAGTAATGGATTGGGCGGCTGTTTCCACAATTCCGTTTCCGCTTTCTGAAATTTCCAAATACATTGTTCCCGGTCAAATTCGATTGTTAATTCTTGATCGGGCTGGTCACGACCCACAATGTCCATGACCGCCGTATTGTCCGTACGCTTTTTCTTGTGCATGATAAACGCCCCGTCTGCCGCACCGAGAAGTCCGTTTGTGCCGGAAATCATATCAAAACTGTCCTCGGACTCCAACTTGCGGGTATGATGAACCACCAACAAGCAGACCCCATATTTATCGCTGAATGATTTCAGCTTTGTCACAATCTCATAGTCACTGGAATAACTGTACCTGTCCCCGCCGACCTCACGCACTTTTTGGAGCGTGTCAATGATAATCAGCCTTGCGTCCTTATGCTCCTTTATAAAGCCCTCTAATTCTCCGTCCAGTCCCTCGTTCAGTGTCTTTGCCTGCGTTGCGAAATATAAATTGTCCGCACACTCCACGCCAAACATGACGGACAGCCGCCGCTGAAGCCTTGCATAATCATCTTCCAGTGCAAGGTATAATACCGTCCCTTTTCGGACGGGATAATTCCACAGCGGAAGCCCCATTGCCACATGATAGGCAAGCTGCCCCATAAAGAACGATTTCCCCACTTTCGGCGCACCTACAAAGAGATAAGTGCCGCCATACAGGAAGCCGTCCACAACAGGCGTTCTCGGCGGGTAAACCGTATCATACAGTTCTGTCATGGAAACCGTTTGAAGCCCGCCGCCCTGCCCGGATTTCTTCGGGCAATTTGTGGCTTGCAGATTGTTTTTTACGTTTTCATTTGCTATAATTTTTTTGTGGTTTTTATTGTTCGGCTGTTCCCCATCTGCGCCAACAGATGATACGGGAGCAGTCGTTTTTCTTTTTTCTGTCATTCATCTTCCCCTTTCAGACCGTCTAACGTGATTGCGATTACCTGTAATGTGTAGAGCAGTTCGTCATTGTCCGGGCTTACGCTTTCCATGTGCTTCAATTCCTCATAAATTGCCGACATTTGATTTTTCAGTGCCTTATACACCCTCGGATTGCCCTGCACCACAACGTCCCGGCATAAGAGCCGCCTTGTAATATAATCCTGCTTTGTCAGTCCCGACAAAGCCACCAAATCATTCAGTAGCTTTGCTTCTTCATCAGATACCCGGAACGCCACCGTATGATTGCGCCATCTTCCCTTGTAATCAAGTGATTTTTCCATGTTCTTAGTCCTCCTTTGTCATTCTCTCCATTTCCAATTTCTCCGCCATTTCCGTCTGCACCGTAGGGAACAGGTGGGCGTAACGGTAAGTGATTTTCTCTGCTTCATGCCCCATGCGCTCCCCAATCGCCAGTACCGAAAATCCCATGTTGATTAACAGCGAAACCGCACTATGGCGAATATCGTGGACACGGATTTTCTTAACGCCCGCCTGCTTCGCCCCTCGCTCCATTTCGTGA
This sequence comes from Merdimonas faecis, assembly GCF_001754075.1. Taxonomy (GTDB): domain Bacteria; phylum Bacillota; class Clostridia; order Lachnospirales; family Lachnospiraceae; genus Merdimonas; species Merdimonas faecis. Next base: position 78,673 of record NZ_MIEH01000014.1, on the reverse strand, counting down.
TTGAGGTAGGATTTTGTGACCGTAAATAAACGTTCGTCCGGCTTGATGTCATAAAGCATTTTGATGTACTCCTGCATTTCCTCACACAGAAACGGCGGCATTTTGATTGTGCGGTTGCTTTTTTTCGTCTTTGGGCTTGTGATAATGTCACGCCCTTTGGAACGGTGGAAAGTCTTGCTGATTGTGACTGTCTGCTTCTCAAAATCAATATCAGCAGGCGTGAGCGCAAGCAGTTCGCCGGAACGCATACCGCACCAGTAAAGCATTTCAAACGCATAATAGGAACGGGGCTTATCCATCATGGCTTCGGAGAATTTCAAGTATTCTTCTTTCGTCCAAAAGTCCATTTCCTTAACGGCTTCGCTCCCAATCGTCCCTGCCCGTCTTGCCGGATTGTAGGGCAGGTTATAAAAGTTTACCGCATGGTTGAATATCGCCGTCAGTTGTGCGTGTATCGTCCTCAAATAATCTGCGGAATAGGGCTTGCCTTTCTCGTCCCGGTAAGCCATTAACTCATTCTGCCACGCTATCACGTCCTTTGCTTCAATCTCTGCGATTTTGCGGTTTTCAAAGTATGGTAAAATCTTTGTCCGTATCACATGGCTTTTGGACTCCCAAGTGCTTTCCTTGACACGCTGCTTCTTGTCGGCTTCGTACACTTCAAAGAAACTGCCGAAAGTCATATCCAGCTTTGCACCCTGTTTGAGCATTGCTTCATGTTCCCACGCCTGCGCTTCCCTTTTGGTTGCAAAGCCCCTCTTTTGTGTCTGTTTCCTCTCTCCTTTCCAGTTGGTAAAGCGGTAGATTACCCGCCACGTCCCCGTAGCGTTGTCCTTGTATACAGCCATCTAAATCAACTCCCTTCTATTCGCTGTAACATACTTTTTTATGAAAAAATGTAGCGTTCACACGTCCTGCCACCGTCAGATAGCCCTGTTTCTGCATTTCTGCGTTGAGTTCCCTTACAATCTGATAGGCTTTTGACTTTGACACACGCAGTTCCGCTGCCACTTCCTCCACTGTCATAAAAGATTTTTCTGTCATTCAGATATCCCCTCCTTTCAATGTTTAACTGTTTTTGTTTAAGTGTTGCATATAGAATACTAAATAAATTCCGTTAAGTCAAGTGGTTTTCAAGAAAATCTTAACTTTTTTTATTTAAGTTATTCTTGCTATTCCTATTGCACCATGTTATACTAACTTCAACAGATTTGTTTAAGTAAAGTCATGCACGACTGGAAGAAAACAGGACGGCGGGTGCTTGCACACGCTGAACTGCTTTCTGACAGGCGTATATGGCGCACCGCCACAGCGAGATGAAGCGGAGCGTAATCAAGCTGGCATGACTTTACCTCACTTCACAATAACGGAGGTTTTATTATGGCAATCGGCAAACGTATCCGCTTTTTCCGCAACCGAAAAGGCATGACACAGAAACAGTTAGGCGAAATCCTCGGATTTCTCGGAAAGACCTCTGATGTCCGTATGGCACAGTATGAAACCGAAGCAAGGACACCGAAGCACGACCTTGTAAAAGAAATGGCGAATATCTTTGATGTAAGCACCCACGCCCTCACCGTGCCGGATATTGATACCTATACCGGGCTTATGCACACGCTCTTTGCGTTGGAAGATATGTACGGGCTGAAAATCGGGGAGATTGACGGGGAAATCTGCCTGCGCCTTGACAAGTCCGACTATTCCACTTATACGTCCATGTTCGATATGTTCCACGCATGGCAGGAGCAAGCCGCCAAACTGGAACAGGGCGAGATTACCAAAGAGGAATACGACCAGTGGCGGTACAAGTACCCGGAACTGGACACCTCAAAGCATTGGGCGAAAGTCCCCTCACAGGCGGTCAGTGATATGCTCATGGAAGAATTTCAGAAAATCGAGAAAGAAGAAAAGAAAACATCTAAAAAGAAAAAGCAGAAATAAGCATAAAAAAGACCTTGCCGATATTCAGTTTCCATATCTGAAAATCAGCAAGGTTTTTCTTATGCCATTGATGTAATTATTTAGTGCGTGATGTTGAAAATGTTGCCAAATCGTTGCCAGCGCCTAAACAAATTTGCTTGCAACCCGCATAAACACTAGCTTTCTAAATCCAATTTCATCACTCGAACTCTATCGTCCCCGGCGGTTTACTGGTCAAATCGTAAAATACCCGGTTAACCCCCTTGACCTCATTAATGATCCTGCTCATCACCTTCTGCAGCACCTCATACGGGATCTCCGCCGCCTCGGCTGTCATGAAATCAATCGTCTTCACCGCACGCAGCGCCACTGCATAGTCATAAGTCCTTTCGTCTCCCATGACGCCAACAGAACGCATATTAGTCAGTGCCGCAAAATACTGATTGATTTCCTGGTCCAGTCCGGCATTTGCGATCTCTTCCCGGTAAATAGCGTCAGCATCCTGCACGATCTTTACCTTCTCTGCCGTCACCTCTCCGATGATACGGATACCGAGTCCCGGTCCCGGGAACGGCTGACGGAATACCAGTTCTTTCGGAAGTCCCAGTTCCAGTCCTGCTTTTCTTACTTCGTCTTTGAAAAGATCACGAAGCGGCTCGATGATTTCTTTAAAATCAACGTAATCCGGAAGTCCGCCTACGTTATGATGAGATTTGATCACAGCGGATTCTCCGCCCAGACCGCTCTCTACCACATCCGGATAAATAGTTCCCTGCGCCAGGAAGTCTACGGCGCCGATCTTCTTTGCCTCTTCCTCAAATACGCGGATAAACTCCTCGCCGATAATCTTACGCTTCTGCTCCGGCTCTGTCACACCGGCCAGCTTGCCATAATATCTTTCCTGTGCATTGACACGGATAAAATTCAGGTCAAAATCCCCTTCCGGTCCGAAGACTGCCTCTACTTCGTCCCCTTCATTTTTTCTGAGGAGGCCATGATCAACAAATACACAGGTCAGCTGCTTTCCGATAGCTCTGGAAAGAAGTCCTGCTGCCACAGATGAATCCACGCCGCCGGATAACGCCAACAATACCTTGCCGTCTCCCACCTTCTCACGGATTGCCTCGATGGAACTCTCTACAAAGGAGTCCATCTTCCAGTCTCCTGCACATCCGCAGACATTCCGCACAAAGTTAAAGAGCATTTTCGTTCCTTCCTGTGTGTGAAGCACTTCCGGATGGAATTGGATCGCATACAGCTTCTTTTCTTCATTTTCTGCCGCTGCTGTCGGGCAGTCTGCTGTGTGCGCTGTGATCTCAAATCCCGGTGCGATCTCTGAAATGTAATCGAAATGGCTCATCCAGCATACAGTCTTTTCAGATACATCCTGGAATACTTTGGAAGTCTTCTTGTCGATCAGGACTTCCGTCTTGCCGTACTCTCTCACGTCTGCACGTTCTACCTTGCCCCCCAGCACATGCATCATCAGCTGCGCCCCATAGCACAGGCCAAGTACCGGGATTCCCAGTTCAAATAATTCTCTGGAATATGTGGGGGAATCCTCCAGATAACAGCTGTTTGGTCCTCCGGTCAGGATAATTCCCTTAGGATTCATGGCTTTGATCTTTTCAATATCAATCCGATAAGAATAAATCTCACAATATACATTACATTCCCGGACACGTCTTGCCACCAGCTGGTTATACTGCCCGCCAAAATCCAGGACAATGACTAACTCTCTTTTCACCCTTGTTCCTCCTTATATACACTGTCAAAACAACTACATTTTCTTTTTCGAAAATCATTGTATCTATTTATTATAAAGTAGGAAATCCACTTTTACAATGACATTTTTCTACGTTCCTGCGAAAATTCCCCTTAAGAAATAGCCTGGTGTTTCCATTTCCCGCTGCGGTACCTTATCACAAAACAGCTCTCCCGTACCAGCCAGTCGATGATCATAGCCACCCACACTCCGAATACGCCCATGCCCAGATATTCGCCCAGCACATAGCTGAAAATGACCCGGAATATCCACATAGACACCACCGAAATGATCATACACATTTTCGCATCACCGGATGCCCGGAATGTAGCCGGGAGGGTAAATGATAACGGCCAGAACAGCACGCTGCAGACTGCATAAAAAATAACGATCTGCGAAGTTGTCTCTGCTGTGATATCCGACAGATGGTAAACCTTTAAGATGAATGGAAGCGCCACCACAATGACAACATTTGTAATTACCAGCGCTCCGTGGGTGATCAGGATTAATTTTCTGGTATAATATTTCACCTGTTCATAATCCCCCGCCCCGACACACCTTGCAATCACCGTGGTGACCGCAAGTGCAATGGCCATTCCCGGCAGGACCTGGAATGAAGCCAGAGTATTGGAAACAGCATTGGCTGCGATTGCATAAGTCCCAAAGGTAGAAACCAGGCTCAGCACAATAATTTTCCCCAGCTGAAACATACTGTTTTCCAGTCCATTTGGTATTCCAACGCTCAGGATTTTCCTGATCAGCATAAAATCAGGGCGATAGTTCAGCGACGGGGTCACCGATATTTCTCTCCGGCTGTCACAGAGAAGCACCATGATCAAAACCGCCGCAACGATTCTGGAAACCAGCGTCGGGATCGCCACTCCGGCAGTTCCCATGTGTACTCCATAAATCAGGATCGCATTTCCCGTCACATTGATGATGTTCATCACAATAGATACCCGCATGGAGATCCGGGAATTTCCCATCGTCCGGAAAATGGCCGCGCCGCCGTTATATAATGCTATAAAGGGAATCGATGCCGTTACGATCAAAAGATAGGTATTGGCATGGCCCATCACTTCAGCATCAATCTGTCCGAACACACCATGCAGGATCCAGTAGCGGCAGACATAAATGAGCAATGTAATCGCCACTGCGCAGATCGTGATAAACCAAACCAGCTGATCTGCAGCCTTTCTGGCACCTTCCTTTCTTCCCTGTCCCAGATACTGCCCCGCTACGACAGCGCCTCCTGTGGCCAGCGCCGAAAACACATTGATCAGCAGCACCATAATATTGTCTACCAGGGAAACACCAGACACTGCTGCTTCCCCGACGCTCGCCACCATGATACTGTCGGCCATCCCCACCAGCACAGCCAGCATCTGTTCAATAATCAGCGGGATGATCAAAGCAGTAAGCTCCCGGTTACTGAACAGATAATGGCTTCTATCCTTCTTTTGTACCAAACTTTTCAAGTTCCCTCATCTTCCTTTCCGACTCGAACCATTATCCTCTTTTCACGAATATTTGTCAATGCAGTTTCCGATAAGCGCATATAAAAACAGGAGCAAAGCATATCTGCTTTACTCCTGCATAGTCCTTTTGCTGCTGCATTTTTATGCCGCTACAAATTCTCTGATATCGTTCCAAAGCTCCTCACAATCGTCGCCATAGACTTTTAATTCAATCTTTTTCTGGAATCCAAGGTTCATAAGGCCGAGCAAAGATTTCGCGTCAACGATATACCTTCCGTGCTTCATATCCATATCATATGGATATTTCGTAACCTTCCTTACGAATTCCACAACGTCATTTGGGCCCTGAAAGACAACTAATCTTTTGTTCATAGTAACCTCTCCTTTTCACAGGCACTATATTAACATATTTTTCCAATAATGCAACAGCAAATTTTTATGCATGCTGATGCAGATACTTCTCCCTTGTAGCAAGGCCGCCCCGGATATGGCGTTCGGATTTGTTGACATCAAGCACCTTCCTGGCTTCTGCCGCCAGGGCCGGATTCACCTGCCACAAACGCTCCGTCACATCCTTATGTATCGTCGATTTACTCACCCCAAACTGCTTTGCCGTCTGCCTCACTGTGGCCTTGTGCTCGATGATATAGTATGCGATCTCCACCGCCCGCTCTTCAATATAATCCTTCAAGAAAAATCCCCCTGCACATCTTGTTTTTACAATCTATGCAGGGGGAAAGGAAGTCATGCTCACTTACTTAGGAAAGTTTCCCGCTCACTTCTTTTTTATATCCGGGGAACTTCGTGGCAATCCGTTTCGGCATATCTTTTGGAGCGCTTATCTTCAATCCAAATAACATTTTGACAAACCAGGACATAAACACCAGTACAATGATCGGGATCAGGCAGGAGGTAACCAGCATTACAGCAATCGTTTCAATAAAATGGTTCAGAAGAGTTTCGCCTTTTTTCAGCAGCCCCTCTGCTCCATCCTTGATCTTGGATAAGGCTTTCTCTACAATATTACCCTCTGAATCCGTACTTTCATCTATTTCTTCCGTGATTCCCTCCGCCTCTTCCATCGTTTCCTCAACACTCAGATCATAGGTTTCTTCTATCATCGCCGAAACATTCATACTGATTGGGATGATCAGGAATATCACAAGTCCAAATGCGGCTATTTTCAAAGCCAGCACCTGAAGAAACGTCCGATTCACACATATCCCCACTATCAACAGTGCACATGCTGCCGGAATCAATATTGTAAATGCTGCATATCCTGTAAGCGTGACCAAATACTTTTCCAGGAAAACAACCATCAGAATGATCAAAAAATACGATGACAGATCCGCCATTTTATTTGCCACAGGTGTCGTCGCGTCGCCGGGTATTGCCGCAAGCGCAGTGGCCGCTGCCGCTGATGTCGCCGTCAGTTTCAGGACATCCTCTTTCTTTTCATCGAGCGCTTCGATTGTTTCCGCATGATTCTCCGGGTCGCTTGCCGCCTTTGAAAAAACAGTCACCGAAAGAATCATCACTAAAAGGATCACAAGCACTGCCGCTGCTTTTCTCCTGTCAATTTTATGCATGATCTTTAACATTTTACCCTCTCCTTCATCTTCCTCATTTGTTTTACCCGCCCACAAATTATCTGAAATTCTGTTTTTGCAGTACATTCCCCTCTTCTTTATTTCCCTCTAAACAGTATACACGAAAAATAACTGAAGAAAAGTGGTACAAACTATTTTCTCTGGTTTTTTCCCTTATTTCTGCTTCCTGTCATCAAGACCATATACCACACAGGAAAAGGACGTATCGCTTTTCGCAATACGTCCTTTTCCTGCACCATCTACGGAAATCTCGTTTTAAGATCCTATTTATTCCTTTTTTCCCTTCCGGCGCTTCACGCACTCTGTCAAAAGGTACTCGATCTGACCGTTCATTGACCGGAAATCATCTTCCGCCCACTGAGCGATCTCATCATACAGCTTCTGTGACAGGCGCAGGGGGACCTGTTTCTTGGCTTTTGATTTTTCCGCCGCTTTATCCTCTTTTCCCAAAAGCACGCCCCCTTTCCGTCCAGTTTTCCGGCAGCCGATCTGGTGACTCTTATGTCTGCCGCCGTTACCTTTCCCAGGCCTTCGTTAATACAGTGTTCCGCTGTTTACAATAGGCTGAGCCTCTTTATTGCCGCACAGGACTACCAGCAGGTTGCTGACCATGGCTGCTTTACGCTCCTCATCAAGCTCAACGATCTCGTTTTCATTCAGCTTTGTCAGTGCCATCTCTACCATGCCGACAGCACCTTCCACGATCTTCTGTCTGGCGTCAATGATAGCGGCAGCCTGCTGCCTCTGCAGCATTGCGGATGCAATCTCAGGCGCATAAGCCAGATGGGTGATCCGCACCTCTTCAATCTTGATACCCGCATCTTCTGTTTTCTTCTGAAGCTCCTGACACATGATGTCTGCAATCTCCTGGCTGCTTCCCCGCAAGGATTTCTCATCCCCGCTCTCATTCGTATCATAAGGATACTGCCTTGCCGTATTCCGGATGATTGCATCACACTGAATAGACAGGTAATTCTTATAGTTTTCCACGTTGATCACAGCTTTGGTAGGATCTACCACGCGCCAGATCACAACCGCTCCTATCTCTACCGGGTTCCCCATAAGATCATTTACCTTCTGTTTTTTATTGTCCAGTGTCATCATCCGCATGGAAACCTTCTTTCCGGCTCCCACAGATATGGTCCCGACAGAACCTTCCACCTTTCCCGTTACAACCGGCAATGCTTTTACTGTCGGATTGATCGCCGAGCAGAAAGGATTCGTCCAGAAGAATCCTTCCTGTTTGATCGTTCCATAATAATTTCCAAATAATGTCAGCACATATGCTTCATTAGGATTCAGTACTTTCAGCCCGCACAGAAACAGAATCCCAGCGATAATCAGGATTGTCCCCACGCAGACGCCTACACCGATCAGCACTCCATTTTCGTTCATAGTTCCCACAACCGATCCCGCAATAATGCCTCCAATCCCTGCAATCAATATAACTAACCCGAAAAGAAGCATCAGATATCCACTGGCCGGATGCAGCACTTTTTCCTGTACATTTTCTTTCTTCATAGTGACTCTCCTCTCTCTGAGTTGTGATATCATTTTGATATCATTATCATAGCACCGTATCTGGGAGAAGTCAATCCATTCAGTCAAAAATCCAACATTTAAATTCCCATCTCCATGGCTGCCCCGATCCACAGATCCGCTACGATCCCTGCTCCATATCTGGTCAGATGCGTTCCGTCTGCCGTCACTGCATCATACCCTTCTTTCTCCGCCGTCCGGTTCAAAATATCGTGCAGCGGCAGAAACCTGGCTGCCATATCCCGGGCTGCCTCATGCTCTATCTCTTCAATTCTTTTGATCACCGGGATCCAGTTTGCATACTCCAGCGGATGAGGAAAGATAAATGGCCCCATACACAGAATCTCTGCTCTGGTACTTTCCTTTATCCGCCCGAGAAGCCTGCGGTAATTCTCTGCAAACTCCTGTGCTTCAAGCGTTTTCCCGGTATTCATAAACACTGCCGCATCATTACACCCGATCTGGATACTTACCAGATCCGGATCATGCTGCATACAGTCATACTCAAACAAACGCAGAAGGCCGGACACGGTGAACCCATCGTGCCCGGCATTGCGGATAAAAACCTGTTTTTTTCTTTCTTTCAGTTTCTCAGAGATGATTTTTACATATCCATTTCCCAGCTTTTCCTCATCCACATTCATCTTGTGAAATGCATCTGTAATACTGTCTCCCAAAAAAACAATCTTTTTCATCCGTTATCCCTTTCCTGTTCTGAAATTCTGCCTGCTTTAAATAAGGAACATTTTTACAACTCCTCCCAGGCAGGATACTATAACCAATGCATACGCTATATTAAGCTGCATCTTTTCTTTTGCTTTTACGTGTACAACTATTCCGGCAACGCTTAAGAACCCGAGAGCCCATGCCGCAATCTGCTGCGCCGTATAGTTGGTCGGCAGACTGGTCGCGCTCAGCACAGCAACCGCCATTCCCCAGACACTCATTGCATAAAATATCTTTCTTTTCGCTTTCTCACTTTTAACCAGCAGGAGCAGAAGCGTTCCTAAAATACTGATCACACACAGTCCTACAAACAAAATTACAATCATTCCAATCGCCATAATTATTTCTCCTTTTCTTTCCTCTTTTTCTTTACAAACGCAGTTTAACAATTTTTCATAAAGAAATTATGGAGAGATTTCTGAAGAATTCTGAAGAACCGGAGAGATTTCCAGTCTGATCCGGATACGGAAGGTCCCATTCATCTCCCCGGCCTCCATATCCCCTTTGTAGATCTGTGCAAGCTTACGTATATTTGCAAGACCGATCCTATGGCTGTCTTCCTGACGCTCGTCCCTTCGGATTCCGTTTTCCTGGGTAATGATCACGTATCGATTTTGATTTTCCACTTTTAAAAATATTTCCTTCTCTTCGTCCGCATACTTTTCTATATTAGATATCAGATTGTCAAAGATCCTTTTTAATGAAAAGATATCCATCCTGCCTTCCAAGGCTGCAAGTCCGCTCAGATCTGTCCTGATCGTGAAACGTTCTTCCAGGATCTCTTCCCACTCCTGCACCAGCTGAGAAAATAGAAAGGCAATATCTTCTATATCTTCCCAACGGATTCCTTCCTGCCCCATCAGCTGATCCGTCAGTTCCTTTATCTGCAGGGATTTCTCATGCATCAGCCGTACAGCGTCTCTCAACTCCTCCGGCTCCGGATTTTCCTTGTCCAGCAAAAGCTCCGAATAAGACACCATTGAGGTCAGCGGTGTTCGGATATCATGGGACATAGAGCGTACCCATGCCTCCTTTTCCTCCTGCATCTGCCGTTCTCTCTGATCCAGCTCTCTTCTGGATGCCGCCACAAAATTGATCGTTTCTGCCAGCCTCGTCAATTCATCGTCACCTTCCAGCGGGATCCTGGTCTCCATTTCCTTTTCCTTCAGCAGCTCCACCCCCTGGATGATCTGAATCAGATAAGACAGTCTCTGCCCCAGCATGAACAGGAATAAAACGACAAAAATAATCAGCCCTGCAAGCCCGCACACGCTCCGCAGCCAGACGCTGAATACCCTTTTCTGTACCTCTGTCAATACAATCCCATGGTGCCAGAAATAGTTTTCTACAATAGACCCCGACAAAAAATACAAAAAGCAAAACACGAATAACGATATCAGCACACTGATCAGCAAATATTCCAATATCACGACAGCCAGCTTTTTCCCCTTAATCGACATAATACCCCTTTCCCCATGCCGTTTTGATATATTCCGGATTTCTGGAATTATCTTTCAGCTTTTTACGCAGATTCTTAATATGTACCATAATAGTACCATCTCCCACTGCTTCATCCTCCCAGACACTCTGGTAAATATTGTCCATGGAAAATATCTTTTTGCGATGAGTCAAAAACAGTTCCAGGATCTTAAATTCTGTATAAGTCAGTACAATGACCTCTCCATCCTTCTCTACGGACTGTCTGTCCAGATCCAGCCTCAGATCCTTATAATGAATAATCCCTGGCCGTTCTTCCCTCTCAGCCACCTCTGGAACGGATGCCGGGCCGTAATCCTTTGCTCTTCGAAGATGCGCCCGTACTCTCAGAAGAAGTTCCATATTAGAGAAGGGCTTGACCAGATAATCGTCCCCACCTACCGAAAATCCCATGACCTTGTCCGACTCTCCGGAATACGCCGTCAGGAACAAGATCGGCGCATAATAATGTTTCCGGATCTCTGCTGCCGCTCCAAATCCTGACAATTTCGGCATATTCACATCCAGGATATAAAGGTCGACGGAAGCATCTGCAAGCGAAAGCGCCTCCTGCCCGTCAGCTGCCGCCATTACCTCATAGCCTTCCCCTTCCAACAGCATCTTTACAATATCACGAATCTCCTTTTCATCGTCAGCGATCAGTATCTTTGCTTTCATCCACATTCCCCTTTACCAGATATAATCTATATGATATCCTCTTTATAGTCTCTATTATACCCGATAGTCTCTGCACTCTTCTACTCCTTTCCTGATATTTTCGAATATTTCCCGGTTATATCTATGTGTCCGGTTCCTGTAAAAAGGAAAATAGTTCCAGATCATACTGGCACTTGAAAAAGCGCGCTTTTTCAAGTAAAATAAACTTAATGCCATTTACATAAATTTTACAATGAAGGGTTTGAGAAGGTACACTTTTTAAGTGAGAGAAGGGAGACACTTTTGACACAAAAACACGGCAGCAAGATACTTGACATTACCGGCAGAAGATTCGGACGGCTGACGGCTTTATTCCCTACAGAAAAAAGAGACCAGAACGGCTCTGTATACTGGCACTGTCTCTGCGACTGCGGCAATACTTCTGATATCTCAGAAGCAAAACTGGTACATGGAAATTATAAAAGCTGCGGCTGTCTCAAGACAGAAAACCAGAAAAACATTGCAGGCCAGCTTCATATCATCGACGGCACCTGTGTAGAGATCCTGGAAAACCGAAAGCACAGAAAAGATAACACCAGCGGCTTCCGCGGCGTCTATCAAATGAAAAACGACCGTTACCGCGTTGACATCGGTTTTAAAGGGAAGCGCTTTTATCTTGGCACCTTCCAGAATTTCGACGATGCGGTCCAGGCACGGCTGAATGCAGAGAAAATGGTTCATGGCGGTTTCCTGAAGGCCTATTATATCTGGAAGGATCATGCAGACAAAGACCCGGAATGGGCCAGAGAGAATCCTCTGAAATTTGATGTTACAAAAGAAAACGGGATCTTAACCATTGATCAAAAAAGCAAGACGGAATAGAACATATTTTCTATTCCGTCTTATTGTTTGACCTTCTCTATTTTTTTGCCGAGATCCACTCTTTTTTCAGGCACCAGGAAGCGCCCTGGATATCTTTTACATCCATCTTCTCCTCATGAAAATCATCAAACAGCCGCCTCCAGCTCTTCTTGATTTCCGCCTTCAGCTGAGGATAATAGGGCTTTGCAAAGACATCCGACGCATCCATGACCCCTTGCTTTTTCATCCGTGCGTCAAATTCCTGTTCCTCTTCCTTCGTTCCTACATAAGAAAGATTCAGGATCCGGTTCCATTTACGCCGGTCAAATAAAAGGACTTCCTCCTTGGGGATCTCTATTTGCAGGCGGTGAGTGCCCGGATCCGGCAGCGCCCATACGGGATCGCCGAAAAGCCATACCGGGGATTCAGCTTCAAGGGGCTTACTTAAAATTTCAGATGCATGCGCTGTAAAAAAATCGTAGGCTTCCCGGAAGATCCAAGCCGTCTCCTGATATTTTTGTTGAACGTAACTTTTTTTCACATAGTATACGCCGTCTCTGGCCAGCGTACACAGCACTCTATCCGCCTGCACGGTAAACATCTTTTTTATTTCTTTTGTTCCATCACTCATATCTTCTCACTTCCCGCACCCAGCTTTTCCGAAGCTCCCACGCGGTAGCCGCCGCATTCTCTTCCGTATCCGGCGGCACCGTAAATATCCGCTCCCAGCTGCCAGTGATCTTTCTTTTCAGCATTGGATAAAACTCACCCTTCCGCCCGGTCACCAGTTCATCTTCTGACGCAATGCCATAACGCTTAAGCTCTTCTTTGTGCTTTTTGTCATCTTCCTGATCCAGAGGAACATACCAGTAATTTACCCGGTAATCCCATCCTTTCATATTGCAGATCAGATACTGCCCTTCCGGGATCTCGAGTTTCAGGATCACAGTATTCTCCACTGGCTGCAGCATGAACTCCTCGCCCAGCGACAGCCAGATGGGATACTCACAGCCTGGAGGGATCGTAAGATACTTTTTGGCGGTCTTCGTATACCATCGGTACAGTTCCAGATAATAATCCGTGATGGATCCGTTTTTTTCTTCGATATATTCTTTTTTTACCCGGTATATGCCGGAGCTTTTAAGCTCCTCCCAGACTTCCGGTCTCTGCCTGGTCCACAGCGTTCTTGCCTGTTTCATGCTTCTCTACAACCTTTTCTGAGCGGACTGCCTTGATAAATGACGCACATGCTCCGAACATGATGAAAATGAACGGGAACGCCGCCGCCAGCGATATGGTCTGAAGAGGCTTCAGTCCTCCTGCCATCAGCAGGCCGACAGCCATAACAGACTGAATCACACCCCAGAGGATCTTCTTGCTGTTCGGAGGATTGATATCTCCATCTGTGGAAAGCATTGACAATACATATACGCCTGAGTTTGCAGACGTAATAAAGAATGCACACAGAGATACGATCGCCACAATGGACAGCAAAAATCCCAGCGGATATTCATTTAATACGACAAACAATCCGACCTCCGGCGTAGCGACAGCCTCCTGCAGAGTTTCGATCGCCATTTTGCCTTTTTCTGCCAGGTTGATTCCAAGGTTTCCAAAAACAGCTCCCCAGATACAGGATGCGATAGCCGGAACCAGTACCACGCCCATCACAAATTCACGGATGGTACGTCCCTTGGAGATACGGGCGATAAATACACCAACAAACGGAGCCCATGCAATGAACCATGCCCAGTAGAACAGCCTCCAGCTTCCCAGCCAGCTGTTGTCGCCATAAGCATTGATCCACATTGCATCCGGGATAAAATCGCCAATATACTGACCGATGCCATTGATAAAACTATTCAACACCTCGATCTTCGGCCCTACGATAAAGCATACGACCATCAGCCCGATAGCAACATACAGGTTTGTATCCGATATGATCTTGATGCCTTTCTCAATACCGGATACCGCAGATCCGATGTAAAGGAAGGAAACCACCACAATAATGATGATCTGTACCATCAGGTTAGAAGGAATTCCAAACATATATTCCAATCCGGCGTTGATCTGCAGTGTCCCAAGCCCAAGAGATGTTACCACTCCTGCAACTGTTGCAAATACCGCCAGAATGTCTACCAGCTTTCCAAGCCATCCATTTGCCAGCTTTTCACCGATCAGCGGTTCCAGGATCGTGCTGATCAGACCCTTTTTATTCTTGCGGAACATAAAATAAGCAAGCGCAAGACCAATCACCGCATAGTTTGCCCAGGGCAGGATTCCCCAATGGGTAAAAAAGGATTTGATCGCAAAATCTGCCGCTTCAGGCGTTGCTCCTTCGATTCCTTCCGTCGGATTCAGATAATGGCTCAACGGCTCTGCGACTCCCCAGAATACCAGACCTACACCCATACCACAGCCAAACAGAAGGCCAAACCAGGTAAGATTACTGTATTCCGGTCTGGAATCATCACCGCCCAGACGGATTTTCCCGAATCTGCCAAAGGCCACATATACGATAAATACCAGAAACACGATCATCGCCAGCAGATACAGCCACCCGAAATCTGTGGTCAGAAAATTAAACGCCGCATTGGAGACAACCGTAAAACTATCATTAAACACAACTGACCATATAGCCATAACAGCAACTATGACCAGCGAAACAATAAATACTGTATTCCCCGCTTTTTTCTTGTCCATACACTCTCTCCTTTCCAGTCCGGCAAGGGGCGGCGTTTCCCGCCCCTTCCCTCCTTATACACGGAATACCGTCTGCTCTGTAATGTCCGTAGCAAGGCTCTCAAGAGCCACTTTTGTCCTGTGATAACGAAGCTTCCACTGTTCTTCCTTCGGTGTGCCCGGGTCTCCCAGCGGATATGGGATAGAGATGGTCGGAACAATCCTGTTGGATCCAACAGTCTTTGCTACCGGGATCAGATTACACATCTGAACGATCGGGAAACCAGCCCTTTCGATTTCTTTTACCATCGTTGCACCGCAACGAGTACAGGTACCTCAGGTGGAGACCATGATCACGGCGTCCACATTGTCTTCTTTGAGATACGGAACCATTTCTCTTGCCATTCTCTGGGCCTCTGCCTCCGTAGTTCCTGTTCCTACCGTGGAGTAGAAATAAGGATGCAGGCTTCCGTAAAATCCTTCCTTTTCCAGCACCTTTAAGGCATCAATCGGAGTGATAACGTTTGGATCCGCATCAGCTGCCGCCGGGTCAAATCCTGCATGGATCGTCTTATACTCTCCGCCCTTCAGCGCATCTACATTGGAAATGTCATAACGTCCCCAGCGCGTTGCAGACGCAGACTGGATATGGTCCGGATTGTCTACCGGAACGATACCGCCTGTAGTCACCAGTGCGATCCTTGCTTTCTTCAGATCCTTCACTGCCGGAGCGATCGGTACCCTGTCGATCTTCGGGATCGGCAGCTCTGTCTGGAAAGGCTCTCCATTCAATTTTTTCACCAGCATATCGATCATACGCTCAGATGCCGGCTTTCCATCGGCAAGCCAGGTCTGACGGCGGATACCTCTTGCAAAATATCCTTCCTCATCCGCGCTTCCCACCGGTTCGCCATTCAGCAGCTTATTCGCCACTTTGACCATTGCGGTAACATCCTTGCGCATTTTTGCGGCAATATTGCCACCCTGCATAATGTACATATCTTTTTTAAACATCTCTACACCCGGATTTTCCACATTCATGGATGTCACCACCGGAATGTTGAATTTTTCTTTCACGGCTTTACAGATGGTTCCGCAGGCCACGCCGTAACGTCCGGCCTGGAACGCAGGTCCTGCAAGGAAGAGATCGATCTCTTTTCCTTCCAGCATACCAAGAATCTCACTTACTGCCGCCTCGGTATTGGTTCCCATATAGTTATCGCCGCAGATAATGGTGTGTGTGATCTCGGCATCCAGATCCTTTGCAAACTGCATTGCCGGCCCTACTTGTCCTTCGTGGATTTCAGGGGCGATTCCTGCCTGCTCCTCACCACCGATCTGACCAAAAAACTGATTGATATATAAAACTGCTTTTTTCATCTTTTCACCTCCGCCTAGAACTCTTTCATCGTCTTCGGAGACCAGCCGCACACCTGGTCACCACAGAACATAGAATTGTTTTCCATAATGATGGAACCGTCTTTTCTCACGGAAGGTCCTAAAATCTCATCATCTGCCCATCCGCCGGAAAGTCCGTCTCTTCCAAGTGCTTCCAGCTCTCCGAGCACGGTCTCCATCGGAGGAAGCTTAATAAGCTCTGATACGTTTCCGCAGGAAACGATAGCGTCACATTTCTCATCCAGTGTTACCAGCGGCTGGGACTGCCCGTCACGTCCGGTACACTCATTGGTTACGCCTACTGTCTTAACACCAGCGTCTTCCAGTGCTACGATGCAGCCTACAAAGTCGGCGTCCGGGTTTCCATAGCCTTCCTCTGCAACGACTGCTCCGTCCGCCCCAAGGCTGGTTGCGATCTGTGCAACAAACTGCGCCGCACGTTCCTTCTGGTCCAGAGCTACATTCAGGTTGGACATGATTACACCCAGGAAGTTGATCGTCTTGCCATGAGCCTCATACAACGCCTTGATGTTCGGACAGTTCTGCATATCATAAGTAGACCATTTGGAGGAAACCGGCATAAAGCTTCCTGATACCAGCGCTCCGTCCAGCACCTCGTTTGGATGCATGAAGGTCGGCACCATGTGGTTGGTATCCCATCCATAAAGCAGGTCGTTGTAGCCCATCTCTTCCATCTGGGACTGCGGCTGCATTACATAAACAACAGAAGGCAGCTTTTCAATTTCCGGATCTCTTCTGATCGCTGCTTCCAATTCATAAACTTCCGTATCTTCCGGTGTCAGCTCTTTTACACATGCACCGATAAACTCTGCCAGCTTATGTCCGGCTCTTCTCAGAGCATCATTTTTCTTCTGCTGCTCATGCTTTTCAAAATCCTCATTGGTGTCTGCCACCAGAACGATATTGTTGAGCTGGCCGAAATATGTATATTTCTGCCCCTCTCCGCTCATGTCGATCACACCGTCCTGGAAACCACCCCAGTGTCTTCCGACAACCAGAACGCTGCAGTTTTTCAGTGCATATACCACGCCTTCGCCTGCCGGCGCCAGATCATCGGTATACCCCGGGAATATTCCCCTTCCATCCGGACGGATCCTGGGTTCGATCGCCTCTTTTACCGGACACATCCGGATCTTATCGCCGGGCTTTGCAATATAAAGCTCTGCTTCTGTGATCCTCTCATCCTGACGGATAAAATCAAGGGCCTCTTCTTTGTTTACGGTGAGCACACCGTCCTTCAAAGACAGTTCGTTCCCGAATACAATGTCTCTGACATAGAAATTGCCAATCTCAAGTTTCATATTTTCCCTCCTTGCCATGTTTAACTATAGATAAAATCTATAGTTAGTTTTCACATAATTCTTTTTGATAAGCGCGCTTTTTCTAACATTTTTACCATAATTATATAGATAAGCGCGCTTATTGTCAATGATATTGATTAATTTTTTAACAAACATTTTTTTCGCTTATATATTCTGTCTATATCCGTTTTGTCACTTGTAAAAGCACTGCAAAAATGATATAATTTATAGGCTTAGCCTCTTTACGGGCAGCCCTACATTTTTAGGAAATTTGTGAAAAATGAAGGAATCAAAAGGTATGTCAATGAATCAAAAAGAAGAATTAAGAACACAGAACATGATCCGCTTCATCGAAGCGGCCCGGGAACTGATCGACCAGGAGGGACTTGAGTCTCTCTCTATACGGAAGATCGCCGAAAAAGCCGGGTTTCACAACTCGACGATCTATCTTTACTTTAGGGATATGGATCATCTGGTCATGCTGGCCACGCTCAAACACTTCACCGACTATAGCAGATCTCTTGCAAGACTTTCCAGACAGAATCTCCCACCCTTGGATAACTTTTTTGCGATATGGTCCTTCTTCGGACACACGGTTTTCCGAAGTCCCCATATTTTCTACAACTTTTTCTTCGGAAAACACAGTGACAATCTGACAGACATCATGGAAGAATATTATGCGATCTTTCCGGAGGAAAAAGAGGAATACTCTGCACTGATCGGCATCATGTATTACGGCAAAAATATTACCGAGAGATGCTACCGCCTGCTGGAATCCCTGCTGGACTGCGAAGGCCTTCGCATCGGCAGAGACAATCTGGAGATGGTCAATGAGATTATTGTCAGCTTTCTGAAATTTTTGCTGGAAGAAAAATGCCAGGATCCTGAATCAGATCCCGGCATTATGAATCATCGTTTACTGGAAATGATCAAATATGTGACAGGCGCCTGATATACCAGGCCCTGTCACATATTTTTTACCAAAACACTATCTCCAATGATGGCATCCTAGCTTCCTCCTTCCAGTGATTCCACTCTTGTACACACTCTCTCAAGCAGCGCCTCATCATGGCTGACTATCAAAATCCCCAGCTTTCTCCTGTCTGTCTCCCTCAGCAAAAGCTCAAAGATTCTGGCCTGATTCCAAAGATCCAGCATTGCCGATATCTCATCACACAAGAGGTACCGCACCTCTTTCCCAAGGGCACGTGCCAGACAGAATCTCTGAAGTTCTCCTCCTGACAGCTCCGACGGAAATCGTTCCAGCCACTCTTCCCGTATCCCGAAGCTTTCCATCCGCTCTGCCAGATCCGGCTCTTCTACCTCTTTCATAGTTTCTTTCAGCCTTAAAAGCGGATCGACCGCCAGCTCCGGATGCTGCCAGATCATCTGCACCGGACAGATCCCCTTGTATTCCCCAAGAGGCCTCCCGTCCAGAAGGACCTCCCCTTCTTTTGGCTTTTCATATCCCGCCAGCAGACGGCATAGCGTTGTTTTCCCTCTGCCGCTCGGCGCCTTTAATCCGACCCGCTCTCCCGGGTGAATCTCTAAGTTTACCTCTTTCAGCACAGGCTTCCTTTTTCTTCCCCGGTAGTAAAATGTCACATTTTTTGCCTCTAAACTCATGCGTCTCCTCCAACGTCTCCTGGTCCTTCTATCTCTGCCGCCTTAAAGTCATGCTCCGGCATCGCTGTCCACAACGCCTTTGTAAAGGGAGCCTTCAGCCGGCGGATATCCTGAAAATCTTCCGGCGATGCCTTTTCGATCGTCTCCCCATTATAGAACACTGTCACCTGGTCGGCAATGGTAAGCGCAAGCCTTAAATCATGAGTAATCAGAAGCACTGCCGCCCCTTCATCCGCAAGCTCCCGGAAATGTCCAAGGATTCTTACAGCCGTTCGTTCGTCCAGCCCCGGCGTTGGCTCGTCGGCAATCACAAGCCTTGGCTTTTCCGCTACTGCCGAGGCGATCAGTACCCTCCTGGCCATGCCCCCGGACAGTTCAAAGGGATACAATTCTTCCGTCTCCGGCCCCAGTCCATAACGCGCAAGCGCCTCCCGGTACCGCGTCTTTGTCTGCGCATCCTTCTTTCCCTTAAAGAGCTGCGGCCCCACCTTCATAAGCGGGTCTAGCCATGACACGCCCTGGGGAATCAGTGCGATTTCTCGTCCCCGAAGCTCTTCCGCCCGTTTTTTATCAAGCGTACGTCCGTCATAAAGGATCTCTCCCTTCATCTGACTGTTATAGGGCAGGATTCCAAGGATCCCGTGAGCCAGCAGGCTCTTTCCCGATCCACTCTCGCCTACCACGGCCGCCACCTGCCCCGGAAGGATCTCCAGCGACAGATTCCGGATCGTCTGAATCTTACGCTGCTTCGTCCCTTTCTCATATTGTTTAAAAGAAATGGATAAATTCCTGATCTTAAGAATCGGTTCCATATGGTTCCCTCCTACTCATGTACGCTGGCCGGATCCAAAAGTTTCCTTACGCGCTCTCCCAGCATGGCAAACAAAAGGACTACCAGCACCAGGCTAAGCCCCGGGAACAGGGCAAGCCACCATTTTCCCGTAGTCAGGTACTGCATGCTTTCCGACAGGATCACGCCGATAGCCGGCTGCTCCGAGGACAGCCCGAACCCTAAGAAGGTGACACTGGCCTCATGCAGGATCGCATGGGGAAACAAAAGGATCGTCCCTGTTAAGAACTGCGGCAGAAGATGGGGAAACATATGCACGGCCGAAATCCTCATCTTTGACACTCCCAGCTTCTCTGCCACAAGGATATAGGGAGCCTGGCGAAGCTGCAGCACCTCTCCCCTTATAACTCTCGCAAGCGACGGCCAGTGGGTCAGTGCCACTCCGGCCACCACCCCTGTAAAGCCCCGGCCGCAGGCAATGGAAATCAGCATGACCAGAAGGATATGCGGAATTCCCATGACCAGATCGATACACCAGGAGATGGAGGCGTCAGCCTTCCTGCCAAGGACCGCCGCTCCGATACCGATAAGAAGCGCCGCTGCCCCGCTGATAGCGGCGGTCAGAAGTCCGATCCGGATACTTAAGGAAAGCCCGGCAAGAGTCCGAAAAAGCATATCTCTCCCCATCCAGTCGGTACCAAAAATGTGGACAGCGGAAGGCGCCTGGTTCCGGCTCAAAAAATCCGTCTCCATCGCCGCTTCCGTAAACAGGATGCCGCACACCGTCACAGCCGCAAGCACGACCGTCACCACTGCGGCAAGGATCTTTGCTTTCTGTCTTTGATTGATCTGCTTCCTCATGACTTTGCCGCCCCCCTTCGTATCCTGGGGTCTACGGCTCCATAGAGAAGATCTGCGACCAGATTGCCTCCAAATACAATAGCTGCCGTGATCACCGTGATCCCCAGGAGAAGCGGAAGATCACTTCCAAGCCCTGCCGTCACAGCCGCCTGACCAAGTCCCGGATAGGAGAAGACCTGTTCTACCAGAACAGAACCGCCAATGATCTCACTGATGGATGCAAACTGCAGCGTAATCGCCGGAAGCATCACATTCCGAAGCCCGTGGCGCAGGACGATCCCCCGGGCATCCTCCCCTCTGGCTCTTGCAAAAAGCACATAATCGGATTCCATCACGTCTGCCATCTTTTCCCTGGTGTGGAGTGCGATATTGGCCACTCCGGTAATGCTTAAGGTCAGGGCCGGGAGCACCGCATGATAAAGCCGGTCGAAGACCGTGACCGCCGACGATTCCATTCCCACCGGCACAGACATTCCGATAGGGAACCAGCCAAGCCAGACAGAAAAAATCAGAAGAAGCAGGATCGCCAGCCAGAACGCCGGCGTACTGGAGATCACCACGCAGTATCCCCGGATCAGCCGGTCCGGGAGTCTCCCGCGGAACGCCCCGGCCACGACTCCCAGGAAGAGGCCCAAGATCCCGGAAAGAATCCATGCAGACAGAAGCAGGATGAGCGAACTGGAAAGCCGTTCTCCCACCACCTCCAGCACCGGTCTGCGGTATAGAAGGGATGTGCCGAAATCTCCCTTCAGCACATCGCCAAGCCATCCTGCGTATCTTGTAAGGGGCGGCGTATCCACACCCCAGTATGCCAAAAGGGCTTCCACCTGCTCCTGACTCATAGAGCCAAGAGCCACCTGCCCCACATTGGTCTGAAGAGGATCTAAAGGCGACGCCGACATCAAAAGAAAGGTCACAAAGCTTACCCCTAAAAGAAGCAGTGCTATCCGTATCAACTTTTTCCCTGCAAATCCAAGACGATGCTTCACACCTTGCTCCTTTCTCCTACTCTTCCCATTCCCACTGGTCTACATTATTGACGATGGACCAGCCATGGCCGTGGGGATGGATTTTTTGTTCCGCCACCGTAAGGCCGTCTCTTACCCAGTAGAGGTGGTCGATATTGACCAGCCACACCCAGGGGATATCCCCCTCCTGGGTCACACCGGTGGTTCCGTCCCACTGTGCCTGCTGCCACAGAGTATAGGCCTCTTCCAGGTCGCTTTCCGCCAGCGCCTGATCCATGTATGTGTCCACAGTTTCATTGGCATAGGGCGAGTACTGGGCCAGGTCCTTCCCGTCCACCGTATTTCCTTCAATCGTATGATAAATATTATAAAGCTCCATGGGCGTATGGGCTCCCCATCCCCACAAAAGAGGTTCTGACAAAGCCCTGTCGTAAGCCGTATCCCAGCCCACGCCCTCGATCGTACAGATAATCCCCAGTTCTTCCATCTGATCCGCAAAATCTGCCGCCAATGCCTGCCGTACGGAATCGCCATTGGAATACAAAAGATTCATCTTGGCCTGGGCGCCGTCTTTTTCCCGGACACCGTCCTCTCCCAGAACCCATCCAGCCTCATCAAGAAGGGCTGCCGCCCCCTCCGGATCGTATGTCACTTCCGACGCCTCGTTGTACCAGGGAAGCTGGTCACATACGCTATAGGCCGGACTTCCATACCCATTCAGCACATGGTCGATCATTTCCTGTCTGTCCACACCGATATTAATAGCCCGGCGCACCAGAACGTCAGAGGTAAAATCATTTCCCACCGCCCGTCCTTCCGAGTCTGTGGTTTCAGAAATTGCCGGAAGATTAAGCCCCCGGTTATCCACACTTTCATAAGCAGCCAGTGTATATCCTTCCACTTCTTCCTCTGAGTAAGTTGCCGATGTATAGGCCAGGTCCACTTGTCCGGACTGGGCGGCCAGAAATGCTGCATCCTCTTCCATAAACAGGATCGTCACCTGCTTCATCTTTGGCGCTTCCCCATAGTAATCCGGGTTTGCCTCCAGGATCACCTGCTGCCCTTTGTCCCACTGTTTTAATATATAACGGCCGGAACCGACAGGCTCTGTCCCGTAAGTCGCACTGTCATAGGCGTGTTCCGGCAGGATCCCCACCTCAGCCATGGTATAGGGCCAGATGGAAAACGGCCTCGTCATATGAAAGATCACTGTTGTATCATCTGCCGCCTCTGCGTGGTCCAGCATGGTAAAATCGTTGACCGAACTGGTCTCCTTTACCGTATTATAAGTAAACGCCACATCCTCCGCCGTCAGTGGCTCTCCATCTGTAAATTTCACATCGTTCCGGATCGTCACCTGCCAGGTCAGTCCGTCTTCACTGACACTGTACCCTGTAGCCAGGTCATAGCCAATGGTCAGGTCTGTATTGGTTACCGTCAGCGTACTCTGGATCAGTGGTTCGTGGACATGCTCTCCGGCTCCCCATCCATAGGCCGGGTCAAACCCGGCTTCCGGCTCCGAGCCGGGATCCAGGGCGATCACAACCGAATCCCCGTCTCCGCTTCCGCCGGAACGTTCCGCACTTTCTCCCCCGCATCCCAGGAGCAGTGATACCACAAGAGCCGCCATGCACAGCAGGGAGATCACTCGTCTTCTCTGCCCCATTTATGCTTCCTCCTGTCCGTCAGCTCTCTCAATTTTCTGCGCCGCCGCTTCCCAGACCTTTCCATAAGGCACCGCAGCCTCTCTCGCACACCGTGCCACATCCTCATATTCCGGTTTCGCATGGGTCACTCCATATCCAGCAGCCGTTTTCACCCGGATATTGCCCCACTTTGTCTGCACCGTTTCCATCCCCGGAGTCAGAAAATACTTTTCACACCGGCGTACCCTAAGGCCATTGGTAGTCGTCTCTGCCAGGATGTGACGGGCAAACGTCTCTTCTTTATCCGTCTCGCAAAGCACCGTCAGTACATGGCCCGCTCTCCCCTTTTTCATGGTCCCGGCCACGGTATAGACATCAAGGGCCCCAAACTCCAGAAGTCTTTCACAGGCAAAGGAAAGAGCTTCCGGCGTCATATCATCAATGTTGCATACAAGCTCCGTGATCTCTCCGTTTCCGCTCTTATTCTTTTCTTCAATATCCACGGTCTCTCCCAGGAAAACACGCACGCAGTTAGCCTGGTCAAATTCTTTGGTGCCAATACCGATTCCTACGCCTTCACTCTTCATCATCGGCATAGGTCCGAAGGTATCCGCAAAATGAGCAAGCAGCGCCGCCCCGGTAGGTGTACACAGCTCTCCCTTTACCTCTCCGCCATAGCTTGGGACTCCCTGCAGAAGATATGCCGTGGCCGGCGCCGGCACTGGCATCACACCATGCGCGCAGCGCACCGTTCCGCTTCCCACATGTACCGGAGAGACAATGATCCGCTGGGCTTTCAGAAGATACATGGCGTAGCAGACACCTGTCACATCCGCCACCGCATCCAGGGCTCCCACCTCGTGGAAGTGCACATCTCCCAGCGGGCAGCCATGCGCATGCGCTTCCGCCTGGGCGATGGCATCATATACTGCCTTGGCATGGCACTTCACCTCATCCGGCAGATTTAAGCCATCGATCAGCGCACCGATATGCCCCGGCGTGGCATGGTGATGCCCGTGGCCGTGCGCATGTGTGTGTGCATGCGTATGGTCATGTATGTGAGCATGCTCATGGCTGTGCTCGTGGTCATGTTCACGGCTGTGCTCGTGGTCATGCCCATGCCCGTGACCGTGCTCATGCTCATGGCTATGTCCGCAACCCGCCGACGGTTCCGTTTCTTCTTCTCCGTACACGGTAACCTTCATATGGGTTCCGGCAATCCCGCAGGTCTTTCCCCGTTCCGCCTTAAGGTTTACCCCTGGAAGTCCCAGACTGTTCATTTTCTCAAGAAATCCTTTTTGGTCTTCCAACAGTTCATAGAGCGCAGACATAAGCATGTCTCCGGCCGCTCCCATATTGCACTCGATATATAATGTTCTCATCTCTTACTCCTCCTTGATCCCTTCCATTTGGTTGATCCTGCTGGCCAGATATCCCGCGCCGAATCCATTGTCAATGTTGACCACACTGCATCCGGAAGCGCAGGAATTCAGCATCGATAAAAGGGCCGATAATCCGCCGAAGCTTGCCCCATATCCCACGCTGGTGGGTACCGCTATCACCGGACAGTCCACAAGGCCTCCCACCACGGAGGCCAGGGCCCCTTCCATTCCGGCAACTGCGATCACACACCGGGCCTGCATCAGCGGATCTAGATTCGACAACAGTCTGTGGAGCCCTGCCACTCCCACGTCATAGAGCCTGGTCACCCGGTTTCCCATGGCCTCTGCCGTCAGAGCCGCCTCTTCTGCCACAGCCATATCACTGGTCCCTCCGGTAGCCACCACGATATGTCCCCGTTTTTTCCGCTCCTCGGGAAATGCAATTCCAAGTCTGGGAATAGCGTGATAATCGATCGGGATCGTCTCTTTTAAGTAATCTGCCGCCTCCTGACCGATCCGGGTCACCAGGATATTCCTGCACCCTCTTTCTCCCATCGTGCATACAATCCCCCGGATCTGCTCCGGTGTTTTTCCTGCGCCGTAGATCACCTCTGCCGCTCCCTGGCGGACACTGCGGTGAAAATCAATCTTGGCATAATCAAGATCCTCAAAAGGCGCTTCTTTTAAGTCCAGCATCGCATCCTCCGGCGACACCTTTCCTCCCGCTACCTTTCGCAAAAGTTCCAGGATGTCCTGTTTATTATCCATACACGTCTCTCCTTTTCAAACCTGCTATCTTAATTCCTATCTTGACGCCTGCCGGGCTGTAAGATCCAGCAGCACCTCGGAAAACAAAGGCTTCAATGCCTCTAACACCTTTTCCCGTTCCAGGAGCAGCAATGCCATCTGCTGTTCCGTCACCTGGATCCTGGCCGCTTCTCCATACAAGCGCACCCGGAAATCCAAAAAGCCAAGTCCCGCAAGGGCTTCTTCTGCTCTTTCCACTTTTTTCAGATCCTCCATGCAGATCCTGGTGCCTGTAGGGATCCGGGTCGCAAGGCAGGCATATGCCGGCTTATCCCAGGTAAACAGCCCCGCCTCTTTGGAGCTTTTTCTCACCTCATCTTTTGTCATGCCACATTCCCGCAGGGGCGAACGTACCCTTAACTCCTCTAACGCCCGCATCCCCGGCCTGTCCCCGGCATCATCCGAAGCGTTTGTACCATCCAGAAGAAAGGAAAATCCGTCCTGCTTTGCTGCTTCTCTAAGCCTGGTAAACAGCGCTTTCTTGCAGTAATAGCAGCGCTCCTGCCCGTTATCCGCCGCTTCCGGAACCTCCAGGATCTCTACCGGAAGCTCGGTCATCGGTACGTCCAGCTCTCCCGCAAGTCTCCTGGCGTCCTGAAGTTCAAAAGCCGGCTGAAAAGCTGTCTTCACATAATATGCCCGGACTTCACAGCCGTATTTTTTTGCGGCCCACAAAAGGAACGCCGAATCGGTTCCTCCGGAAAATGCCACCGCCGCCTTCCTGTTCTCCCGGAAAAATTGTTCTAATGTCATCTGTTTCTCCTTTTACCATCTCTTTTTTTACAATACAAAAGGAAGATATCTGTCTTCTTCTGAAAACGGATATCTTCCTGATATCTCCTGCAAATTCTTCTGATTCACTAAATGTCACATCAAAAAATATTACCTCAACCCCATACAGCTTCAGCTGCTTTCCCGGCTTCCTGCCGGAATTTTACGTTCCTGATTTTACCATAAAAGTCAGGCCTTCGTCAAGATTCCATCCCCGGCTTTTCGATCCCTGCATGTTTGACATAGACCTCAAACGCGGACGGAATGGAATATTTTTTACCGATCTCTTCCGGCAAGGCAAACAGGAATCCTTTCTCATTCGTCTTTTCCAGCTCATCCACGATAACTTCATATCCGGTCATGTGCCACTCGATATGGCTGAAGATATGTTTTGCCTTTTCAAGCGGCCGGATACGAATGGGCGCAAGACCGATTTCTTTGCTGTAAGCAGTCACCTCATCCATGGACAGATGTCCCGAAAGATTCGGGAATTCATAAAGCCCCGCCAGAAGCCCCTTTCCAGGACGCTTCCGGACGGCAAGCTTCTGCCCGTCTTTAAAGATGAGCACCGTACGGTTTTCTATTTTTCTTGGCTTTGCCTTGCTCCGCACCGGAATCTCTCCTGTCAGCCCCTGCTCTCTGGCTTTGCACAGATGAGAAAGAGGACATTCCCCGCAATGGGGTTCTCCGTTTGGCACACAGACAAGGGCTCCAAGTTCTATCAGCCCCTGGTCAAAATCGCTGGCCTCTCCCTCCGGGATCACATGCTCCAGCGCCTCCTCGATCTTCTTCCTGACGGACTGCTTCATGATATCCTCCCGGCTTCCGGTGAGCCTGGATATGACACGCAGCACATTGCCGTCCACCGCCGGCTTCGGGATCCCATAGGCAAAAGCGCTGATGGCTCCCGCCGTATAACTTCCGATTCCTTTTAACGCACGGATCTCCTCATAGGTCTCCGGAAATTTTCCGTTATGATCGATCATTACCTGCTGTGCAGCTTTTTGCATGTTCCGGACCCGGTTATAGTATCCAAGGCCTTCCCAGAGCTTTAAAAGAACGTCTTCTTCTGCTTTTGCCAGATCCCTGACCGTGGGAAGTCTTTTCAGAAACCTCTCATAATAAGGCTTCACCGCCTCAACTCTGGTCTGCTGCAGCATGATCTCCGACACCCACACCCGGTAGGCGTCCGGGGACTGCCTCCAGGGAAGCTCTCTTTTATTTTCCCGGTACCACCGGGTCAATGGCTCTGCCATCTCATACAGCAGCGGATCTTCCAGCACCACCGGCACCGGATCTTTGATATGGACCTCGTCTTCTGACACCTGGCAGTCATAGGCCAGGATCTTGACCCCCTTTTCCGATGCGCGCAGCAGAGCCTTGGCAAATTCCGGATGGGTGTCCCGGTTCGGCGTAAAGAAACGGACGTCCTTCATCTGGATCACAAAGAACACGTATGTCTGCCATCCCTCCTGCACCGCTCCGGCCAGCTCTTCTACATGCTTCACCGCCCGGTCGCTTGGTGCGTCCGGGAAACGTACCCGGCCGTCCTCTTCCAGGGTCACACCCTTGACCTCGATCAGGATTTTCTGCCCGTCTGCTTCCACATACAGATCAAACCGTGAATTCCCATGGGTATACTCCGGCTGGATCTTCGTCACATTCCGGAAGAGATTTCCTTCCTCGATCCATTCTTTCACCAGCTGGTTGGGCGCCTGGGAATCCATGTTGATCATCCGTTCTCCCTTTTTTACCGCGATCAGATCCCACTTCGTCTTCCGCTCCGGATTTCCCGCCCGCTCCACATATACACAGGCCCCCGGCTGTAAAAGCTCCCGGCACCTGCCGGTGTTCTTCACATGCACCGTTTCCTCTTTTCCCTGGATCTCTATCTTGGCAATAAACCGATTGGGCCGGGAACGAAAGATTCCCGGCTCGATATTTTCGTACTTCATCTATTTGTCTCCCTTATCACAGGGCCTTCTTTTTTCTTCCAGCAGTCTTAAGATTTCTTCTGCGATCTTTGCCGCATCTGCCTCTTTTTCCGGATAGCCGCAGACATACTTAGGATAGCTGCTGTGTTTCAGCCCTTCTACCAGTATAATGTCTGCTTCGGGAAAATGCAAAAACAATTCTTGCTCTGTGATCCCTTCGCACTCCTTCGTCACCAGAAAACGATGATCCGAAAAGACTGCTGTCCCATAGGCCCCCGCCTTCCTGTGACGGAAGCTGTCGGTTCCCGGCACATCCGGTTCAAAGTCATGGCCGTCATGCTTGACCGTAGCCACAAGACACCCTCTCCCCGCAAGGAGCGGGATCAGTTTTGTGACAAGCGTGGTCTTCCCGCTGTTCTTCTCTCCGCAGATACAGTAAATCAAAGGTTGTTTGCAAGCATCCTGACCCATATTGTCTCTCCCTTCCTTACGCCTTCTTTCCGGCCCTTTATCTCCGCCAGACAGTTACATTCGCCAAGAGAAGCGAGCACACCGGATGCATGCTGCTCCGGAAATGATATCCGCCCGTCTTCCCACCGGGCACGGACAATACGTGGGCTCTCACAAGGTCTTACAAAATCACTGACCAGGACTCCCTTTCGATACTCCGGTGCATAAAAGCTGCTGCCTGTCATCTTTTCCAGAACCGGCCGCACCAGAAGTTCCAGATGCACCATGGCACCAAAGGGATTGCCGGACAGAGCGATCACCGGAACATTTCCATACATGCCTGCCATGGTAGGCGCTCCCGGCTTCACCTGTACGCCGTGAAAAAGCTTTCGGATCCCCAGCGCCTCAAACACCTCCGGCATCAGATCCTTCTCCCCTACAGACACGCCTCCTGTGGTAAGGATCAGATCCACCTTCTCTCTCATTTCACGGATCCATCCGGCGATCGCTTCCGTATCATCTGCCCGCCGGACGCTTCTTTCCACTTCCACGCCTAATTCCGAAAGTCTTGCTCCAAGGAGATAACCGTTAGAATTATAAATCCCGCCGGGCTTTAATGGCTCTCCTGGCTCCTGCAGCTCATCGCCGGTGGCAAGGACGGCCGCCCGGACTCTTCTTTTTACCGGAACCTCCTCATATCCTGCGGCCGCCGCCATGCCGACCGCCGCAAAATCCATCCGTTTTCCTCCCCGCAGCAGGACGGTCCCTTTGCAGAAATCCTCGCCTTTAGGACAGTAATTCTGCCAGGGCTTTAATTCCTCGCAGATCTCTACCATCCCATCTGCAAGAGGCTTTGTATGCTCCTGACGGATCACCGTATCCGCTCCTTCCGGGATAGGCGCGCCCGTCATGAGCCTCACCGCCTCTCCTTCTCCCACGCGGTGCTTCGCCATTTGTCCGGCGTAGATCTTTTCCGTGACGCTAAGGCGCACCGGCCGCTTCCAGGACGCGCCCCTGCTGTCACAGGAACGGATCGCATACCCGTCAAGAGGAGAACGGGGAAACGGCGGCTGATCCTCCTTTGCCGCAAGATCCTCTGAAAGGATCCTGCCCGTCGCTTCCTTGAGGCTGACCATTTCTGTTTCCGAGATCTCTTCTGCGGCATTCTTCAAAAGCTCCGCCGCCTCTTTTGCCGGAATCCATGCAAGCTTCCGATATTCCTCGATCCTGTTTATATTTCTAAGCTCCTCTTTTCCCGGTCCTTTCACCGTCACATAGTCCTCCTTCTCCCACAGACTCTTAAGCCTATAATCTCCCGATTCCAGATGCCGTTCCATCCGGGGCAGCATACTTTTGGTATAGACGCCCGGCAGGGGCAGAAATTCTCCTTCAAACAACACCGGCTTCCCGGTCTCTTCGTAGGCGCTCTTAAGCTTTTCTATGGATGCCTCCGACAGGAAGATCATGTCACAGGGCGCCACCAGAACCGCATCCTCTCTGCACCGCCTAAGCACAGAGGCAATCCCGCCCATAGGACCGGCGCCCGGGACCTCATCTTCCACCAGGATCATCCCCTCTTCCTGATATCTGCCTCTGTCTTCCACAGACAGATAGATCCGGGGGAAATTCCTGAAATTCCCCCGGATCCGATCTAAGAATGTCTCCCCCTGGTACTTAAGGTAAACCTTCTTCTCTCCACCCATCCGCAGGTTTTTTCCGCCCGCCAGGATACAGCCTGCGATTTCTCTCATCTCTAACGCTCCTCCATCCGGATCGCACCGGTACAGCAGACGCTTTTACAGGCCGGCTTTCTTCCCTCTTTTATGCGGCTGATGCATCCGTCACACTTTTCTGCCTTTCCGTCTTCGTCAAAGCGGATCACCTGCATGGGACAGACACTCTCACAGGCCCGGCATCCCGTACACTTTTCTTTATCTGCCAGCACCAGCCCATAAGTTTCCTCCCGGTACAGAGCACCGGATGGACAGACATTTATACACTTCCCGCAGTGGATACAGCCTGGGCACACATTTTTCTGAAAGCCGGCTGCCAGATCCGTCACTTTCTCCACACGGCGGAAACTCCCGGCGTCCGCTTCTTCCGGCCCGTGATGCTCTGCGATACAGGCCACATAGCATGCAAAGCATCCGGTACATGTATTTCGATCAAACCTTACTTTCATCATACTCTCTCCATCCTGCAGAAATAACTCTTGAATCCCGGGAAACCGGAAATCGGATCCAGATAGTCTTTCCCGATCAGTTCATTAGCGTCTCCATGGGGGCTGCCGTGATAGATATAAACCACTCCCGGTTTCCCGCCCACATGGTAGGCTGCTGCACCGGTCATTTCTCCTGCCGGCGACACCACCCGGACCTTTGCTCCGTCTTCAATCCCATACTTCTTTCCATCCTCCGGGTGGATCTCCACCATCGGTTCTGCCTCAATCCCGGCAAGCCAGGGCATCCGGTAAACCCGGGAATGGAAAAACTGTGGCTTCCTGCTTCCTGTATTCAGGATCAACGGATACTGCTTCTGATCGACTCCCGCTATCTCCCGAAAGTCCTGGTACACCGGAAGACCGGAGTATCCATGGGTGTCTTTATACCGCTCCAATACCAGGGAGCGGATCTCCACCTTTCCGGACGGGGTATGAAACGGCTCTCTTTCATAGGTTTTTACCGCCGGCGGATACAGATTTTTCCCTTTCATTCCCTCCGGGTGCGCCTTTAATTCTTCCAGAGTAAGCCCGGACGGCTCCAGGATATACTGCATATATGCGTCGTAGCCTTTTGCGAGGACTTCGTCCTCAAGCCCCATCCGCTTCATCACTTCCATGATGATCTCGATATCGTTTTTCGCTTCTCCCAAAGGCTCCACAACCCGATTGGAGAAGAAAAAACGTCCGCCAGGCTTCGTCTGTACTTCCTCTCTCTCGTAGGACGTGCAGGCTGGCAGCACCAGATCCGCCACTGTCGATGCATCCGACCAGAACATGTCTGTATTGACATAGAAATCAAGCTTCTTTAACGCTTCCAGAAGATGTCCGGGCTTTGGCCACATCCGGTGGTTCATTCCCGCAGAAAATACAGCCTTGATCGGATACGGATCTTCCTCCAGGATATAATCCGCCAGTCTGGTACACTGGGCCTCCTGGCACGGAAGATCAAACCAGGCCGGAAAGTCCTTCTGCCCGATAGCTTCCTTTCCGTCATAACGCTTCACTTTTCCAAATTCATTTGCCGGAGAAAAAGGTCCCGGCTGGGTCCGGTTGCCGCCTTCGACGTCATAATTTCCCGTCAGGGCGATCAGGGAAAAGACTGCCCGGTAGTTCTGCACGCCGCTTATATGATGTACGATCGGCGATGCCGAGAACATCAGGGATGCAGGACCGTTTCCTGCATAAAGTCTTGCCGCCCTGCGGATCTTATCAGCCGGAACGCCGGTGATCTTTTCGGCTTTTTCCGGAGGAAATTTCTGTACATACTCCCGGTATTCCTCGAAACCAAATACATAGTTTTCTACAAAGTCATGGTCATAAAGATCCTCCTCGATGATCACCTGCGCCATGGACAGCGCCAGTGCTCCGTCGGTTCCCGGAATCAGCTGGAGATGCAGGTCCGCATCATGGGCTGTGACCGTATGCCTGGGATCCACGTCGATGATCTTGACACCTCGCTTTTTCAGCGCCTGATAGCTTCCGCTGGTAGTCGTTTTCGAGTGATAGAGATTGGAACTCCAGATCAGAAGCGTCTTTGTATTATTAAGATCCGGTCCGCAGATCCTGTTTCCGTAAATGGACTTCCACGCCAGCGCCGCCGCCTGGAAACAGGTGCTGGACTCGGTACAGAAATTCGGCGACCCATACAGATTGGCAAACCGGAGCATGGCCGGGCGGAACCACTTGGGATATCCCACGTAGAATACTGTCGCTTCCGGGCCATATTCCCTTCGCACTTTCAGAAGATTTTCTGCAATCATATCGTAGGCCTCATCCCAGGAGATCCGGGCAAACTTGCCCTCCCCCTTCTCTCCGATACGCTTCATGGGATACAGGATCCGCTCCGGGTTGTATTCAAACTGAGCTGCCGCCACACCTTTCGCACACATACCGCCTTCCTGCATCGGCGTATTTTTCGCCCCTTCTACAGAAACCAGCTTCCCGTCCTCTACGTAAGCGTCAATCTCACAGCAGGCCCCGCAGACGGCACAGCTTGTTTTGACAATCTTCGTTTCTCCCATTTTTTCCTCCTTACCGCTTTTGTATCTTCCTCTTACGCCTTCGCTGTAAGCCTTTCAATCTCCCGGTTTATCCGGTTCCGAAGCGTAAGAAGATACATATCTGACTTAGGGAAACGGCGGAAGGTCAACGGTTCTGCCAGATCTCCCTCGATCAGTTCCATGACATGCTCCTTAGATGTCAGGCTTTCCAGAAGCTTACATGCCCTAAGGTCTGTCAGCGCCTCATAATGTACCATCATACGGATTGATTCCTCCGGATGGCCATCCGCTCCAGGATATACAATAAACGGATCCCCTGCCGGGAACGCATTTCCGGCATCTGTCACTTCATAAGGATTGATATGCTCGATGGAAAACTGAGTATTGTAAAAGTTATAACCCCAGTGCAGAATCCCGATAATGTCATATTTATACAGCTGCACGCCGTAAATCCTGTTTCTTAAGGACGGCATGGACATAAACCGGTTGCTCACCTCATAGAACTGCCCGGTACAGTAATAGGTCCACATATCGGTCAGGCCATGCTCCAGGAATTCTTCGATCTCATTGTTCCCCGGGATCGGTTTGTCGATCAGACCGTGCCGGTAGAACTCATAGCTTGAAAGAGCATCAAAGGTATGAAATCCGGAAAGCAGATCTCCCAGAGATTCCTTTGCCGCCCTGTAGCTCTCCAGGTGCTCCTCCCTTGGCTCATCGGAAATATGGAAATAGGTGTGCTCCGCGATCCCCCATTCCTTAAGCTTCTCAATAAGGCTTGGCAGAAAGCTGTGGAGGAAGTTTGTATATTCGCCCACCGCCGGTGTATGCCAGCCGAAGATCTTTTCTTCTTTTCCATCCACCGTTGCCACCACCTTGGGCGCATACTTAGCGCCCCACTGAGAGAACAGATGGGACATCTCAAAATATTCAATCCCGTATTTCCGGCACAGATCGATCCAGCGCTTCAGCCGGTCAAATCCAAAGATATACTGGCCGTCTTTTACTTCTACATCCACAAGCTGGGTCGTGGTCCGCTCCAGCCCCACAGCCGTATCCAGAGGGGAGGTAAACAGCGGCACCAGCATCATATTTCCGCCCCTCTTTACATACTCTGCAAAGAAATTTTCCAGGATCTGCCAGTGTTCCTCCGAGAACACCTCCACATGATAATAATCCGCCAGGCAGTCTGCATGCATCCATTCTGTATGCATGATCTCCTGCTTAGGAAGTGTCACCCCAACGACGTGAAGCTTCATCTTCGCAGAGCAGACAATCTCTCCTTCTTTTAGCAGCTGGATCTCAATCTCATAGTCGCCTGCCGGGATTTCTTCCGTCACTTCCACATCTACCCACAGACTTCTCCACTGATGCGAGCAGACAATGACCTTATGATCCTCCGGGAGATCCCTGAGAAGATCCGGATACATCCCCGGTGTTGTCTTCAGATAGTTATCATCCACGATCACGTTGGTGGCCCGTCCCACCGGCACCTGCTCCACGGTCCGCACCCGTACCCACTTTTCAAGCTCGGATACCACGCGCACCTCAAGCCGCTCCCGCATAAAACAGTCCCCGGTATAGGCAGCCTGGAAGGACACCGTCTCGTCCCACAGGGCGCTTAATACCAGGCATTCCGGCCTGTAGACCGGCGTTTCGGCCTGGAATACCTTCTCCAGGGAACTTAAAAGCTTCATTTCATAATTAATTTCTGTTTGTCTGCGCATCAAAATATCCTCTCCTTTTCATACCACATATTTTACTTTATGCCGCTCATAGTCATTCCTTTGATAAATTGTTTCTGGAACATAACAAAGATGATGATTATCTACATGTATCTATAGACATCATCTATGACACCGACTCCAATTCCCGGATCTTTCCCCTCCAATATGTATGCTTTTGCTTTCTTCTGAAGCGAGGTGTTCTCCGGATATCCGGACTTATCCTCCAGCACTTCCCCGAAGATCCTCTGTTCTGCCTGCGGAAAGGTATAGTGGACTTTCACGATCCGGAACAGTTTTTGAAAACGGATGATATTGCTGGTCTTAGGGAGCAGTTCTTCCAAAGCCGGAGACAGCAGCCAGGAATCGCACATATAAAATTCCGGCCTATCACCCTCTCTGTCTGCAAAAAAGAGCTCTGCCTGACGGAAAGACTCGATACACGCTTCATACTTCAAGGGCCCGTCCTCCGGGATATGCACATTCAGGCCTTTTGTTCCGGCCCTGATCCGAATCCCGTTCCCCTCCAGCGGCTCTTTTACCCGGATGGGCTCAAACTGGAGCCTCCCGAGCCTGAACAGCTTCATCTTTACAGACTGCCCCAGCCACCACAGCTCTTCCAGTCCATAGACTCCATATTTGCGGTAACATTCTCTGCACCAGATCGTAAGGTCATAAAAGGTCTGGTCAAATACCTGGTCCGGGATGCCTTCTTCCTGATATTTATCATATGTCTCCGCCGAAAGGCGCAGGTAAAAGGCAAGCGCCCAGGTATAGCGTTTTTCTTTTCCTTTCCAACGCTCCAGAAAGCTCTTGATATCCTGATAAAAAAGTTCTCTTTCCCGGACATACTCTTCCCGTGAAATCTCCACCTTTACAGCCGCGGTATAAGCCTCCCGCGGCAGCAATATCCGTTTTGCCAGCTCGTCTGTTTTCATAAATCTTCTTATCCTTTCACTCCGCCCATAGTCAGGCCTTCTTTAAACTTGCTCTGCATAAAAATGTAGAACAGGAACGGGGGCAGGAAGTTAATCACAGCACAGGCCATTGTCAGACCTACGTCTGTGTTGTACTGCGTCTTCATTAGACTAAGCGCCAGCGGCAGCGTCTTCATCTCTTCCTTGGTACATGCCACCAACGGCCACAGGAAGTTGTTCCACGCTCCTACAAATGTAAAGATTGCCAGCGCTAAAAGCGACGATCGCACCACCGGCAGCACCACCCGTACAAATGTCTTGAAATTACCACACCCGTCAAACCTATTTATTATATTTTTCTATAACTTCTGACTCCTTCCATGAAACAATCTACCTGCTCCGGTCCTGTGGTCTCTGGAATATCGCACCCCGTCGCAAGCGTGAATCCTTTTTCAGCCCTCTTTCCAGCGTCAATACATGATCTCACCGCTTCTATGATCTCATCCCGGCTTCCATTCATCACAATTTCCACCGGATCTACATTTCCTGCAACAGGCACATATTTCCCTAATTCCTCGGCCGCCTGCCGAAGATTGATGATATTATCCAGACTGACCTCATTAAGCTCGTACTGCGCCAGGTATTTCCAAATGCTGTTTGTCTTTCCGCACATGTGAAGCGAAACCTTCCTGCCTGTCCTCTCCGCCGTATAATCTGTCAGCTCTTTTGTAAATGGAAACACAAATTTCTCGTACATTTTCGGGCCAATCAGAGCAGGATTCGCCACCGGATCCGCCATTGCGATTCCCAAGCCATATTTTGCAGCCATATCGATACAGCTCTTCTGGCTGTCAGTAATAATCCTCAACAAACGCAGCACTTCCTCCGGGTATTTCCGGCAATCCCTCAAGAGTCTCTCCACCCCCCTTAAGTTAGCCGCGATCGTAAACGGCCCGCCGATACTGGCTTCAATCGGCACAATTTCTCCCGCTTTTTCCACCAGAAGCTCTGCGGCTCTTGCAAACGTCCGTATCCGTTCACTTTTAAACGCATCCACCGGCTCCATAACATTTAGCTGTTCAAAACTCTGAAGGAACGGTTCTCCAGCATAGGGCACACCTTTTTCCGGGTATATGAACGTTCCGCCAAGTGCCTCTGTAATCCCTCTGGTATTCGGTCCGGTCACGATGCGGTCATAGCCATATCTGTTAAACACACAAATCTCCGCCTCCGCCATTTTTTCCGGCAAATGCCAAAAATCCCAGATACTGACTCCGGAAAGATAACATTTAAACTCACTCATAAAAGGGACTGCCGGATACCGGTCAAAGTCCCTTCCATCATCAATCGCTTTCTTTCGTTCCCATGGCGTCATTTCATCCGCCGGATGCTTTACTGCTTGCATGAAATATTAATTCCTTTCTTCTATCAACGTACGGACTGTTTCCAGATCTGCCTCCAGAATCTCTGCGATTTCCTCCACAGACAGACCCTTTTTCCTCTTTTTCTCAATCAGTTCCTTAAGAAGCGCATTTCTCCCCTCTTCTATTCCGTCCTCTTTTATCTGGCGCATGTGCCTCTCCGCATCATATTCATATAAACT
Organism: Merdimonas faecis; assembly: GCF_001754075.1. Classification (GTDB taxonomy): domain Bacteria; phylum Bacillota; class Clostridia; order Lachnospirales; family Lachnospiraceae; genus Merdimonas; species Merdimonas faecis. Next base: position 41,542 of record NZ_MIEH01000014.1, on the reverse strand, counting down.
CACTTTTTTCACCTCCGCCCGGTTTCTCTCCAGGAAATCTGCCAGGATTCCTTCCTGGATACATTCCGTGATTGCCCGTTCTACTGCCTCCGGAAGATTCATTTCTCCTGCATATCGTCGGACTCTTTCCACATATTCTGCATAGTCCCCTAATGTCTTACAAACCTTTAAAAGTTCAGGATTATTCCCTGGATTGATATTCAGCATAACCGCCTCCAATTCCAGTGACGGCTGTCCCTCTCTTACCTGATATGCATCGGACAATCTAAGCACTTCTCGCTCTGCTCTTGGTTTTTCGCCATTATAAAAAATCAGGAACTTTGGCGGCGGCAGTTTTACCACTTTTTCCGAATATAAGTCCTTCTGTCTGGTCATAGATGAATATAAATCTGCCACATACATTAAAAAGCGCAAAGGAAGGTTTGGACTGTAAGTTGACTGATGCTCATACAGGGATAATCTCGAATCTATGACAAAAGATACGTCATTCTTGATTCCCATGTAGATTGCATTGTCCAGGGTATTAATCTCTAATTCTTCTGGATTCTTATAATTTGTACCATTAACCGCATTATACAATTTCAGCGCTTCTGCGGCATCGCTGAACAGCATCACAAAGACACTGGATTTAAAAGTTCTGTTTACAGTCTGTTTGATACCGTTGCTCATATGGAAACCTCCTTTTTGAAATATATACGAGAGATTTCCCTATCCATTCTTTCAGAAATCTCTCTGCTGGTTATGTTGGGATCAAAGCATTGAAATTTCTAAAAGACTTGGAATATAAGACTTGGCAATGCCAAAATAGAAACGCCAGAAATAAAATGCTTTGAAAGTATTATAACACAAGCAGATGGCGAATGCCATCTGCTATATAAATGTATTTTTAAGACGCTCCACTTGTTCGACACACCCGAAAAAAATCCCGTTGTTTTCCTTCCTTCTCCGTGGTACTCTATCCTTAAAAACAGAGTATGAAAGGAAGTATAAACTATGCAAATCATTACCACGGACAAAATCGCAAAGTCAAACGGTCCATATTCTCAAGGCTATACCCACAACGGCTTTTTCTTTACCGCCGGCCAGATTGGTGTGGAACCCTCAGACGGTGAACTGCACGTCCACACCATCGAAGAACAGACTGACCGCGCCTGCCGCAATATCGGCATTATGCTGGAAGCTGCCGGTACCTCCTTCGACAAGGTTATCAAGGCAAACTGCTTCATCGCAGATATGGATGATTTTGACGCCTTCAATCAAGTGTACGCCCGTTACTTTACCTCCAGGCCTGCTCGTACCTGTGTGGCCGTAAAAACACTGCCCAAACATGCCCTTTGCGAAATCGAAGTCATCGCCGCACTGGAAGACTAGATTTCCAAAAATCATAAAAGAAAGGTTCCATCATGATCTTCAGAAAGTATCAGCAGGAAGACCTGCCACAGATCCTCCGGCTCTTTCATGACACCGTTCACTCCATATGTTCCGGCGATTACACTGCAGCTCAGCTTGATGCCTGGGCACCTGATAGCTTTGATACCGATGTTCAGAAGCGATGGCATTGTACATTGACGGAACATTTCACAGTCATTGCGGAAGAAGGCTTGGTTATCACAGGCTTTGGAGACATCGATGACACCGGATACCTTGACCGCCTTTATGTCCATAAGGATTATCAGCGCCAGGGAATCGCTTCTGGTATCTGTGACCGCCTGGAAGCACATGCGTCTCCGAACATCATCACAACTCATGCCTCTATCACAGCAAAACCTTTTTTCCAGAAAAGAGGGTATCATGTGGCAGCCAGGCAGACTGTGAAACGCCACGGCATTCTTCTGACAAATTTTATTATGAAAAAGGAGTAGGTATTCCCTACTCCTTTTCCAGATCCCACCGTTCCAACACTTTACCGATCCGTTTTGCGATCAGCCCTACAAAAATCGCCGCCGCAACGGTTCCCTCTCTCACGCCCTGAAACTGTCCGGTAAATACGACAGACAGCAGGCAGGCCACAACGACCAATGTCACATCAAACCCGACTTTCATGTAGCCAAATTTGACAGGCAGCACCTTACATATGGCAAGCACTACCCCTTCTCCGGCAAGCACCACTACACCGGCCTTTACTTCCAGACTGACGCCGACCGCCACCAAAAAGATCCCGATGATGCAGATGATCCACTGCTGCCAGTAGGTATCATAACTGATCCCCTGGACAGCCCAGACTCCGAAATCCGTCAGATAGCCGAAGAAAAATGCAACCGGAAGCTGCATTAACTGGATCGGATGATAGTCTCTCCTCAGAATCAGGATCTGCATGACAATGAATACACAATGCATAATAATCGTTGCTGTTCCAACAGTCAGCGGCGCAAACAGGCTGACCACGTAGGGCACACTGGATATTGGCGAAGTCCCAAGTGATGCCTTGATGGAAAACGCTACTCCAAACGCCATGATAGAAAGCCCTAAAAGAAGAAGCAGATAACGCTTCAAAATATAAACTGATAATCGATTCAACTGTCTCATCCCTTTCTCGTCTCCCTGGCATTATAGCACTTCCATATCTGATGTCAAAAACCCGGCTCCTCTTTTCATGTATTAAAAAAGCCAGGCTTCTAAAACCTGACTTTTTCCATCGTTATTTTATGATTCATCCTCAAGCCCTCTTGGCATCTTCCCGAGTCTTGCGCCTCTTCCATACTTTCTGGCTGCGTAGATAAATGCCTCCACGTTTGCCTTCGGCGTTCCGATGGGGAGTTGACATCCTGTGTTCAGAATATACCCGGCAGGATTGTCCGCACATTTTTCCAGACATTCCCTGCAGGAAGCGATCACCTCATCGATGGTCCCCTCCTTCATCACATCTACCGGCGGCACATTCCCTGCGATCCGCATCCTGTCCCCCACCGCCTTTTTCGCTTCGGCCAGATCCTCACAGTTATCGATACTGAAAGAGAACAGCCCCGCATCTGCAAGGTCCTTCCAGATCGGATTGGTCTTGCCGCAGATATGGGCTCCCGGTCTCGATCCCATGATCTTCTCCGTTCCATCAATCAGCTTTTTGATATAGGGCAGGGAAAACTCATCGAACTGAGCCTTGCTGATCACATCCATACAGGTCACCGGATCCGAAAAATTCGTAGGAACCGGGCCAAACTCATGGGCAAATGCCTCAAACCATTTCAAAGAGCACTCTACTGTCAGATCCAGAAGCTTATGCAGCATTTCCGGATTTTTTCTGGTATCCTTCAGTACCTTTTCCACCGGCCGTACTGCGATCGCTGTAGATATGGGTCCTGCCACACTGGTCGTCATACTTACATCCGGGAAACGATCTTTCAGCCTCTTAGCACTTTCCAGAATCGGACGAAGCACTGGATTCGTATAAGGATCCGTCACCTCCAGCTTATCAAAATCTGCATAATCCCGAAGGATATGCTCCTCCACATAGTCAATCCCGTGTTCCGGTACGGCAAGCTTTGACCCCAGCGCTCCGCCGATGGTCTTAAGCCCTAGCCCTACATTGAAGCTATCCAGTCCAAACTCTTCCTTTCGACGACGGATCACCTCACTTTTTACCTCGAAATCTTTCGCAAACTGCGAGGTAGTGAACCCAAAGATATCCGCCATAGCCGGATCCGGCGCCTGCAGAGTATAGGGGATATGATCTACCTCTTCCCCTGCATTATAAGCCTTCATCCTCTCCTCTGCGGTCATCTCCACCTTCTGCTCTCTCATCAGTCGTTTTAATTCTTCATACTCCATATGCTTTCTCCCTCATCATCCAAGCATCCTGTCTTTTATAGAAAAATCATGCTGTCCGCAAAGATCCGTTCATAATTTTCCGTCTCGGCAAGCTCTATATATTCCATTTCAGATGCCAGTTCTTCGATTTCCTGTTTTGCCCTTTCGGACATCAGCGCCATGTAGGCCCCCGTCTTAGAAGAATTCCCCACATAGATCAGCTTGTCCTTTACTTCCTCCGGCAGAATCCCGGTCCCCACCAGCGATTCTGCCGGCAGATGTGCGCCAAACTGACCGGCGATCATTACCTTGTCCAGATCCCCCATTGTGATTGCCGCTTTTTCAAGAAGTGCAGTAAATCCGGATAGTATGGCGCCCTTTGCCAGCTGTACCTGACGGACATCTCCTTGTGTCACCAGGATTTCCGGCTTTTCATGTAACACAAATTCACGCTTTGTTCCATTGACCCGAATCATTGGGAAGCGATAGTCATCGTCTTCTAGTTTCTCTTTCTTGATAAACGCCCCGGTCTTCTTTACAATGCCGGTTCGGAGCAGTTCCTTTACCACTGCCAGGATGCCGCTTCCACAGATTCCTACAGGTTCCTGACCGCCAATGACTTTGATCTCATTTCCTTCCGGTGTAATCTTTACATCCTCGATGGCTCCTTCAGCCGCCCGCATTCCAGAGCTGATATTCATGCCCTCCAATGCCGGTCCCGCCGCACAGGAACAGCAAAGGATCCTGCCCTGGCTTGCCAGTACGATCTCGCCATTCGTTCCAATATCAATAAACAGCACGCGCCCCTTCTCTTTCTGGAGCGCACAGACATAAGCGCCTGCTACGATGTCTGCTCCAATATAGCCCGATACCTGGGGCAGACAGTACAAAAGAGTATCTTTGCCTGCCTCAATCCCGATCCCGGATGCGGGAAGTCTCTTTGCCTCTGTAAATTCCGGACGGTAAGGGGCTCTTCCGATGCTTCTGGCATCCACCCCCAGCAGCATATGCATCATTGTACAGTTGGCCGCCACGTCGATCTCCCGGATCTCCTCTTTTGGGATTTCCGCCTCGTCACATACCTCTGTGATCATGCCATTGATGGAGTGTACGATTGCATCCTGCAGTTCCCTGATTCCGGTCTGGGGATGCTCATACTCGTAGGTAATCCTGGTCAGCACATCCAGCCCATAATGCTTCTGGGCATTGATCATAGACGCACTTGCAAGCTCCTCCCCTGAGACCAGATCGATCAGTGCCGTCACCACGGTAGTGGTCCCGATGTCTATAACAATACCATAGCCTCCGCCAAAAGTATCCTTTTCAAATTCCGGCAGATATCCCCTGGTCAGGACTTCGTGTTTTCGCTCCTTTTTCAACAGCTCTACTTCCACATCACCATAGACTTCTGTCATGCAGGCCAGACGGATTCCCTCCCGGATTTCCTGCTCTTTCAGCAGATTTTTTTCTGTGTCCGACATTTCACAGGTCTTTCCCGACAGGATCCTGACTTTGCATTTTCCACAGATTCCTTTCCCACTGCAGGGATTATCCACAAAGGCCCCTCCCCGAAGGAGCTGATCCAGAAGATTTGCCCCATCCTCACATAGTACAGGGCCGTTCAATTGTTTTACTGTGATCCTGGCCATTTTCTTATGCCTCCCCTTTGACACAGGCAAGAATTGCCTGGATATTGGGAAGAGGCGACTTCATTCCCAGGCCGCAGGCCGGCGCAATAATATCCGACCCGTTTCTCATGCAGCTCTTTGTCAAAATTTTTACTCTTGCCGGATCGCCAAATTCTAACGCATAGGTACTGACATTTCCCATCAGCACCCGGTCCGGCAGGTGCTTTCTTGCCTCCTTCATCGGCACGATGGAATCAAAGCTGAGCGCACTGCTTCTGACCTCGTTAATCTCGTTATATACCGGACTCATCTGTCCGCAGATATGTACGATCGTACCCAGCTTCTCTCCCTGGAGTGCATCCAGCAGACGATTGATATAGGCCACCGCAAATTCTTCAAAATACTTAGGCCCCAGGATCTCCCCGGTACCGCTTGGGTCAGAAATTGCGATCACATCTGCCCCCGCCTCGATCTGAGCCCGTCCAAATGCGATCAGCTGATCTGTGATAAACTCCATATATTCATGAGCCTCTTTGTTGCGTTTACGAAGCTCTTTATAAAAGATCACTGGCTCCATCACAGAACTTGCTGTACTGACAGGGCCCGTCAGGTTTCCCACGATCGGAATATCCTTGGTCTCCGCTTTCAGGATACGAATGGCATCCGTCACCACTTTAGCCCGTCCTTTTGTCACATCCACCGGGGTCAGCTTCCGGTAATCTGTCACCGAATCAATGACGTATCCTGTCACATGAGGCTCGTAGATATTAGTCCCAAGATCTACGCTGGCGCCCATCTCTTCTGCTTCTACTGTCATGCAGAACGGCACGCCATAATTTTCGAAACATCCTTTTTCATACACAGTCTTCGCCAGATCCGCCATTTTCCTTGCATCCCTATGAGCATCGGGGAGATAAATATTCACGGCATCCATCAGGTCCGATGTCACCATGTTCATCATTCCTCCAGGACAGATACAGGCCGGACGGTCTGCTTTCTGCCCGTCAAATATTAGTTTCAGTCTTTCTTTTGGTGTCAACATCTTCTCTCTCCTATGCAATATTTAACAATCTCTTTGCCAGCTTAACAGCCTCCACTGCATTCTGGGAATAGCCATCCGCACCGATCTTGTCCGCATACTTCTGGGAAATCGGACCTCCCCCGATCATGACCTTCACCTGATTGCGGATCCCGGCCTCTTCCAGCAGATGAATCACCGTCTCCATGCCGCCCATGGTAGTAGTCATCAGCGTAGACAGGCACACCAGACTCGCATGCTCTTCTTTTGCTGTATCTACAAATTTCTGAAGCTCCACATCCCTGCCCAGATCAATCATCTCAAAGCCGGCCGTCTCCATCATGATCTTTACCAGGTTCTTACCGATATCATGAGTATCACCTTCTACAACACCGATCACAGCCTTTACCTTTTCTTCTCCTGAGTTATCCGGCAGATACGGCCGCAGAATATCAAGCCCTATATACATGGCGTCTGAGCAGAGCAGAACGTCCGTGACAAAATATTCCTCCTGCTCATACAGTTCACTGGCCCGGTTCATCCCGTCTACCAGACCTTCCATAATTCCGTCAAAGGCCGGATACCCGGCCTCCAGATATTCCTGTGCAGCCTCTGCCACATCATCCTCTTCCATCTCCAGCACACCGTCTGACAATCGCTTTAGCAACTCTTCCTTTGAGCTCATTTCTTCTTTCCTCCTTTATATCAGCTGCAGTTCTTTAAAAATTCCACTTTCCAGCTGGTAACCCACATTTTTGATACACATCTGGCCGGCAAACTTTGCCTTCCCTACCATCTGGATACATGCTTCTCCATAATGGGTTCCTGAATCAATCAGATAATCTTTAAATTTTGCGTGCCCGGTCCCAAGAAGTGCAAAAGAAGTCTTGGGGCAGAGCAGGATCATCGTTTTATCATCTGCCAAGGCTTCTGCCTTTTTTAAGAATTCAAAGGTAAAATCTTCCACCACCTGCTCCGCCATTTTTGGTCCCAGGATATTCACTCCGCCGGAAGAATCCGCATAGCTGATCAGATCCACATCATATTTCTTTGCTTCTTCCATAAATCTTAAAATCTCATCACCCAGCTTCCAGAAAACCTTTTTCATGACCTCCGGCTGCTTCCTCATTCCTTTGAACACATAGCGGGCATCAATCAATACATTCAGGATCGTAAATGGTCCGGATACCTGGAGTACCACATGCTGTCCCTGCTTTCTTAACTCCTTACAGGCCAGAAGCACCTCATGGATCCGTCCTGTCGTAAAATCAATAGCCGGCAGTTCCAGAAGCTCTTCCGGTTTTGTACAGATATATTCCTTTGCCCGGGGCCCGGTCTTATCATTCCCATAATTGACCAGACCTCCCATGGCCTCTGCCTCCACCGTATGGCAGAAGGGCAGTTCGCAGAACGCCGCCCCGTCATGCTCCTTCAAAGCCTTTGACAGCTCTGCCATCGTCTCATGGTGCAGATAGGCGTCCGGAAAGGTCAGATTCAGCTTCGCCGTCACTTCGCCATTGATCCCGGCTGAATTGTCATAGGTACAGTTAAAATCTTTGATCTCGCCCAACGTATCTTCCCCCCTTTTTACTTCTTTCCAAACAGAACCTTTTCTGCATCTTTGGCCGCGCGGACCGCCTCTATCACATTCTCATCGGGCGTCATCGGTGACACATCACAGTCTCCGCTCAGGATAAACCGCCCGTCTCTCGCCCCGTCCATACACTCCTGATATGCATACTTGTAAACTTCTTCCGGCGTTCCCTCCATCAACACCGAGACACAGGGAATATTTCCCATCAGAGAAACCTGATCCCCATACTCATCCTTTACCTTCTTTGTCTGGGTGTCAGAAATATGCCATGCGTCCCCCGATTCCTTCAGCACCAGATCAAACCGGTCGTCATATGGACCGCAGGTGTGGATTACAATGTTTGCTCCGTAGTCTTTGATCCGTTTGTTGGCACGGATGTTGCTCTCGGAAATACATTTTTCATAAGTCTTTCTGGAAATGCAGTAACCTCCGAAGTTCGGCATCGGAAACCAGAGGAAATCCACACCGGCATCCCACAATATTTTCGAGGACTCCACTACAGCATCTTCTACATGATCCGAAAGTGCCCGGAACAGCTCCGGGTTCTTAACCATCGCCTTAAAAGCAGGTTTTGCTCCCATCAGGGTAAATGCCACGGCCGCCGGCACATGCAGGATTACATAGATCGGTTCATCCGGTTCTTCTTTCCGCATCAGCTCAATGGTTTTCAGCAGGTTTTTCAGCATCGGACATTTTTTCGGATCATAGGGACGCAGCTTCTCAATATCCTCCCTCGAGTGTACCACATCATCTCCATCTCCTACAATCTTTCCTTCACTGTTCGGGAGATGACCGCCCATCATTGCCGAGATGCCGCCATAGGCTCCGGCGCACATCCCGTCATATCCCAGTTTTCTCCGGGTTCCGACCATACATTCTGTCATCTTCTCCGGGCTCGCCATCACCTCCGGCATCGTATATCCATAGCGCGTTACCGGAAGAGAAAATGCATTCATGATCACCGGAATTCTGTCCGCACCCTTCCCCTCCAGGATTGCTTTTACTGCTTCTCTTTTTCCCATCATGTCTTTCGTCCTCCTTATGCTGCTCCTACCAGTTTCTTTGCAAATTCTACTGCTTCGATGGCATTTCTGGTGTATCCGTCCGCTCCGATCTTCTCTGCAAACGCAGGGGATACCGGTGCGCCGCCCACCATGATCTTGACTTTATCGCGAAGATCTGCTTTCTTTAATTTTTCTATCACCTTCCCCATTCCCGGCATAGTTGTGGTCATCAGGGAAGACATGCAAAGAATGTCCACATCATTGTCCCGTACATAATCCACAAAAGTGTCCAGCGCCACATCTCTTCCAAGATCGTACACATCAAATCCTCCTGTCTCCAGCATGATCCGCACCAGGTTCTTGCCGATATCATGGGTATCTCCTTCCACCACACCGATTGCCACCTTCCCGATACTCTGCTTCTCTGTATCCGGAAGATATTTCTGGAACTCCTCGATTCCGGCATACATGGCGTCTGAGCAAACGATCAGTTCCGGTACAAAATACTCCCCTTCTTCATATAGAACGCTGGCACGTTTCATTCCGTCTACCAGACCTTCCAGCATGTCCTCCTGAGGATCATAACCGGCAACGATATATTCCTTCACCACATCTACAACTTCATCATCCTCCATGTCACACACGCAGTCTGACAGTCTGCTTAATAATTCTTCCTTGCTCTGCATCTTGCCTTCCTCCCTTTTTGATGTTCATATTTTATATTTTTCTTATATCCTGGACCTTTTCGGCAGCCTGACCGGGCTCTTTTTCTGAAATAGTTCTTCCAGAGCCGGACGATTCAAAGCGGAACCGATGACGACCACCCTGCTCTCCTTCTGGTCTTTGCAGGATCGGAAACATGCATGAGACAATGTCACATCTATCTGAAGCTTATCGCCCGATGGAGTTTCCAGTATGCCTTTTGCCCTCAGGATCCGTCCATACTTTCGGTCCTGCAGTTTTTCCAATAATGTCTCTGCCTCCAGTTTCGTCATCCGGGGAATATTTTGAAAGCTGATGCTGGAAAAGGTAAGCTCTGCCGCCCCGGAAATATTTATTCCCGGAGCTTCCGTCCCAGGCGGCTCCGTCCCTGTATCTGTCTTTTCCGCCATCTTTAAAATCCCTACAAGTTCTTCTCCTTCCAGCTTTCGGAAATCTCCTTCACAGATCACCGCATCCGGATTTCTTTTTCTGATATCCTTCAGGATCCCTGTCTTCTGCTCTTCTGACAATTCTTCCATCTGACTGCAGAAAATAATCTGCGCCTGCCGGATCTGATCCAGATAGAATGCGCCAAATCCATCTGCATATTCTTCATAAGAGCTCCCATCCACCACGGTGATGCGCCGGGCGACCTTAAGTTCTACTCCGTCTCTGTCTCTGACTTTCTCACATACCTTGACAATATCGGAAAGCTTCCCCACCCCGGAAGGTTCGATCACGATCCGGTCCGGCTGATACTGCCTGACGATTTCCCGGATCCCGTTCCGGAAATCTACGGCCAGACTGCAGCAGATGCATCCTGCATAAAGCTCTTTCACTGGAATATCGGACTGGATCAGATCTCCATCCAGCCCGATTTCCCCATATTCGTTTTCAATGACCACTGTCTTCCCGGTAAGCAGCGGCAGATACTGCTTCAGAAAGGTTGTCTTTCCGGCTCCGAGAAAACCGGATACGATCTCAATGTCCATGCCGTCTCCTTTGTCTGCATAAAAAAAGGTGCGAAAAGGCACAACGTAACCGCTGTCCTTTCCCCACCGAAAAAAATCATACTCATATATAGCAGGTCTCCTGACTCGATTTCATCCAGCGCTTCCGCCTTCCCCTTCTCCCGGGTGGCATATCCAGAAGGCTGTCCATCACACAGTAGAGCGGGCTGTTCCGGATTCTCACCGGATTCCCTTTTCAATGCCTTGGCATCACTATATACGTTACATGACAATCATATCACAAAGGAGTTTTGATAGCCCAATTGATAATTCAAATGTTTTTATCATTTTTTTCTATGATTTAAAAAAACTGTTTCATTGATTCTCTCATTTTTGTGCGATATAGTAAACATAGATTCAAATTTCTGTTTTAAGTACAAAGGGGGTCTTATTTTATGCACAAAGATGACCAGATGACGCCAAAAGAAAGAGCCTTTGCTCTTTTTGCCAAAGAAACGGTCGGTGATAAGATGTCGATCATGGGAAATGTTTCCCCGATCGAAATCCTGGAAGGCACGCCAGACAGTATTCAGGCAGCGGTTATAGACTGCTTCCGGAAATGCTGGGACAACCCCTGCGGCTTCACGATCGCCCCAGGCTGTGACATCCCGGTACAGGCTCCTCTTGAAAACATAGATGCATATATGAAGGCTGCACGGATGTGTGCCAAATATCCGGTTCAGCCATCAAACTGGGAATAGAATTTCTTAATCAGGCGGCATTTTTCGCCGCCTGATTACTTTTCATTATTCCTCCATTTCTTCTTTCGGAACAAATTTAAACAGCTTAGACTGTCTTGGCATCCTCCCGATAATACTCCAACAGACACTGATACCCAAGCTCGAACAGTTTTTTCTGCCTGTCATATATCTCCCGATACTCTTCTCTCGGGCAGAATATCTTATCTGTTTTTACAAACTGACGCACAACAGAAAAATCCTGGAATGCTCCTACGCCCACGCCCGCAATCACCGCTGCGGCGATGGACGTGGCCGTTTCCACATGATCCAGGCGGTGCAGCTTCACTCCCAGCACATCGGCCAGGATCTGCGCCAGCACGTCTCCCTTTGCTCCGCCGCCGGTCAGGATCAGCTCCTTCCCGTCTATATGCTCCCGCTGTGCCTTTAAGATCACATCCAGGTTCATGGCAATGCCCTCCAGCACCGCACGCACATAATCACATTTCTGGTGCTCCATCCGGATTCCCAGAAAACTGCCGGAGGTATCCGGATTCCATCTGGGGCTTCTCTCTCCCAAAAGATAAGGCAGAAAAATCAGCCCTTTTGCCCCCGGAGGGGACTGGCACACCAACTGATTCAGAAGCTCATAGACAGATTCTCCTGTTTCTTCTGCATGTCTTTCCTCTTCCTGGCACAGAGCCTCTCTGATATAGGAATAAGAACTTCCGGCTGCCTGCATCGTCCCACAGGGCATATATTTCCCCGGAACCACATGTCCGAACCCGATCAGGGTCTTTTCCCTGTCCAGCTCAACTCTGCCGGAGGTTCCTGCGATCCAGGCTGAGGTTCCAAAGGACAGGAACAGCTGGCCGTCCTCGACACATCCTGCTCCCAGCGCAGAACAAGGTCCGTCTCCTCCTCCGCAGACTACCTTTGTCTTCGTGGTAAGTCCCAGCTCCACCGCTGCTTCTGCAGTCATCTCTCCGATCACATCTGTGGATGCATGAAGCTCCGGAAGTTTGCCCGGATCAATTCCGGCTGCCTCCAGGATCTCCTCCGACCATTTCAGATGCCGCAGGTCAAATACATCTGTTCCGGAGGCTTCCGAATAATCTGTCACAAACGCTCCGGTGAGACGACAGATAATATAATCCTTTGCCAGCAGCATCTTATAGGTCTTCCCATAGATCTCCGGTTCATGTTCCTTAATCCACATCAGTTTTTCAATACTGTAACTGGGGCTGACCCGGTGCCCGTTGATCTCATACATCCGGTCAAAACCGATCTTTTCCTCCAGGGATTCCGCCTGCTTCTCCGCCCGGTGATCCGCCCAGATCATGGCCGGACGCAGCGCCTTCCCCTCCCGGTCGACCACAATACACGCCTGCATCTGCGAGGAAAAGGACACCGCCAGCACCTCCGAAGGATCGATCCCCTTTACACTCTCTCTGGTAGCCTGGCACACAGCCTGCCACCACTCTTCCGGGTCCTGTTCGGCATAATTTTTATGAAAAAAATGAACGTCATATGGAACTGTATGGCTTTTGATCAGTTCTCCTTCTGTCGAAAACAGAGACGCCTTATTGCTGGATGTCCCCAGATCATGTGATATCAGATATTTTGCCATGTGACACTTTCCTCCTTATGATAATGAAATCTTCTGCTTTCCTGTTTTCTTTCCACCATCTTATCATACGCCGTCCACCTTGTAAACTTCGAAGTGTATTTTACTTTCGTACGAAACTATATCTATTGACTTACATTATTTTTTTTGCTAATATACACTCAGATTACATATCTCTTCCTTAGCATGAGACTGCACGTCAGATCAGACTGTCAAACCTGCTGCCGAAGAGATCAAGGAGGCGTTGACTATGAAAACGCGACACAGTAAAATCCTGGAATACATCACTGAACACGGGAAAACAGAAGTCTCCGTACTGTCAGACAAGCTTCAGGCTTCCACAGTCACCATCCGCAAAGACCTGGACTATCTGGAAGAACGCGGCATGCTAAAACGCGAGCGGGGCTTCGCCGTCCCCAACGATCCGGGAGACATTTTCTACCGTATGGCCTTCCACGCCGATAAAAAACAGCGTATCGCCAGAACTGCCGCTGCTTACATCGAGAATGGCGAAACTGTCATGATCGAATCCGGCTCCACCTGTACGTTACTGGCCGAGGAACTTGCCCGCACCAAGAAGAGTGTGACCATCGTCACCAACTCTGTCTGCCTGGCGGAATATGTCCGTTCCTACTCAAATATCCAGCTCATTCTCCTGGGCGGAATCCTGCAGACACCCAGCCAGTCTCTGGTAGGGCCATTGACCCGGCAGGCCGCGGAAGCTTTTCATGTAGACAAGATCTTCACAGGGATTGACGGTTACTCCCGTTCTTTTGGATTCACCGGAGACGATCTCACCCGGGCCGATACTCTGCATGCTATGATTGCTTCTGCCAGACATGTCTATGTGTTGACAGATTCTGAAAAATTCCGGCACCCGGGAGCCGTCTCCTTCCTTCAGCTTGACCAGGTTTATGAAATCATCACAGATGAAGGCATCCCCCCGGAAGAAAAATCCTTTCTGGAAAGCCAGAATATCCGTATCACAATTGCAGACAACTAATTCATATATTTTCAAGGAGGTTTCATCATGAAATATTTATTAGACACAGCCAATCTTGCAGACATCCGCCGGTTTTATGATATCTTTCCCATCGCCGGCGTCACATCCAACCCTTCTATCGTAAAACGGGAAGGAAACGTAGATTTCTTCGCACATATGAAAGAGATCCGCTCCATCATCGGACCAGAAAAGGCATTGCACATCCAGGTAACCGCACTGGATACAGAAGGGATGTTAAAGGATGCGGATACCATTCTGGAAAAGGTAGATCCTGATGTTTATGTCAAAGTTCCTGTCACTATGGAGGGGATCAAAGCAATCAGGCTGATGAAGCAGAATGGCATCCGTGTAACCGGAACCGTTGTCTACAGCAAACAGCAGGGATTCCTGGCCATGGAAGCCGGGGCAGACTTTATCGCTCCTTACTTCAACCGTATGGAAAATCTAGGGATCGATCCCGATGACGTGATCGCCTCCCTGGCAGAAATGATCGCCCTTTACGATTATCCGACTCAGATTCTGGCCGCCAGCTTTAAAAATGCAGGGCAGGTAGACCGGGCATTCCTGGCCGGCGCCCAGACTGCCACCATGGATCCTTCCATTCTGGAGGGTATGCTGGCCCAGCCCCATATTACCGGAGCCGTAGATGCTTTTGACGCAGACTGGAAGTCTATTCACGGGAATACTCTGATCTGCGACCTATAGGTTATAGACATTATCTATGTCTTTGCCCCGGACATTAAAAAAAGTGATTTGATATCTCCCGACTCCAGGTCTATACTATGAAATAGATATGAATAAGGAGGTAAGAGTCATGTCAATTACTGCAGAAACTGCAAAAGCACATGTAAATGATCCGGCCGTTTTATGCTGCAGAGCTGAAGCTGGTATTACGATCGAAGCTGCCAATCTGGAGGATCCGGCAATCTTCGATGAGCTGGTAGACTCAGGTCTGCTCACTTTAGACGGCTGTCTGACAATCGGACAGGTACTGGGTGCAAAATTAACAAAAACGAGCGATTCCTTATCCCCGTTAACCCCAGACAACGTAGAAGGATACAAAGAATCCGTACCTGCGGAAGAAGAACCGGGAGAAGACACTGATTCTGCTGCAACCTCTCAGCCTGCAGAAATAAATGTTGCCGGTGCAGTTACAAAAATCCAGCATGGAAAAGTTGTAATTTCTATTAAAGAAGGGAAAGACATTTATCTGGAACTTCCGATATAAACAGAACAATTACCTTTTTATGACATATTTTCCCTTATGTTAATGCGCAAAACAAAAAGGACAGAACCCATTCCCCATGGATTCTGTCTTTTTGTTTTCCGTAATTTTCAAATGACTATAAGATTTTGGATAAAAATTCCTGAAGTCTTGGATCCTTCGGATGCTCAAAAAATTCTTCCGGCGGAGCCTCTTCTTTGATCATTCCTTCATCCATAAAGATCACTCTGGAAGCCACCTCTCTTGCAAATCCCATCTCATGAGTAACTACTACCATGGTCATGCCGTCTCTTGCCAGCTCCTTCATCAGATCCAGAACCTCCCCTACCATCTCGGGGTCCAGGGCAGATGTCGGCTCATCAAAAAGTATCACATCCGGGTCCATTGCCAGTGACCGTATGATCGCCACTCTCTGTTTCTGTCCGCCGGAAAGTGTGGACGGATATGCATCCGCTTTATCATCCAGTCCTATCCGCTTCAGAAGCTCCATTGCCCGTTCACGGGTCTCCTTTATGATCTGCTCCTTTGTCTTCTCAATGGGGATCAGTTCCTTTTTTTGCGCTCCCCGGAAAAGATTTCCAAACTGAGTCTTCCGGTTTTCCCGTTTCGCCTTCTTTATATCCTTACACTTCAGATATGCCGGAGCCATCATCACATTCTGCAGCACCGTCTTATTCTGAAATAGATTAAAATGCTGGAACACCATTCCCATATGGCGTCTGTGTACGTTAATGTCTACTCTCATGTCAGCAATATCCACGCCATTAAAGATAATACTTCCAGAGGTCGGATCCTCCATACAGTTCAGGCATCTGAGAAATGTACTCTTTCCGGAGCCGGAAGGCCCGAGCACCGCCACGATATCTCCTTTATTGATCGTGATATCAATTCCCTTAAGCACCTGTATCTCGCCAAAGTCCTTTTTCAGATTAATTACGTCTATCACTCTTCTTCAGGCTCCTTTCCATGATTTTTATCAGCAGCGTGATCACCAGTACCAGCAGGATGTAGATCAACGCCATCACCAGGTACGGAACCATAAACTCGTAGCTGTTACTTCCAATATAGTTAAACGCTACATACAGATCCGCCGCTCCCACGAAACTGACCACCGATGTTTCCTTAATCAGTGAAATGAACTCATTTCCCAGCGTCGGCAGGATGTTTTTAACCGCCTGTGGAATCACGATCTTTATCATGCTGGTTCCAAAGCTTAATCCCACAGCTCTTCCTGCTTCCATCTGACCTGGATCTACCGACTGGATTCCACTCCGCATGATCTCCGATATGTAAGCGCCACTGTTTAGTCCGAACACCAGCATAGCTACCTGGACACCGGTAATCTGCCAGCCAAGGATCGGAAGCAGTACATAGTAAAATACCAGCAGCTGCACTACCATCGGTGTTCCCCTGAACAAAGCCACATAAAAGCCACAGATTCCGTTTAAGATCCTGGGCAGCCGTTTATATTTCGGCAGCACCCGCACCGTTGCGATGATCGTGCCGATCAGGATACCAATGACAAGACCCGTCACCGCAATCAACAATGTATTCTGGAGTCCTTCCACGACTTTTACATAGCCATTCTGCTCCAGAAATATCTCCATAAACTTGTCTACTTTCTGACCAAAATTTCCCATAGTCTTCCCTTCTCAAAAAAAGGAAGGCGCCATCGAAAAAGACTGCCTTCCTCTTCCTTTCTTTCTGAACTCTTCCTACTGCATCTCATTGATGGCTTCTGTAATCGCTGCTGCCGGAGCCGCATCAATGATCACATACTGGATATTGCCATTCAAAAGATCCTGTACCGCCAGTGAACCGCTCTTATACGGAACACATTCTGCCGGAAGGCCATCGAATCCCCATTCCTCATCGCCTTCTACATAATACTGTCCGGTCGTTCCCTGCTGTACACCAATCTTATCAGAAGACTCCAGTTCACCGAGCTTAGCTGCTACAGCATCTGCATCCTCACAGTCATCAAAAGCACTGTCATCGCTGCGTACTACCAGACGCTGAGATGCCTGATAATATGGATCAGAGAAGGTTACGTACTCCTCTCTTTCCTCATTGATGGTAAGACCTGCCATGGCGATGTCACATTTCTGCTGTCCTACAGACAGACATACCGCATCAAAATCCATGTTCTGGATTACCAGCTCCTGTCCCAGCTCTTCTGCCAGGAGTGCCGCAATCTCCATATCAATTCCGTAATACTGGTCACCCTTCGTATACTCAAACGGTTCAAACGCTGCATTTGTAGCCACCACCAGCTGATCCTTAGAAGAATCCAGCTCAGCTGACTCTACTGCCTCAGGTTCTCCGCCTCCGAAGTATTTATCGCAGATTTCATCAAAGGTGCCGTCTTCCTGGATCTTGGCAATAAAACCATTTACCTGATCCAGAAGCTCCGGCTGGTTCTTATCCACACCAAATGCATATTCCTCACTTGTAAGGTCGATATCAATGACCTTTGCTGTTACACTTCCATCTCCGGACCCCTCAGAAGATCCTTCTGAACTGTCGCTGCTTCCGCCGCATCCTGCCAGTGTACCGCAGGCAAGGATCAGGGCAAGGCCCAAAGCTAATTTCTTTTTCATAACATTCCCTCCATTCGCTTTCTCTTTGCATAAACATACAAATCGTTCTCATAATTATAACATGTTTTTAACAAAAAGCAAGCCCTAACCTAAAGCCAGCTGAATCAATGCTACAACGATGATCAGCCCACCCAGCACGATCCGGTAATATCCAAACACTTTGAAATCATGCTGCTTGATATAACCCATCAAAAATTTGATCGCCACTACGGAGACAACAAAGGATACCACACAGCCCAAAAGCAGGTACCCAAGCTCGCCTCCCGTAAAGGAAAAGCCGAACCCGATCAGCTTCAGAAGGCTGGCGCCGAACATAACCGGAATCGCCAGAAAAAAGGTAAACTCTGCCGCCACTTCTCTGGACACCCCGATGATCAACGCTCCAACGATCGTCGCCCCTGATCTTGAGGTTCCCGGAATCAACGCCAGCATCTGGAAAAATCCAATCCACAGAAGCATCTGTATACTTAACTGTGAAATCTTTGTCACGGACGGTTTTTTCCCTGCATTCCGGTTTTCAACGATAATGAATAAGATACCGTAGACAATCAGCATGATCGCCACCGGCAGCGGTTTGTAAAACAGGCGGTCCAGCACGTCGTTAAACAGAAGTCCGATCACTGCCGCCGGAACAGATGCAATCAGCACCTTGATCCACATCTGCCATGTCAGCATCTTCTGGCGCTCCGTTTTCTTCGGCGAAAATGGATTCAGTTTATGAAAATACAAGACCACTACGGCCATAATCGCACCAAGCTGGATCACCACGTTGAACATTTCCATAAACTCATCGCTCATACCAGGGGACAAAAGATCCCCTACCAGGATCAGATGTCCGGTACTGCTGACCGGCAGCCACTCCGTGATCCCTTCTACAATCCCAAGAATAATTACTTTTAATACGTCTAACATTTGCCTCTCCCTTCTATGGTTTAAAGAACATACTTCTCGATGAACTTTGCAGCTCCCTCTTCATCATTGGATCCTGTCACATAATCTGCGGCTTCTTTTACCTCATGGACAGCGTTTGCTACCGCAACGCCGATCCCTGCCTCCCGGACCATCTGTATATCGTTGGCCGCATCGCCAAATACCAGCACCTCCGCCAGCGGGATCTCAAGCATCCTGGCCAGCAGCCGGACTGCCTTCCCTTTATTGACGCCCCCGGCATTCACCTCAATATTTCTTTCCAGAACACTGGTCACTGCAGTACCAGGAATCTGTCTGATCCTTTCAAGCGCCTCATCCCTCTCCCCGGCCTTGGCAAACAGTCCCTGCAGCTTATCCACGCCACGCTTTTCCTGCTCAAATTTTACCATTACATCGTCAACCGGTATCCGGGTAGATACTACATATTCCGCCATCGGCGGATAGGAAAGATAGGTATGGATCCTCTCCAGACATTCGCGGGGTGCATATCCGATCCCATCGTAATAGACTTCCCTCATCGCATCATACTCTCCCATAATGTTCAAGATCCTGCGGGCCGTCTCCGCCGGCAGAAGATCTTCATGCAGGATCTTCTCCTCCTTCCGGTCCACGATCCTCCCGCCGTTTGCCGAAATCACATACCGTATTCCGGGGAGTGCCAGCAGTTCCTCCGGTACACCGCACAGCGGACGGCCGGTAACAGGCAAAACAATCTTCCCCTGTCCCGCCGCATCCTTAAGCACCGAAGCCGTATAGGGAAACAGCTTTTTATCCGTAGTCAGCAAAGTCCCGTCCAGGTCCACACCGATCATCTGCACCTTAAGCTTCATAGATCACCAGTTCCCTTCTGTCTGCCAGAAAACGAAGCTTCTCCAGGCTGATCTGGTCTTCACTCTGGTCATAGGCCATTTTTGCATGATCCTCCATCTTTTTTACCACTTCCGGCTGTCCCGCAGGTGCAAAAAGAACCGTGTCTTTTGCCGGCGCAATGATGATCAGGTCATCCTTTAATTTATCCACGCACACCTGCCAGATATGCTTCAGGCAAAGGGCACTGGCTTCATGATGTCCGTCCGCCAGAACGGCAAACGCACCGTACCAGGTATTTCCGATCACAAACTCCACATCCCGCACCAGATTTTCACAGGCCTTGCGGTATACATCCTCAATATCGCACCCCGGCGGAAGCATGGAATCCTTCAGCACCTCAAACACATCTGCGTTTCTCTTTATAACAAATATAATCTTAAGTTCTCCCAGGAATACCACCACAGGCGCATCTTTCTCAGAAAAATGTTTTCCATTCAAAGCCTGGGTGTCTGTCAGTTCATTTTTGATCCAGGGATAAACCTGATCTTCGATCGTTTCCCACTTATAATGGGGCTCTTCATACTTTTCCATGCAGTATCTCCTTTTTTCTACACTTTCTCTCTCATTTTACCAAAAATCGCTTTATAAAGCAATTTCTTAATGATATGATAAATAATAGCGGGCAATTATTTTATAGAAACATTACCCGCATTGAAAATCTTTAGGAGTGATTTGGTATGAACACTGAGAGCAAAACTTCGAATCCGATCACCGATGGGGTGATCTGGAAACAACTTCTGATTTTTTTCTTTCCGATCATGGTCGGCACGCTCTTTCAGCAGCTGTACAATACTGTCGATGCCGTGATCGTGGGCCGTTTTGTGGGGAAGCAGGCCCTGGCCAGTGTCGGCGGTTCTGCCGCTGTACTTTCTAACTTTGTAATCGGATTTTTCACCGGTCTTTCATCGGGTGCCACCGTCATCATCGCGCAGTATTACGGTGCAAAAGATGAAAAAAATCTGAATAAGGGATTACATACGGCGTATGCCTTTTCTATCATCGCCAGTATTCTGATCTCTATTATTGGATGGTTTGCAACGCCGGGACTTCTTCGTCTTCTGAAGACACCGGCAGATACGATCCCGGATTCTATCCTGTATCTGCGGATTTACTTCCTGGGCATCATATTTACCCTGATCTACAACATGGGATCTGCGATCATGCGTGCCCTGGGCGACTCCAAACGTCCGCTCTATTATCTGATCGTATGCTGTTTTTTGAATATTGTACTGGACCTCTTTACGGTCGTAGTCCTTAATATGGGGATCGCCGGCGCCGCTATCGCTACCGTAATTTCTCAGGCAGTCAGCGCGGCACTTGTCACCCGGTCTCTCATGAAGTCCTATGACCTTTTAAAACTGCGCCTTCGGGCCATACGTATCCACCCCGATCTTCTGCGGGCAGAATTCCGCATTGGTCTTCCCGGAGGACTGCAGTCCTGTGCATACAGTATTTCCAACATCATCATCCAGGCAGCTATCAACAACTTCGGCACGGACACTGCCGCCGCCTGGGCCGCTTTTGGAAAAATGGACGCCATTTTCTGGACCATCAGCGGATCCTTCGGCATCACTATTGCCACCTTTGCCGGTCAGAACTTCGGAGCCCGCAGGTTTGACCGCATCCAGAAAAGTGTCCGGGTATGCCTTGCCATGGCCCTGGGTCTTTCCTGTGTCCTGCTGGTCTTTCTGTTTGTCTGCTGCCGGCCGCTGTACTACGCTTTCACCACGGATCCGTCCGTCATCGACATCGGCGTATATATGTTAAGACTTATCACGCCCAGCTATATTATTTACATATTTGTAGAAATCTTCTCTGGCGCTCTCCGGGGAATCGGAGACGTCCTGATCCCCACGACCATTACCATGGGCGGTGTGCTTCTCATCCGGCTTTCCTGGATCCTCTTTGTCACACCGATGACCGGAGAGTTATCCACACTTTTGTACAGTTATCCCCTTGCCTGGGGCGCAACGGCGCTGTTTTTGCTTCCCTATTACTTCCGGCGGAAGAAAAAGCTGCTGGCATAACCGGCATAATAAAAAGCAATGGGGAACGGCGGCCGCCGTTCCCCTGACTATTTATAGCCGTATTTAAATCTCACTTCTATTTTCCCTGCATCTGCTCCAATGCATACAATGCCGCACCCGTGGCACCCACGATTTCCGGCTCCTGGCAAATGTAGAGATCCGCACCGAGTTTGCGTTCCACAGCCCGCACCACACCGGGGTTCTTGGCCACTCCTCCGGTCATCATAAAGTCTGGCTCCATTCCCGCCCTGCGAAGAAGCCCGTATGCCTTATTCGCAATGGCATTGCAGACACCATTTGCAATATCATTTTTTTCCTTGTTGTTTGCGATCAGAGAGATGACCTCCGACTCAGCAAAAACAGAACACATGCTGGTGATCTCGATATTCTCCGTGGAAGTAAGCGCCAGTGCTCCCATCTCGTCCAGACTGATCTCCAGCGTTCTTGCGATCATTTCCAGAAACCTTCCTGTCCCCGCTGCACATTTGTCATTCATGACGAAGTCTTTCACTTCTCCGTTTTCACTTAACCGGATTGCCTTGCTGTCCTGTCCGCCGATATCCAGGATCGTCCGGATCTTCGGATTGAAATAATGAGCCCCCTTGCCATGACAGCTGATCTCCGTCACATTTTCATCCGCAAAAGGGATGCTGACACGGCCATATCCGGTAGATACGATCCAGGCGATATCCTCCCTGGAAAGTCCCGCCTTCTCTAGCACCTCTTCCAAAACCTTGTCTGCACTCTCTCCTGATTTGGCGCCTGTGCGCACCACAGAAAATGCCGTGATATTTCTGTCCTGATCCATGATTACCGCATTGGTGGATGTGGATCCGCTGTCGATTCCAAGTACATACATACCGTTCTTTCCCTCCATCTTCTTTACCGGCTTTATCGCATCTTTTCCAAGCGACTCCAGAAACGCCTCGATCCGCGTCAGGATCTGTCCGTAGCTCTGTTTCGTATAATCTGTCTCCAAAAGCAGCATCGGACGCTTGAGCCAGCTTTTCAGCCAGGCATATTCATAAGCATAATTATCGCAGAACTGTACCGTGTGGTAGATGACGCCGTCCACGCTGTCTGCATACCGACGGATCAGCTCGTCTCTTCCCGCCGCCTGCTCCATACGCATACACGGGAACTGTCCAAGGAGACCTCTGGCATATTCTCTTAAGGGCTCTTTCTCATCGTAGAAAAGCTTTCTCCCAAGCCCGGTACAGGTCAGGTCAAATGCCACATTCGCATTTCTTTTTTCCAGGATCTCGCAGATGCTGTCGTTGGCTCTTGCCCCCAGGATCCCGATATTGACTGTATGATCTTTCATTCCGGCCTGCTGGCTCTCTTCTTTATCCCTGATATAGTCTAAAAATACTTTCTCATCAAAACATTTCCCGGAAAACTCTTCATACGCCCGGATCATTGCCCGTATCCGGGATTCATAGAGTCCGACACCCACTTCTTTGAGAAGTCTTGGCGTATCCAGCATATAAATAAATTTATCCGGAAACTCTTCCTTCAGTACATCATACAGCCTTCGGATGCTGTCGCAGCATGTGGTCAGGATGACCCCTTCATAATCCTTTTCCATGACCTCTTCCAGCACCCCTTTGGCAAAGCTGCAGATATTGGGATGCATCTTGATCTCCGCCTGGTTAAAATTGGTCACCTCAGGCTCGATCCTCTCCATCTTGACGCCCATGGATTCAAATACCTCAATAGGCGCATATTTGCAGATATATCCTATCATAATGTCTCCTCTTCCTTTTCTGTGTCTAACATTTCTAAGAATGCCTCCAGCCTGGTCTTGATCTGTCCATCGTGGCTGTTCCTTTTATCAATGCCGTCTCCGTCCAGGATGAGCATAGGGATTCCCTTCTTCTGCATCTCTTCTTTCAGAAGCACACTTCCTCCCGAAGACTGTTTACAGCCCCAATGGCAGAACTGGATCACTGCATCCGGCTTAAGGGTATCCGCAAGCTGCCCTACCATCTGAGCCTTATGGAAGTAGGAGCCATTGTACATGTTCCGGATGATCTTTTTTGCCAGCGAATGGAACGGCTTTTCCGGATCCAGTTCTTCCACGGAATCAAGAATGATGTCACTGGCAATGATCTGATAATCCTGGCTTCCATTAAAGCACTGATTCAGGCTCTCCTGATAAAACGGAAGAAGATGCACCCACAGGATTTTCTTTCCCTCGAACTTCGGATATGTCTTGATCTCTTCGTTCATATACCTGATCAGATCCAGAAACTCCTGCGTTCCGATCAGCAGATGCATCCCCATCATCATGTAAAGATGACTGATCAGTTCTCCCGGATAATAATATTCACTCTGCAGCTGGAAGAAACGCATCAGTTCCTTCCTGGTCTCATTCTCGATCCGCAGTGCCTCCTTCAGCTTGTCTTCCTCAAACCGTCTGCCAAACCGCCGCTCCAGTTCAGCTGTAAATTCCTCAAGCTGCCCGGCCAGATATTCCACAGAGGCCTCGTCATCACCATAGGGCACATCCAGGAAGGTAAATGGCACGCCTCTTTTTTTCTCCAGATAGCGAAACGTATTCAAATTCCCGTCACAGGAAAGAGAGGTGGTAACCGCATACTGAGGTACCGGCACCGCGTCACTGTCAATGGCGCCCACGAACGTCTTATGATAGGAGCACAGTGTCGGGGCAATCCCCGTATTCTGCGCATAGTCAATGAAATAATCCTCCAGATGATATCCGCTCAGGTAACAGGCCAGGCACTCGATGGACAGTGTTCTAAGCCCAAAACACTGGGTGATCTCGCAGGGCGAAAAAATATTTCCCCACACATAACTCTCCGAATGACTCAGTGCATCTGCCACGAAAGACATCATCATCGCCTCCAGCTTCTGATATCCCTTTGCCAGCCCTTTCTTTGGCAGAATCTTTGTTCTAAGCTTATTGGCCTGGAACCCCAGAAGTATTTTCCCCCAGCTCTTCTTCGGATCCTCAATCGTCTGTTCTTTTACGTAATCAATGTATTTGTCTACGACCCACATTCTGTATCCTCCATTTAAAAAAATCCAAAAGGAAGTGATCAGCTTTCTTCTTTCGAAAAGCGATCCCTTCCTTAGTAATTTTTCCTATATAAAATCTATATAAAATATGGTCTGCTGCTAAACCCATCCGGCCAGCAGCTCTACTGCTTCCTGAACCATCTTTGCCATTGGCATGTCCCGGACTCCAGCTATTATATTATCACACTGTCCCACCGGCAACAAGATTCTTTTTGCTTCGCTTTGTCCTGCTGCTGCCGCCATGACCGGCGTGATCTCTCCCAGCATGGCATCTGCGATCACAATTCCGATCGGTCCCATGATCACATCTGCTCTCCTCGATGCCACCAGCACGGCATTTTCTCCCGTAGCCGCCTGATCCGCCCCGGCACGGAGCATGGCACCGGTAGCTGTGCTGTTTGCCCCCACAGCCAGGACTTCTATTTCGGGGAAGCGCTCCTTGACCGCCACCACCAGCTGGCGTCCCAGGCCACCTCCCTGCCCGTCTATGATCAGCACCTTCATCTATTCATCCCTGCCTCTTCTGGTATGTTTTATAATGTAAGAGACGGAGCCGCGTAAACACGTCCGCCCAGCTCCTGATCCAGCATATAGAGACTCTTTGCGTCCCCGCCGAACAGTTCCATCTTTTTGATCAGGTCACTGGCATTAGTCTCTTCCTCGCCCTGCTCCTTTACAAACCAGTCTAAAAACTGCATAGTACGGAAATCCTTTACCTCATAAGCCGCCTCATAGATCGCATGGATGAGTCCGGTCACATACTGCTCATGCTCATACCCCGCCTTCAGCGGATCCATCTTGTCATTCAGCGCCGCATCCGGTTTGTCGATCGCATCAAAGGTTACCGGCACATCATTATTCTGCATATACTGAATGAACAGCATTGCGTGATCCCGCTCCTCCTGAGCCTGGATCTGGTACCAGTTTGCAAAGCCGTCCAGGCCCTGCTCTTTATAGAAATTCGCAAAACTCAGATAGAGATATGCGGAATAAAATTCCTTGTTTACCTGCGTATTTAATAACTCAGAAACTTTTTCATTTAACATTGCCAAGCATCTCCTTTTTACTTTTTAACTAGTATAACACCGTCTCACCATAAATTCAAAAAAATTCATCCAACAGAAAAATTTCTTTTGACTTTTTCATTTCTTTTATGTTAGACTACTTTTTGATTTTTGAAGACAGTTCAAAAGAAACCAACAACGTGCAGTATCAGAAGCGTAAGTCCAGTTGTCTGATACAGGCGCGTTTTTTTGTTGCAATTTTTCATTTTCAGGAGGGAAAACAATGCCACAGACAAAATTTCAAGATATCGTTTTTACGATCCTTATGGTACTTATCTTTGTATACGTTATGACTTTCTATAACGCCGGTCTGGAGAGAGATATCACCCTTTCCACCTTTGGCTATGCCCTGACCCATATGTGGCCCGAGGGCATCGGCGCTTTCATCGCCCAGCGTTATATCGCTTCCCCCGTTGTGAAGCGCCTGGTTTCCCGGCTCTTCACTCAAGGAGAGTATAAACCTATCTTCATCATCCTCGCCACTGCCGGATTTACTGTCTCCATGATGGCGCCTATGATGACTCTGTACGTTTCCATTTATCACATGGGACTTACTCCAGGGCTTCTGGACCACTGGCTTACCAAACTGATACAGAATTTCCCGTTTGCACTCTGCGCCCAGATCTTTTATGTGGGACCGCTGGTACGGCTGATTTTCCGTACCTTATTCAGAAAACAACTGGCCATGCAGAAGCACACTTCCGCATTAGTCGCATAAACACGCTGAATGATATATTTTCATCCTTTTTACAGTTGACCTCTCCCCGGTATCCGGTGTTATAATATGATGCCAGGGGATATTCCCCTGCATATGCGAATATCTTTTGAAATAGTTCTGTCATGAGAGGAAGCTGTATATGAGTACATTAAAAAAATTTATTCAATATTATAAACCTTATAAAGGCGTCTTTTTCCTGGATCTTCTGTGCGCCACCTTTATCAGTGTTGTGGATCTTCTATACCCCCAGTTTCTAAGAAGCGCCATAAACGGGCTGTTTACCCGGGGCACAGAGGCCATCCTGTCCGCACTCCTTCCCATTGCCATTGGCCTTTTCATCATGTATGTTCTCCAGAGCCTCTGCAAATACTACATCAGCTACCAGGGACATATGATGGGCGCCCATATGGAACGGGATATGCGGGCAAAGCTTTTCGACCACTACGAGACCCTTTCTTTTTCCTACTATGCCCAGAATAATTCCGGACAGATGATGAGCAAGCTGGTCTCTGATCTTTTCGACATAGCAGAGTTCGCCCATCACGGACCGGAAAACCTGTTTATTTCCCTGATCAAGATCGTAGGATCCTTTATTTTCCTGTTCATGATCAACTGGCAGCTGGCAATCCCGCTGTCCGTTCTGGTTCTCTGTATGCTGGTATTTTCCATCAGCCAGAATAAACGGATGCAGGCCACCTTCCTGGATAACCGCCGTAAAATCGGGGACGTCAACGCTAGTCTCCAGGATACTCTGGCCGGGATCCGCGTTGTACAGTCCTTTGCGAATGAAGATATTGAGCGGGAGAAATTTGCCAGGAGCAACCATGGCTTCCTGCTTTCCAAGGACGCCAACTACAAATGCATGGGTGACTTTACCGGAGGAAACCTGTTCTTCCAGGGTATGATGTATCTGGTAACTTTTGTCTACGGCGGCTATCTGATCGCCCACGGACGAATGGATGTGGTAGACCTGTCCATGTACGCGCTCTATATCGGCATCTTTATCAGTCCGATCCAGATCCTGGTAGAGCTGATGGAAATGATGCAAAAGGGTATGTCCGGATTCCGCCGTTACCTGGACGTGATGGAGACCGAAACAGATATCAAAGACGCTCCTGACGCACAGTCGCTCACCGATATCCAGGGAAATGTTTCCTACAAAAACGTATCTTTCCACTATCCGGATGACGATGCACCGGTCCTGGAAAATGTATCCTTTGAGATCCCCGCAGGGCGTTCGATCGCTCTGGTAGGGCCGTCTGGCTCTGGAAAATCTACCATTTGCAATCTGCTTCCCCGGTTCTATGATGTAACCGGCGGCCAGGTACTGATTGATGGGAAAGATGTCCGGGGACTGACACTTTCCTCTCTTCGAAATCAGATCGGTATCGTCCAGCAGGATGTCTACCTGTTCTGCGGAACCATCAAGGAAAATATAGGCTACGGCAAACCAGGCGCTTCTATGGACGAGATCATCGACGCTGCAAAGAAGGCTAATATCCATGACTTCATCGAAAGTCTGCCTGACGGCTATGACACCTATGTGGGAGAACGGGGGACAAGGCTTTCCGGCGGCCAGAAACAGCGGATCTCTATTGCCAGAGTCTTCTTAAAGAATCCGCCGATCCTGATCCTGGATGAAGCCACCAGCGCTCTGGACAATGAGAGCGAACGCTGGATCCAGAAAAGCCTGGATACCCTGTCTCATAACCGTACTACCATCACCATCGCCCATCGGCTCTCCACGATACAGAACGCCGATGAGATCCTTGTGGTGGCAGACAACGGCATCGCTGAGCGGGGCACCCACGAAGAGCTGTTAAAGCTTGGAGGAATCTATGCACATTACTATCATATGCCTTCGGCTGAAACACCGGCCAGACAACAATAGCATTGGAACTCACAAGGCGGAGGACCTCCCTGGTCTTCCGCCTCTTTATTTCTCTTTCGTATCACCGTTTTTCTTTTTATTCTTCCTTCCACAGCCGCTCCAGGATCCCTGGGAAATCCACCTCCAGACTGCCGTCATAAATTCTGACAGGCACCCGGTCCCGGAAGGAATACATGGTGATCTCCGGCGCATCCTCGCCCTCAAACCAGTAGCAGATGACCTTTTCCCTCTTCCGGTCCACAATCCAATATTCCCGGACTCCGGCATTCATATATTTCTGCATCTTGACCCCGTAATCCCTTTTCCTGCTGGAATCCGACACGATCTCGATACAAAAATCCGGCGCTCCATAGATCCCTTTTCTTGTGATTCTTTCATTCCGGCAGATCAGTGCGATATCCGGCTGTACCATGGTCCGGTTGTCACAGTCAAGCTGTACGTCCAGAGGCGACGGAAGGACCCGGCAGGGACCCTTATTTTTATGAATGTACAGTTTTATCTCAAACAAAAGCTCCGTAACAAGCTCCTGGTGCGTAAAGGTGGGTGTCTCCAGAAATATCAGCTCCCCATCGATCAGCTCTGCCCGCACATCCTCCGGCAGCTTCCGGTAATCCTCCACCGTATACTCGCCCTGTCTTTTTGTAAGATACGGAGTCACCGCTTCCCGGACTACGTCCGGAGGATTTCCATAAGCCGTGTCCCAGGATCCCCCCGGCACATTCCGGCTTTCCTCTGCACTTCCTGTCTCTGATCCTCCTGCTCCATACAGAACTCTTTCAAGTGCCTGCCAGGTCGCATAACGGGGCGACCTGGTCTCTCCGCTTAAGATCTTATTGATCGTTCCCACCGGTACCCCTGACAGCTGGGAAAGCTGCTCTGTAGTCATGCCTAATTCTTTTTTTCTCTCACTTAATTTTTCGTACAGCATCCAGATCCCCTCTCTTTTTCCTTTTTCTTATCATATCCCCTCTGTATATATTTGTCAACCGTTTTCGGATTAAATTACCCGTTTTATCCATTTTTGAGCATTTATATTTTTTATTCGCTGATGTAATCCAGATAATCTGCTTCACTTGCAAATAAAATATATGTTCCATCCACACATCCCATATAACCATTGCTTACAAAATAGCCCTTCATCATTGAAACCTTCTTTCTTTTTTATTCTGGCAGAAGACCTGCCGTGCTTACTTTTTGTTTCTATGGTTATAGTTTACCGTTCATGGTGTCCAAAAAACTCCCCTTCCACTCTTCCTTTCTAAATTTTTTTCTGATATGATTAAAAAAACACAGGAAATTCTCCATGGATAAACTTAAAAGAAGGCAGGTGCTTAAATGGCAAAAGGAAAAAATCAGAAACTAAAGCTTTTGTATCTGTTAAAGATCCTGATGGAGGAGACAGACGAGTCACACGGTCTGACCCGGCAGGAACTCTTAGATCGGCTGGCTTCCCACGGTGTAAATGCTGACCGCAAAACTTTATATACAGATTTCGAAGAACTCCGCACCTTCGGCATCGACGTCCTGTCCGAACGTCATGGGAATGACTGGTTCTACTATATCGGCAGCCGGGAGTTTGAGCTGGCGGAATTAAAACTGCTCGTGGATACCGTCCAGTCTGCCAAATTCATTACAGAACGAAAATCCCAGGCCCTGATCAACAAACTGGAGAGCCTGGTCAGCAGACACGAGGCCGGGCAGCTGCACCGCCAGGTGCTGATCTCCGGACGGATCAAGACTATGAATGAAAGCGTCTATTATAATGTGGACAAGATCCATGCTGCCATTAGCAGCGACTCCCGGATCCAGTTTCAGTATTTTCAATGGAATGTCTGGAAAGAAATGGTGCTGCGCCACGACGGAGCCAGCTATCATGTCAGCCCCTGGGCGCTGGTATGGGATAATGAAAATTACTATATGGTCGGTTACGACTCTGCTTCGCAAAAGCTCCGTCATTACCGTGTTGACAAGATGTTGAATATCTCCCCGGACGGGCAGAAACGGGAAGGACAGGAACAGATGAAACATTTTGACATTTCCCGCTACTCTAGGCAGCTGTTCGGCATGTTCGGAGGGGAGGAGACGAACGTCTCCCTGGAGGCCAAAAACTACATGGCCGGAATCCTCATCGACCGTTTCGGCAAGGATATTCCTATGTTCCCAAAATCGGACGGATCCTTTACCGCCCATGTCAATGTAGCTGTCAGCCCCCAGTTTCTCGGCTGGATCATAAGCCTTGGCAGCGATATCCGTATCACCGGGCCGGAATCTGTCGTACAAATGATGCAGGAGGAAGCAAAAAGACTACTGAAACAATATGAAAAGGGTTCAAATAGCTAGAAACCTTGCTGTCAAGAGTTCCTTGCTTTACTTTTCCTTCTTCTTCTCCGATAATGAAGGCAAGAACCTAAAACATCTTAGCGCTACGGAAGGGATGACGTATATGAATATCGGAAATGCCATCACAGAAATACGGAAGACTCAAGGCCTTACCCAAGAAGAATTTGGAGCACTGTTTCATGTCACCAGGCAGACCGTATCAAACTGGGAGAATGAGAAGAATTATCCAGACTTACAGATCTTAGTCAATATCAGCGATCAATTTAACGTTTCTCTGGATCAGCTTCTCAAGAGTGACCAGCAAATGATCCTACAAATCGACAAAGAACGTTCTCTGGGGAAACTCCGGCGCGAAAAGAAAATCATTGATTTCCTAAACGGTGCCGGAACCGGCCTTATCCTTGGCTGCCTATACTCGCCGGATACCTGGCGAAAGGCTCTGACAATCACCATTGCCATCATCATGATCATTACCGGAAACTGTCTAAAAACCAAATATGATGAAAAAATGGAGAAATATCTGCAGTAAACATAAAAACACCGCCGTCTCGCAGGACTTTCTAGGTCCCGCGAAACGGCGGTATTCTTCTTTTTTATTTTTCGTCTATCGTCCACTTCAGCATATGTTTTTTCAACATTTCAAATATCTGCATCACAATAACCAGCACAATGACCATAAACACGAATCCGACCCAGGTATTTGCAAAGATGCCTAATTCTGCATATTTTTTTACAAAATATCCCATGCCTTCTCCTGCCCCGTACATTTCTGCGAATACCAGCATTACAAACGAGCTTCGCAGGGAATTGACAAACCCAGCCATGATGGAAGGGCTTGCCGCTGGCAGAATAACCTTGGTCATCCGCTTGAAACCAGTCAGTTCCAAGGTTGCCGCTTTATCCAAATAACGCTTGTCAATGGTCATAATACCTGTAATGGTGGCAAATAAGGTTGCCCACACAATATTATAAACAATCAGGAACACCGATGCCGAAAACAGGCTCGGCGCCATCAGAAGTACAAAGGGTGACAGCAGGATAGATGGTATCACACTGAACGCATAGATAACCGGATGCAAAACCTCCCGAACCCTTTTATTCATCCCCATGATTGTCCCGAGTACCAGTGCAATGATCAGTGAAACGATAATTGATGGTATCAGCAGTTTAAAGGATGCGGCCATATTTCCGAGCATCATGCCGCGGCTTGACACAAATGCTTCTTCGATCGCCTCTGTGGACGGAAACAGGTATGGATTAACCCATCCATTTTCCGTCGCTGTAACATACAGCAGCACAAGGCCCAAAAATATGCAGAACGTGATCCAATATTTCTTTATAAATTTTATTACCTTGTTCATGCATCCCTCTCCTTAACCACATCTATTACTTGTCGTTCTCTTCAAAGAAGGTCTTCATTTCTTCGTAGAATTCAGGATCCTCGTCACCATATTTCTCGGTTGCTTCTGTCAGAGCCTCCTCATACAGTTCCGTATTGATGTGATCATCGATATTGATATCTTTTGCTTTCTCATCCAGGAATCCGGTCTTGTCCAGAATATCCCATGCACGTTTTACGGAATTCTTCAGCGGATCTACACTTACAAAATAGTGCTCATCATCCAGCATATAAGCTGCAACGTATTCTTCAGTTGCCTCGATATCCTTTGCCAGAAGTGTTACAGCCTCTTCCTTGTTATTCTCATAGTAGGACTGTGCACGAAGCAGAGCACGGATAATCGCTTTTACGGTATTCGGATTTTCATTAACCCAGTCTGTCTGTGCTTCCATACGGCAGCAAGAGTAGTTTTCCATAATCTCGCTCTGATAACTTACGATATCGATCTCACCATTTGCAGCCATCTCCTGTACTGCCAGGTTCTGACCGGTTCCCATCAGCGCATAAGCCACATCACCGCGCACAACTGCTGCCAGAGCATCATTATAGTCAGAATATACTTCCCAGTCCACTACGCTAAGCGGATCCTCATATCCCAGATCCATAACTGCACCCGTGAATGCAAAATAGCTTGGATTTACTGCAACTTTCTTTCCAATAAAAGATTCGATGCCGTTCCACTCAGCTCCTGCCTTTGCCACTACCGGCATACATCCTTCCACCATATGTCCGCCGAAAATTGTCAGATCAACTCCGGATGCAATCTGCTGAAGCGGATTACTGGTTCCGGCATTTGATACCACGTCTACCTTCCCTGTCGCCAGCAACGTCATCGCATCTGCGTTTGCATTTGCCTCCACATACTCAATAGAAATCCCTTCATCTTCCAGATACCCCTTGTCTTCTGCAATCGTCAGAAGAACATTTCCACTGGTACCACAGTTCCATTTCACAACTTCCTGCTCCGGAGCGCCGTCTTCTGTCTTAGTTCCTTCTCCCTCTGCGCTTTCTTCTGAGGAACCGCCGCAGGCTGCCAGACTAAATGTCATCGCTGCTGCCAGCAGCACCGCAAAAATTCTCTTTTTCATAATTTTTTCCTTTCTCTTTTAGAATTTGTTTTCTATGTAGAATGGGAGTCTCCCGATTGCTACCTTACTCAATATGTTTTGCCACATCACGGTTGATCTGCCGGATCAGTTCTGTACGCATCTTCAGCATTTCCAGATTCTCAAACTGATTTTCTCTGGTTGGACGCCTATCTTCCGGGATCACACACTCATAGATAATGTTACTCGGCGACTGTCCCAGCACCAGGATTCTATTTGCCAAAAGCATAGCCTCATCTACATCGTGAGTTACAAAAAACACAGTTTTTTTCGGATTATCCTGGGCCCAAAGTTTCAGAATCAGATCCTGAAGTCTTGCACGGGTAACCGCATCCAGTGCTCCAAATGGCTCGTCCATTAAGAGGATTGGCGGATTCATACTGAACGCCTGCGCAATGGCACATCTTTGCTTCATTCCTCCGGACAGTTCCTTAGGAAGCATTTTGTAGACCGTTTCCTTAAGCCCAACTTCTTTTAACATATTCAACGCAATATCTTTAAGCTCCTGCTTGGATCTTTCTGGAAAACGCTGTTTCAACGCAAGCATGATGTTCTCTCCCGCTGTCATCCATGGGAAAAGTCCGTAGTCCTGAAACACTACTCCACGCTCCAGGCTGGCCCCTTCAATCTTTTGTTCTCCGATCCGGATCTCGCCTTCCGTTGGTTTTTCCAGTCCCGCCAGCAGCCGCAGCAATGTACTTTTTCCACACCCCGACTGCCCCAGGATACAGATAAACTCACCGGCCTTCACTTCTGTATTGATATCCTTTAAAATTAATCTGCCTCCTTCTTCATAGGAAAACGACAGATTACTGATTGTAATATACTTCACCTTTGTACATATCCCTCTATTTTTTCAACACATCAATGATCCTTTGTGCTGCTGTCTCAATATTCTCCCTGCTGGTTGCCAGATTTACCCGAATAAATCGTTCACTTTCTCCACTGCCAAACCATGCACCATAGTCTACGCCCAAACCACACTTATCACAGATTACCGTTTCCATTTCCTCCGGACGGATATATTCCCCCAGATCGATCCACATCAGATAGGTCCCTTCCAGCTTAGAAATCCACACTTTAGGGAGCTCTTTCTCAAGAGTTTCCCTCAAATAATGATAGTTGCCTTCGATGATCTCCAGCACCTCTTCCAGCCATTCTCTTCCATTCTCATAGGCGCTCTGCACTGCAATGTATCCAAATGCATTCCCGCCTTTAATCCGAAGGCGGTTCAGATATTCATCATATTTTTCCCGAAGTGTTTCATCTGGGATTATCAGGATCGAATTCTGACAAGCCGCCAGGTTAAATGTCTTCGTTGCCGCAGTCAGTGTGATCAGGATCTCATCATAATCTCCTGTAGAGGCCGCCACAACATGACGGTGTCCTGTCATGATCATATCCTGATGGATTTCATCTGCAATTACATATACCCGATGCTTTTTACAGATATCCAGAACTTTCCGGATCTCTTCCTCTTTCCAGACTCTTCCTACAGGATTGTGTGGCGAACAGAACACGAAAAGCTTTACATCATTCTCCACAATTTTCTGTTCAAAGTCCTCGTAATCCATCACATATCCCTGTTCGATACGCCTCAGGGGGCTTTCTACAATCTTTCTTCGATTATTGACCAGCGCATCCCTAAACGGATAATACACCGGCGGCATGATAAGTACACTCTCCTGCTCCTTGGTCAAGATCTGTATGATCCAGTTAATTGCCGGAACTACTCCTGGCGAAAAACGAATCCATTCCCTTTTCGCCTCATAATTATGATAAGACTTCTCCCATCTGATGAATGCTTCTTCATATCCAACTGAGGGTTCATAATAACCAAACACCCCAAACTCCACATACCTTTTCAACGCTTCTTTTACACATGCCGGAGCTTCAAAATCCATATCTGCAATCCATAGAGGCAGTATGTTTTCCTTCCCGAATTTTTCTTTACATTCATCCCATTTCCTGGAATTTGTATTTTTCCGGTCCTTATATACCACATGACTCATAATAACTTTTTACACCTCTTATTGCCTGTCAAAACTTGTCGAAAAGCGCTTCTTTAAGTCTATAAAGAAAGTCCCTTTTTGTCCAATTGATATTTCTCATAAAATTCATCATCTATAGTCATTTTCTATAGACCGACACTGTAGCACTGTGCTTTTCTCCAGTCTCTGCTTGACGTTCGACAACTATGGCGTTATAATTAACATTCACTAAATCACATATGAAATTATAAATTGTTGGATTATAAAACAGAATTGCATATAGTATGCATAGAAATATAGATATTTTCCGAATACGTTTTTGTACTTACAAAATTAATTTTTGACCGACAAGGTCACTCTGGTCACCCCAGAGCAGGGTACGGTTAGCGCCGTACCCTTTTTATTTACCAAATCAAACTATCCCGCCGCTTTCCTCTGTTTTTTACGTCTGATCAACAGCCCGATCACCAGTCCGATTCCAGCCGGCAGCACCCATCCAAGTCCCTGTCCCGCCAGCGGGATCCACGTCTCCGCCAGCTCTGTCACTCCACTGATATGGAGAAATTCTTTCGTCCCTTCCGGCAGTGTCCGCAGGAAATCCACCATAGCCGCCACGCCGGTAAAGCCAAGTGTCCATCTAAGCACCGTCCCGTCATTGTCAAACCATTTCCCGCACAGTGTCAGAAGCACCAGTACGATTGCCAGCGGGTACAAAAACATCAGTACCGGCACCGCATAAGCAATGATCGCATCCAGTCCCAGGTTGGCCGTCAGAAAAGAGAGTGTAGCAAAGCCCACCGCCCAGGTCCGGTATCCCGGTCCGCCCGGAAACATTGCGCAAAAGGTCTCACTGCAGCTGGTCGTCAGTCCAATAGCTGTTTTCAGACAGGCCACCGTCACCAGTACAGCCAGGATCAGCATCCCGGCGCCGCCAAAATAATAATCTGCGATCTGCGCCAGCGCCTCTCCGCCGTTTGGAGCCGTCTCAAGCTGCCCTCTGCTCTGGGCTCCCACAAGCGTCACCAGCAAGTAGATCACCGCCATAAGTAGCGAACTGAAAATCCCAGCCTTAACGGTACCCCTGGCGATCTGTCCCGGCTCTTTTACCCCAAGCCCACGGATCACGTCGATCACCACGATTCCAAAGGCCAGTCCCGCCAGTGCATCCATGGTATTATATCCCTCCAGGAGTCCGGTGAAAAAGGCTCCTGATTCATAGGCGCTTTCCGGGACCATATCGCCCGGCGTCCCCATAGGCGCACTCAACGCCCGGAGCACCAGGATTCCCAGCATCACCAGGAACACGGGATTCAATACTTTTCCGATCCAGGTCATGATCTCTCCCGGTCTCAGAGAAAAGAATAGAACCACCGCAAAAAACAGAAATGAAAATGCAGCCTGCCAGAGCATATATCCGCTTCCTGACACGGCATTTGCCGGCAGGATCCTCTCAATCCCCACGGTAAAAGAAACGGAAGCACATCGGGGCGTCGCAAAAAACGGACCGATTGTCAGATACAGAGCACAGGTAAAGAAAATGCCAAATTTCTTTCCCACTCTGCCGGCAAGTCCCTGCAGGCCATTTTCCCGGCTGATGCCAAGAGCTGCCACGCTAAGGAGCGGCAGCCCTACTCCTGTCACCAGGAATCCTGCCGCCGCCTGCCACATATTTCTTCCTGCCATCTGCCCCATAGATACCGGAAAAATCAGATTCCCCGCCCCGAAAAACATACCAAAAAGCATACTGGCCACGAAAATTGTTTCTCTAAACGTCAACTTTTTCATATCACAAATTTCCCCATTTTCTTTTTATTATAGTGACTTAGTCACAGAAACTCAATCCGAAACCTGGTATTCTTAACACAACAAACACAGAGAACATAAAAAGGAGGACAAAAATATGTCAGCTATCAATATTAATAAAGATAATTTCAGTCAGGAAGTTTTAAATTCCGAAAAGCCAGTATTAGTAGATTTCTGGGCCAGCTGGTGCGGCCCCTGCCAGAAGGTACTTCCGCTGGTAGACGAGATTGCCAGAGAGCGGGGCGACATCAAAGTCTGCAAGGTCAATGTAGATGAGCAAAAGGATCTGGCAATTAAGTTCCGGGTTTTAAGCATCCCCACACTTGCGGTATTCAAAAACGGAGA
Source organism: Merdimonas faecis (assembly GCF_001754075.1). GTDB lineage: Bacteria > Bacillota > Clostridia > Lachnospirales > Lachnospiraceae > Merdimonas > Merdimonas faecis. The sequence continues at coordinate 4,184 of NZ_MIEH01000014.1, read as the reverse complement.
ACTGGTCAGCCGTTCTACCGGCGCAAAACCGAAGGAAGAAATTCTGGAAATGATTTAGTAGCAAATAGAAAACCCCCCCCCAATCTCTTAAACTTAAAGAAGCACAGTCCCCCCTCCAGAGACTGTGCTTCTCTTTTACGTTATCTAAGACCCTGCCACTTCTTCCAGTCCCGCAGCATCCGTAATCTCTACCATTCCTCTCGACAGCTTCACCATTCCCTCGCTCTGGAAGTAGCGAAGCATCCTTGTGACCACCTCTCTTGCTGTCCCCAGGTGGTTGCCGATCACTTCATGGGTAATTTTTAAAAGACTGGTTCCCTCCACCGACACTTCTTCCAGCAAAAATTCGGCCAGACGCTTGTCAAAGCTTTTCCACATAATCTGCTCGATCAGCCACATCACATTCGTAAACCGATCCGCCATTAACTCATTGGTATAATTTGCCAGTACCGCCGATTCTTCGTTCAGCTGCTTCCATACCTTGGTCGGGATTACCCACACCCTGGTATCCTTCTCCGCTTCAATGGTTACCTCAAACTGAATTCCCGACATCATACAGGATGCGGAAAACAGGCACACATCCCTCTCAAACAGACGATACAGCGTAATCTCCCTGCCTTCCTCCGACAGAATATAGGCCCGGAGCATCCCGGACTGTACGACCAGAAGTCCGGTACAGTCCGCCGCACCGTCATGGAGCACGGTTCCTTTTTCCACACTTTTTTCAGTTACCGCCTCCTGTATCCTTTTCTGCTGTTCCTTTGACAGCTTCCGGATCACCGGAAAGTATTCTTCAAATTTCATTATCCAACCTCTCAATATTCCATTCTTGGCTTATATCCCGGAATCTCTATAGCATGCTCCCGATCTACCTGATTTCCCAGATAGATCCAGCCTCCGTTCCCCTCTTTCATGGTCACCTCATGGCTGAAAGAGCAGTCCAGCCCCTCTACCACCAAGATGGCATCCACTTTTAATGTCCATGTGCCGTCTCCGTTTTCCCGACATTCTACCACCTCCGGAAACGGCTGAACCTGCGGCACCCGGTTCCAGGACCGTACCGGCTCCCAGGGATAAACGCCAAGCTCCGCATCATATCCTGCGGTCTGTTCCAACTCCTCCGTGGATATCTCAAAATAAGTCTGGATCACATCCTCAAACTCTGCCTTGGGAATTCCCCCCTGGTACGCAGCCTCATCCAATTCCGCTCCATACTTCATGGCATACAGAAATTCATACAGGTCATTAAACTCTATGCTGTCCATATTTTCTTCATTCCAGTCCGCCAAAAACAGATTGTTGCAAAAATAGCTGACGGGCAGGATATAGGCATTGCCAAGCTCCCTGCATTTTTCAGGAAGCGGCAGGATACGGCAGAAGCTGTGCATGTCCATCTCCTGATTTTTCGACAGCGCCTTCTCCCAGATCAGCCACCCTTTTTCTGTATATTCCCAGTCATATACCTGGAATTTTTCCAGCTGCCGGATCTCAATGCCCATATCTTCCTGAAAGACTGCATTTCCATAGGTCACGGCCAATTTCCCATCTTCAGCTTCCAGGCCGTAATACTGAAAAGCGCCGCTGACTGTGAGTTTATAAAACTCTGCCTTTCCGGACCTTCCCTGCGTCGCTTTCTGAAGCGCTTCGTCCACAGACTCATAGTTACGCATATTGTAATCATAGCTCGCACAGGTTACGGCATCTCCATCTGCCGCGGCAGCCTCCACCATCTCATGCACCACATCCTCCGCAAGCGAAACGTCATCAGCGCCGCCTTTTTCTGCTCCGGCATAGATTTCCCGGCAATCCTCCATCAGTCCGGTAAGCTTCTCCTGGGCTCCGGCCTTTTCCTCCTTGCTCATATCCAGATAAACAACCTCGTATTTTTTCTCTGGATCTTCTGCCTCTGCTGCCTTTTCTGTTTTTTCATCTGACGTGCCGGTATCAGACTCCTCGCCCGCCCCGGAACACCCGGACAGACACAGCAGACAGAAGGTCAAAAGTCCTGCAAGCCATTTCTTTTTTCTCTTTTTAAAAAGCATATTCATGATATGATTGTTCCTTTTTTATTTTCCGTTTAACCTTATCATGAACGAACCCTTTTTTCAACCTAGGAACAATTCATTTGCACCGCGGACCGCCCGGAACGCTCCAAGCTTTTCATCCATCATCTCCTGCATCGGCGGCGGCAGGATACGGGCATGTTCCGGACAGGCCGCCTTACACGCCATACACAAAATACAGCTTTCCTTTTCGGTCATCACCTGCCCGTCTTCAATCCTGATCGCATCCGTCGGACAGGCCATGGCACATCTGCCGCACTTCGTACAGGAAGGAGCGGACATCGGCGTTGCCGGGATCTCCATCTCATCCTTATAAGGTCTGTTTCCTGGGATTTCCACGGCACCATGGGAACCCTTCTCCAGTTTTTCTCTCACTTTTCTTCCAAACTCCAGGATCTCCTTCTGGTCTTCCTCATCCGGCCTTCCGGCGCCAACCTCCGGCACCATAGAATGCTGCGCCACAAGCGCTGCCGCTGCCGTTACCTCAAAGCCACATTCCTCCAGGATGTCCTTAAGCTCCAGCAGCGCATCCTCGTAAGCCCGGTTTCCATACACCGCTACCGCGACTGCCTTCTTTCCCTTTCCGTTCAAAGTCCGCAGCTTTTCTGCTGCCACACCCGGAATCCTGCCGCCAAAAACCGGCATCGCCGCAACTACCAGATCCCCTTCAGGCTCCCTTGGAGCTTCTTCCTTTTTCCCCAGGTCTACCGCTTCTACATCCCAGGAAATCCCCTCGCACAGCAGCATGCCCGCTTTCTTTGTGCCCCCGGTGGGACTAAAATAGTATAATTCGGTCAACTCTCTCATTATAAATTCTCCTTTTCATTATCCGTTGTATATTTATATTTTACAACATCATACTCTTTTGTGGTTGTATTGTCAATATTTACAACGCTCCAGAAATAAAGTATAATGCTTTTAATATCAGGAAAGAGGTTTTGACTATGAGGCTCAATACAAAATGCTCTGTCGCACTGCACTGTCTGGTCTTTTTATCCGAATATGAGGATCAGACCAAAATCACCAGCGAACTGCTGGCAAAAAGCACCGGCTGCAATTCTTCAGCTATCCGGAGTATCCTGAACGATCTTCAGAAAGCAGGCATCGTATCTGTCGTACGCGGGATCGGCGGCGCACACCTTAACAAAGCACCAGCGGATCTGACTTTCTGGGACGTCTATCATGCACTGGAGCCAGGTGGTCTGGAACATTTTATCGGTTTTCATCCGAACCCCTCCGACCAATGTCCGGTTGGGAGACAAATCACACCGCTCCTGGAGCAGTTTTATCAAAAGATCGGCGGTTCTGTCAGGGAGGCGATGGAACAGCTCACCTTAAGACAGCTTCTGGACGCTTACCAAGGCCAGGAAGCTGCTTCGAAAAAGTATGTCAGGGATTATCTCCCCATGTTCCGGGATTCCGACGCCCAGGGACTGATCGGCGCACGCGCCTACCTCTACTATTTTCAGGATATGTCCACCCTGCATCTCCACCAGATGGGGAAAGGAAATGATACGCTGCCGGAAACCTACGGTGCCGCCTGGATTTATACGAAATACAAAATAAAAATATGCAGGCGTGCGGATTATACAAGACCGCTCCACATGGAGACCTGGATCGAAAAGCAGGATAAACTTAGGATCTGGCAGGATCTCAAAATATCAGCAGGAAATGAAACTTACGCCCTTGGCCGTCTGGAAAGCTGTGTGTTCCATCTGAACGAACAGAAAATCGGATTGTTGTCAGACATCCATATGCCGGAAGCTATGGCCTCCGACCAAAAAATCCCGCTCGGGCCCTTTGCCCGGCTCAAACGGAATCTGTCCGAAATGGAATATGTCTATACCCACACAGTCCGGTATGCTGATCTGGACAAGAGCCATCACATGGCCAACCACCGCTATGTGACCCTGATGGAAAATGTATTCTCTCCTGACTTTTTCAATAGAAACGAGCTGAAGGAGCTGGAAATCCACTATATTTCCCAGGGATTCTATGGGGATGAGATCCGATTATACAAAAAAGAAACGGAAACCGGATATCTCATCACCGGCGCCAGAAGTGACGGCACTATCGTTTTCACGGGATGTATGATTTTCTAATCGAGTAGGAGGGAGTGAT
>NZ_MIEH01000013.1 GCF_001754075.1 Merdimonas faecis | reverse complement strand
GTTGGTCATGCATGAAAGAGCGTATGGTGGATGCCTTGGCACTAAGAGCCGATGAAAGACGTGATAAGCTGCGAAAAGCTTCGGGGAGGAGCAAATATCCATTGATCCGGAGATATCTGAATGGGGAAACCCGGCGGAGAGGACCTCCGTCACTGCATACTGAATCCATAGGTATGCAGGGGGAACCCGGTGAACTGAAACATCTAAGTAGCCGGAGGAAGAGAAAGAAACATCGATTTCCAAAGTAGCGGCGAGCGAAATGGAAAGAGCCCAAACCAGGGTGCGTGCACCCTGGGGTTCGGACCGCGGAATTGATCTGACGAGCTTAGCGGAATGGTTTTGGGAAAGCCAGCCAGAGAGGGTGAAAGCCCCGTAGGCGAAAAGCGAGTCAGCAAGGCGGTATCCAGAGTACCACGAGACACGTGGAACCTTGTGGGAAGAAGCGGGGACCACCCCGTAAGGCTAAATACTCCTTAGTGACCGATAGCGCATAGTACTGTGAAGGAACGGTGAAAAGAACCCCGGGAGGGGAGTGAAAAAGAACCTGAAACCATATGTTTACAAGCTGTGGAACATCTTTATATGATGAACCGCGTACTTTTTGTAGAACGGTCCGGCGAGTTGCGTTCTCTGGCGAGGTTAAGTCCTTAAGGGACGGAGCCGAAGGGAAACCAAGTCTGAACAGGGCGTCAAGTCAGAGGGAGCAGACCCGAAACCGGGTGACCTATCCATGTCCAGGTTGAAGTTGCCGTAAAAGGCAATGGAGGACCGAACCCACATCCGTTGAAAAGGGTGGGGATGAGGTGTGGATAGGGGAGAAATTCCAATCGAACCCGGAGATAGCTGGTTCTCCTCGAAATAGCTTTAGGGCTAGCCTCATACAAGTCTTGCGGAGGTAGAGCACTGAATTTCCTAGGGGGCGTCAAAGCTTACCGAAGAATATCAAACTCCGAATGCCGCGTAGATGGTGTATGGGAGTCAGACTACACGAGATAAGTTGGGTGGTCGAAAGGGAAAGAGCCCAGACCCGCGGCTAAGGCCCCAAAATGTGTGTTAAGTGGAAAAGGATGTGGGATTTCGAAGACAACTAGGATGTTGGCTTAGAAGCAGCCATACATTCAAAGAGTGCGTAATAGCTCACTAGTCGAGAGGTCCTGCGCCGAAAATGTCCGGGGCTGAAACACACTGCCGAAGCTCGGGAATGTACGAAGTACATTGGTAGAGGAGCATTGTTAACTGGACGAAGCGTCACCGGTAAGGAGGCGTGGACGGTTAAGAAGAGAGAATGCCGGAATGAGTAGCGAGAGGAAGGTGAGAATCCTTCCGGCCGAATATCCAAGGTTTCCAGAGTAAAGCTGATCTGCTCTGGGTAAGTCGGGGCCTAAGGCGAGGCCGAGAGGCGTAGTCGATGGACAACAGGTGGAGATTCCTGTACCACAACATAACAGAACTGTGGGGACACGTGTGGAGAGCATGAGCCGGGAATGGGAAGACCGGTGCAAGCGAGGTAGGAGACGGGTTGGCAAATCCGCTCGTCAATCCGAAGACGTGACGCGGACCGAATTAAGAGTAGGGAAGCATGTGAGCCACGCGTCAAGAAAAGCCGCTATTGTTTATGTTGTGCCCGTACCGTAAACCGACACAGGTGGATGAGGAGAGAATCCTAAGGCCGACGGGAGAAGCATTGTTAAGGAACTCGGCAAAATGACTCCGTAACTTCGGGAGAAGGAGTGCCTGGGAGACCAGGCCGCAGAGAATTGGCCCAAGCAACTGTTTAGCAAAAACACAGGTCTATGCAAAACCGAAAGGTGAGGTATATGGGCTGACGCCTGCCCGGTGCTGGAAGGTTAAGGGGAGAGGTTAGCGCAAGCGAAGCTTTGAACTTAAGCCCCAGTAAACGGCGGCCGTAACTATAACGGTCCTAAGGTAGCGAAATTCCTTGTCGGGTAAGTTCCGACCCGCACGAAAGGCGTAATGATTTGGGCACTGTCTCAACAATGCACCCGGTGAAATTGAAGTACCAGTGAAGATGCTGGTTACCTGCGCCAGGACGGAAAGACCCCATGGAGCTTTACTCCAGCTTGATACTGGGATTCGGTATTGCATGTACAGGATAGGTGGGAGGCTAAGAAGAGATGACGCCAGTTGTCTTGGAGCCGCTGTTGGGATACCACCCTTGCAGTACTGGGTTTCTAACCAGCGGCCGTGAACCGGCCGGGGGACAATGTCAGGTGGGGAGTTTGACTGGGGCGGTCGCCTCCGAAAGGGTATCGGAGGCGCTCAAAGGTTCCCTCAGAATGGTTGGAAACCATTCGAAGAGTGCAAAGGCAGAAGGGAGCTTGACTGCGACACCGACGGGTGGAGCAGGTACGAAAGTAGGACTTAGTGATCCGGTGGTATAAAGTGGGATTGCCATCGCTCAACGGATAAAAGCTACCCTGGGGATAACAGGCTTATCACTCCCAAGAGTTCACATCGACGGAGTGGTTTGGCACCTCGATGTCGGCTCATCGCATCCTGGGGCTGAAGTAGGTCCCAAGGGTTGGGCTGTTCGCCCATTAAAGCGGTACGCGAGCTGGGTTCAGAACGTCGTGAGACAGTTCGGTCCCTATCCGGCGCGGGCGTAGGATATTTGAGAGGAGCTGTCCTTAGTACGAGAGGACCGGGATGGACTGGCCGCTGGTGCATCTGTTGACCACCAAGGTCATGGCAGAGTAGCCAAGCCGGGACGGGATAAACGCTGAAGGCATCTAAGCGTGAAGCCCCCCTCAAGATGAGATATCCCAACGTAAAGTTGTAAGACCCCTTGAAGACGACGAGGTAGATAGGGCAGAGGTGGAAGTGCAGTAATGTATGGAGCTGACTGCTACTAATCGGTCGAGGGCATGACCAAAGAAGGTCGGTAGGCATGGAT
>NZ_MIEH01000012.1 GCF_001754075.1 Merdimonas faecis | reverse complement strand
AATCCCCCGTCCCCAATGAAACTTTTTCCACATTTCCCACATCTATCCACACTATTTTACATAGAAACTCTGTTCTTTTTCCACCGGGATTTCTTCTGTATCAATCCAGTCTATTGTGATGAACTGATTGCGATTCAACCCTTCCATCAGCTTATAGATCAATGCCTCTCTGCCCTGGACTTCCAGAATCACCGTCCCGTCATATTCGTTTTCCACCCATCCGGTCAGGCCCAGCGACCGGGCAAGATACTTTGCTGTATAACGAAAACCAACTCCCTGGACCCGGCCATGGAATATCATCCGTTTCCTTATTTCACTCATGCTGCCATTGCCTTCTCTCTCGCCTCTATCCACATTATTTTCCACATCTTTTTTCTATTGTATATGAAAATGGGGATAATTGCAAATGGGGACGGGGGATTTCTGAAAATCCCCCGTCCCCATTTAATTATATCATCTCTGGCAGATCGAATAATGAAATCTGGTTGTCCCGAAGGGAGTGCATCTCTTTATCCGTGACCACCTCGTCTCCCCGCAGATCCCCGATCAGCAGCGGCGATTGCGGGTCGTGCTGCTGAATTTTTTTCTTTGCGCTTTCCAGGCTGTGCACCGCATAGCAATATTTACAGCCTCCGGTACAGGTGTCATAAGCCCCGATATCGATACTCTCCACGCAGCAGCATTCTCTCCTTTGTCCTGCGTCTTTCTTCACATCCAGCTTGTATCCCGCGATCTGATGAATCTTATCTTTATCTATACAGGCCCCGTGGCGGATCCCGTACCGCTTCAGATCCAACTTTTCCGCACAGCTGTAAAGCGGAAGCTTATATTTGCCCGCAATCCTTCCAAGTCCCGATGCAAGATCCTCAATGTCCTCTGCCTCCAGCTCGCCAAAAGGGCTTCCCCGATAAGCATCCACAAAACTTACTATACACCGGGTCGTAGCGTCATGCAGCCATTCACACATCATCTCGAATTTCTCCAGATGATAGGACTTTGAATATTTTTTTGTCAGAAGTATCGGATCAAATCTCCAGTCCATCCGCTCCTTCCCCAGTTCCTCACTCATCAGGAGAAACGTTGCCATAGCCTCTGCCATCTCGGGAACTTCCGGTTCCAGATCCTGCCCATAATCCGTAATCGTCATCTGAAAATAGTACCGATATCCCATCTCGTCGATCTCCCGCAAAAAAGGACGCATCGGTTCCGGATTCTTACTCCAGAACACAATACAGTCCACCGTATCCGGTGATAATACGATACGGCTTACCTTTTTCCGGTTATAGGGATTCGGCACCAGAACTTCCCCTGCCCTTAAACGGTTCATAAACCACTCCGGGTATCTGGCCGGGAGATCCGTCCGCCTGCTCGCACTGATAATCATTTCTGCCTTCGTCCTTCTACCCAAAATTTTTCTCAATCAGCCTGCAGTATTCTTCATACGCCGCAACTCCGCAAAATCCTTCCTGCAGCGCGTCCCTGACCCCCTTATAGTACCACCCGATCGTATTTTTATCCTTCATCCGGAACCGGTTCCACAGCTCCTCTCCCACGATCGGATAGTCCCTGTCAATATCCCGCATGTTGGACAGCTTGTCCGCAAGGCCGATCATCTGCACCTCCCGGGACGCCGTCCGCAAGTGCTCAATGGTCGCCCGCTTCCGCTCCATCCAGGTACGGGACTTATCCTCACTTTCCTGCGCCACCATAGACGCCACCCGCTCGGAAAACGTCTGGGCCAGGATCCTCTGGGAAATCCCCTCGCAATCCTCAATGGTATCATGAAGAATCGCCGCACTGATCACTTCCTCGTCTCTGGTCATAGTCGATACAATATCTCCCACCTCAATAGGATGGACGATATAGGGCCTGCTGGTCCCCTTACGTAACTGCCCCTCATGGGCTTTCGTTGCAAACTCGATCGCTTTATCGATCATACTGCACCTCTTTCTTCGATTATGCAGGCTGACGCTGCCAATCTATTTAAATCATATCACTTGAATCTTTTCTTCGCAATAATTCCGGGGTATAATCTTACTAGTACCGCTGTCCCGTACACATACCCGGGATAACAGCGCGCCAGATTTCACCGTCATGAACAAAAAAGGAGTATCTATATGCAAAAACAAACCGTACTGATCACCGGAGCTTCCAGAGGCATTGGCAAAAGCACCGCCCTTCTTTTCGCCTCCCGCGGCTTCCGGGTATTTCTAAACTGCCGAAATTCTGTAGATGCTTTAAAAGAGCTACAATGCACAATCCAGGAAACCTGCCACACAGACTGCCACATTGTTCCCGGCGACGTAGGCGATCCCTCCTGCGTAAGAGATATCTTTCAAAAGATCTCCCAGGTGTGCGAAGGCGTGGACATCCTGATCAATAATGCAGGCATCGCCCACATCGGACTTCTTATGGATATGTCGGACGAAGATTGGGACCGGATCATCCACACCAATCTTTCTTCCGTCTTTTACTGCTGCCGGGCCGCTATCCCCCATATGGTCTCCCGACAGTCCGGGCGGATCATCAATATTTCCTCTATGTGGGGGACCTCCGGCGCCTCCTGTGAGGCAGCCTACTCCGCCTCCAAGGCCGGCGTGGACGGCCTGACAAAATCACTGGCTAAAGAGCTTGCCCCAAGCGGTATCCCAGTCAATGCCGTCTCATTCGGAGTCATTGACACTGCCATGAACAGCCAGTTATCAGAGGATGAACGCCTTGCCCTGGAAGAAGAGATTCCTATGGGACGCTTCGCCTCTCCCGAAGAGGCCGCCCGGCTGATCTACGAAATCGCCCTGTCGCCCACATACCTCACCGGACAGATCATCCGCATGGATGGCGGATTTCTGTAACCCCCTGCAAAGCCGCGGATTAAAAGCACTTCCGTCCCACCGCAAACATCTGCTGCCCCTAAAAAACTATAGCAGAAAAGGAGGCTTTTCTAGGCCTCCTCTTTCATCTCTAACAGAACCGGACAATGATCCGATCCATAAATATCTGTCAAAATCTTTGCATCTACCAGGCGGTCTTTCAGGCACTGGGACACACAGAAATAATCAATGCGCCACCCCGCATTTTTCTCCCTTGCACGGAAACGATAGGACCACCAGGAATAAATCCCCTCTGCCTCCGGATAAAAATAGCGGAACGTATCAATAAACCCGGCATCCAGAAGCTGGGTAAACTTCGCCCTCTCTTCGTCGGTAAACCCGGCGTTTTTCCGGTTAGTCTTCGGATTCTTCAGATCAATTTCCTTATGCGCCACGTTTAAATCCCCGCAGAAGACTACTGGCTTTTTCTCCTCCAGCTTCTTCAGATATGCAAGGAACGCATCTTCCCATTCCATCCGATAGGAAAGTCTTGCCAGCTCACTCTGCGAATTCGGCGTATAAACAGTCACAAAATAAATATCCTCAAATTCCAGTGTGATCACGCGGCCCTCTTTGTCGTGCTCCTCGATCCCCATGCCATAGGACACCTGGAGCGGTTCCTTCTTCGTAAAAATGGCGGTTCCGGAATACCCCTTCCTTTCGGCATAATTCCAGTACTGGTAATATCCCGGCGTCTCAAGATCCAGCTGCCCTTCCTGCATTTTGGACTCCTGGATACAGAAAATATCAGCATCCAGCTCTTTAAATACGTCCTGGAACCCTTTCTGCACGCAGGCCCGGATCCCGTTTACATTCCACGAAACAAACTTCATGATTCAGCGTCCTCCATCAATATCTAAGGTTCTGTATTCCTAATAATATACCTTCCTCAGGAACAGGCCTCTGGCCGGCGCCAGAAATCCTGCCAGGCTTCTGTCCTCTGCCGCTATCACGACCGGCAGCATGGAGCCGTCCCTCTTCCCGGCTCCCACTTCCAGAAGCGTCCCCGTCATGATCCTGACCATATGATACAAAAATCCGGTTCCATAATAGGTAATGCGGACTTTTTCTCCATTCCGGACGATCTTGATGTTTGTCACCCGGCGCACCGGATCTTTACAGTCTTTGTCATCCGTAAAGCTGGTAAAGTTCTTTGGTCCGATCAGATAATCAGCCGCATTCCGCATAGCTTCTATATCCAGCTTCACCGGATAGTGATAGCAGTGCCGTCTGGAAAACACATCCGGCTTTTCGCGGCAGTCAATATAATATTCGTACTTCTTTCCCTTTGCACTCTTTCTGGCATGGAACCCGTTCTTTACCAATTCTGCCTTTACGATACGGATATCCTCCGGCAGATACCGGTTCAGGGAATCTTTAAGTTCTTTCGTGTCATACAGCTTGGACAATTTCACAGACGCCACCTGGCCTCTGGCATGAACGCCGGCATCCGTCCGCCCCGCGCCGTCCACGTGTACCCGATAGCCTACCAGCTTCCCAATGCTCCATTCCAGCACAAACTGGATGGTATTGTCAGTCGTTGCCTGACGCTGCCACCCCTGATATCTGCTGCCATCATAAGAAATGGTCAATTTGTATGTTCTCATCTTCTATATCTCACCCAATCTTCGATCGTTTATTCCAAAATCTTCTTCAACTCATCCATAAAGGTATTTACATCCTTAAACTCCCTGTATACTGATGCAAATCTGACATATGCCACCTCATCCAGCCCTTTCAGTTCTTCCATAACAATCTCGCCGATCTTGCTGCTTGGAATCTCTTTTGCTTCCATACTGAAGATCTTCGTCTCAATGCGGTCCACGGCTGCCTGGATCTTCTCAGTCGGCACAGGCCTTTTGTAGCATGCGCGGAGCACACCGCTTTCAATCTTATCACGGTGATACTGCTCTCTGGTTGAGTCCTTTTTTATCACGATCAGCGGAATCGTCTCCACTTTCTCATAGGTTGTAAACCGCTTTCCGCACACATCGCAGGAACGGCGTCTGCGAATAGAGCAGCCGTCATCGGCAGGTCTGGAATCTATCACTCTGGTGTCCGGATGATTACAATATGGGCATTTCATTCTAGCATTCGTTCCTTTCTTTCTCAGACAAAACAATCCATTCAATATGCATCTGTATAATTACTAGTATATCTGCCCGTCATACAGAAGTCAAACTACTTTTTGCCATGTCCCTGTACTTTTTATCGCGGCTTTCCATTTCTTTCATGAATCTCTACCAGGATAATATCCGGTCCTATCTTTTTCACACAGGCATAGGGAATCACATACTCTTCCCCGTCACAGAAAAATCCGCAAAGTTTACCGCTTTTGGGCACGATCAATGCCTCAATCCTGCCCGTACATTCCTCAATGATCAGGTCTGCCACAAACCCGAGACGCTTGCAGTCGCAGGCATTGATCACCTCTTTTTCCTCCAGTTCACACAGCCGCATACCGCCACCGCCTTTCCTTATGGCCATAGCTCTTATGTTCTGCCGGAACGCTCCTTTTGACCATTCCGCAAAAATAAGCCGCATATACCGTTGCTTTAGTATATGCGGCCGCTTCTTGTCTGGTTATGCAGACATCACTTTTTCACTTTCAAATGCTTTTACGATGACTCCTGTCAGCACTCCGCCGATCACCAGTGTCTCTACAAGAGTTACTGCATACTGTGCAAGAGTTGTCTCCTGAGTCAGGATCCCCTGCAGCGTAAGTGCTGTATTATAAAGAGGTATCATATAGCTGGACGAATCTGTCTCTCCAAAATTAAACATTGTCACAAGCCCGATCACCAGGATCAACATATAAGCCGGCATCACATATGTACTGGCTTCTTTTACCGATTTGGCAAACACCGAGAAAAGTGCAATGATACTGGAATACAGGAATGAGATCGCCACCAGCAGGAAGGCCAGCATCAGGATCTGACGGATACTAAGCTGGATATTCAGATCTCCCGCACCTCCAAAGCTGTCCATCATCATCGGCGCACAGACTACCATGGCCGCCACGTAGATCAGCGAAGAAAGTCCGGAAATCACCATCAGGGAAAATACTTTTCCTAATACAATAGAGCTTCGTTTGATCGGAGAAACCAGCAGGCTTGCCATCGTTCCCCTTTCCTTTTCTCCGGCGATCATATCCGTACCGATCCCCATGGCTCCTGCAAACAAAAGGATGGTGATGAAATACGGGAGCATCATGCCGATGGCTCTGCCGCTTGCCTTCTCCTCATCCTGAATATACATCTCGTCATTGTCTGCGTTGACCTGGAAAACTACCAGGCTCTCCATATCGCCTACCCGCTGGGACAAAAGCGTCTGGCGGTAAGTTTCCAGCACCTGCGTCAGATTGTCTGCCGCCTGGGTGGAATACTCCTCTGACGGGTTCTGATAAGTCTTGATCTGTGGGATCTGATCTCCTTCCTGATAACCAGCTACTGCCTGCTCAAGATTTTCCGGAAATTCCACGATCAAATCCGCATCCCCGCTTAAAATCTCAGCTTTTGCATCCTCCATCTGCGCATCCGTGTCAATGGCCGTAATATTACACTTCACTCCGGAATTCTCCAGAATCTGCCGAAAGGATTCTGGCTCATTCATCATATATACATTTGATATGTGAGATTCAATATTGTTCTCCATGTTGGAAGCAAGCACATTAATGATCGACAAAATAGCAATCATGATGATCACCGGCAACAGGAATACGGAAAAGATCATTTTTTTATCCCTGAAAATCCTTGCCAGTTCTTTTCCAAATATCTGTCTGATCCCGCTCATACTTATGCCTCCCCCTTTCTGTCCTTGTAAAACTCAAAAAATGCGTCCTCCAGATCCGAGGCATTGGTCTGAGTCAGCAGCTCTTCAAGTGTACCTTCCGCCACCTTGGAGCCATCGATGATAATGCCGATCCGGTCACACAGCTTTTCCGCTTCTGACATGATATGGGTAGAAACGATCACCAGCTTTCCCTCGTCGCGCAGCTTTTTCAGATAGTCAGTCACACACCTGGCAGTAATGATATCCAGTCCGTTGGTAGGTTCATCAAATATAATGATATCCGGATCGTGTACCAGACTGACTGCAATGGCAGCCTTCTGTTTCATTCCTGTAGAAAGCTCCTTGATCTTTTTCCCTGCAAACTCCTGGATTCCAAAATATGTAAACAGTTCTTTTCTTCTTCTTTCGATCTCCTGTTCCGGCACCCGGTGAAGACGTCCGAAGAAACGGAACATGTAATCCACGTCAAACTGGTCGTCCAGCTTAATATCGCTGGTCAGAAATCCGATACAGTTACGCACCTCTTCCGGCTCTTTGCGCACCTCATGTCCATTGACATAGATTTCTCCCCCGGTGGGCCGGATCAGCGTGGAAATACAGCGGAGCGTTGTCGTCTTCCCGGCCCCGTTCGGTCCCAGAAGTCCATAGATTTCTCCTTCTTTGGCTGTCAGGTCCAGGTGGTCTACCGCCGTCTTCCTGGGATTTTTTGTCTTGGCCTCTGCCATCTGTTTTTTGCTCAGCTTAAATACCTTTGTCAGTTGTCTGATCTCAATCATAGCTCTCTCCTCTTAATCTTGAAATCAATTTGTATTATTATGTTGGTACAATCGTACTGCTTTCCGGTTCATTTGTCAAGAAAAAAGGATGGAAAATTTTTTCCCATCCTTTTACATCTTCTTTACAGTTTATCCTTCCAGGCTGATCACAGATACCGGGCAGGCATCCCTGGCCTCCTCAGCCGCATATTCATATTCCGGCGCCACCTCCGCATACGCTTCCGCTTCTCCGTCGTCATTAAACCGGAACACCTCAGGGCATGCGGCCACACAGGCTCCGCAGGCCACACATCCATCCTCTACCTGAGCTTTCATATGGGTCATTCCTCCTTGTTTTTCGGATAGTATGCCCTGTATGCCTTATTTTTAAACATTTACCTGCCAATCCAGGTTCCGGTCTTGCCCTTTAATGCATCATTCAATTTGTCAAAAGATGTGATCAGCGCAGTCCTTCCTTCACCCTTTTCGATAAATTCTGTAGACGCTCTGAACTTCGGCAGCATGTTGTAAACACCAAAATGCCCTTCTTCCATATACCGCTTTGCTTCCTCCAGCGTGATCTCGCCCAGCTCTTCCTCCTCCGGTCTTCCCATGTTGATCTTCACCTTCTCCACGCTGGTCAGGATAATCAGCATATCGGCTTCCACTTCTTCTGCCAGCTTGCCGGCCGTAAGATCCTTTTCAATAACCGCGCTGGCGCCTTTCAGATGATTATCCTGCTGCAGGACCGGAATTCCTCCGCCTCCGCAGGCAATCACCACCTGGTCTGCATCAAGAAGCGCCCGGATAGCATCGATTTCAACAATCTTTCCCGGATTCGGGGCCGACACGATCCGCCGGAATCCTTTTCCCGGCTCTTCCACTACATAATTCCCTTTTTTCCGTTCCTGGCCTGCCTCTTCTGCATTCATGTAACGTCCCAGCACCTTCGTAGGCGTATAAAACGCCTCGTCATAGGGATCTACTACCACCTGTGTCAGGATGGTGCTTACCGTCCGGTAGATGCCCTGATCAAGGAGTGCTTCCCTGATCCCGTTCTGTAAATCATAGCCGATATATCCCTGGCTCATGGCAGAGCACACAGACATAGGCGCCGCCGTATAGTCCTGATGTGCCTTCCCGAATTCATTCATCGCTGTATGGATCATCCCTACCTGCGGCGCGTTACTGTGGGTGATCGCCGCCTGATAACCGGCCGCTACCATATCCGCGATGACCTTCGCCGTCTTCTTCACTGCTTCCTTCTGTTCCGGCAGCGTCGTTCCAAGCGCCCGGTGCCCCAGCGCCACCACTACTCTTTTCTTCATAAGCAATACCTCTGTTTTCTCATACTGTTTTATTGGCCTTGATATGATTAAAATTATAGGATGGATCCGTTAAAATTGCAACTATTATCCCTTTTCTCTAAATATGTTCTTGCAATTTCTTTCCGCCATCCATATAATTGTATTATATCATTAATACAAACGGAGGAGTTATGAATTACGAAAAATTATCGCGACAGGCTCTCAAATGCATGTATGTCGCCACTGCCGCAGGCAGTATCCTGACTCTTGCGATCCTTGGAGCTGTCAACTATTTTATCTTTTTCCCAAAGGATCTTGATATTGCAAAATCGGCCTCTCTTGCCGCTGCCCTTCTGATACTGATAAACATGCTGGTCAGTCCTTATTTCCGCTATCACCGCTATCGGTACCGGATCGATAAAGAAAGCATCGATATCCACGAAGGCTACCTGTTTACCAAACGAAACATTGTGCCTATCGAACGGCTCCACAAGCTGCAGACCACAAAAGGTCCCATAGATCAGTTTTTTGGCGTTTCCACTGTAGTCGTAACTACTGCAGGCGGCGATGTGGCTATCCGTCTCCTGGACGAGAAAAAAGCAGAGGAAATCGCTGACAGCCTGAGGCACCGCATCAACCAGATCGTAACAGAACAAAGGAGCGATTATGGAAACACCTATTAAATTCCGAAATCACATATCCATCGTACCAGAGCGCATGGGCCGTATGCTGGTCTTTCTTGCAGCCCTTTTCTTTGGCAGTCTTGTGCAGAATCTTCCGGATCTCCTGGAGGAAGCCCGGAGCCTGTCGGAGGACCGAAACACCTTCCTTTTGACCCTCGGGGGAATCCTCCTGCTTTTTCTTTGCTTCCTGGGTTACCAGCTGCTGATCTGGGCAAAAACCTGGATCTACGTTTCCGAAGGCACCCTCGTTATCGAGCGCCGTACCCTGAACCGGAAAGTCCACACCATTGCGGTCCGGAACATTTCCAATATCAATACCGAGCAGAATCTTTTTGAGATGCTGATCGGCACCAGCAAGCTGAAGCTTGACACCAACAGCCTGTCCACGGCAGATAAGACCGACGTCAGGATCGTGCTGAAGACTTCCGATGCTGAAGCGTTCCGCTCCTATCTTCTATCCCTCCTTCATCCGGACCAGACAGATCCTGCGGAAGGGGAACACGGCCCGGAGCACTTACGCCCCGCCGGACCGGATACGTATGACATCCATGCCGGCCTTACAGATATCTGTGCCCATGGAATTTTTTCCATCAGCCTGCTTTCTGTTCTGGTACTGGCCGGCTGCGTCCTTGGAACCATCGGCGCCATTTCTGACACTGTCCAGACCGGATTTAGCGGAAACGGCCCTGTCGGCTTTCTGGTTTCTCTTCTTCTCGTCCTGGGGATCTTTTTTTCCGCACTCTGGGACATCCTGCGGGGATTTATCCAATACTATGACTTCAGGGCAACGCGTGCCGGAGACCGGATCCTGATTCAATACGGACTGCTCAAAAAGTCTTCCTATACAATCCCGGTGGATAAGATCCAGGCCCTGAAGCTTAACCAGTCACCGCTGGCCAGACTGACCGGACGCTATATGGCCGAGATCATTAATGTAGGCATGGGCGATGAAGCTTCAGAACGCAATTCCTTCCTGGTGCTCTATTGCAAAAAGGATATTCTTCGAAAGCGGCTTCTCAAACTCCTTCCAGAATTTTCCGGAGCCCTGGATGCAGATATTTCCCGTCAGCCCCGGTGTGTCTGGAGTGTGTGGCTGATCCCCGCCCTCCTTTTTGCGGCAGCAGCTTTTGCTTCCTGCCGGATCCTTCCACTATTTCTGCCGGTCCGGACACTCTTCTGCGTGGTTGCCGCAGCCGCAGCTGTCCTTTTCATGCTGCTCCTCCTGATCCTGCGTTATTACACGGCCGGAACAGATTTACAAAAAGACTATATTGTTCTCTGCAACGGATATTTCGGCCGTCATCTGATGATGACTGCTTACCGTCATATCCAGTATATCCAGCTGGAACAGAGCCCTCCTGCAAAATGGGGTCATATCAGCAAGGGAACCCTTTATCTCCTGGCATCCAGCGGAAACCAGGCGCAAAATATTCCTTTTTTCTCCGAAAAAAAGATTTCATTCCTCCGAGAAAGGCTCTTGCATCCGGAAGCTTCATCGGGGTATACTAATCCTATCGAAAAAAAATAGCTTACACAATGGAAAAGGGGAGAAAAAGAATGATCAAAACAGGCGTTGTACACGGAAGATTTCAGCCTCTTCATCTAAAACATATGGAATATATCCTGGCCGCAAAAATGCGCTGTCAGAAATTATACATCGGTATTACCAACCCGGACAGTCTCCACACCCGTGATTCCGTCCATGATATCCATCGTTCGGAACGTTCAGCCAACCCGCTGACTTACTTTGAGCGTTATGAGATGATCCGGGGCGCCATGGCAGAATTCCGGGTTCCGGAAACGGAATACGATATCCTTCCGTTCCCGATCAGCTGTCCGGAATACCTTCTTCAATATGTGCCAAAGGACGCCACTTATTATATGGGACTTTGCGACGAATGGGACGATGAGAAATATAAGATACTGAAGGACCTGGGCCTGAACATCGAAGTTCTCTGGCATAAGACCCTGGCCGAAAAGGGCGTGACTGCCTCCTGGATCCGAAGCTGCATTGCCACGGATCAGGAGTGGACACATCTGGTACCGAAAAGTGTCTCCCTCTATCTGACCGAACACGGACTGGACCAGCGCATCAAGCGCCTGGAACAGATGCGGATGGATGAAAAGAATACAGAATTGTTATAAACGTATATGATTTTAAAAGGCAGACTTTTATGAGTCTGCCTTCTTAAATCCCAGTACATCCTGGATCGTATAGAACCCGGCCGGCTTGTCCGCAAGATAGGCCGCACAGTCACAGGCTCCTCTGGCGAAGCACTCCCAGTTATAAGAGTGATGAGTGATCTCCAGTCTTTCTCCCATACCGCCGAAAAATACCGTATGGCTGCTCGGGATATTACCCGCGCGCAGAGAGTGATAGCCAATGGTCCCCGGAACTCTTGGGGACTCCCCCTTCTCTCTTCCATATACAGCAATATCGCCAATCTCTTTTCCCATGGCATGGGCCATGATCTCGCCCATTTCCCGCGAGGTCCCGCTGGGCACATCTTTCTTCCACTGATCATGCATTTCCAGGATCTCAATATCCACATCGTCCTTCAGGATCGATACTACAGTTTCCAAAAGCTTATTCATGACATTTACCATCTTAGACGTATTCGCCGCATAAAGCATAGGAATCTTTTCTGCCGCCTCTTTGAACTTTTGGATCTCTTCTTCTGTAAATCCGGTAGTACCGCAGACCAGAGCCTTTCCATGTGCCACAGCCTGTTCCAGCACGTCCATAGCCATTTCTTTGGTAGAAAAATCAATGATCACATCACAATTATCGATCACAGATTCCAGGTCGTCCGTTACCGGAACTCCCAGTTCCCGGCCAACCATAGCCACGGTCCCCAGATCCGCGCCAATATAGTCCCTCCCTTTGGGGCCTACGCCTGCCGTCAGCTCAAAATCCTCTCTTTCGGCCGCCACCTGGGTGATTAATTTCCCCATTTTCCCTTTTGGGCCTATTACGATTACTTTCATAGCATTTTACTCCCTTTCTGTAAAATATTTAATCCATTGAAATTATCATATCATAAATTTACCGGAAACTGGATAAAATAGATAAAAATACAAAAAACACTTGCAATATCCGACATAATTCGAGTATAATGTTATTTGTTATCGGGGTATGGCTCAGTTTGGTTAGAGCGCACGGCTGGGGGCCGTGAGGTCGCAGGTTCGAATCCTGTTACCCCGATTTTTCTTTATTCACAAGACTTTTGCATTATTTGCAGAATATGTAAATCTTAAACTGTCTTATCTTTTTGTTCTTTGTCCTTTCGACAAATTACCGAGGCGTAACAAAGTAATATATCTACCCAGGCAGCCGAGGGGCGTGCTGGTTCCCGATCCGAGTCTTGCGGAAAGGGGAAATACTTATGGATACATATGAAGAATTTATGATCATTCTGGCTGTAGCCAACTTAATCGTATCAATTCTGAATTTGAAAAATAAGTAAGCCGCCCTGCATCTTTGGTCGGATAGGACGGCTTACATAATGTAACTGTTTATTCGCCGGATCGGGTAGCTTGCACCTACCTGTCGGCTGTCTTGTTAGGTATATTATAGCAAATATGCTTTAAAAGTCAACTGCCCGATACTGCTGATACCGAGCGCCCAAAGAAGCAAAACCGCATATTTATAGGCCTTACAGCTGTTTGCCTAAATACGCGGTTCATAAAAAAATGGAGTATACGGGATTCGAACCCGTGACCTCCACACTGCCAGTGTGGCGCGCTCCCAACTGCGCTAATACCCCATCTCTGTTAGTATAGCACAGCGCACGCAAAAATCAAAGCACTATTTTAGTAAATCCAGCAGCTCGTCTTTCGGCTTATAGCCCATATCCCGCTTCACCATCTCGCCGTTTTTGAATACCAGGAAAGTAGGAATTGACATAACCTTATACTGTCTTGCCAGCTCCGGCTGCTGATCCACATCTACTTTGCAGATCTTTGCATCTGTCACCTCATCAGCAATTTCTTCTACGACAGGCCCCACCATCTGGCAGGGGCCGCACCAGGTTGCCCAGAAGTCTACCAATACCGGAACGTCTGCCTCCAGAACCTCCTTCTGAAAATTTTCCTTTGTCAAATGTAATACTGCCATTTTATTTCTCCTCTCTATATCTTCTTTCGCAGGAACCTCCGTTTATATTTCAGTTCCGCATAATCCGTGATTTTTTTGAGATAGACCGTATCGGCCGCACCGCCGGCAACCCCTACCACCGGGATTCCCTGCAGGAACTTCATATACAGAAGCGCCTCTGCCAATGCAGCAGCCGTCTCTTTACTTTGCTCCTTCCGTCCCTTTACAGTTTCCCCGATTCCGTTCTGGTCTATCCATGCATTCAGCAGGCTGTTATTTCGCTCCAGCTCCTCTCCTTTTTTAAGAGCTGTTTCAATCATTTTCAGGATAAACCATTGCTCCTTCTCGCTTTCATATTCAAAACCATAGCTTAATGCAATCTCGTACACACTTTTTAAAATAACCGCAGTAAACAGCGGTATATCCGGAAGGCCGATTCCCAGAAGTCCAAGCCCTACGCCTTCCACGCCGGAGATCATGAGATTTTTCATCCTGGTTCCCTGCGACTGTCTGCCAAAGGCTTTCACTGTTTTTCGGCTTTCTTTTAAGCCGGCGGCATATTCCCGGACCTGGTAGTCTGTCTTCTGCTGGTCTTTATTGTAAGTCTTTTCGATCAGTCCGGTTCCCTTTTCAAATACCAGATCAAATGCTTTTATAAACGCCGTATTCAAAGTTTCTTCCAGCTTTTCCGGGATCTTTTCCTCCAGCTTCTGCTGAAGGGCCGATGACGTCTTTTCTTCTCTTCGGCGCATCAGATAGCGGGCTTCTTTCTTTTTCAGCGCTGTCCATTCTTTTTCCCATCGGTTTTGACGAAACATCCTGCTTCCCCCTACGTTAACCTTTCAATCCTCTGCCCGGACCGGCTTTGCAGGTATTCCCCTACCATCCGGAACTCATCCAGGTAAATACAGTTTGCAAGCTCCCCGCTTTCCACCTGCTTCCGGCACTCCTCATAGTCCATCCAGATCACTTCCTCTACTTCGGATTCCTGGAGAGTCAGATCCTTGATCTCAACAGGCTCTGTATAAAGGTAGACCGAACTTAATTCATTGTCCCGGAACATTTTTCCATAAAACTCAGCCTCAAAAGCACCGTGATGTACACCGATAAATGTAAGGTCTTCTGCCTTCACCGTAAGCCCCAATTCTTCTTCCATTTCGCGCACGGCTGCCGGCAAAGGCTCGTCCCCAGCCATAATATGACCGGCCGAGGAAATGTCATAACAGCCCGGATTGGAATCTTTACAGGCGCTTCTTTTCTGAAGCAGCACGTCATATCCGCTTTCTTCATTTTCCCGAACGATCCACATATGGACGGTTCCATGAAGGCTGCCTTCCCGGTGAGCCACGCCCCGCTCTCTCACAATGCCGGTTTTGCTCCCGTCCGGATTCAGGATATCAAACAACTCCATGGATTCCCCGTTCAGAGCCGCATCCACCAGCTTGTCCTGCCCGTCATAGACCAGCTTTAAAGAAAAGAAATCCTGGTTCTCATCCAGCAGTCGGAAGAATATCTTATCCCCTTCCCAGATATTCAGCTTCCAGACCTTTTCGATATCCACCCATTCTAATTCCCCCTCATCACAGGGAACCGGCTCCCCTTCAAACCCATCTGCGGTAAACAACGACATATATTCTGTCACTCCGTTTCCGGAAACAAAGGTCACGATCCCTCGATATCGGTAGGAGGTCAGGGTATATCCGGTCTCCTCCTTCACCTCGCGGAGCACGCACTCTTCCGGGCTTTCATCTGCCTCAAAGTGTCCGCCCACTCCGATCCATTTATCCTTGTTGACATCATTCTTTTTCACCGTCCGGTGAAGCATCAGGTATTTCCCGTCTTTTTCGATATAACAAAGTGTACTTAATCCTGTCATTTTCTGCCTTCTTTGCTGTCTTCTTCCCTGTATTCGTTCCACTATCATACTACTGCATTTTAAGGGCATGCACAACTTAAAATTCTATGAAATCTTTTGACGGACAAATGCTATGTTTCTGTCTGTTTTGTGTTATACTTGCTTTACTGACATCATCAGGGAGGTATTTTCATGAATCGCACCATCAGCTATGACATTGACAGCCATTCCGAGGGGCTTCGGGTAGAACAGTTTCTCCGCCGCAAGGGATATTCTGCACAAAATCTTTCCACTATCAAGCGGATGCCGGAGAGCATCCTGGTAAACGGAGTGCATTATTATATGAAGCAGGCATTAAAATCCGGAGACCGCCTCCTCGTCAGGATCCAGGAAACAGAAAGTTCCAGGAATATTCCTCCAGTCTGCGCTCCTCTTTCCATCGTCTACGAGGATGAAGATCTGATCGTAGTCAACAAGCCCGCCGGGATGCCGATCCATCCTTCCCTGAACAACTATACCAACTCTCTGGCCAACGCCCTGGCCTGGTACTACCAGCAGCAGGGGAAACCTTTCATTTTCCGGTGCTGCAACCGGCTTGACCGGGATACCTCCGGCCTCACCGTCGTCGCAAAACATCTGGTCAGCGGAAACATTCTTTCCACTATGACAAAGAAAAAGGAGGTCCGCCGGGAATACCTTGCCGTTGTCCGGGGACATATCGCCCCGGAGTCCGGAACTATAAGTGCGCCGCTTACCCGCAAAGAAGGCACGATCATTGAACGGGTTGTGGATTTTGACCGGGGCGAACCTGCCGTCACTCATTACCACCTGATCCAGGAAGCCAATGGACACAGCCTGGTGTCTCTCCAGTTGGAGACCGGCCGAACCCATCAGATCCGGATCCACTTAAAGCACCTGGGCTTCCCACTTGTGGGAGACTACCTTTATAATCCTGACATGGAGTATATTAGCCGTCAGGCACTTCATTCTTTCCGGCTTTCCTTTCCGCATCCGATCACCGGAGAGGTCATGGATTTTACGGCCCCGCTGCCGGAAGATATGAGAAACATCCTGACAGAAAGGAGCAATCTTTAATGAAAAAACCGGACTTCTATTATATTATGGCCTTTAATACCACTACTGATGCCATACAGGCAGAAACCTATGCAAAGAACCGGATCTCTTCCACCATCATGCCGGTGCCCCGCGAAATCAGCAGCGGCTGCGGCCTGGCGCTCCGTTTTATGGAAACAGATGAACAGAGCATCCTTACATTCTGCAAGGATGCCCCACTAAATGGTTCACTGTATCGAATGGAAACAAGACGGGTCAATGGCCGTCATCCCATCAAAAAGATCCTGCCTACAGAGTGATCACCTGATCCACTCCCGCCGGCCCCAATGCCGCATATACATTTGGGAAGCAGCCAATCCCTGCCGGTGCGATCAGTTTGTCCGCAATATCCCTTTGATAACAGCATCTGTCACATGCCATCAAAAGCATACCGGTTTTCTCACTGAGTGCTTGAAGTCGGGCCGCAATGTCAGATCCTTCCACCAGCATATAGGCATTGTCAAAGAAGAACATCATTCCTGCAACCTCTGCTCCATGCCGATCCTCCTCCAGCTGAGGAATGATCATGTTTTCCAGAATCTCTCTTGCATACACCGATTCCAATAAATAAGCTACTTTCATATCAGTACCTCCTACATAATTGAAATTTTTTATACTTCAAATGTCGCCTTCGCCTCTTTTAAAGCTCTTTTTATATCTGCTTTGATGACTTTGTCTGGGTCCAGCTCCATATCCGTAACATATTGATCAAATTCTGCACTACTGCAGAAAAAATTCATTACGTTTCAGCAGGAACCCGCCCAGTTTGAAATCTCGCCAAGAGGGAATGTCAATGCCTGAAGTGTTTTGGGTTCGTAACTTTCCACTTCGCCACTTTTAATCTTTACATACACTGGTTTCCCACATCCTGCACATTCTGAAAAAATCTCCGTGTTCTGATGAAGCGTAAAGGCAGATCCAATAGCATCTATAGCACACATTGCAAAAAACTGCCGTCCGTCTTCCAGCACAACCCGATGGCTCGTCTCCAGTGCAGAAATCGGATAGATAAAATTTACATTTTTCTCTTCGTCGATTACCATGCCATCCCGTTCTATCAAACGTTCGATAATCTTCTCATATTCTTCATGGCTCATCTGCAATGCACAGACAGCTTCTTCCTCATCTCTTTCCAGATGAAACGCCCGTTGCCGGTCAATGGTAAACTGTATCACATACAGTCTCAGCTGGTTTTCTCTCTCCGTAAATTTTTGGTGCACATTCTGTGTCATTTGTTCCTTAACCTTTCTTCAGCCTTTCCGCTACTCCTTCTTCTATTTCTTCTGTCCGATGTATAAATTCCATGATATCCTTATCTTCCTGCGTATAAACCGCCCCATTCAATGCAGTTTTCAGGATATTTGTGAGTTCGTCCACATATTCATGATATTTCGGCGCCGTACGGTTCCTGGGCCTTGGCAGATCAATCTTCAGATCCTCCATGATCTTCCCATGATCCCTGGACATCACGATTACCCGGTCGCTTAAATATACAGATTCATCCACATCGTGAGTGACCATAAGAGACGTCACCTTTTTCTGCTGCAGGATACTTTCCAGCTGCACCTGCAAAAGCTGACGCATCTGGAAGTCCACAGCTCCCAAAGGCTCATCCATCAGAAGGATTCTCGGATCACATGCCAGCGCCCGCAGAAGAGCCACCCTCTGCTTCATACCGCCGGAGATTTCATGGATATAATAGTTCTCATATTCGGTCAACTGCGCCATAGCCAGAAGGTCATTCAGCCGTTTTCTTCTTTCTTCTTTATCCAGCTTCATTTTCTTCATAGGATATTCGATATTTTCTCCCACTTTCATCCATGGAAACAGTGCGTAATTCTGGAACATGAACGCCCGGTCTGGTCCTGGCTTTGTCACTTCTTCACCATTTACCTTGATAACTCCGCCGCTTGGCTTCTGAAAACCGGCAATGATGGTAAGTGTAGTAGTTTTCCCGCATCCGGAAGGCCCAAGAAGCGATACGAACTCTCCTTCCTGCACCTCAAATGAAACATCTTTTAATACCTGGTTCTCCGGTTCTGTCTTTCTTCTCCCTTTAAAGCTTTTTGATATCTTCTGTACTGAAATTGACATATAATTCGGCTCCTGTTTCTTTTAAAAATAATGTAAAACTACTGCGTTTCTCTTACTGTTCCCTTTTTCATCCATTTTACCAATGCATACCCTGCATACAGCACCAACACGGCACTGCATATACTCTGGGCCCACTCCGGCAGGGAAAGGGTCATCTGATTTGCATATGAAATCGTATGCTGCGCCGTATCATAATCCAACACCGGTTTCCAATCCGGCATCAGAAGCCGGTTCGTGATATATCCCACTGTATTGGACAGCACCAGTACCATTCCAAAATACATCCACATGGCACGTTTCCCGATTGTCTTATGGATTGTCAAAAGCTCTGGTATGTTTGTCCCTGCTCCCGCCATCAGAAATGTAATTGCAACTCCCGGGGCCGCACCGCTGGCAACCAGTGCAGCAATAAAGGGAATATGCCCTACTGCGCACACATACATCAGAGCCGCCACGATCGTAATCCCAAATAGGGACACATATCCCGGATTCCCCAGATAGTCCTGGATAAAGGACTGCGGGACAATGTTAAAAAGCAGTGCGGCAACCAACATTCCCGTCACGGTATATTTACTTACCATTACACTAAGCTCTGTAAAAGACCATCGAAGGCCTGCTTTTATCTTATCCAGGAATCCCGGTTCTTCGAATTCCAGCTGTATCGCAGAAGATGAGGTTTCTTCTTCCTCCCCCGCAAGAGAGATCTCCCTTTCTTCCTTTTTCTTCATGCGGATATGCAGTTCATCCCCTGCAAATCTATTTGCTATCACGCCAATGATCATGGGTACTACGATACCGGTGATCACGTAAATGATCGTGATTTCTTTTCCCAACAAGCCAACGCACAGAATCAGCGCAGCCGGGTTCAAAACCGGATTACTGATCATAAAGGCAAGCGTCGGCCCCAGATATGCCCCGCTGTAATACAAACTGATCCCCAGAGGGATTGTTCCGCAGCTACATATCGGGACAAGACTCCCGGAAAGCATCCCCCAGAACACGCCGCTGACTCTTTTGGATCCAATGGCAGTTTTCTGAATCTTTTCCGGCTTCATAAATTCATGCAGAAGCCCGGCAAGCATAAAACTGAAAATCATCCAGCCCGAAGAACCATTCAGCATGTCCCATGCCGAACGGAGTGTACTGATTATAAATTGTACAAAATCGCTGATCATAACTCCAGCGCCTCCTTAAATGCCGCGCGCACTGCCGGTTTCGTCAATTTGGTTATTGCTTTCTTTTCATTAATCACCAGCATACTTTTTGTGACTGCGCCGTATTTCGGAATATAGTCAAAGTCCTTTCCTGCTCTGTAAATCTTCACATGGACCTTTCCCTCATATTCCTTCCCAAGGACTTGAACCAAGTCCCCAAACACCTCACATCATGCGCAGGCGCTGATATATTCGATACACGGTTTTTCCATCTGTTTCACCCATTTCTTTCTCAATGTTCTGTATGCAGAGTTCATTATAGCCTGAACCTGGTCTTTTTTGTCTCTTTATCAAAAATCGCAATACTAATTTATACTGTTATTCTGATCTGTAATATTCTGGCAATACTGCCTGAACGCTTTGATGACACTGGATACCGGATGGGTCATAACCCGGTCTCTGTGATACATCAGATAAAGCTGCCTGGATGTTTTAACCTCCGGAAATTCAAATTTCAGCAATTTTCCCTGCTCTACTTCCTCAGCCACGGCAAAATTGCTGACAAAGGCAACACCCAGCCCCTGTTTCACTCCTCTTTTCACCATCTCTGAAGATTCTACCTGAACAGCAACCAGCGGTTTATCCTGGAGTCCCAGCGCCCGCTCAATACTTTCTGCAGCCAGCTTTGTACCACTTCCCGATTCACGCGCCACAAAGACTTCTTTTTTTAGTCTTTCTACCGGAAATTTCCCGTTAAGCCGCTGGTATTCCACCGTATTGGGTGTGACCAGGACGATTCGATCCTGAATCAGCGGAATACACATACATTTTTCATTGGTACTCATAATACTTCCAACTCCCAGATCCGCCTCAAAACGCAAGACAGACTGGATAACCTTATCGCTGTCTCCTTCGCAAAGCTTGTACAACAGATCCGGGTATATCTTCCTGGAATACTTCAGAAACTGCGGAAGGATATAATTACAAGGAACCGATGAAGCCGCCACCGTCACTGTTCCCTGCACTTTGCTTTCACTTTTGCCAAGCTGGGCAAGCGCTTCCTTTTCTGTCTCCAGAAGCCGAACAGCATAAGGATAAAAGATCAGCCCCGCTTCTGAAAGCACTACATCTTTGGTAGAACGTACCAAAAGCTGAACACCCAATTCGGATTCCAGATGCTTAATATGTGTACTGATCGTTGGCTGAGATAAAAAAGTCTGTTTTGCGGCCCCGGAAAAGCTTTTACAATTCACGACGCTGATAAAGCTTTCAATATATTCCAGTCGCATAGTATCCCTCTTTTCATTCCTGAAACTTACTAACTACTATAGCAATCATGATCGGATCATGTCTAATTGATTATCCATATGATGGTATTAAACATTTCTATCTTCGGCTAAATACTCTTCAAAACTTACAAAAAGCCTGAAGTCTAAAACCACAGGCTTTTTGATCGTCTATCTAATTACTCTTCCACATTTTCGTTCAGGTATGGTGTCGCAGTATCAGAGATGTCAACCGCATCCTCATCAGAAATACCATCAACTTCCTTCGCTGCATTGTACCAGTCTTCAAACGTCATGCCCAATGGGAATATATCATCAACCTCTTCAGCTATAAATTCATTAAAATCCTTTATTCCGGCATCCTCAAAAATCTGCCCGGAAAGTTCAAGTGAGCTCTGTGCGTCCGATGCATTGATAATGTCTTCTTCCGGTACAGACGGATTTGTCCACTGTCTTTCAAATTGCTCATCATTTATCATATTCTGCTCAGACCACTGCCATGTAATCGTCCGTCCTTCTGCCACCGTCTTCATATACACGGTACGAAGTCCTACATAAGGATCCACATCAAATCCATCTGCAAACATCATAGCCGCATTGTATGGATGAGTATACAAATATTCAACCGCAAGCATATGGGCGTAGATCATACGGCGAGACAGCTCTGGACACTTTTCTCTGAATTCTTTACTCATGGCATAACTACAGCAGGTGCCGGCATTTTCATCCGTGAGGAGTTCTCCATCTTCCAGGTTGGCCCCCCAGCTGATAGCCATGATCTTTCCAAATCCTTCAAACTCTGCAATTGATGCATAGGGATCACAGCAAGTAAATGCATCAATCTGTCCTGCTTTTAGTGCAAACATGGCATCCTGCTGTCCCATAGTCACCAGATCATAATCTGCCGACTGAAATGAGAATCCATATTCCTCAGACCATTTTCTCCATTCAGAATCTGTTTCCGGCTCTGTGAGACATCCAATCGTTTTCCCTTCGATAGATTTAGGATCATTTACGTCAATAACATCCGGGTTCACAACAAGGTACCTGGAGCCGCCGATATGATTGGCCGAGGCCTGAAATACCGGGGAATCCTCTGCCATGAGATTTTTACTGAAAAAAATGTAACCAACATCCATGGCTCCGCTCAGCAGCGCATTTACAGTTTCTGCCGACTTTGTAATATTCACATTCACTCCGAGTGCTTCATAAATCCCAGCCTCATCAGCAATAATTGAACAGCACATATGATCGCAGTTAAAATATCCCATTTCCACCACATAATCCTTTTCTGTGTCATTCAACTCTCCGAATTCGAAATCAGCAACAGCTTCCTCCGGATCATAATCTGTTTGTTCAACATCTACGGTGGCTGTTTCCGAGCTGCTGTCATGACATCCGGTGACGAGAGAAAACGACATTGCAGCAACTAATAACGCGGCAACAACTCTTTTTTTCATAACCTTTTCTCCTTCGTTCATTAATATTTTATAACAACATAAATAAATGATAGCAAACCGCAGAAAAAATCAAAAGCAGAGGAGAGAAATATTGGTATTTTAAATAAAATTGCGGATTATTATTCCGAAAACAAATAAGTTTTTACCTTTCCACTTCCTGTAGCGGTAAAAATTCCACTGCTGTTCCCTGCAGCCAATCTTCTTCCACCCCCAGCTTCTCGGCAAGATATTCCGGATCATTTAATTTTTCTACTGCTCTGTTATAGCTGACTACAAAATCAGCGAACGCTTCTGTCTCGACAAAATCCCTGTCTACGACCAATACATAAGAAATATAATCCCCGTCTGTCAATGGCTTGTACGGATATTCCGGAATGTCTGCCGCTTTAGTTAAATCCTGGATCACCGCATCAATCTGCTGGTTTTCTAACGTATAGAGGAGCCCTTTCTGTGTTACCTCCTGAAACTCCTGGATCTGTGGGTAACTCTGTTCTGCCAGTGTTTTCTCTGTCTGTCTCCCCTGGCTGATCCCCACTGTTTTCACATTTTCCCAGGAATCCTTATAAGAAATCACTTCTGCATTCATGACAACCGGTCCATAGATCATAACGTTTTCGTTTTCTTCCACCGTATGCCTGGCCACATGACTGCAGTAAAATGCCATATTGATTTCTTCCGCACTCAGTGCCCACTGAGCAATATTACTTCAACAGTCCTGAAAAGATGTACTTTCCAGTTCTTTATAAATGGCATATTCTTCGCCCAGATTCTCCACCGTTTCCTCCATCAAGATCCCGGAAACATCGTCTCCTGCACCGATACGAATCTGTGCTTCTGGATTTTTTTCTCTCTCTTTTGGAAACACTGCTGACACCAACAGACCTATAAAAACAAATCCTACAATAAAAATTGCAATCTTTTTGCTGCTCTTCATACATCATGCCTTCTATCCGGTAATTAGTCATTGATAATTATATCTTTATTTCCTA
Source organism: Merdimonas faecis (assembly GCF_001754075.1). Taxonomy (GTDB): domain Bacteria; phylum Bacillota; class Clostridia; order Lachnospirales; family Lachnospiraceae; genus Merdimonas; species Merdimonas faecis. The sequence goes on along the minus strand of NZ_MIEH01000012.1, from coordinate 37,759 downwards.
TCCTCTTCTGTCTTTATAAAAAAACGCAATATTCGACAGTTTTTTTATTATTTTATCCAATATTTCTACTATAACAGTTCAATTTTTGCTATGCTTTTTTTGATTGTGCAAGCTTTAGACTATAATGATCGTGAAGGAGGTGAAATATTGGGAGACAACAAACAAGTGGATCGTATGATACATGCCACCCAGAATAAGGACCGACGGATCTGGAAAAAATTCGGCGGAAAAAATTACAATATAGGCGCTATTATTTCTCTGATCATCATCGCCCTGATATGGTTTTTTGCCGCACATGCTGTAAATTCCCCGTTTATTTTCCCGTATCTGGAAGATGTACTATATCAGATCGTATACTCACTTACAGATATGTACGTTCTGGAAAACCTGGGAATTACGATGCGCCGCGTTATAACCGGTTCGGTCTATGCATTCGTAATCGGTTTCCCACTTGGAATGATCATGGGATATTCGCCTCGGCTCCTGCAATGGATGTCCCCGTTTATCAATTCATTGAGACAGGTTCCGATCATGGCCTGGGTACCGCTTGCCATTGTATGGTTTGGTATCGGAGACGGACCTACACTTTTTTTGATCGCATTCAGCGGTGTCTTCACGATCATCCTAAATACGATCGCCGGTGTACAGGATATCAGCAAGGATTTTTACAATGCGGCAAGATCCATGGGTGCAGGCACGCTCAGTATCATCAAAGACATTGTGATCCCCGGCTCACTTCCAGGCGTGCTTACCGGCCTTAGACTAGCCATCGGCCTTGGCTGGATGTCCGTTATATGAGCGGAGTTCATTGCGACAAGTGCCGGGTTCGGTTACATAATGGTGGAAGCTCAGACACACCTTGAAACAGCAACCGTGATCGCATATATGATCATCGCCGCTGTAATCGGGTTCTTAATTGATACTCTTTTAGTTCTTTTTGAAAGAGTTCTGTTAAAGTGGAGAGCGCAAATATGAAAAACAAGGGCGGATACAGGGGCATGGCCACCAGGTTGCTCCCGCCTGAAATATAAAAAGCCACTGCTTAATACACAATCGTAAGCAGCGGCTTTCTTTTTTACCTGGATTAGAACCTCTAATCAAAAGGCCCTATCAGCAGTCTTCCATTCCTTCCCCAAAAAGATTTACCGGCGATCCGTCTACCACCCGGAAGATACCATATCCTACATTCGATCCTTTCTGTCCCTGAAGGATAAATTCTATCTCATCTTTCTGGTCAATGTCCTGGAACTTAATCCTCTGATTTTCTACCGGGGCCGGGATCGGATCCGAGCCTACATAGTTTTCGCCATCTCCGGAATCCACCATGACCACAAGCCGGATATGTCCTCCATCAACCAGCTGTGTACTGGCATCATGTTCATGATCCGCCTCTTCTTCCGGCTGATTAAATATCACAACCAGATCACTGCATCCATCGTTTGTCAGATCCTCCTCACAGGCCACCAGTACCTTCGCCTGTGGATACAGCTTTTTAAACTCCTGCAGTATTTTATTATCTTCCGGAACATTTTCCGCATAATCCAGATCACGTCCAACTCTTGAGCCATCTTCATATACGTTTACCTCTCCGTCTTCCGTTCTGGCCTGGTTATCTTCATATGTCCGCTCCAGCTTCTGTCGAACTCCAAATCCGGCAAACACTATCAGGGCAACTATAAGGGCTTTGCCTCCAAGGCCTTTCATAAATGATTTTACAGCTTTCACTCTGTTCCCTTTCGTATTGTTTGTCCATTTACAGTTTTAAAATTTAATCACGCATTACATTCTATCTGCCATCAAAACGAATGTAAAGTATTTAAATTATTTAAAAACGTAATATTTTATTTGAGAAATATTGACTTGTCAAGTATTACTCCCATTTCATTGCTTTTCATGATCCATGCATGCTATTTTATTTATTAAGAGTTATTTTATTTGAATTGGAGGAGGAAAACCGTGCCAAACGAATTACCAAAGAACTTTGAAGAATTTGCAGACGCCCGCCGTGCGGGCTTTCTGAAGATGAAAGAAGTAAAAGACCAGGGGAAACAGGTGTGCGGGATGTTCTGTCAGTATACCCCGGCAGAAATCATCCATGCAGCCGGCTTAAAGCAGGTCGCTCTGTGCGGGCGCAGCCATTTACCCATTAAAACCGCCGAAACAAGGCTTCCGGCTAACCTTTGCCCGCTCATTAAGGCAAGCTTTGGACATGTCATGGAGGACAGCTGTCCATTTGCATATTTTTCAGATATTGTTGTGGGAGAGACTACCTGCGACGGAAAGAAAAAAATGTATGAGCTTCTTGGAGAATATAAACCGATGCAGGTGATCCATCTGCCAAACATTCCTGATTATGACCGTTCTCTGGAAATGTGGGTTTCTGAGATTCGTAAATTTAAAGAAGGTTTGGAAGATCATTTCAATATCACAATCACGGATGATATGCTGAACGAATCGATTATCTGGAATAATAAGCTCCGGACCCAGCAGGCACATCTTTATGAATTAGGAAAGTATGATCCGCCTGCTGTCACCGGTGTCGCAATGAATGATGTTACCGATGGATTACAGTTTATGTTTGACGATGAAGCCAAATATGAAAAGATATCCAACATCATCGAAGAATGTGAAAAGAACTGGCACGAAGGAAAATATCCGGTTGAGCCGGACCCGACACGCCCCAGACTGATCGTTTCCGGAGGCGGATATGTGGCGACAAACGAAAAGACGATCAATGTTATGGAAGAACTGGGCGCATCTATCGTCTGCTACGAAGGATGCTGCGGGATCTCCTCTCTTCGCCGCACTGTAGATGAAGATACCAGCCGCGATCCGATTGTCCGTATTGCAGAAAAATATCTGGAGGTTCCCTGTGCGGTGGTCTCTCCCAACACAAGACGCATGGAGCAAGTCGCCGATACCATTGATGAATGGCATGCTGATGGGTATGTGAGTATCACGCTCCACTCCTGTAATCCGTTTGCCGTTGAGACAGAAAACCTGAGACGTGTATGCGAATCCAAGGGAATCCCCCTGTTACATATCCAGACAGACTTTACACCCGGTGATGAGGCTCAGATCCGTACCCGTATCGAGGCTTTCCTTGAAATGATCCGTGAAAACAAGAAGGAGGCGCTGGCTCATGAATAAACAAGAACTGCAGAATCTGATCTCCAGCTGCCATGCAGCCGGCAAAAAGACCGCAATCTCTTTTTGCTCACACGTTCCTCAGGAAATTCTGGAAGCAGCAGGCATCTGCTCTCTCCGGCTTCCTTATGTAGATGGCGTAAATGATTCCGCTTCGCAAATCCTAATAAGCAACGTCTGTCCGATCGTAAAAAATGTATGCAATGTCTGCGAAGATCCTGCTCTTGCCAAAGCAGATCTGATCTTTGCAGAAACCTCCTGCGATGGAAAGAAGAAGATGTATGAACTTCTTTCCGATCAGAAACGGCTTTATTTTTACCAGGTAGGACAGGGCGCTGACAGAGAATATGTCAGACCTTTGATCAAGTCAGAGGTAACATATCTGATCAAAGAGCTAAAAAAGCGCTTTGATATCGATATCACAGATGCCTCCATCCGCGAGGCCGCAAAGCTTGTCAATGCAGAAAGAGAAAGTATCCTGAACCTTATGGCTATCCAGAAATCAAATCCTCCCGCAGCATGGGGCGGAGAGATTTTCAAAGCTTTGGAAGAACACCGGATGCTTCCTGATATCAAAGATCGTATCGCTGCAAATAAGCGCACAAGAGAAGAGCTGCTTGCAAAAGAAAGCCCAGTACATAAAAGCGCAAGGCGGATCCTTGTTACCGGCTGTCCCATGAGCGGCGTTTATTCAAAAATCGTAAATACGATAGAATCAAACGGCGGTGTTGTAGTTGCTTTTGAAAACTGTGAGGTTTTAAAGTCGGCGATCCGTCACTTTGATACCGAAAACGAGGACGTTCTGGAAGCATTTGCCGACTGTTATCAGAATACCGCATGTGCGATCATGTCTCCGAATACCATTCGTTTTGACCTGATCCAACAGCTGGCAAAGGACTATCAGGCAGACGGCGTCCTGGACGTTACCCTCCAGACCTGTCACCCCTATACCGTTGAGCGTGACAAAATGATGCGTCTTTGCAAAGATACGATTAAAATCCCATATATGGCAGTAGAGACGGATGTGTCTGATTCTGACGTCGGACAGCTGGCGACCAGAATCACGGCATTCATGGAAATGATCTAAAACCCTGCTTCTACACCGGCAGGCTTGCCCGCACACACAGCGCCCCATACCCCACCTGGGGATTGGGATATTCCGTAAATCCGGGCAGGGGTCTTGCGCCTCTTTGCAGGTAAGCCTTCACTTTTTCTCCATACAGATAAGGATCATTGCCCCGGATAATGCCCCATTCCATCAAAAGCGCCGCCCCTCCAGTCACAAACGGCACCGCAAACGAAGTCCCGGTAAACTGTGCATATCCGCCCCCTGCCGCCACTGTAGTTACATCCACCCCCGGCGCCGCCAGATCTGGTTTTACATCCGGATTCTGCCAGATTCCTCCTCTTCCGGAAAAGTCCGCATAGGCAAATGTTCTGGAATTGTAAGCCCCAACGCTGATGACCCGGGCGGCGGTGGACGGGATCGTAAGTGTCGTCTGGCTGGATGGCAGCAAAAATCCGGTTCCCTGATTCAATACATTTTCACTGGGGAGCCAAAGGGAATAATTCCCGGACACAATCCGGACCGGCGTCAGGACAATTTCCCATACGCCAGCTCCAACATAGGCTTCCCGAGGAAGAAGCTCTACATAGATTTCCTGTGCAGTACTGTAGGGACTTGGCTCTCCGTAGTATAAAAGAATCTCTGTCTGCTCCACCGAAAATCTCTGCGGGCCAAGCCGTTCCTGAAATGGGCCAACCTTAATTCCCGACGGGCTGATCAGTGCGATTTCAGCTTTGTCTGTATAATTTTTCCAGATCTGGATGCTAAAACCTGTCTGCCGGTTTTCTACCGCCAGCCGGATCACCTCTTCTTTCCCTTCTGCGAGCACCCCCGCGGCATGGCCTGCACTGGCCGCTTCATTTCCGGTCCCGATACAGATCACGTTTTTCCAGATATTTGCCATGTCATCAATAAACCGTTCTAACAGGGATGTTCCGTCGTGAGATCCATAGGTATTTCCAAAACTGATATTAACCGCAACCGGCATCTTAAGCTCCATGGCCTTCCTGATCACAAAATCAATCCCCCGCATCAGCTCAGTGGTCCTCGGAAAGCCATCCTGCCTTGCCCTTCCCATCTTAACCACAATAAGCTCACTCTCAGGCGCCGCCCCGGCATACCTTCCTCCGCTTCCCCGGCCATTTCCGGCTGCGATTCCCGCAACCGCTGTGCCGTGTCCCGTGCTGTCCACGCTGGGAACGATACTGACACGCTCCCCAGGCTCCTGCTTTTCCAGAGCCTCATTTATCTCTTGCTTTGTATACACTTGTTCCAGCTGCTGATCCCAAAGTGCGATAATTCTGGTAGTGCCGTCTTCCTTTCGAAAATCCAGGTTCGCATAGTCAATTCCCGAATCAATCACTCCTATCAGGACTCCTTTCCCGAACAAAGAAAAACGAGAGTCCTGTACAGAATCAATACAGGAAACTCTCCTTCCATTTTCCACTTCAAAAAAAAGCCGTTTCGGCTTCTCTATATACTCCACTTCCGGCAATGCCGCTAATTCCCGAATCCTCTCCTCGCGGATCCTGACAATGGCATATTCATTTAAAAGCTCCGTAATCTCCTCCGCCAAAGGGGCAGCCGCTTCAAGACTCCCGGAATATTTGATGATCAGCTCCCAGGTCCCTGCCTCCTGGTCGTACCCTGTTTCCAGCTCCGGCGATCTTTCTCTTTCAGCCGGAGTCGCATCCATTGCCAGGTTTAAAATGTTCTCTATCTTCTGGTTTTCATATACCCTTTCCATAGCAACAGCCATGCACATACCTCTTCCATCTTTATCTGATGTATCGTATGCTGCATGGCTGCTGAAATATGTCTGATTTAGTTAAATCCTACCAGTCTTCTGGCCACACTGTATGCCAGGGAGGAAATTTTTCTGCCGGGTTTTCCCGGAATATTCATAGTCTGTCCAAGAATTCCATACCGGATTTTCAAAAATACCTTCAGATCTTTCTTTTTCAGATAAGTCCAGAGTTCCTTTTTCTTTGCCAGATTCTCCTGCTTTTTGGAACGGATCAGCAGGATAGATGAGACAGTCATCATGATTGCCAGATAGTTGATCATATAATTCTTAAGCTTCTTGCTGGAGATCTTATTCAGATCATACATATCGATCATCGTTTTTGTCACATATATCTGCTGGTCAACCCTGCTTATCATAACCTTTTCATTGACAGACTGGTCTTCCCTTCCAATATAATAGCGGTAAAAATCCACATCCAGATAGTACATCTTTCTAACATGCGGAAGGGGGTAATAAACATAAATGTTATCTACATAGAAGGTGTGCTTGGGAAGCCTTAACTGGATCAGCTTCAAGAGATCTGTCCGGTAGATTACCGAATGCATCAGTATATACTGATCGATACGGAAATGTCCGATATCCTGCCAGTGAAAAATCTCATCCTGCGGGAGCACATTCCGGTAGTGGATACATTTTTTGTGCTCCACTCCCACCTTTTCATATACATAGTTGGAAACCAGCATATCGATCTCTTCTCCCTCATCCTGGAACCGGCGCAGCAGAGCCAGGATTTTGTGAAGCGACTCTTCATCTACCCAGTCATCACTGTCCACTACTTTAAAATAGGAGCCCGACGCATGAGTAAGACCTGCGGTAACCGCATCTCCGTGACCGCCGTTTTCCTTGTCTACTACCCGGACAATATCCGGATATTTCCCTTCATACTCCCGGGCTATCTTCAGGGTATCGTCTTTGGAGCCATCATTGACGATGATGATCTCCACATCCTCGCCGCCCGGCAGGATACTTTCAATCGCATGTGCCATATAGTCCTGTGAGTTATAGCAAGGGATCGCAAATGATATATACTTCATCTCTCTTTCGTTCCTTTCTTCATCTGTGCTATATAGTATAAATCATTTTTCCCGATTTTCCAATGTAGAATTCCTCTATGTTCATAATTTGTTCATTTATCTTTCAAAAATCTTTCATTTCTATATCACCATTTCTTCACAGCTGTCGCTTATACTAAAACCATCAAAACAAACAAGACGTTTCGCAGTTTATGATTGAATAAACTTTTTCATAATACATGCCGGGGACCGAGCCGATCGGTCACCCGGCATCCTCCCTTTTTAGGAAGAATTCTATAGCTTTTGTTTTCTTTTCCTGAATACCCAGCCCGCACTTCCCGCAGCCAGGACTCCCACGCCTGCTCCCAACGCAATCTTCCAGCCTTTCATACTGTCGTTTCCCTTTGGCTCCGTTCCTTTATCGGTTACCGGCTCCCCTGATTTTGTTTCCATTCCCAGTGTCTCCTGAATTGGCTTTAAAATCTGCTCTGCAAGCGTAGCCTTTGGTACGATCTCAAAGCTGATCCTTTCCACGGTCTGATTGCCAGCCTGGTCAACTGCCTTTACAGATACTTCATAGCTTTTTTCTTCCTCTACCGTATATTGATATATTTTACTATGCCCGCTGGTCGCCTGCCGGATTCCATTAATCCGGATTTCCTGGATCGTGTCATTCTGATCGCTTACTGTTACCTGGAAAGTATGTGTTTCCTCATAAGCCTCCCCCTCTTTTAAATCTTTGAAAACGATCTCGGGCGCTGTATGGTCAATGACAAATTCCGCTTTCGCCGTGCCCACATTTCCGGCTGAATCTACAGCCTTCAATTCCAGGATATGCAGCCCTTCCCGAATCACATGTTTCCCCAGGGGATACAGCTGTCCATCCAGTGTCACAGTGCATGTAACGGTAGTAAAGTCCTGGATCAGCTCTCCATAGGTGTGATCCAGCCGAAAGCTTTTTTGATATGTGCCGTCCAGCTCGTCTATATAACGTATGACCGGATTGTGCCGGTCTATTGTAAACCTTCTTGCTGCAGACGCTATATGCCCTGCTCCGTCAGCAGCTTCCATCCGGACCTGATAGCTTCCGTCCTCCTCAAGCGCCACTGTCCCGGTTTTTCCCTCTGCCGTATCGGTCCAGCTCTCAACTGTTCTTTGTTTTACTCCTCCATCCGGAGCCTCCCAGTCAACAGTCCCCAAAACTGTACGAAACACATTTTCTTCCTTGGCAGCAAAGTGAAGTTCCACAGGCTGACTGGTAATCATATAATCCTGTACTCCTGTAATAGACACTTCCGGCGCTTCTCCGTCAATATAGAGGCTGCATTCTCTGAAAGCTCTGTTGCCTGCCAGATCTACGGCATATATCTCCACATCTACCGGACGTGCTCCGCTGGAAAAGGTTTCTATCCTAAACACTGCTCTGCTCTGGTCTGTCCATCCAACAGCTCCTCCGTTGGCATAACACGAGATCTCCGCCACCTGGCTTCCATCTTTTCCGTCATCCGCCGCCACAGACAGATCCGTACCGGCATCATACCACACCTCCGTCCCGTTTAAAGTATCCAGCGTTATTTCAGGCGCTGCCGTATCGATCCATAAAGTTCTTTGAAATCTATATTCCTCCAGTTCCGTTCCCTCTTCATCCGTCATCCATACCATCAGCTTGTTTTTCCCTTCTCGCAGCTGCTCCGGGCCTAATACTGCCGATGCGCCCTTTTCCTCCAGCACCTGCTCTATCACTTCTCCGCCGCCATTCTCCAGCCGGCACCAGGTTGCTCCCGCCTCGCTGATATGCCGGACTTCTATTTCCGGATATGAGACATAATATCCATTTTGCCCATCCTCCCCCAGCACCGACAGCTCATATTTCTCAACGACAGGCTTCTCCTCCGGATTTTCCTGCTCATTTCCGGTATTTCCCTCTTCTTCTGTTGCATAGCTGATCTGATCCTGCTGCCAGTACAAAAGACACAGCACCATCAATAAAGCCACAATGCTCTTCACTCTCCGACCCATACTTCTCCTCCTTCTACTCTGATTCCATATTCCTTCTGCAGCTTTTGAAATTCTTCACTGTCTTTCAGTGCCGGATCCTGCCCCAGGTACTCCCGGATCGTCTGTGCACAGACTGTTCTGTCAATGGATGTATCCTGGCAGAGCAGGCGGATATGAAGCAGCTTTAATATCCGTTCCTGCGGGAATTCCTCCACCGCCCGGATGCAGATTTCAAGCGCCATATCTCCCCTTCCACATTCTTCATAAAGTGCCGCTGCTTTTCCAAAATACTCCAATCTTTCCTCATCCTCCCCGGCAGTTTCCAGAAGCTGTGCATACATGTCCGCCGCCGCTTCGTATTCTTCAAGCTTTTCACGGGAAGCCGCCATCCCCGCCCTGATCCTTTTAATCTCCTGTTCCTCCAGCCTTTCATTCTCCAGACATTTTTCCCCCAGACGGATCGCCTCTTTTGCTCCATCCCTGGTATCCAAAAGCAGGTATCCCTGAAACGTGCAGCGGCGAAACTTCAGGGCTTCCTTGGACTTCCCATCTTTTTCTGCCCTGTCCGCCTCTCTCTCCAGCTTCTCAAGCTGCATCTGTAATGTCTCCTTTTCCCCGAAATGTTCCGGATCTGTAAATGCGGCTGCCACGGCTGCTAATGCTTCGGCTTCTGTGGAACTGTCCTGTATGGGCTTCAGGGTATCCAGCACCTTCTGATAATCCTCCAGTTCCAGAAAGTAGGCAAACGCCAGTTCCATGCGCTCATCCAAATGTTCTGCATCTGTCTCTTTTTCACTGTCTGCAGAGATTTTGCCGTTCCCCCTCTCTTCCGATTTCATCGAGGCATCCTGGGTGCGGCTTGCCGTAATCCCGACCCGGCAGGCCGCAGCCAGTACACACAGCAAAGCAGCCACGGCAAGGATTGCCCGGGATTTACCTGCTATATTTGGTTGTTTTTCCTGATAAATAGGGATATACTTCCGGATTTCCGAGATATTCTGGATTTGCTTTTTTGAGAATTGGTTCAGACAATGAGATGTCATTTTTCGGAGCCTTCCTGTCTCCTTCCAGTTTAGCTTGGGATCTGCTTCCGTCATTGCCAACAGATACTGTACGGTTTTTCCAAGTCCGTAGGCGTCAAGACTTACAGATGCCTTTCTATAGTAGGGCATTCCGGGCGGCAGAAAATGTTCCCGGATATTTTTCTTCCTCATAAGACGGAGCATCTCTTCATTAGAGCCAGCCTCCATGTCAGAAAAATATAATCCTCCCTCTTCCGACACGATAATACTATAAGGATTAACATACTGATAACAGGGATGATTTCTGCATTTATGAAGCATTTCAAGCTGACGCTCCAGGTGCAGGATCCACTCCAGCAGCAGTTTCTTTGGTATCCTGGGATGCTCCTTGATATACCATGCCAGCGGCCTTCCCCGCACATACTCGGAACTGATGTAGCATGTCTGTCCATGCTCGATCAGACGCAGGACATCATAACCTTCTTTGACTGCCAATCATATCACCTCATTTTGTTTAAAACTGATTATTGGATAAATACTGAAATAGTGAAATGGAACATTTCATGAACTCTGTTAGAATTTCGAAATTGATTTAGAGTAATTTATATATTACTGGATTTGGCGAAAAAATACAAGTAGAAATTTACAGGCGGCAAAGAAAAATCTGCCGCCTGTAAGCTTTGATTTTATTATTATCTGTGGCTTAATTCCTTTGGTGCATACAGGTGCCGCGGAATCCCGTCTACCATAACCGGAGATACATCTCCCTGGATCAGCGGGCGCACATAAGAGATAAACTCATTTGTAACATAGGTTCCATCTTCGTTTACCCACTCTCTTGGCACCAGTTTTTCGTCATTAGCAATCTTGTGTACGTCTTTTACCTCTGTTCCGCACTGATACGGATCATCGGATAATCTCTGCAAAACAACCATCTTTCCGGAGTCTCCTTCGTCTGCCGCTTTGACAGCCGCACCGCCTACCTGGTATGCCTCCAGTATATCTACACGGGAAGCCGCATGAGAAGCAGAACGCTGAAGTGTGCTCAACTCAATGGCCCGAGTCTTACATCCATGCTCACCCGCAATAAAGCTGGCAAGATAGGATGCTGTTCCAGACAGCTGTTTATGCCCGAATGCGTCTACAAAATCAATGCTGTTGCCAAGCTCGCATACATAGGTCCCGTCCGGAGTACGGATACCTTCGGATACGGCGATCACGATGGACGGCTTTTCTGCGATCAGTTTCTTTACCTTTTCGCTGAATTCCTGTATATCAAATGGGATCTCCGGAAGATAGATCAGATCCGGTCCTTCGCAGTCCTCTCCTCTGGAAAGGGCGGCAGCGCCTGTCAGCCATCCGGCATTTCTTCCCATAATCTCTACAATCGTTACAATTCCCTTTTCGTACTCCAGGCAGAAGCTATCCCGGATGATCTCTTTCATAGATGTGCCGATATACTTTGCAGCACTTCCGTATCCCGGCGTATGATCTGTCAGCGCCAGGTCATTATCAATAGTCTTCGGACAGCCGATAAATCTGGTGGTATGGCCGGTAATGATCGCATAATCTGATAATTTCTTGATCGTATCCATAGAGTCATTTCCACCGATATAGATAAATGCCTCGATATCTAATTTATTTAAAATATCAAAAATTTTCTCATATACTTCTCTGTCTTCATGGATCTCCGGCAGTTTAAAACGGCATGACCCAAGAAAAGCGGCCGGTGTTCTCTTCAGGAGCTCCGCATCCAGCTCAGTCTTGATATGGTCGGAAAGGTCAATATATTTTTCCTCCAAAAGTCCCTGAATACCATGGAGCATCCCGTATACTTTATTGGCTCCGCGATCCTTTGCGGTACGGTAAACTCCTGCAAGGCTTGAATTAATAGCGGCAGTCGGTCCGCCTGACTGTCCTACGATTACATTTCTCTTCATAATGATTCGTTCCCTTCTTTCCTTCAAATTGCGTCGATAGTACTATTTTAGTATATTCCAACAGAAATGTCCACAAAAACCATGAATATTTCGTCAATTTTACAAATCATTTACTCTGTTCTTCCGGCTGATTTTCCGGATGTGACACCTTCCTCTGTGCATAGGCATAGCCTCTCATACATCCGTTGCCATCCACATCCAGTACCTCTCCATCTTCCGTCTCCACCGTCATAAGACAGCCATTTCTGCATCCGGTACATGTCATTTTTAAAATTTTCATTATTCCTACTCCTCGTCCTTTGCCCAGTGATATGCACAGCGGACGGCTTTGTTCCATCCTCTGATCTTATTTGTCCGTTCTTCTTCTTTCATTTCAGGCTCGAAGATCCTGTCTATGGCCCAGTTTTCTCTGACTTCCTCCCGGCTTTTCCAGTACCCTGCTGCAAGACCGGCCAGATACGCTGCACCCATGGCAGTGGTCTCGATACATCTAGGCCGTTTTACCGGCGCATTTATGATATCCGCCTGCGTCTGCATCAGGAAATTATTGGCGCTTGCTCCACCGTCTACCCTTAACGATGTCAGCCTGATGCCGGAGTCTGCTTCCATAGCTCCCAGCACATCGTTCACCTGATAAGCCAGGGATTCCAGTGTCGCCCGTATGATGTGATATTTGTTGACCCCCCGGGTAAGCCCGACGATCGTGCCGCGGGCGTAGGGATCCCAGTGCGGTGCGCCCAGACCGGTAAATGCCGGCACTACATAGCATCCGCCTGTATCCTTTACCTTCTGTGCCATATATTCCGAATCCATAGCGGAATCTATCAGCCTCATCTCATCTCTCAGCCATTGGATAGCGGCTCCCGCCACAAAGATAGAACCTTCCAGCGCATATTCTACCTTTCCGTCCAGCCCCCATGCGATGGTAGTCACCAGCCCGTTTTCCGAAAACACAGGCTTTTCCCCGGTATTCATCAAAAGGAAGCAGCCTGTCCCGTACGTATTTTTCGCCGCTCCCGGATGGAAACAGACCTGCCCGAACAGTGCGGACTGCTGGTCTCCTGCCGCTCCGCCAATCGGAATCGGCCCGCCAAAATAGGAGCTGTCTGTCATTCCATAAATATAGCTGGACGGCATAGCCTTGGGAAGCATAGAAGACGGAATACCCAAAAGCTTCAGGATTTCCTCGTCCCACTCCAGAGTATTGATATTAAACAGCATGGTCCGGGAGGCGTTTGAATAGTCCGTCACATGGACTTTTCCCTTTGTCAGCTTCCAGATCAGCCAGGTCTCAACCGTCCCAAATAACAGTTCGCCTCTTTCGGCCCTCTCCCTTGCGCCTTCCACATGATCCAGAATCCACTTAATCTTAGTCGCCGAAAAGTATGCATCTATGATAAGCCCTGTCTTTTTCCGGATCATCTCCGTATAGCCCTTCTCTTTCAGCTGATCACAGTATTCTGCCGTACGCCTGCACTGCCATACGATAGCATTGCATACCGGCTCTCCGGTCTTCTTATCCCATACGATGGCCGTCTCCCTCTGATTGGTAATACCCAGCGCGGCAATATCCTCTGACGAAGCGCCAATCTTAGTCATTGCCTCTACCGCTACTCCAAGCTGCGTAGACCAGATTTCATCCGCATTATGCTCTACCCATCCAGGTTTTGGAAAATACTGGGTAAATTCCTTCTGCGCTACGCTTACGATTTCCCCCTTTTTATTAAATAATATACATCGGTTGCTGGTTGTTCCCGCATCCAACGCCATTACATATTTTCCCATTGTACCACCTCTTTTTATTTTTCTTCCAGTCCAAGACTTACCTTTCGCCCGATTCCCTTAAGTTCTTCCGGACTTGCAGGTACGGTACGCTTTGTCTCCAGCCGCTTCCTCTTTCTGTACGCAGTGGGCGTCATACCATTTTCCTTTTTAAACGCTTTGGAAAACACAAGGCAGCTGTGATATCCACAGACCTCCGCCACTTCCTCGATAGACAGATCTGTAAGCGCAAGTTGCTCCCTTGCCTGTGAAATCTGAAACTTAGTCAGAAAATCTTTCGGTGACATTCCCAGATTATCCTTAAACAATGTATATAAGTAACTGCGGTTTACATTCATATGCTTTGCAATATCCGCTACGTTCAGCCCCCGGGAATAGTGATTGCGGATAAATGTCACGGCTTCCTGTATATAAACGCTCTCTTTTGAGATATCTACACAGGAATCAATGACATCATCTTCTGTCAACGCCGAAAAGAAATCATAAAGCTGGCCCTGGAGATAATAAAGATTTGCCACCGTCACCCGGGTATGCTTCAGCATTTCCAGAACGATCTTCTTCAGCCTTTCGCCCTGTTCATACTGGAAGATCAGCTGGCTGCTGTTAAGCCCTATATCCTGGATATATTTTTCGGCCTCTGTTCCTCCAACACCGACCCAGAGATAACTCCATGGTTCATCCTTGTCCGCCTGATAAAATGTCAGCGTCTCCGGCTCGATTAAAAATCCCTGTCCGGCGGAAAGCTGATACTTCCGCCCACCCACCTGATATACACCCTTCCCCTCCAGGATATAGTGGATGATATAGTTTGGACGGGTCGCCGGCCCGTAGCTGTGTCTGGCCTCACACTGCGCATATCCGCAGTATACCAGATGAAAATCCTTGAACTTAGGCTCCAGCAGTTCTAATACATATGAATCCTCCATGCTCGTTCCTCTCATGTTACAAAATCGATATTTATATCTATCATACCGGGATTCCCGGCAAGAATCAAGGAAGTATCAGTTTTTCATTATGATTTCTTAATATCAGTTTAAGAAATTTTCGTTTTCTTTTAGGGAATCAACATACTTTGGACATATTTCTCTTTTATAATAAGACTCAGATAGTTGAACAAGACATCAACTATCTCCCCCTCATAAAGTAAATGCACTTGAAATTGATTCGAGTGCTGCACTTTCTCTCTCATTCCTTTAGATAACTATAACGACAACGGTGAAAGCCCCGGATAATCTCCGGGGCTTTCGCTTGTCTTCATTTCTAATTCCAGAAATCCGTTTTGTCTGCCAGCTGGATATCAGCCGCTTTAAATACCGGATTCTTTCCCGCCTTTTTCTGCTTTCTGTAATCATTCAGGCACTTCACTGCCGGACCTCCCAGCAGAATGATCACCGGAAGGTTAATAAGAGCCAGGAATCCCATGATCACGTCTGCCGTACTCCAGGCAACACTGAATTCCATAAGCGCTCCGCCGAACACCACTACAGTTGCAAAAATCCTGAAGGCAATGAGCATCCTTTTGCCCGGCTTTTTATCGCACAAATATCCAAGCCCCATCTCTGCATAAAAGTAGTTTCCGATCAAAGTCGTAAACGCAAACATGAACAATGCAATGGTAATAAATGTGGTTCCAAAACCGCCCAGCGACTCCGCCGCCGCAGCCTGCACCCAGGGCATCCCTTTTAATGTATCACTGGGAGCCACACCGGAGCACAGCAGCATAAAAGCCGTGGCAGAGCAGATCACAATGGTATCAATAAATACGGACAGCATCTGTACCAGCCCCTGTTTGGCCGGGTGAGACACAGACGCACTGGCAGCCGCATTGGGCGCCGACCCGACACCCGCCTCGTTGGAAAAAAGCCCTCTTTTAATTCCCTGCAAAATACAGGAACCCGTGAATCCGCCAAAGATAGCCTGAAAATCAAATGCATTCGTAAAAATGTCTGCAAACATCTTCGGAATCAGTTCAAAATGAGTCACTACAATAAAAAGAGCTACTGCCAGATAAAAAATACCCATTAGCGGAACCAGAATCCCTGTGATCTTGGAAATTTGTGTGCTGCCTCCAAAGATACAAATACAGAAAATAACAGCAAGCACGCCTCCGACAATCATCGGTGTGCTGCCTTCCTGAAAGAAGCTGTAGGCACGGAAGGAATCGGTGATATTAAAAGATGCCACCATATTGAAGCCCACCATATATGTCATGATAAGAAATACTGCAAACACGGCTCCCAGCCAGCGTTTTTTCAATGCAGCCTGAATATAGTACGCCGGTCCGCCATAGCAGGTACCATCCTGGGCTTTTCTCTTGTAAATCTGTGCCAGTGTACTTTCGATAAATGCAGACGCACTTCCCAGAAGCGCTGTCAGCCACATCCAGAAAACGGCTCCCGGCCCCCCGATACAGATAGCCGTAGAAATACCGGCAATATTCCCCGTCCCTACTCTGGACGCGGTAGAAACCATCAGTGCCTGGAAGGATGATAACCCTTCCTCATTGTCCTTAGGCTCCATAACAACGCGTATAGCTTCCCGCAGGAAACGGAACTGGACAAAACGGGTTTTTACCGTAAAATAGATTCCAGTCCCCAGCAGAAGTACGATCAGGACATAGGTATACAGCAGGTCACTTAAACTGTTGATAATTTGTGCAAACATAAGTCGGCCTCTCTTTCATTCTCTTTTTCTTTTGCTTATGCGGTGATTATTAGTCAGACATCTGTCTGGGGCGCCGGGAATCCGGCTGATCTGAAAATCTACAGACAGTTTCATATATCATACATGAAGAAAACAGAGATGTCCAGAAATTTCTTTAGAAAAAAGCACAAACTTTCCCGCTTTTGTGGTATGATGGATAAAAATTGTTTTTACATCGTAGGAGGTTCTTTATGAAATATTGTCCAAAATGCGGAGCAACAAATGCAGACAGCGCTTCCTCCTGTCAGGAATGTGGAAGTCCTCTTCCGGACATTCATTATTCCGGCCAGAATAACGGTTCATACTCTGATCCCAACGGAAGCCAGCAGCAACAGCAGTATCATCAGCAATATCACTATCAGAATCAGCAGGCATACGGCTACAGCGGGCAGCCGGTGCCCGGGCAAAACTTTGGCATACAGCCAAGGAATATCGTTCTTTGTATTATCTTTTCCATTATCACCTGTGGTATTTACGGCATCTACTGGATGATCAAGATGAATGATGAAGTCAATGCCCTGGCGGGCGAACCAGGCGCTACTACCGGCGGAATGGTATTTTTATTCACATTGATCACCTGTGGTATTTACGGGTGGTACTGGCTCTACAAAATGGGCGAGCGCTGTGACCGGATCAAAAATATGAACGGCAGCTCTAATGTTTTATACCTGATTCTTGGTATTGTAGGCCTTAGCATTGTCTCCTACTGCCTGATTCAGGATACAATTAACAAACGGGTTTCTCAGGCATAAAAAGTACCGCATCGGACCAGGTTTTCCCTTTTCCGATGCGGTTTTTTATATTCCTTCTTCCATGATCTGACAGAGCAGGCCCTCACAGCCTTCCCTTACATCCCGGTAGGTGACGTCAAAATTGCCTGTATACCAGGGATCTGCGATGTCCTGGCCCGCCCGGGATGTAAAGTCCAGAAGCCTGGCCACTTTTCCTTCCGGGTCTCCATTCCCGATGATGCCAAGAATATTACGGATATTCCAGGAATCCATCCCAATCAGATAGTCATAGTTTTCATAATCTTTTTTTGTCATCTGCACAGCACGGTGGGGAAGCACTGGAATCCCTACCTCCTTCATTTTCCTCACTGTTCCGTGGTGGGGCGGATTGCCGATCTCCTCCCGGCTGGTGGCTGCGGAGTCGATGTGGAAATTGCCGGAAAGTCCGGCCTTATTTACCATGTCCTGAAAAACAAATTGAGCCATGGTGCTGCGGCAGATATTGCCGTGGCAGATGAATAATACTTTTATCATATATCTAAAACTCCTTGAAAATACTGATTTTTCTTGATTTTACGCCACTTTTCGGCATTTCTACGACAGAGGCATCACAACCATAACTTGGTATAACTACGCTTATTTTGGCTTGTTTTTGTCATTATTTGTCGTAAATTCTATCGTAAATTCAAAAGATTTACGACACGCACCTTTTACGGTGCGTTGTCGATTTCATAGAAGCTGTACCCACTACTTTCTGCATTTCTTCCTCTGCATCATCGTAGTTTAGATGCGTGTAAACATTCAGTGTTACACTGATGTCACTATGACCCATGATATATTGAAGCGTTTTTGGATTCATACCGGACTTCGCCATATTGGAACAGAAAGTGTGTCTGCAAACATGAGGAGTAACTTTCGGCATCTGTACTCTGTAAATCTTGTTGTACTTCTCACGGATATGCTGGAAATATTTCTCCCAGTGAAGTGCCACCATCGGTCTGCCGTTCTTATCCAAAAACAAGAATCCACTGTACCCATCTACCATAGGCTCAACCTTTGGATTCTTTCTGTTGGCAAGGATACGCTGAAACGCTTCCTTCACTTCCGGTGTCATAGGCACCATGCGCTCGCCACTTTCTGTCTTGGTATCTTCAATAATATATTTCATATCTCTGGTTCTCTGAAGCTGATGATCTACGATAATTCTGCTGTTCTCAAAATCAAGGTTCTTCTTTGTCAATCCAACAAACTCAGAAATACGAAGTCCTGTCTTAAACAGGATATAGATACCGTCATAGTACTTACAGAAATGCTTGTCGTTCTTCACAAACTCCAAGAAATCTCTTTCCTGCTGTCGTGTGATAGCTTCTCTTGTGACACTATCGTTCACAACAACGGTGTTCAGCTGAAATTCAAACGGATTCTTTACCAGCAAATCATCATCCACCGCCATCTGAAAGGCAGGTCTTACGACACCTCGGATCGTGTGAATGGAACTGTAACCACGCCCATCAATCTGCTGCATTTTTATCAGCCATTCTTTGGCATCGGACACCTTAATCTTGTCAATGCGCTTCTGCCCAAAGTCTTCCTTTTTGATTACATTGACCACAAAGTTGTAATTTGACCTTGTGTTATGACGAACACCAGTTTTCTGTGAAATATATTTTTCCACCAGTTCCAGAACTGTAAAATTACCGCCATCCGGTGTGATATTGCTGTTTAAATTCTTTTGAATCTGCTTAATTTTTTCTCTCAGGGAAATATCATCACGTTTTCCTGCCGGAACTCGATCAGCCGGAGTCAGTTTCCAACTGTACACCGTCTTTCTCTTGCCCCATGCATCCTGATACTTGTATTCGTATTTCCCGTCTTTGCGCTGGCTCTCTCCATTAAATAACTTGCGACCTTTGTTGTCTCGTCTTACTTCTGACATTCAGTTCTCCTTTCTATCAACCTAACTGTCATAGAAAAGAGCCAAGCTATGATACTCATATATTACCATAAACTTGGCTCCGAATCTATCGTGTATTTGCCGTTTTTATATGGCAGATAATTTTTCATCAATAAACTGTTCAAACACTCTGCGCTTGATCTGAGGTCTTGATCCATTCCAGAGGATAAATTCTGCATCCGGATTCTCGTCAATCAGCTTTCGCAGCTTCTTATCTCCGATGTGAAAATATTTTGCCGCTTCCTGCACGCTCAGAGTGTACTTTCTCCAGACCGGAATATCATACTTATCTACATTCTGATTCTGTTCTTTCACCATAGGCACTTACCCTCTCTTTTTCCATACAATCTCGTATCCCAGCACATCTGCCAGTTCCACAGCTTCCTTATATCGCAGCGTTTCTCGGTGGAGCTTTCCCGACAGATTGGAAATGCTCCTGCTCCATCCATACTGCTGTTCCAATTTTTCCAACACCTCCTGCATGGTCACTCCCTCGCACACAAGATGTGATTTTACTTCATTTCGTACATTCATTTTCGCTTACCTCCATAAAAAGTGCCTTGCGAGGGAAATGACAACGAAGTTCGACAACCGACCTTAACAAACTGTCAAATCCTAATACAAAGCTCTGCTAATATAATTCTATTCTTTTTATAATTATGGGTTGTTTTGGTGGTCAGAGTAGAAAATCCCTTAGAAAATAAGAATTATTCCATACAACCGAATCGACAACCCGATGGCATTTTAACCGACAATTCACAACTCATTTTAAAACGGTAACTCCATCTGTTTGATTTCTTCCTCTGTCAACTCCGTAAAACCACCCAGAGTATTCGTGCCAGTTGCCACAGGCTGGTTGTCACGCTCCCAGCCTTTCTGTCTGCCATATCCGGCAAAGTGCCTTGGGTTCGTAAACTGCTTCCATCCTACAACAGAATTGTTCATAATATCGTTGATTTCACGAATTTCCCATTGCTTTGGCTCATCAAACGGATGATTCAACGCTTCCTTATACAACATCTTGGAGCAAACCATATTTCTGCTGTATCCATCCAAAAATCCCTGAATCATGCCTGCTTTGGTATCTTCCGGCATGAACTGCTTCTGAAATTCTTTCAGATATTGCTCCATTTCTTTTGAAAGAGCAAGCTGATATTTCTTGCTGTTGTAGATTACCATAGCTTCTGCCCACATCTGTTCGATATAGGATCTGGAAGCCTTTTCATCTGACATAATGTGTACCTCTGCATTTTTAGGATAAACCATAATAGGAAGAAATCTTCTGTTCCCAGTGCGGTCAAGTGGCAGAAAATCCAAAGTATTGGAAGTTCCTCCGAACACGCACTGGCGAAGCCTGTCATCCGGTTGTTTATCATAGGGAACTTTATAAGTTTCCTTCTGACGGCTGAGAAAGGACTTAATATCCTCAATGCTCTTTGCATTGGCTGTGGCAATCATTTCCGACATCTCCACAATCCAATGCCCCTGCATCTTACGGAACACATTATCATCATCCAGCTTTTTCAGATCATCTGTGAACCATTCGTCCTTTATTGCAAGGAATCGAAAAAATGTGGATTTTCCAGCACCTTGACCTCCAACAAGGCATAGCATCATTTCAAATTTGCATCCAGGCTGAAATGCTCGTTGAATGGCTCCCAACATAAACAACTGCATGGCTGCACAGGTGTATTCATTCTTTTCCACTCCAAGAAAGTGGGGCAAGGCATTTTCAATGCGCTTTTCGCCATCCCATACCAGATTTTTCAATTTTTCCTGAATCGGATGGTATTTATTTTTGTCTGCAATGACCGAAATTGCCCTTGCTATTTTTGTTTCCACGCTCAGCCCGTAAGTTTCTTCCAAATAAAGCATCAGATAATTCACGTCTGTTTCATTCAGAACGGGACTTCTTTTATGCCACCATAACGGCTTCACAATCTCTATTTTTTCCGTAAACAGGTTGTAACAGATACTTTTATGAAGCACCTCATCTAATCGGAATACTGTCAGACAGTTTTTGATACTGTTCTTCACACCGCCATTCTCCGTTCGATCTAAGCGCTCTCTGACCTCGGCAGGAGAACACGGCTTTTCCATATCACTGACTGCCTCCAGTGCCATCTTCTGCGTCTGGGCAGGTAAATTCTGAAATTCGTTCTTCAAGCGATGCCACCTCCTTCCCGTATTCCATCACAAGCAATGCTTTTTCCTCTATTTCTCCAAACACCAGAATATCCAAGAGATATTCCAGATGTGTTTTTCTCTGCAAGGCTTCCACAAACAACGGATGGCATGTTTCATCATCTATGTTGGGAGCATAATCAATCTCCCATTTTTTCAAAAGATGATAATAGTCTGACAGAACTCGAAAGCACCTCTGTTCAGCTTCTGCGTAAATCTGTGCATCCGTTTTTCTACAGATTATTTTCTTCGGTTTTGTTACCGCAGACTTCACATCATAAGATATTCCAAAGTCTGAAGCTATCTTTTGTGCCGCTTCCAGGCTGCTGATACCGAAAATCCTCGATACAAAATCAATCACATCGCCATCAGCTCCGCACCCAAAACAATGAAAGCGATTGTCCACTTTCATGCTCGGAGTTCTGTCATTGTGGAAAGGGCAGGATACCATGTTGTTTCTACGTATCTTTAATCCATACATTTCCGCAGCCTGTCTTGCAGTGACAGACTGCTTGACTGTATCAAATACATTCATAGCACAGCCCTCCCATAGAAAAAGCACCTGACATTTCCAATAAAAATGACAAGTGCCTGTTATCGTTCCATATTCTTTTGCTTGATTTTCTTATCCGAATCACCATCCTTTTTCACAAGTTCTTTATTACGCTGCAATTTTGCAAGCAGCGATTCTTTTGCTTTTTCCTTTACCACAGCCTTATTCTTTTCTTTGACCGTTGGCAGCTTCAATGCGGTCAAAACTTTGTTCAAAAGCTTGTCCGCCGTTTTCTTCATTTTGCTTTGCAAAGCATCCAGAGATTTACTGATAGCAGATTTTTTATCAGACGGAACATTGCTTTCTTCTGTGATCCACTTCTGATAATTTGCTACAATCTCCAAATCCTGCTTCTGAGTTTCTGCAAAAACAGTTTCCGCAATCACCTCACAAGCTTTTTCATAAGCGGTATCTGCAATTTCCTCCACCAGAGACTCTGCATCCTCCAGCTTCATTGTAATTTCCGAAAGTGCCTGTTCTTTTTCTGCCATGACTTGTTTCTGCTTCTCAATGATAAAATCATTCTTCTCCAGATATGATTTCCCACCATAGATTGGCTCACGCTCCAGCTGCAAACCATAACGCTCACAAATTTCAAACAATAATTCCCTGCATATTGCATCGAACGTCTGCTTACGATTGTTGTGCCTGCCTTTCGGCTTTGTTGGATCAGGAAGTGGTATTCCCAATTCCTCTAATGCCTTTTCCTGTTGGGGACAAAGCTCGCCATATTGATTTTTACAATCAAATACATGGCGTTCCTGAATGTGAGGTGTACCTTCATCCAGATGCAAAGCCCAGTTCAGAATGTGAACGTGAGTACCGAACCGACTCTCCATTTCTCCGAAAAAATCATTTGCAATCTGCAACAGAATTTCCGGCGGTGCAGATTCTTCTATCGTGCCGATCTGGTAAATGGTTTCTTCTGGACAGGTCTTTTTATTTTTCAGCAAGTCCTCCACGGTTCTGTTTCTCTCCGGATGTCTGTTTTTTATATTTCTCTCATTCTGAAAGAAAACGAAATCGCCATACTTGGCGTTGTAATACATCTGCTCAACTTTTTCAAAAGAAAAATCCTGTTCGGCATCTGCATTACGGTTATCGGAAGTTGTAATCCCACGATAACAGTCCCAATAAATATTTCTTTTGGCTCGCTCCGCATCAATGTGTTCACTGTTTTCCAAATCAAACCTACGGTCATTATGCTTTGGATTGTAAGTGCCATTTTTACCGGAACGACCATTGTGTCGTGTCAACCTCAAAGGCTTTTCCTCCATTTCTTTTTAAGTGTTGCCAAGGAAATCGAAGCAGCTTTGCTGCTGTCCTGCTTCATTTATGCGCAGGTAATACCCAGTACTAAGTGGCGAAACGCCACTGACTGGGCAAGGCTGCCGCCCTTGACCCGCACAGGGATATTGCATTCCCTGTACCCATGCACAAAGGGTTGCACCCTCTGTACTCCTGCCGGAGAACCTGTTTCAAACCATTGGCCA
This sequence comes from Merdimonas faecis, assembly GCF_001754075.1. Taxonomy (GTDB): domain Bacteria; phylum Bacillota; class Clostridia; order Lachnospirales; family Lachnospiraceae; genus Merdimonas; species Merdimonas faecis. The sequence goes on along the minus strand of NZ_MIEH01000012.1, from coordinate 14,366 downwards.
GTTGGTTCTCACCGCTTCTCCGTTTTCTCAGAATGCTCCACCGGAGCCTTCTGAGAAAGTTTCAGGCGATGAACATTCACATATATTGTGAAACATCACCGCCTGTTCTCGTATGCCGGTACCTGCATACTCGATTTGTAAATTGCCATGGCAATTTATCTTTGCAAATGAGCAAAACAAAAGCGACCAACTTTTTACGGTTGATCGCCTTTGCCTTGGTCATTTATTGTGCTTGATTTTCTACCAAATCAATTTCTGTCGGAGATAACTTATATGCTGCATAAAGAATATGATCAATTTCTGATTCCATCATACTTGTATCGGCATTCGGTTCATCTCTCTTAACATATGTAATTTTCTTTGCAAGTTCAGAAACTCTTCCTCGTTCTTCTTCTGGTAGTTCTATCACAGGAATTTCTGACAAAGGTACTTGGAATAATTCTAACACTTCACCTTTACGCTTTCCACGATTATAAAGCCATACAAAATTAAGTTTGGAATTTAGTAATCCCAATAGATAGAATAAATCAACATCTTTTGTCTTCGGAGTAATAACATACGCATCCGAACGGCAAAACCATTCTACATTGTTATAAGCAAATGCATTAGTTCTTGTACGATAAGGTACAACTATTTTTTCACCAATAAATATTGATTCTTTTCTTGCTCTATGAAGTGCTGTCCAATGGTAATGCTCATTGTATGCTTCTAATCGATGTTCCAATAATTCCCTAAAGTCATTTAAGTGTTTCAAAATATCTGGATATTTCTTTTCCTCAAGTGCATCCGGATAATATAATAACTTTTTTGTTGCACTCAAGCTACACCAATATTTAGTTATATCTGAATTTTTGTAGAAATCTCTAAGTAGTTCTTTGCCTTCGTTAAAACTCTCTACCATATCAACATCTCTGGCATTTGTAAGGTCGAAAACATAGATTCCATCATTTTTTACTTTCCCAGAGCCACTTGGAATATACTTCATATTTCTTGTTGCAACAGTATCACACCCGCTTACAACTCCCTGATTAACCTCTGCAATATGACCAATGCGAAGTTTTTGTGCCGCCATCTTATCTAAAACACTACCAATAGAATCTTTACTTTCAGATGAGACACCTTGCTGTCTGATATAAAAATCTTTTCCGTCATATAAGTTGTCTTGTGCAACATATACTGTTGCAGATTTATCATCTTTTGCAAAAAGAATCTGATTAATTTTATTTGCATCTGCGGGAACTGATTCTGAACAAATGGTGCTTTTACACATAATATCGTTCTGCTTATTGCGAGTAAGAATAGTAATCATGTTGTGCTGTCCCAATGCGGATTCAAACACCCTTACCTCATTGAAATTTATAAGCTGTCGAATATATGTCCTATCTGCAAAATCTTTTCTTAACGTTTTGGCACCCGTTGCTGTAGGATAATAATTAGTAGTTATAAATGCCAAATCGCCTTTACCATGAAGAACGTCGATACCCTTATGAAAAAAGAAATAGAAAAAGTCCATCTTACCCTGATATGTTCTTTTCCCAAAGTTTGTTTCCGCTACTTCTCTAAAAATTTCTTTGTGTCCACTTTCTCCGATATAAGGCGGATTACCAATTACAATATCAAAACCACCTTTTTCACGGAACACCCTTGCAAAATCCAACTGCCAAAGAACATACGGCTTAGATGCCATGCGTTTGCTCTCATTATACCTCTGAATTTTGTCCGGAGCACATCCCTCCAACTGTGACATGATAACCATATCACGCAGAGATTCAATTTCATCTTTCAACTGTTTTTTCTTTTCCGTGTTATCGCAATGAAACAACTCATTCTGTTTATCAATCAATGCACTGACAATGGATTCAAAACGGGAATGGTTCATATCCAACTGATAAGTGCTATCACCAAACAATTCACTTTCCTTAACCAGTCTGGTTTCCTCGAACTCATCAATCAAGCTGTTACCACAAAGAATATTGCTTTCCAAGTTCGGAAGTGGAAGTGGATTTTTATGACCATCCAGCGCACTCTGTGCATTCGGATTGATTTCATCATCAATTACCAGTGACAACCACAAACGAAGCTGTGCAATATCTACTGCTGACGGCTCAATATCAGCTGCGAAAATACAGTTCTTAATGGTTTCATATTTCAGATTGTGCGGTGAACGTTCCATCTGATACATTAATCTGGTATCGTATGCATTCATTGTGATTGCCATGTAAGCGGAGATGTTCTGTCTTGCACGGACAATCTCATTCAGCATACCGAGAGGGAACGCACCGGAACCTACCGCCGGATCTGCAACACGGACATTCTTCAATGCTTCATCAACATCTTTCAATCTGTCTACAACAACATTTCCGTCTGCATCCAGCTTGAACAGGCTTTCGGAGATATACATACCGCCATTTCCCTGACGTTTTTCTTTTACGGTGTCTTCATCTTTCATAAAGTCACCGTACAGAATAAATTCACGGATTGCTTCTTCTTCAATCTGCAATGTATTGGTCAGATAATTGATTAAACTTTCCTGACACATATAATGCACAATTTCACGAGGTGTGTAGAAAGCACCTTTGGACTTTCTATCGTTGACTTCCAGCAGATTTTCAAATACCTTACCCAGCATTTCAGGGTCGATAGCCACTTCTCGTTCCATCGGCTCATCTTCGCTCATGGTAAAGTTGTATCTATCGAAAATATCCAGAATACCATCTGCTTCACGACCTTTGGTCGCAGCATTGGAAAATACATCGTTTGGAATATTAAAATTATTGTGTTCCCAATCATATCCGTCAATCGGCTCAAACAGACCACCGGACAGGAATGGGATTCTGCAATGCAGAGCAGGGCAATACCCCTGTTCTCCACGGTTTACATTCAACGCATCGTAGAACAACGGCTCCAGTAATTCATCAAAGAAATTCTGGTTCTTCTTTTCTGCAATTTCAAAGAGCCTACGCATGAAATTGTGTGGACCACTGCCCCAAGGCTTTCCTTTCACACACATGGCAAGGACTGCTTCATCCTCATCACTTATGCTGTTTAATCCAGTACCAGAAATACGATATGTACCATCACCTACAGGACGATATACAATCGGAATCAATTCTCTGGATTTTGCTCCACGGGCATAATAAGCGTTCTTGTATTCTTTTTCGGTCAAAGTGTTAGGCCATGCGCCTACTCCCAGCCAACCTTTTTTCTGTAAGAAATACAAGAATACAATCTGACCCATCAGCTTCTTAGCAAACTGCGCAGAGGTGAAATTATGCTGTTGTGCTTCAATACGGAAATCTTCGTTTTCTTCCAGCTTTTCACGCAGCTGATGGAATTTTTCACAATACAGCTTGAAAAACTCATCTGTAACCTTTTCAACACTGAACGCATTTTCCAGATCATCCAGTGTAGGATGTTCCGGATCTGCCATACTATCAATGATAAATCTTTCAAATCGACTGATTGCTGTATGGCATGGTTCATTTTCACCTACCAGATAGGAATATCTCTTTGCCGGAGTCAGGTTTTCCGTGGTTTTCAAACGTCCGTTTTCGATCTTCATTTCATAATCGAGACGAACAAAAGACAATCTCCATTTTGGCTCGCCTTCTGTATAGAAAGCAATAAACGCAGCATCTGCATTGGCGTTTTCAATCAGCTTTTTGGCATAGCTACGCTGAGTGCTTCTGGAATTTTCAACATATCCTGCATTCTTCAGCTGCACTGCCATAATGATGATATTCTTTTTGTCTGGCGTTTTATAATTTCCCACATGAACGGAACCTTCAATATGGGATGAAAAATTAGTAAATTCTTTTCTGAACCTGTCCGGTGACACCATGCTGACCTTCGGGAAAATTTCTCGAATCAAATCAACATAATTCTTTGTACCATAGGGACTTTTCAGTATTGCTTCTATCTTTTTAACAACGGCATTCATTTATCGTGTACCTCCCGTTTTCAGATAGCAGGAAAGAATAATCTGTTTTTCTCCGTCTACCTGTGCTTTTTGGCTCTTGCGTTCCTCGAAGTATGTTGGAGGCACTAATTTCAGGATTTCATAGTAAAGTTCCAGAACATCTCCAACAACTTTGCTCTTTTTCATGACATCCTTAGAAACCTTTGCCGGAATCTCACCGTTTTCCCAAAGTGCAATCAGCTTCTCAATCGTCTGCTCTTGGTCATCGGTAAGACGTGGCTCTGTTTTCATTGCTTTCAGCAAACGAATAATTTTTGCATCATTTCCGGCAACCATTACTTTTTCCGTAGACACTTCTTCCTCTGCTACAAGCATCTGGTCAAAGGCGGTGCTGTTACTGTCGAAGTGTTCATAAAATTTGCTTGAAACACTGACTTTTGCATCGTCCGGTTCTGCCTTAATCAAATCAATCGCCTGCATAAAGGACAGTTGCTTTGTTTCAGCTTCAGAACTGATAAAAAATGTTTTTAATGCGCCCTGACGGATAAAAGTAACTGTAGAATCTTCTGATACTTTTTCAGAAAACTTACCAGCCTTTGCCTTTTTCGGTAAACGCTTAATCATTGAAAACAGTTTTGGATCATTGTCACGAATCTGACGGATAATCGCCAAATAAGCCAACTCAGGGTTGGTACTTTCTTCCTCACCATCCAGATCTGATGTCAGATCCGAGAACAGTTTCTTGGAAGATACTTCTTCATCATCAGACAGATATTTAAAGTCCTCGCCAAGGGTGTCGTGGAACGCCTGCAATTTTTCCAGAATTCGTTCCTCCAATGGCATCTGCTTCTTACTTTGTGCAGTCGGGAAGAAGTTAAATACATAAATGCGGTCAAACTCCGTACCAACACGGTTGATACGACCGACACGCTGCATGATACGGGTAGGATTCCAAGGAAGGTCATAGTTCACAAGGACATTCGCACGATGCAGGTTGATACCTTCTGCCAGCACATCGGTAGTGATGAGAAGGTCATATTTATCATTGTTTTTATTTTTAAATTTCGGATTGAAGCTATCTTCAATCTCAACTTTCAGTGCAGCACTGCTCTGACCGCTGAAATAGATAGTTCTTTCACCATAGATTGACTTCAATTCTTCATACAGATACTGTGCTGTTTCCGTAGATTCAGTAAAGACAATCGCCTTTTTACCTTTAATTAACGGATTCGCTGTAAGATTCCGCTTAAACTCATCCAGCTTTGGATCATTGCCAATCAACGACCAAATGAACTGCATGGATTTCAGCTGTGCCAAATCTGCCTGTAAGTCACGGAAGAACTGGGAAGAAAATTCCTTCGTCTCAAACTCCATGACATCCTGCTGTTCAATCAGATACATCAGCTTCTGTGTGTTGCCATCATCCAGAAGGTCATACACATTTACTTTCTTGCTGATATAGATTTTTCCGGTCTTAGACATTTCTATGAACTTTTCATAAGATTCAATGAAACGCTCCAAAGTCTTACGGAAAGCATAAAAGCTACTTTCCAGACGTTTTACAAGGATACCTTTCATAAATCCGCCCATGTTACGCTGTGCAGCAAGCATGGTTGCATATTTCTTTTTATCTTTCAGGTATAACAGCGGTGTATAACGGGCATATTTGAAATCCTTGATGATATTGATAGTCTGGGAGAACGCATCATCCGTTTCCTCATCAAAGGAATAAATGATTTTCTCCGGACTGCCTGCTTTCGGGAAAGTCAACCCCTGTTTTGCAAGGTCATCGGCATAATACTGCTGAATTTCACTTCTGGTACGACGAATCATAACCTCACGAATCAGCTTGTCACGGATTACTTCCGAATTTTCTCTAAGCTGCTCCATATATGCTGCTGAGCCTTTCGGCTTCTTCGCAAGTTTCGCATTCAGACCACGGAAAAATCCTTCGATGTTTTTAATACCGTTGATTGTGCCACTCTGCTTTGCCTGGAACAGATAAATCTGATTTTCCACATCACTGGTATAGTTGTTGATTGGTGTTGCAGAAATCAGAATTACTTTCTTATCACGACAAATCTGGTGTAATTCTGTAAATGCTTCAGTGCCACTATTACGGAAACGATGCGCTTCGTCAACAAACACATACGAATACTTATCCGTTCCTTTTGCAATAATCTTATCTAACTTACCAAGGGATTCCACATCACAACGGGCAACGTCAAATTCCTGCAAAACGCTTCTCCAGTAATCTACCAATACCGGAGGACACACAATCAACTTGTACGCATTTCTGTTGAAACTGTTTGCAAGCATAGCACAGATATAGGTTTTACCAAGACCTACAACGTCCGAAATGAAGACTCCATTATACGCATCCAGCTTCTGCCTTGCCTGTGTTACAGCATCAATCTGATACTGTAAGCGCATATATCCCTCTGGAAGCAATGTTTCAAAATTTTCTTTATCTGCATTGATTTCTTCCTTAAAGAACTCATACAGTGTTTTCAAATACAGCTGATAAGGGGTGATATCATCTCTCATCCATGTATGTTTTTCCACTGCTTCGATATAGGTGTCACGAATATCTATGCCTTGTGCCCAAAGCTCTTCAAACTTATCAAGCGCAAACTTTACATCTGCATAATCCTTTAATTCCACGTTAAACTCGAGGTTATTTACCAAACCTGCTTCAGAAAAATTACTTGAACCAGTAATTACGCTTCCAAATGTATCAGGAACCTTCTCCTGATCTTTGCGCATAATATAAACTTTTGCATGAATCGGTGCTTCGGTGTACATGCGCATCTCAAGTTTTCCGGATTTAAGCCAATCCATAAAAACACGAACACCTTTTTCCACCTGTGCAGAGCTTGCTGCTGTTTCAAACTCTTTTTCAATTTCATCTGCGATAATCTCTTTGCCATCGGCAGTTGAGATAGCAGCATACATTGTTTCAGCATTTATACGGTCAATGATTTTAACCGTATATCTATCGACATTCAAACCGACTAATATTCTGATTTTTTCTACTTGCTCCAGAGCTTCGTACATTTTGAAAAAGCCGCTGGCTCTGAAATAACCAACCAGAACATCAAAGAATTGTGTATTGCTTTTTAAAATGGCAGCAAAGCGGCTGTATAAGTCTCTTTCCGGCTCATTCGTAAAAAATTTCAAATCTGTGTGAACCATGATGTTTCCTCCTGTGTTATCTCAAACGGCACTTTCCAAAATGTGTACCTTTCTGTAAAATGCCTGTTTTTTTCATTAACTTAAATCATACCACAAAAACGAGCGTTATTCCAGATGTTTAAAGGCTTTCTATCGTGCGTCAAAGCAGATATTTCTCTGTATCGAAAAGGTACACATTCCTGTAAAAATACCTGTTTACAATAACTTGGCTTTTTCGTAAATTTCCGCTCGGTAGCGAAATGTGGACATTGGCATTCCACACGCTTTAGCAGCAGCCAGACCGGTAATTTTACCATTTTTCCATTGCTGATATATCTCATGGAAATTCTCCGGCAACGGGCTTGGAGGTCTTCCAAAGCGAACACCTCTCATTTTCGCAGCTACAATACCTTCTGCCTGTCTCTGCCTAATATTGGTTCGTTCATTTTCCGCAACAAAAGATAACACCTGCAAAACAATATCACTGAGGAACGTTCCCATAAGGTCTTTCCCACGGCGTGTGTCCAAAAGGGGCATATCCAGAACTACAATATCAATTCCTTTTTCTTTCGTGAGTATTCGCCATTGTTCTAAAATTTCAGCATAATTTCTTCCAAGGCGATCTATGCTTTTTACATAAAGCAAATCGTCTTTTTTTATTTTTCTTAACATTCGTTTGTACATCGGACGCTTGAAGTCCTTGCCGGATTGTTTATCTACAAAGATATTTTTCTCAGGAATAGACATTTCTTGTAATGCGATAAGCTGTCTGTCTTCGTTCTGATCCTTGGTACTGACACGAACATAACCATATACATTTCCCATTGTTCCTCCTTCGTATAGGCAATCTTCCAATTCCAGACCGCACTATTTGATTTGTCGAATTACACCTGATATTTTACCTTGCTATCACATAAGCATTTCAAAATGCCAGCTTTGAAACTGGCATTTTGATCACATACTGCCTGTAAAATGGCATTAAGTAGCAACCTGCTTCAAAAGTCTTCTGCCGGCATTCATACCGTACTTTTTGCCACAATCGCTAAAGACTTTCCGCCTTTCCTCAGTGAGCGGCGGGAGCAAGCGGATAGACACTCTGGATTTTTTCAGAACATAAGTCACACTGTCTTCGGCTGTCCTTCTGTCCAATCTTGCAACTTCTGGATACTTTTTGGCATATTCAGCAAGTCTGCGCTTCAGCGATGCGTTAAAAGTATAAATCTTAATGGTGTCTTCTCCCTCACTGGTCAAAATAATTGTTTCTTTCTCATACTTAGATAATCTCATTTGTTTTCTCCTTCGATTTCGATTTAGAGATCGTCAAAATCTCTATGTAATGTGGAATTGCAATGTTAGCTGCAATTCCACAAACAGGCTTTTTGCCGTTCTACCCTCGATGTTTCCTTGGAGGCATATCCCCTGTGCGGTGCTGTCCAGTCTCCCTTGCGGAAGCGCTCCCTTTATGATCGTGGCGGTTTATCTCATCTCGGACGGTCATTCAATTTTACGTTCATTTCTGAACTGGCTACATCATACACCGAAAAATCGAAATTCAAGGATTATTTCCATGGTCGAAAATTCACGCAAAAATGCCCCGTTTTTTCCGATTGGAAAACACGAGGCACATTGTAACTTTATGCTGAAATATGGTAGAATATCTGCATCAGGAGGATGCTTATGAAAAATCAATTATCAATCCAAGAAAAACTGTGGGATCTTAGACGAGACCATGACTATAAACTGGAAGAAGTTGCATCCGCAGTAAATGTAGTGCCTGCAACTATCAGCAAATACGAAAACAAAGAGAACAAGGAATACAATATTGTTACTCTCAACAAGCTGGCAGAATTTTATGGTGTCTCTTTGGAATGGCTTGTCGGCAATACCGAAGTAAGAACATCTTCTCTTACTGAAATAGACGATTTGATGTTAGACGATGAAACCATAGAATTTTTGAAAAGCGGGCGTTTCAATAATAGGCTTTTATGCGAAATCATCAAACATCCGGATTTTATAAAACTGATGGCAGATACCGAAATCTATGTTGATGGTATCGCTACCATGCAGATCAAAAACATGAATGACTGGTTAGATGCCGTTCGTCTCCAGATTATTCAGCAGAAAAATCCTGATGCCAACGACCTGTACCTGAAAGTTCTGGAAAGCTCACATATTCAGGAAGAAGAATATTTCTTCCATACCATTCACAGCGATTGGAACAATATTATCCGCACCATTCGTGAGAACCACGAACACGCTGCCGAATCTGCGCCTATCGAGAGACCGATGTCTAATGACAAAAAGGTGCAGCGTTTCTTGCAAACACTCAAATTCAAAAGCAACCCTATTGAGGAATTCTGGCGCTTCTTCTGCGATGAAATGCAGATTCCGTTTGACCACCTTTCCGTGGACGAGCATAAGGTTATGAAAGATGTGTTCAAGAGGTCAAAGCTGTTAAAGGCTCTGCCGAATCGTAAAAAAAGTAAAAAGTAAAATATAGGGTATGTTGAAATATAACTCTTCAACATACCCTACCTTATTTAAACCATTGTTTTGTTCAAATTTCGTTTTAACTATCTATCTTAATATCGCAATTTCTTCTTGAGAGAGATTTTCGATTATTTCAAGAAGTGTTTTTGCATAATCAAATGCATTTCTTTTTACCGTCTTTTTTGTCACGATTGAACAAAAAAGACAAATCCATATTAATAATCCCACTAAAACAACATACTTCGGAAATGGAGCGATAAGTATTTCCTTCAAGCTAAAGGAATCTATGACTACAAGTTCTCTAAGTAACAGAATAGCATATGACACAGTAGCCAAAATTTTACATCCATATAAATTTCTCCAGAAATTGTATTTTTTTAATTCTTGATATACTCTTGGGAACCTATCTCTATTTGAATTAGCATAAGTGCGTAAAAATGTCATTGCACTAATATACTTTTCATCAGATGTTGAATCTACCGTTTCTTCTGTTAAAGACATAGGTAACGAAACATCCGCCAAATTATTATTAAACCATTGATGATATTTCACTTTAGAAACACCATCAATTTTATTGTCAGAAAAACGCAGAATTATCGTTGTTGGAATTCCACCTAATTCCTCGAACATCTTTCCTTCGTAATTTTTTCCCCATTCACGAGCAATATAGGCCGAGAATGCAATAAGTATTATTGCCAACACAAAGGAAGTACTTGCCTCTGACCAACTGTTAGCTACTATTCCGTTATATACCGCTACAATTAGCAGCGGTAAGCCAGCTGTCATAGCTGGCATTACTCTTGCCGCAAAAACAAAATCATCAAAATATTTCTTTACTGATTCCATCAATCTTCCCACTCCTCTACTTTCTGTTCGAACTCAAGCGGTTTAATAGCGGTCCATCCCTGTCTGTCTGGCATATTTCTGTGATGGTGAATTATATTACCTTTTGTTTTATATACACTCACACCTCTTCTTGTAAATGCATTAACTACCATTTGAAGCGGGTGATCCGAACCACTTGCAACAGAAACAAATGCAGTTTTTCCAGTGGTTTCGCCTTCTTCCACAATATCCCCAATCAGACGATTAAGGATGGACGGACTAACATTGTGGCGACCTCCATGATGTGGCACTTGTATAAAACCTACATTGTCTTTAATCTTTTTTCCGATGGTTTCGGAATATGTAATGCTTTTATCCAAAGCACGTATTCCAGCATCACCTGTCAATAAGAAATTATCATCCATTTCTCCATAGATAACAACACTCATTTCATTTTCCGCTGTGGTAGACACGTTCTCACGTAATTTTTCACTACTCCATGTTTCGATAAGATTCTTCACATATTGAAAAGCATTCTTAAAAAATCTGGAAAACGCATTGTCGGCACTTTCATTTATCAAAGGCGTTTTACTTGATTCAACCAACAACTCAAGGTAAAACTCCTTGCTTGGAGATAATATTCTTAACTTACCATCAATAACAGTTCCTTGAAACGCTTCATAAATTGGAATCCCTTTGTCTTGCGCAATTTCTTCCAAGTCATTGATATACGGATATTCATCTCTCAAACGTCTAATGAGGCTGCCTTTTGTAATGCGACCATCCTTTACTTTATCCCAGATATCATCTACATATAACCACGGACGATTCATATACAATGCTTGGACCTCAAATTTGTCCAATATATTTTTCAAACCAGAAGTGTGGTCAGAATCCGAATGGGAACAGATGACATAATCGATAACCTTTTCAGTATCCTCATCAAAATAATACTGATTTAGATGCTGTTCCAATTTTTCTCCGTGGGCTTGCAACCCACCATCGTACACGGCAATTTTATAATTGCCAAATAAATCCTTCCAACGTAAGGCGATGGCATCAGCATCTTTTTTACACTCATCGCCCACACCAACAAAATCAATTTCGTAAGCCATTTTGCCTTCTTTCTGCAAATGCACATGACTTCTCTGGCCATTCCGAATCATGTCATTTGCTTGTCTTATAGTAATCAGTTACGCTCCTGGAGCTGTTAGCAAACAGTATGGTTGAGTGCTAACGATTTTATATTATCATAATTTCTTCTAACTTTCAAGTGTTTTGATCGTATTTTCGTAATTTTTACGAATGTATTCATAAAACATTCTTTACTTTATTTATTTTTTGTGTTATAGTAAATAAGTAAAATTATATTTTTACTTATTTACTATTTAGGAAACGGAGAAACTAAAATGTTTGAATATGTTAAACTCAAAAATTACAAATCTTTCGGCGATGTAGAATTCAATCTATTAGACAAGAATGGGGCGCCCAAAAAACTACTATTAATTTACGGAAAAAATGGTGTTGGAAAATCCAATTTAGCCTCCGCTTTTTTTATGCTCTCGGAAACTCTTCGCACTATGGATGTTCGTGATATTATGCAATCCATATTATCTGATCCAGACAATCTTAAAGATGAAGATTTTTCTCGTTACTTAAAAATGAGATATAAGGACATCGAAACATTGATTCAAGAAAACAAAATGGTGGGAAGCGAAGAACCCATGTATCTTGAATTTGGTTTCCAATTGCACGGAAAAAGTGGGCGTTATATTTTAGAAACCAACGACTCTCAAATCATACACGAACGATTGGAATACACTCTTACAAGAAATCGTGGTGCTTATTTCGATATCACACCAGAGAAAGCCACAATCAGTCCTAAGATTTTTCTGGAAAATACAGCCTATCAAGAAATCAAAAAAGCTTGTAGCAAATATTGGGGGAAACATTCTTTATTAGCAATATTGATGCACGAATCCGATGACAAAGCTGATATGTATATAAAGGAGCAAATTAGTGACCATTTTGATTCGGTTCTCGAATTTTTCTCCCGTACTTCATGTAAAGTAAAATTCGGTAGCCGCCAAGAACGAGGTATTATCGGACTTCCTCCTGAAATATTCGGTCACTATGATGAGGGAAATATTCGCCTTGATGAAGAAAATCTTTTAGATCGAACTGAAAGCATGTTAAATACCTTTTTCCAAAACACCTATACCGACATTCAAAGGGTATATTATAAAAGAGTCCATAAAGAAAATCGTATTAATTACACATTGATGGTTACCAAATATATCGCAGGCATGGAACGAGATATTGAATTTTCTTTGGAATCCACAGGAACACAATCTCTTCTTCAGCTATTACCATTTATGCTCGTAGTTGTAAAAGGATCCGTTGCCATCATTGACGAATTTGACACAGCTCTCCATGATATTCTGGTCGAAAGCTTAGTTTCGGCTCTAAACAAAGACTCTGAAGGCCAACTTATCCTTACAACTCATAATACACTGTTAATGGAATCAGATATTCCTAAAGAAAGCATTTATGTCATTGATGAAACCGAAAATGGAAACAAAGAAATACAATGCATTACACATTACGATAGCAAAATCCATAAAAACACTAACCTTAGAAATCAGTATATCCATGGAAACTACCATGGCATTCCTGTTAGAGCCTCTATCGACTTCAATTCTTTATTAGAAACATTAGAGAATGATTTAAACTAATTTTAAAGAGCTGGATTCCTCAAACACTGGGATCCAGCTCTTGTTTATACACAGATCAATTCCATCAAAATAGAAATGGCGAAGTGCTTATCGTAACACTCCGCCGAAAGCCTAACCGGTTTGAGCATAAAAATGCTTGGTTAGGTCTGCTTTACTATTTTATGCAGTTCTGCTGCGTTTATACACTTAGATGTGCTTTCCAATCTACCGGAAGATTCATCGCTGTAAGACTAATTACACCAATATTATTTTGAATCAGCTTATCAAAGGCATCCACAAATACTGTCCATTCCTCATCTGATGAACGCAGATACTTCATCGCCAGTAAAATTTGATACAAACCGTTATGTACCGGTGGTGGTGTAACTTTATCTGCATCCAGAATTTCCGGTGTCGTATGTATTGTTCGGTTGTAAATTCTGGAATTATGAGCACACATATTACGCAATACCGAAGCACCTTGTATCCATGAAGCAAGCATTTTCTGGGAGGGCTTTACCCAATTTCCTTTTTTCGATTTATACTGGTAATTAGCCGCCAATATAGAATATGAACTTCCAGCACCGGTTTTCAAATTCTTAATTATCTTCGATAACGTACCAAAAGAAAGAACTTCAACAACTGCCCATACAGGCACCTCTCCATCATGATTATCAAAATTATGTTTGATAAACACATCATTAGAGCGAGCAATTTCTGACGCTACTGTAGACATATTCTGCCAATACAGTTTTTTCTCTTTAAAAATCGATGAATCCTGCAAAACAAGTGGTTCTCCGTTTATAAGTAACGATTCCACTAATCGTACTCTCAAAGCCACCTCAATCTTAGAAATCATTGAAAAAATCAAAGCAGATAATTCCTGGTCAAATTGATACAACTTTAAAATATCTTCAAACCTTGTTCCCGGAACATACTTCTTTGTAGCATTATCATATAAGTGGAACGAATATCCACGCAAACGATAAAATCCAACTGACTTTAATGCTTTTTCTACGTCCGCACGAGAAGTAATTACCATTCCTGCATCAATATATGATTGTACCTGCTGTGTTATTGTTAATATTTGTTTTGGATATTGATACATAAAACACCCCATAAATGAAAAAGTCCCACCGGGTTGCGCATGAAAATCAGAGGCGTGGTGGGTTCTGTTACTATCATTATACAACTTTTATTGCGACTGTCAAGATTCCTTTTTGCTTGAGTTTCCGCAGAATTAT
>NZ_MIEH01000011.1 GCF_001754075.1 Merdimonas faecis | reverse complement strand
AAAGGATTTATCGCAATGTGTTCGCCTTATCCCTTTATATGATTTCACACAAGTTTACTCTTTCCCTGACTGCTTATAAGGGCAAAATTAAGGGCAAGAAAATCTCATAACAAGATATAACAAAGTGTGGCAATCGGAGAACTGTGACATATGTGCGAATATATTATAACGGAGGATTTTTTAATGGACAAGTATATTTATGATGAAAGCAATGGTCTTTGGTATGAATTGCAGGGGGATTATTATATTCCTTGCCTTATTTTACCAACCGAAAAAGAACACAAGCCTATCGGCTTATGGGGGCAGCGACACAAACGCTATTTACAGGAACATAAACGGGCAGTTTACATCACGCTTCTCACAAGCGGAAAATTGAACTGTTACCTTACTGATATTGACGAACAGGCAACGGAAATGATATTTCGATTGGTCGAGCAAATGGCTGACAAGGAGGGCGTGACCGAACAACTTAAAGTAGAAAAACCGATGTTGTGGGTTGGTCGAATGAATGAGATACAGGCAAGAGCACGAGAAATTGTATATGCCGATATTATCTATAAGTAAAAAATGTAATATATAGAATATTAAAATTGTGGCAGTCAAAAATTAAAACTTTGCCTGCCACAATTATGATTCGATGTGTTCTCTTTCATAATGACTTTGGTAATTCATTATGCTATAATAAATTTAATTTACGGTATCGCACTGCATCTACTAATTTGGAGTTCGATTAGAACAGGAAAAGATTATATTGATTGTTCTCTATGCGAGATAAAAACCGATTATACAGGAGGAAATTGAATGAGCAATATTATTCAAATCAATAATCTTAATAAAAGTTTTGGAAGTGTAAACGCTGTTCAGAATTTGAGTTTTCGTGTAAAAAAAGGAGAGTTGTTTGCCTTTCTTGGTATCAATGGGGCAGGAAAATCAACTACAATCAATATTATGTGTGGACAACTATCGAAAGACAGTGGAAGCGTTTTTATTGATAAACACGATTTAGATAAGGATATGGACTATATTAAGCGTGAGCTGGGTGTAGTTTTTCAATCATCTGTCTTGGATTCTGCCCTTTCTGTTTATGATAATTTGGAAAGTCGTGCCGCTTTATATGGCATTACTGGAATGGAGTTTAAGAAACGACTTGAGGAATTGGCGAAAATATTAGATTTTGAAAACTTATTGAAACGCACCGTTGGTAAATTATCAGGAGGACAACGCCGAAGAATTGATATTGCAAGGGCTTTGTTTCATAAGCCTAAAATCCTTATTCTTGATGAGCCGACAACAGGGCTTGATCCACAGACACGCCGACTTATTTGGAATGTTATATCAAGTTTTCGCAAAGATGAAAATATGACTGTATTTTTAACTACGCACTATATGGAAGAAGCTGCGGAAGCTGATTATGTTGTAATCATTGATGATGGGAAAATATCCGCAGAGGGTACTCCTCTTGAATTAAAAAATATTTATACTGGGGATTACATCACAATTTATGATGTAGATGAAAAGGATATTAAAGCACTTGATGTGGAATATGAGCAAATCCGAAACGGTTATCGCCTTTCTGTACCGAATACAAAGGCTGCAACTGAATTGATTATTCGTAATCCGCAGTTGTTTAATGATTACGAAATAACAAAAGGAAAAATGGACGATGTTTTTCTTGCTGTTACGGGCAAAACATTGGTGGGAGGTGCAGAAAAATGAGTATGGCTTTCATTCTTATCAAAAGAAATATCAAATTGTTTTTCAAAGATAAGGGAATGTTCTTTACCTCTTTGATAACGCCTGCTATATTGCTTGTACTTTATGTGACTTTTCTTGGGAATGTGTATCGGGATAGTTTTACATCTAATTTACCTAATTCATTAAAACTATCAGAAAGCATAATAGAGGGACTGGTAGGCGGTCAACTTATCTCATCTATTCTTGCTGTTTCGTGTGTAACGGTTGCTTTTTGTTCTAATTTTTTAATGGTGCAAGATAAAGCAAATGGTACGATAAGAGATTTAAGAATATCTCCTGTAAAGTCAGCTACACTTTCGTTGAGTTATTATGTTGCAACCTTGCTTTCAACACTTATTATTTGCTTTGCTGCAACGGGTATCTGTCTTACTTATGTAGCTATTGTCGGTTGGTATATGTCGCTCGCAGATATATTCTTTTTGTTTCTTGATATTTTACTTCTTGTTTTGTTTGGAACAGCATTATCTTCGATTATTAATTTTTTCTTATCAACACAAGGACAAATTTCAGCGGTAGGCACAATCATCAGTGCGGGATATGGTTTCATTTGTGGTGCATATATGCCTATTTCTTCATTTGGAGAAGGGCTGCAAAAAATAATCTCATTTTTGCCGGGTACTTATGGTACATCACTTATCCGAAATCATACAATGCAAGGGGCGCTTGCCGAAATGCAAAATCAAGGTATTCCAACAGAGGTTATTGAAAAACTAAAAGATTCCCTTGATTGCAATCTTTATTTTTTCGGAAGTCAAGTAAATATCGGAACGATGTATATGATACTTGGAATCACTATTTTGGTATTGATTGGAATTTATATTTTGTTAAACAAATCAAAAAAATATAACGGTTAATTGTAAAATGAAGTTGGACACATAAAAGAAAAATCCATAGTGATATACCCGCATGATAAAATGTAGTTACCAGACAACATTTATCGAGGGAGGGCAATCACTATGGACTGCCGTCATTATATCACAGATCTACCGGAACGCAAGAGCGGACAACATCTTCAGCGAGAAGAAAGAGGCGCTATTCAAGCCCTGAAGAGGCAAGGACTGTCCAACAGAGCCATTGCCAGAGAGTTGGGTTGTTCTCCTACCACGATCGGGAACGAACTGCGGCGTGGCACACCGCCCCGTAAGTCGAGCAAGGGTCGCACTCCGGGCTACAGTGCCAAGCACGGTGAAGCTGTATACCGTTCCAATCGGTTCCGTTCCCGGAAACCGCACAAACTGCTTTCCTGCGGAGCATTCGTATCCTGGGTTGCTGCTCAGGTCAGAGAGCACAAGTGGTCTCTGGATGCCTGCGCCGGCTACGCAAAACGCCACGGCCTGTTTCCAGGCAACGAGATGGTCTGTACCCACACGCTCTATAATGAAGCGTGTGCAGGTAATCTTCCCATTGGGATCATGGAGTTGCCGGAAGCTGTAAAGCGGAAGCACACGCAGTCTGCCAAACCCCGGGGAAACAAGAAAAACTTCGGCAAAAGCATTGATTTGCGGCCTGAAATTGCCTCTCAGCGCACGGAAGAAGGCCATTGGGAAGGCGATACCGTGGTTGGTAAGCGCGCAGGTAAGGACGCTGTTGTGTTTTCCCTTCTGGAAAAGAAGACGGAAAACTACCTGGCTTTCTTGATTCCGGGAAAGACGAGCGAAGCTGTTATGGCTGCCATGCAGATGCTCAAAGAGGAATATGGCGACCGCTTTGCACAGGTATTCAAGACCATTACCGTTGACAATGGAGCTGAGTTCGCAGACTTTGCGCAGTGTGAAAGCTGGGGCACTGAGGTGTTCTTCGCCCATCCCTACACCTCATGGGAACGACCTCAAAATGAACGCCACAACGGATTGCTCCGAGCCTTCGTTCCCAAGGGCACTTCCATGCAGAACTACTCTGCTGAGTATATTCTATCGGCTGCGGATGAGCTGAACGCACGCCCCAGAAAGAAGTTGGGGTACGCAACACCGGAGGAACTGTTTGATTCGTTCCTTGACCGAGTGTATGCGGTGGATAGCAAACCCGCCTGACCCTGTCAAGGCACCGGCTACGCCTTGCCTACGGCATCCTTGACAGCGCCAGCCGTGCTTGCTGTGTGGCAGTCAAGTCCGGCTTACGCCGAACTATTTTTATTCATGCGGGTGTCCAACTTGCACTTGCAATTTGCGAAAAAAATATAACTGTTAATTTTGTAGCTGCAAATGATTATGTATGCCGCCGCTATGGGTAACTCCATAACGGCGGTTTTTCAATGTCTATCGGCTATCTCTGTCAATGGATTTTTTATGCTGTCTTTGCGGCGGTTTCTGCTTGTTGCGTTCCTGTATCTCACGCAGATGTTTTAACACGCTCTGCTTTTCGGGAGGTCTGTGCTGTTCTTTAGCGGCGGCTGTCGGTTTCCTGCTGACTTGATATTCCCACTCGGCAAGGTCACGGTTGTACTGTTCTACAACGCTTTCCATTTCTCGGAAAGTCCTCATAAAAACTTGTACATCGGGATAACCGTCCGCTTTGAGTGTATCGGGGATTTTATCCAACCTGCCGGCAATCTCCGCTTCAGTTTCTTTGATTTTTACCTCCAACGCTTTTCGTTCTTTGCCTTTGAAAAGCCCCTTTGTTTCGGCAAGCTGCTGTTTCAACTGCGGCAAAACTTTATCCTGCAAGTTTTTAATTTCCCTTGCCTTATCCTGTACCTTTATCATCAGATTTCGCATATGACGGAACTCTGCCATATCAATATCAAGTGTAGGCTTGGGTGGCATATCCTTTTCACGGATAAGGTTTTGCAGAAAATCTTTTGCTTTTGCCACAATCCCACGGAACAGATTAGGCAGCCAGCCTTTGCTTTTGATAGATTGGCTTGCTTTTTCGTGTATCTCGGTCTGCTTGACTTCTAAAATTTTTGCTTCGGAAATACCCGATATGAGTGCCATATCCGCTGTCCTGTTCCATTCCTGCCTTGCGGCGTTATCCGCTTCAATCTCTGCGGCTTTGGGATTGTTCTTACCGATTTTCTTCGTGGGAAGATAAACGCTGTTCTTATCAAAGACCTTTAACTGCTGTTCGGGATCGGAGATATGCCGATTGATAAGGTCGGTGTAAATCTCCTTTACCTCCCGAAGAAAAGGCTCACTTTTGAATTTATCATCTTTCACGGTAAAAAGGTGGCTTTCATAAATTTCTCCCTTTTTTATGACGGTGCAGCCTTTTCGTATCTGCCCGTCCGCCCCTGTGATTTCTTTCTTGGTGCGTACCCTTTTGCCTGTTTCATCATAGAACACGCTGCGTGTGGCTCTCTTGATGTCAGGCTCAGGAAGCAGTTTTCTTTCGCTGAAGATAAGATGGATATGATAATTGGTTTTGCGTTTATTGTGGTGGAGGGCTGACACGCACTCCACACCATACCGTCTGCGGAACTCCTCTGTAAAATCTTCAAGGACCTCCTGCGGCTCGTATCTTGTATAAATTTCGGGCAAGGCGATAATCAATTCCCTTGCTTCAATACATTTGCCCTCTGTACCGCTTCGCTTAAATTCCTGCTGGCTTTCCCTTGCAAGGTTACTCCAAAATTCATTGTCGGCGGTGCGGTAGGTGGCATAGAGATTTTCCTGTCTTGCGTGGCTCGTGATATAGGATATTCTTCCCTTGACATTGGATAGCTTTGACATCTGTATAAATGAGTGTCTTGCCATATACTCCTTTCTCCCGTGACGGGCATACTCTTTTTGCAACCGAGAAATCGGTTGCCGCTGTTTCGGCAGCGTAAGCAGACGGACAGCGAAGAAAACAGCGGGCTGTTTTCTTCTGTATCATAGCAGCGGTGCATTGTCCGAAGCTGTGATACAGTGCCCCCTGCAAGGGCGAAATACCCAGAGTACAAATCGAAGATTTGTGCGAGGGGTGTATTTCGCTCTCAAACGCCGAGGGCTTGGAAAATGGTTATTCTACTTTGCGGACATCGTTTTCATTGAGCAGGTTTCTTCCCTGATTGACGCTCATAAATCGCTCTAAAGTATCCCTGCGGATAATCGCTTTTCTTCCGACTTTGAGGACGGGAAGTTTGCCCCAGTCTACCAACTTACGCATTGTATTTCTTCCGATACCCGTACATTCTGCTGCTTCTTCTATGGTTAAACCCATTTTGATGTTGCTCATTTTATCAACCTCCTTTCAAAATACGCATTTTGCAACTATGTATCTGTAATTATACTTATTTTGATACCTCTTGTCAACTCGTTTTGCAACTTATTAAGAAATATTTTTACCTATTATTAAATTTATGGTTGCAAAATAGGTTTTTCTATGCTATACTATCAGCAATAGGAGGTGAAAACCTTGAAAAAAGAAATTACATTCACCGCAAAACAGGTCGGTGAACGAGTAAAAGAACGCCGAACAGAATTAAACTTAACAATGCCCGAACTTGGTAAGCGTGTGGGGGTAAACAAATCTACCATTCAGAGATATGAAGCGGACGGTGTAGACCCGAAGCGTACAATGATTATCAACGGTCTGGCAGAAGCACTCCTGACCACTCCCGAATGGCTGACAGGACTTTCCGAAGATAAGGAATATGACAGCCGCACTTTATGTGCAAAGGATATGGAGGAACATATCAAAAATTATCTTGATACTGTTTCTTCTGTGGTAAAGGGAGAACCGCACCAACAGCTGCTCACGACATTCCTCGGAAAGATGATTGACCTCTATACGGTTATGACTTATCACTTTGCAGACGCTATGGCTGAGGTTGACCGTGTAGCGGAGGACGAGGGCTTAAAGCAGTCCTTACGCCGCTATGCGATTGAGTCAGGGGCGATTATGGAAAGAGTTTACCGTAAAGAAATGGAACTTCCTATCGAGGATATGAAACAGTTTTTAGATGGAATTTTACATATCTACGATGAGGGACGCACCGCTGTAAAGATGGGCGACCTGTTCGGGATAGTGACAGCAGCCGAGGAAAGGGTTGCTGAAAAAGAAAATTTCCGTGGCACTTTGACAAGTGAAAATGCCGATTGACATTCATCGGCATAAGTAACCTTATTACTTTACGCACACCATATGTCACAGTCCCGATTGCCACGGATAGAAAGGGGAAATTTATCTATGGCAAAAGGTTCTGTAAGAAAAAAAGGTAAAAAGTGGTACGCACGCTTCTACATCGAAGATGAAAGCGGCAGAAAAGTACAGAAAGAGTTTGTGGGAACAGAAAGCAAGTCTGAAACAGAAGCCCTGCTCAGAAAAGCAATCGCTGACTATGAGGAAAAGAAATTCGTTGCGAAGTCTGAAAACATCACAGTTGGTATGCTGCTCGATCTGTGGGTGGAGGAAGAACTGAAACCCGGCAATCTCAGCAATGGTACGGTAATGTCCTATCAGGGAACGGTCAACCGTATCAAACAGCACCCGATAGGAAACCGAAAGCTGAAAACCGTAACTGCCGACCATTTACAGGCGTATATAGATTTTCTCAGCTTTGGCGGTACAAATCCTGACGGTACAACCGCAAAGGCACTCAGCAAAGGGTATCTCCGATTGTTTTCGGCTGTTTTGCAAGGGGCGTTCCGTTTTGCAGTATTCCCGAAAAGGCTGATAACCTTTAACCCGATGCAGTATGTGGTATGGCGAGGAAAGAAAGAAGAATACGAACTGTTCTCGGACGAGGACGGAGAAACTGCTTCCACACCAACGCTCAGCTACGAACAGTATCAGAGATTAGAGGACTTCCTGAAAAAGAAAAACAATCCTGCACTTCTTCCTATACAGATAGCCTATTATACAGGCTTGCGTATTGGAGAGGTTTGTGGTCTGACTTGGCAGGACATCAACCTTGAAGAACAATATCTGACAGTACGCCGCAGTATGCGTTACAACGGGGCAAGGCACAAAACAGAAATAGGGGCAACAAAGCGTAAAAAAATCCGCACCGTGGACTTTTGCGATACGCTTGCCGCAATCCTGAAAACTGCGAAAGCAGAACAGCATAAAAACCGTTTCCGATACGGGGAACTGTACAGCCTTAATTACTATTTGGAGGTCAAAGAAAAAGACCGCACCTATTATGAGGTTTACAGTCTGCCGAGGTCGGAAGAAGTCCCAGAGGGGTACAAGGAATTATCCTTTGTCTGCCTTAGACCTGACGGGGCATTTGAAGCACCGAGTACGGTGGGGATTATGTGCAGGACAGCGAGAAAAAAGGTGGAGGGATTGGAGGACTTCCACTTCCATATGCTCAGACACACTTATACAAGCAATCTGCTTTCAAACGGTGCAGCACCTAAAGATGTGCAGGAACTTCTCGGACACGCTGATGTTAGTACCACAATGAATATTTACGCTCACGCTACAAGGGAAGCGAAGCGTACTTCCGCAAGACTGCTGGATAAGGTAATCGGCGGAGAATAAAAATTTCCCTTGTTTCGGCTCATAAGGGCAAAAACAAGGGAAAATACATAAGGTTTGAACATTTAATAGGCGATATTCCTTGAAAATACAGGGTTTATAGAGGATTGAATAGATAAATTGGAATTTGAGGAGGTAAAGTAATGGGATTATTTGATAAGTTAAAGGGAAAAAAGAGAGCGTCGATTGGAGTGATGCTTATAACGCCACACCAAAATTCTATGGAAAACCTGATGGTAGTCCGTTTGGCGCAATAGCTTTAACTGAGGGCACTAAAACAGCATTACCTAAAAATCCACAGTCAGAGTATAAAGTTGATGGAAAGCCGGTAGCGGAGTGGAAGCTGGTGCTTGTTAGTACATCTAAAGATACAATTATAGGTGATGCCGATTATTTTGTAGCTTTGAAAAAAGTCGAACAGTATTCACTTGATACAAATAAAAACGCAATATTGGTTAAAGAACTTTCTTTAGTAGAATTGGAAAGTTTAAAAGGATAAAGGTATCTGCCGATCCTGATATAAGGAGGAAAGGAAAATGGCAATAGATAATGCGAATGTTATTGATGGCATAGCGATAGATCAAAATAGAAGCACATCTTAGTTAAAAAATCTTGATTTGAAAGGAATGTTGCATATGGATTTTCCTTTTTATGATGCACCTGATACAGCCACGATAATCTGCTGCCATATTATAGACGATGACGAACCCATTTTATATGTATCACATGATGAAGATGATGGGATGTGGCAATTCTTGTGTGGTTCAAGACATGATATAGATGAAGCGAGAGTGGTATCTCTAAAAGAAGTGTTCGATTTAGACAATTCTGTAGGTGTTCTTAAAGACATGCCATGTGGTTATTATGCAGAAAGAAGAACACAAAATGATAATTGGCTTGTAAAGAAGCGATAAATCCTGATTTGCCGATATGCTCAAACTCATATTGCGATATATAATTACATAGCCGGATGGTTTTCAAAAAAGAAGATCATCCGGCTATTTTTATGTCCGGATATCTGAAATAACTTATGGAATATCCAATCACGGGCAGGAAAGGAGATGATATTTATGCCTTATGTTGCACCGGAAGTGGTGCAGAGAGTGAAACAGATCGACCTGCTGACCTATCTGAAAAACTATGAACCTTATGAGCTGGTGCATTTCTCCGGGAACACTTATAGCACCAGAACCCATGACAGTTTGAAGATTTCCAACGGGAAATGGATGTGGTGGAGCCGGGGGATCGGGGGCAGGAGCGCACTGGATTATCTGATCAAAGTGAGAGGATATGACTTCGTGCAGGCGGTACAGACCATAGCGGAACAGGCGGCGATCCAGCCGCCTGTTTCCATACCAGCCGAAAAGAAAACAGAGAAAAAGCTGATCCTTCCAAAGCCTTACCGCTATCAGACGTACGCTGTTTCCTACCTGCAGAACCGTGGGATTGATATGGAGATGATTCAGTATTGTCTGAAAACCGGACAGATTTATGAGAGTGAGAACCACCATAACGTTGTTTTTGTAGGGATGGATCAGAGCGGAATTCCCCGTTATGCGGCTCTGCGGGGCGTGGGTACAGCGTTTGTCGGGGAGGCGTCAGGGAGCGACAAAAACTATTCTTTCTGTATCCCGGCAGAAGAAAAATGCTGTGAAGTCCATCTGTTCGAGTCGGCGATTGACCTGTTATCTTACGCCACAGAGCAAAAACTGGACGGGGAAAATTGGAGAGAAACGCACCTGTTATCCCTTGCGGGTGTGTACCAGCCTGCCAAAGAAATCGAGAAAAGCAAGGTTCCGGCGGCGCTGACACGCTTTCTGAAAGAACATCCGGAGGTGGATCGGGTGGTGTTTCATCTGGACAATGACCGGACAGGGAGGCTTGCGACACAGGCCATCCGGACGGTGCTTCCGAAGAAATACCAGACAAGAGATGAGCCGCCAAAGCAGGGGAATGACTGCAACGACAGCCTTTGTATCCGGCTGGGAATCCGGCAGACAAAGCGGGAAAAAAGACACAGAGGAAGAGATTTTGAACGGTAGAAAGAGAGGATTTTATGAAGACAGTTCAGTATGATCTGAGGATCATTCACAGAAAAAAGGTTGCGATAGGAGCCATTAACCGGAAAGAAATTGACCGGATTCTGCGGGATATGATCACGTCCGGAGAGGCTTTGAACATGGAGGGAGGCGAAGTAGTCGGCATTGTAGTTGAAGAAAAAGAGGCGAGGGATTGTCCAGGAGACTGTGACCACTGCTCCTATCTTTGCCCGGAAAGCGGAGAATGCATTGTAAATGATCGGGATGATCGATGCCGTAACTGCGAGTATGGCTGCAAAAATGTGGCACTTGCAGACTGATTGACTATGGTGTCTGCGGAGATGAGGAGTGTGAAAACTGCCACTGGCGCTGCCCGGAGTGCGGCGGATGTACCCATCCGGAGGGAGAAAAACAGCCATGACAGCTTTCCTTGTCGGCAGGTAATGAACCGCCGGAGGCGGGAACGGAGCGCAGGCGGAGTGTGATACACAATACCAGCAAGCAACGCCTTTGGATTGCCAGAGCTTCTCTGGCAACCCTCCGGCAGCTTGTCAGGGAAAATCCCTGAAACCCTTTGAGAAGAAACGGAGGTAAGAATGAAGATGATTCAGTTTATCGTTGGAACAATCGTAGGCGGTATGATCGGCGTGGCTATGATGTGCCTTATGCAGATCAACCGTCTGTACAGGCATGACCGGGAGGTGGAAGAATGATACGGATGGAAATGATCAGAACAGGAAAAGATGCTGCAGAAAACAGATTGAAAAAGTATCAGCAGATTTTAACAGGAAAGGGGGATGGACAGCATGAGCAGCACGGTAGCAGTGAAGGCGTTCGCAGAGGGCGTGACGCAGCAGATTAAAGATTATCTGCCAGAAGAATATCAGGACATGCAGTGTGAGATTTCAGAGCAACAGAAGAATAATGGAGTAGTGCTGACCGGAATGATCCTCAACATGCCGGGACAGAAGATTGCCCCGGTTGTCTATATGGAACCTTTTTATGACCAGGTCCGAAAGGGAGAGCCGATGGATCAGATCATGAATCGGATTGCCGATGTGTGCAGACAGTCTTTGTCTGTGCGTGAACTGCCGGAAACGCTGGACTTTACGGACTATGATTCTGTGAAGGATCATTTAACCGTACAGGTTATCAATACGAAAGCGAATCAGCGGATGTTATCCCAGGTTCCGCATAAGCAAATGGAAGACCTGTCTGTCATCTGTCGGATTGAATTCCCTTCGCCCGCCGGGGAGGGAGTTGGGAGTGTCAAAGTAACCCATGAAATGCTGAGGCAGTGGGGAGTACACCCGAAGGAAGTTTACCAGAAGGCGGTGGAAAATGCAGTCAAGAGCAGTCCGGCTGTACTGATGAGCATGGACGACCTGATGATGGAGATGATGGGCCTTCCCTTTGAGACAAAAAATCTGCTTCAGTTAAAAGAAGGGGAGGAGTTTCCTAAAGATGGCATGTACGTTCTGAGCAACCCCATGAGAGTAAATGGTGCTTCTGTCCTTGCCTATCCTAATCTGCAGGAGCAGTTGGAGTCCGTATTCCCACAGGGCTGTTATCTCCTTCCTTCGTCTCTGCATGAGATGATTATCATTCCAAAAGATCTCGGTATGACACCGAAAGAAATGGGAGAGATGGTGCGCGAAGTGAATCAGAAAGAAGTAGCCCGTGACGAAATCCTGTCAGACCGGGTATATGAGTTTGACAGAGAGAAACGGCAGTTGCGTCAGATACCGGAATCCATAGAAAAAGAAAAGGAGATGGAGCGATGAGAAAACGAAATGTGGCGATCTTGTTCCGTCTGAACCGGAAAGAGGCGGAGATCCTGGATAAAAAAGTAAAAAAGAGTGGTCTAAGCCGGGAGGCATATCTCCGTCATCTGATCAGCGGCGTGGTTCCGAGAGACGCCCCGCCGCCGGATTACTATTCCATGATGAGGGAACTCCACCGGATCGGGAATAACCTAAATCAGATCGCACAGAAGGCACACACTTTAAATGTGATTGATGTGCAGCGGTATGACCGGGATATGCGGATGTTTGAAGATACTGTAAAGAAGATTACGGAGGCGGTGATCCTGCCGGAACCGATGAAAAATGAAAACCGGAGAGGAGTGTAAGGTGGCTACCACATCCATCTGGAGTGTAAAAGGTTGGCTGGGGAAAGTCGTGATCTATGTAGAGAACCCGGAAAAAACCACCGCTCCGGAGATCGCAAAATTTCCGAGATATGAAAACGAAGGGGCGGTACAGCGTGAAGAAAAAATGCAGAGCCTTTCTGATGTGATCGCCTATGCGGTCAATGCAGAAAAGACCAGACGGAAAGGGAAAAAGGGAGAGGAGGGGATCGTCAGTGAGACGGAGCAGATCATGCAGCAGTATGTTTCCGGGATCAACTGCACGCCCGCCACCGCGCGTAATGAAATGATAGCTGTTAAAAAGCGGTATGGAAAGGATGAGGGGATCGTGGCATTTCACGGGTATCAGTCCTTTGCTCCGGGAGAGTGTACCCCGGCATTGGCCCATGAGATCGGCGTCCGTCTGGCACAGGAATTGTGGGGCGGGCGTTTTCAGGTATTGGTAGCCACCCATCTGGACAAAGCCCATCATCTTCATAACCATTTCGTGGTCAACTCTGTTTCCTATCTCGATGGGAAACGGTATCACAGAACCAACCGGGACTACCGGGATATGCGAGCAACCTCTGACCGGCTCTGCCGGGAGTACGGTCTGTCCGTGATCGAACATCCGCAGCCGGGGAAGTCCAGACCTTATGGAGAGTGGCGGGCAGAGCAGGAGGGGAGGCCCACTTATCACAGTATCGTCCGGGAAGATGTGGATGAGGCCATCCTGCAGGCGTGGACGGAAAAGCAGTTTTTCCACTTCTTGAAAGAGAAAGGCTATTCCATCAAGTTTGGAAAAGACATCACGATCCGTCCGGAAGGGCGGGAACGGGGGCTGAAACTGAAACGGAACTTTGGAGAGGAGTATTCTCTGGAGTCGATCCGAAGGAGGATACTGGAGGAAGATCCGCCTGTTACCCCGCAGGAAAAACGACTACCGGAGAAGAGGCGGTATGCGGCGCATGTGCGGGGAAACCTGCCGAAGAGAAAGATCGGAGGACTGCGGGGGCTGTATCTGCATTATTGTTTTCTCTTAGGTATCCTGCCGAAGAACCGCCCGTCTGTATCTCCAAAACAACTTCATTTCCTTCTGCGGGAGGATCTGGCGAAACTGGAACAGATCTCCAGAGAGACAAGACTGCTCTGTCGTTGTCACATCGACACGGACGGGCAACTTTTTTCTTACAAAGAATCGCTGCAGGAGCAGATGACACAGCTATCGAAAGAACGTCAGAAGCTGCGGTATCAGTGCCGCAGTATTAGGGGAGAAGACCGTCTGGCAGAAGTAAAAGCAGAAATTTCCAGACTGACAGCCCGGATCGGGGAACTGAGAGAGGAGGTGGTGCTTTGCGACGGGATCGCCGCACGTTCCGGCCTGATCCGGCAGAAGATCCAGATCGTGCGGCAGGAAAAGAAACAGGGAAAGGAGGAGATGAACCATGAACACATCAGGTGAGGCCGCCGACCAGGTGGTGCGCATGTCGCTGGAAGTAGGCGAGGCGGCCCTAAAGATCACAGGAGCCGGGGCAAAACAGCTTGCGGTCATTCTGTATGCGGTACTGAAAGAACAGAAAAAGACCAAGGGGCGGGCAAGGCTGGAAACCCTTGTCCGTTCCGGGAAACCGCTGACGGTGTATTCCGTAAAAGAGAGCGACTTGAAACAGTTTGTCACAGAGGCGAAGCGGTACGGGATCTTATACTGTGCAGTGCGGAACCCGAAAGGGAGCATAGATGGGATGGTCGATGTGGTGGTCAAGGAAGAGGACGCTCCCCGGATCAACCGGATCGTGGAGCGGTTCAAGTTTGCTTCTGTTACAGAAGCGGCGCAGATCAGGACAGAGATCGAAAAGAGCCGGGAGGAAAAATCCCACAGGAAGAGCAGGGAGGCATCCTCCGGAAAAACACGACCGGATACTGGAAAGCCAAAACAGAAAGAGGAACCGCCACAGGATCAGAAAGCAATGTCCGGGAAAACCCCGGCGGCTCCGCAGCAGGAACGCCCGGAGAAATCGCAGGAAGACCGGCTCATGGACGAACTGTTTGGGGAGCCGGTAAAGAAAGAGGGGAAACAACAAAACCCCTCTTTGGCAAAGACAGAGAAATCCCGTCTGTCCGAGCCTATCTCCGTGAGGCCAGACAAAACCGCCGAGGGTACTTCTAAGCTGTATGCTCCGTCCGTACCGAAAAAGCCGTCCGTGCGGAAAGAGCTTAAGGAGATCCAGGCAGCGAGGAAGAAAGAGGCGGAAAGCAAGGGAAAAGAAGCAATTTCAAAAGAGAAATCCGGCAGGACGAGGCAGACGCAGCATACGCAGCCGCAGAACCGGAAAAAACCAAGAAAATCGAAAGAGAGGTAGAGAGTATGGAGAACAACTTTGATTCCATGTTGAATGTATCGGCAGTGCCGCAGGACGACAAAAAAGCCGCTTTTATTGCGAAGAGTAAAAACAATCGGAACCGCTGCTATGAGCTGTCTGAGCAGATCACGAATGAAGTGGCGGCAGACAGCGGGAAGTTTCAGCAATATCTGGACGTACAGGCCCGGTTTGACCGCTATACCGCCAATAATGCCCTGCTGATCCTGGCTCAGAGGCCGGACGCAGAGCGTCTGGGAGATTATGGATACTGGAGGGAACAGGGCGTATTCGTGAAACGTGCGGAGCGGCAGAACCCGGTTCTGATCATGGAGCCGGGAAAGGAATATGAACGGGAAGACGGAAGTATCGGGACCTACTATAACGCCAGGGAATTGTATGATATTTCCCAGACTACCATGAAAGAACGTCCGCAGCCGCAGACAGAGCTGGATGAGCGCCTTCTGATCCGGGCGTTGATCAACAATCCCCCGGCCAGTATTGTGACGGCAGAGCCGGATCAAATGCCGGAGGATAAGGGCGCAGTCTTTGAGCCGGAGGAAAACTGTATCTATGTGAGGAAAGGGATGAACGCACAGGAAATTTTCCAGTGCCTGACGCCGGAACTGGCCCTTGCCGGGTTTGCGGACGGAGATCCGGAGTATGACCGGGATGAGGACGCTTTCCATGCCTACTGTGCGTCTTACCTGCTCTGTAAAAAGTATGGGATCGATACGCAGGCATATGACTTCCGCTATGCACCCGATTTCTTTGAGGGGATGGAGCCGCAGGAAGTGCGGGCGGAGCTGTCGAAAGCCCGTGACGCAGCCAATCAGATCTCTTCCCGTATGGCGAAAGTGTTTGAGCAGAACCGCATGAGCCAGAGACAGCAGGAACAGGCGGGGCAGAGGCAGGAAGGAGAGCAGAACAGGGAGAACGGACCAAAACGGGAGGAAAGTCAGAGCCGGACGCATATGCAGGACCGGGAACCCGGACAGCCACGAGGAAACTGGCAGCGCCGGGAGGCGGCACAGGAACGATAGGACGGAGGTGTGAAGATTGAGTGAGGGCAGAGTAACTCTGGAACTGGATAAATACGAATGCGGCGTGATCTTCCATTCCCTGAAAGATAAACGGAACCAGATGTTAAAAGAGGAGCGTCCCACGGACGCCGTGGACGATGTTCTCTTAAAGGTTATTGAAAAGATGGAGGTGCCGCCGGAGAAACCACGAAGGGGGCACAGACGCCATGAAGAGCGGTAGCAGGAAAAGCACATGGATTTTTGCCATTCTCGGCATTTTCCCCGTTATCTGGTCTGCTCTGTTGACAGCGCCCTATCTGTCCGGCGGCCTGATCGGTATCGTGAAAGGACTGCCGGAGGCGATGGAGCATCCGTTTTCTATGGAACTCTGTAAGGACAGCGCAAAAACTGTCCTTCTTTTTTTACTGGCGTATGGACTGGGGATCGGAATCTACTTGTCCACCCGGCGAAAGTACCGCAGGGGAGAAGAACATGGTTCCGCTGTGTGGGGAGACGTCCGGGAAATCAACCGGAAATACAGTGAGAAAAATTTTCTGGCCAATAAACTGATGACGCAGAACGTGCGGATCAGCTATGACAGCCGGAAACACCGGCGGAACCTGCTGACCATTATCATCGGCGGGAGTGGAGCGGGCAAGACGAGGTTTTATGCGAAACCGAATCTCATGCAGGCGAACACTTCTTTCGTAGTGCTGGATCCGAAAGGGGAAAATCTCCGGGATACCGGATTTCTGTTAAAAGCGAAAGGCTATGATGTCCGGGTGCTGGATCTGATCAACATGGAGAAAAGCTACTGTTACAATCCTTTTGTCTATCTGAAGGATGACAATGACGTGCAGCGGCTTGTGACCAACCTGTTTAAAGCCACCACGCCGAAAGGGAGCCAGAGCAATGATCCTTTTTGGGATACGGCGGCGTCCATGCTTCTTCTGGCGCTGATCTTTTATTTGAAATACGAGGCTCCGGAAGAAGAGCAGAATTTCCCTATGGTTATGGAGCTTCTGCGGGCGGGAGAAGTGCATGAGGACAATGACGAATATCAATCCCCTCTGGACGAACTGTTTGAACGCCTGGAAATGCGGGAGCCGGAGCATATCGCCGTAAAGTATTACAAGGATTACCACTCCGGAAGTGCGAAAACGCTGAAATCCATCCAGATCACACTGGCAGCCAGACTGGAGAAATTCAACCTGTCCAGCCTTGCGGCGCTGACCGCTACAGACGATTTGGATCTTCCTTCTTTGGGAGAAAAGAAAGTGGCGCTCTTTGCCCTGATCCCGGACAATGACACCAGCTATAACTTTCTGGTGTCAATTTTGTATACCCAGTTATTCCAACAGCTTTTCTATCTGGCAGACCACAAGTATGGGGGCAGGCTGCCCGTCCATGTCCATTTCCTGATGGACGAGTTCGCAAACGTCAGCCTGCCCGACGACTTTGATAAGATCCTTTCTGTCATGCGGTCTAGAGAAGTCAGCGTCTCCATCATCCTGCAGAATCTGGCGCAGCTAAAGGCATTGTTTGAAAAACAGTGGGAAAGCATTATGGGAAATGCGGATGAATTCCTATATTTGGGCGGCAATGAGCAGGGAACCCACAAATACGTCAGTGAACTGCTGGGGAAAGCCACCATTGATACCAACACCTATGGAAAGTCTACCGGACACTCCGGGAACTATTCCACCAATTATCAGATCACGGGCCGGGAGCTGATGACACCGGATGAAGTGCGTATGCTGGACAACCGCTACGCACTTCTTTTTATCCGGGGAGAACGTCCGGTCATGGATGCAAAATTTGATATCTTAAAACACCCGAACATTGCTCTGACCACAGACGGGAAAGGAAGACCCTATCTGCACGGAGAAGTGACGCAGGCAGTGGCGAGCATTACGTTGGGAGACAGTCTGGAGGGCGAGATCGCAGAGGTCCCGCCGGACACAGAAGGCTATGAACTCTTATCCGATGAGGATTTAGAGGAACTATTCAATAAGAACGAGGAGGATTCAGACAATGAAACAGAGAGATGAGAAAAGAGAAACCCGGAAACTTCCCATGAGCCGCAGAGGAAAGCGGCTCATGGTCATTTATGCGGCGCTGGTGCTGATAATGACGGCAGGAGCCACAACTGTATTTGCAGCGGATGATCCGCTGACCGTGATCAATAACCTGTCCGAATTTATCTTTGGGTTGATCCGTGCTATCGGTATGATCCTGCTGGGATTTGGTATCGTGCAGATCGGACTGTCTTTAAAATCCCATGATCCGTCGCAGCGGGCGAATGGATTTCTGACACTGGCCGGAGGCGTGATCATCACGTTTGCAAAAGAAATCCTGACATTGATCGCAGGATAAGAAACATCCAGTAACCGGGCAGAGAGGCAGGCCGGAAACGGTCTGTCCTGCTTCTGCCGGAAAGGAGGAATGTGTTTTGAGTGATAACTGGGTGGTTCAGAACCTTCAGAACGCCCTGGACACATGGAACAGCAAACTGGCGGAAATCTGGCAGATCATTACCCAGTCTCCGGAGAATTTCAAAGGCGGAGACATCTGGAATGTGATCGCCAGTATCCACGGTGCGCTGCAGGCAATCGGGTATGCCCTTCTGGTGTTGTTTTTCGTGGTGGGCGTGGTCAAGACCTGCGGAAGTTTTACAGAAGTGAAAAAGCCGGAACACGCACTGAAACTGTTTATCCGTTTCGCTCTGGCAAAAGGCGTGATTACCTATGGTCTGGAACTGATGATGGCGCTGTTCCGTATTGTGCAGGGGATTGTCAGCACCATCATGGACGCTGCCGGATTTGGGAGCGCACAGGAGACGGTGCTGCCGCAGGAGATCATTACCGCAGTGGAAGACTGCGGATTTTTTGAAAGTATCCCTCTATGGGCGGTCACGCTGATCGGAGGTCTGTTTATTACCGTTTTGAGCTTTATTATGATCATGAGCGTGTACGGGCGGTTCTTCCGGCTGTATCTCTATACCGCTATCGCCCCGGTTCCCTTGTCTACCTTTGCCGGGGAGCCGACACAGAACGTAGGAAAGAGTTTTTTGAAATCTTATGCGGCGGTGTGTCTGGAGGGAGCGATTATCGTCCTGGCCTGTATTATTTTCTCCGTGTTTGCGTCATCCCCGCCAGTGGTTGATCCGGAGGCAGCGGCAGTTACAATGGTGTGGAGCTACATTGCGGAACTGATCTTTAACATGCTGGTGCTGGTAGGCGCTGTGAAGATGGCGGACCGTGTGGTACGGGAGATGATGGGATTGTAAGAAAAAAGACACGGAATCCCGTGCCTTAGTCTACGATTTCTTTGGTATCTTTGTACCGCATGTTCCCGGCGCTGTCAAAGTACACGGAGTCCATAGAGATTCCATTGTTTCTGGCACATCTGACCTGCCAGCTCATATCCTCTTCCAGAGCCTTGTAATACTTCCGGTCACGGAGGGCGTTTCTTAGAGAAAAGAGCCAGCTTATGACGGAGAGAGCGAGCAGGCAAAAAAGGATTGCAAAAGCAAGCGTCTCATGGGCGGCAGCCCACGGGTTCAGAACCGTGGCGGTCAGGAGAAAGTAAAGGAGCGGCAGAGTCAGCCTGAATTTTCCCGCCAGACGGAAGAGTAAGGAGAGAATGAGCAGGACAGCAGAGATACCGAGAGAGAGAAAAACAGTGTATGGCATATAAAAGCCCCCTTTGCGTTTTTTCTTTGAGTATAACAGGAAGAACCGGGGGAGACAAATGTGCGATTGAGAAATTTTCAGATAAAGGAGGTCATCATTTGGAGATCAAGATCAACCGGGAAATCCGGGAATACACGGAGGCCATGTATTTTGGCCTGTCACTCCGCCAGTTTATCTGTGCGGTTCTGGCCTGCGGCGTTGCTGTGGGCCTTTATTTTTTGCTCCGTCCCCATATGGGGATGGAAACCGTCAGTTGGGTTTGCATGTTGGGAGCGGCTCCCTTTGCGGCCATTGGCTTTATCAAATATCACGGAATGACCGCAGAGAAATTTCTGTGGGTATGGATCAAGAGTGAGATCCTCATGCCGAAGTATCTGGTATTCCATCCGGAGAACTTATATTACGAGCTGACAAAAGACGAGATCAGAAAACAGGAAAAGGAGGCGATGGGAAAGCATGTTAAGAACACTAAAAACCGTCATGCGGCAGGACAAGGAGAAGTTTAAGATCCCGAAGAGCGTACAGCAGGCGATCCCGATCCAGACCATCTGGAAAGACGGGATCTTTCTGGTAGGGAAAAACAAGTATGCGAAGACGTACCGGTTTACAGACATTAACTTTGAAGTGGCGTCCGAAGAAGATAAGAAAGCCATGTTTCTGGAGTATACCAATATCCTCAACTTTTTTGACTGCGGAGCGACCACCAAGCTGACTGTCATTATCCGCAGGCTGAACAAAGAGGAACTGAAAGAGGCAGTCTTTATCCCGAAGCAGAATGACCGTCTGGATAAGTACCGGGAGGAAGTCAACGACATGCTTATGGAAAAGACAGTGGGAGCCAACGGCATGATCCGGGAGCTGTATGTGACAATCTCTGTATATCGGAAAAACGTGGAGGACGCAAGGAATTATTTCCTGCGTACCGGAAACGGGCTGATCTCCCATTTCAGCAACATGGGTTCCAAGTGCGAGGAACTGGACGCACAGGAAAAACTCCATGTACTGTACAGCTTTTACCGGGCCGGAGAGGAAAGTCATTTCTGTTTTGATCTGAAAACGTCCGCAAAACTGGGGCACAGCTTTAAGGACCATATCTGTCCGGATACGATGGAATTTGAAAAAGATTATTTCAAAGTAGGGGAGCGGTATGGCAGGGTGCTGTATCTGAAAGACTATGCTTCCTATATTTCTGATGAAATGGTGTCGGAGTTTGCGGACATCAACCAGAACATGATGATCAGCATTGATATTATCCCGATCCCCACAGACGAGGCGGTCAATGAGGCGCAGAACCGGCTTTTGGGCGTGGAAACAAATATCACGAACTGGCAGCGGCGGCAGAATGCCAACCAGAACTTTTCCGCTACCGTACCCTATGACATGGAACTGCAGAAAGAGGAGAGCCGGGAGTTTTTGCGGGATTTGACTACAAGGGATCAGCGGATGATGGTGGCTGTCGTGACTTTCATGCACACAGCGGAGAGTAAGAAACAGTTGGACGCAGATACCCATACCATCCTGTCTCTTGCGAGAAACCGGATGTGCCAGATGGCAGTGCTGAAATTCCAGCAGATGGACGGGATGAATACAGCACTCCCGATCGGCGTGAGGAAGATCGACAGCATGAGGACGCTGACTACGGAAAGTTTAGGCAGCCTGATCCCCTTTAGGACGCAGGAAGTCATGGACAAAGGCGGGATCTACTGCGGGATCAATGCGATCTCCCACAATCTGATCTTAGTAAACCGTGGGCTTCTGCTCAATCCGTCCGCTTTTATCTTAGGCGTACCCGGAAGTGGAAAGTCCATGCTGACCAAAATGTTTATCCTGCTGATCATCCTTTCCACCTCAAAAGATCAGGTGCTTGTGTACGATCCGGAAGGGGAGTATGAACCATTGGTGCAGGCGCTGGGCGGCGTGAGCCTGCCAATCTGTGCCGGAAGTGATATTCACTTGAACGCTATGGATATGGTAAAAGGCTACGGCGATAAGAACCCGGTTGTGGATAAATCCCAGTTCGTCCTTTCTCTGTACGAGCGGATCACGGACGACCGCTATGTGATCGGGCCGAAAGAAAAGAGTATCCTTGACCGCTGTGTGGAGCGTGTGTATTCCCGAAAACGCCAGTATGAAATCCCGACCTTCTTTACACTGCGCCGGGTGCTGCAGGAGCAGGACGAGCCGGAGGCGAAAGACCTGGCGCTGATGTTGGAACTGTTCACGGACGGTACGCTGAACAATTTTTCCCATCCCACCAACATTGAGACGGAAAACCGTCTGATCAGCTTTAATACACGGGGCATGGTGGAAGATATGAAAGACCTGGGGCAGCTTGTGATCACGGACCACATGATCAACCGGGTATCCCAGAACTGGGAGAACGGTGTGAGAACCCATATCTTTCTGGATGAGTTCCACACGCTGCTGCAGCATAAGTACAGCGCAAACTTCTTTGACAGCGCCTACCGGCGGTTCCGTAAAAGAAACGCATGGACGACCAGTCTGACGCAGAACGTGGAATATGTGTTGGACTCCCTGACCGCAAGGACCATGCTCTCCAACTCGGAATTTATTGTCATGCTGAATCAGTCTGCTTCTGACCGGGAGCAGTTGGCAGAGCTTCTCCATATATCCGGGGAGCAGATGAAGTATATTACAAATGCCAGAGCCGGAAATGGCCTTGCAAGGATCGGCAGCGCCCTGGTTCCGTTCTATAACCAGATGAGTAAGAACTCTGAGATCTATAAGCTGATGTCCACAAAACCAGAGGACTTTGAGAAAACGTGGGGCAGTCCGGGAGACGGGCTTCCGGAATCATAATACAATCAATTTTAGCAGTCTGTGAGGAAAGAGATTTCCCGCAGGCTGTTTTCTAATGGAGGGATCATATGAAAACAATCCGATTTGAATCAAAGGAACACGAAAATTTCTTTTATTCCATGCTGAAAAGAACCGGGAACACGGACAGCTATCATCAGGCGTTTTTCTACTGTGTGGGGATTTCCGACACTACCAGAAGAAACGTGGAGCGGATTTTTGACTTTAAGCAGGGGCATATCCGGCCGGAGGGCCTGCATGAAGGGTGGCAGACCGGCGGTTCCATCCGTCTGACGAGGCTTGCATTCAATCTCTGGAACGGATACGCAGAAAAGGGGGATGAGCGGATGTCCACCCCGTATGAGATTTTTGACTGCGGGTACGCTCCCTACTTCTTTGAGGCGATCCGATTGAAATATCCGGATTACTGCAGGGAACTGCCTGCCATGAAACCGCAGACCGCACAGAGAGAGCGATAGGAGGGAGCACAGATGGAGACAGCAAGAAAGACGGCTTTGATGGAACAGCCGGAGATCGTGGAACTGTTCCGGGTGCTGGAAGGAAACGGACTTACAAAAGAGCAGAAGGAAGTGGAATCCCTTGTAAAATATCTGGACGGAATGGAAGTCCAGTTTGGACAGGTGCTGGAAGAATTGCGTGATGTGAAGGAACAGTTATCCCAGATCCAGGACGGAGGCGTGAAAGCGTCCGTCCTGCGGATCGCGGAACAGGCACAGGGAAAAGTGCAGGAAGTGGGCGGACAGTTAAACACGGTGCGGAAAAATCTGATCCAGTCTGCCAAAAGTGCTTTGCAGACATTTAAAGAGAAAGGAAAGGAAGATCTGCAAAAAGCCGTATCAGCCATGAAGATTCCGTCCGCTCTTGCCCGGATACAGGAAGGACTTCACAGGGCGGTGGAGAGCATGAACCGGCAGGCGGATAAAATGGAAGTCTTAAACGGGGAACTTCACGCTGCAGGCGGACACATCAAAAACGTGGGCAGGATTTTCCGGGGGAAAGAGCAGAAGAAAGTTGAACCACAGGCCACAGACAAGGGGATCACAGCAAAGATCCGCAAGTCATTTTTGACGATCAGCGGCAGGCTCTCCAGTATGGAGCAGACCACAGAGAACCTGCGCCGGCGTCTGGAACAGTTCGTGCAGAAGGAGAAAAAGAAACCGTCCGTGAAAGTGGAACTGAAAAAGCTGAAAGAGGAGAAGAAAATGGTTCCCCAGTTGCCGGTTCCGGTCAAACAGCAGGCAAGAGAATAAGGAGGAGAATTGCAGAATGAAATATCAGAAGATCAAAGGGAAATGGTATCTGGCAGGACTGGCGGTATGCGTCCTGCTGTTTGGCGTATCGCTGTTTCAAGTGATCACCCATTATGCGGGCGCACAGAAAGCGGAGGAAGAATTTACCAAACTGGCAGAGATCGTGGAGCAGACAGAAGATACGCCGAAGGAAGAACCGGCAGGAGAGGAAAAGGAAGTTATCTCTCCCTTAGAGCGGTATGCCGAGCTGTTTGCCATGAATAATGATATGGCCGGATGGATCAGGATTGCGGATACACCGATCAACTATCCGGTCATGTATACGCCGGACAACCCGGATTATTATCTGAAACACAATTTTTACAAGGAATCCAGTGCTTATGGTGTTCCCTATATCGCAGAGCATTGTGATCCGATGGAACCCAGCGACAATGTGATTATCTACGGACACCATATGAATAACGGTTCCATGTTCGCCGGACTGATGGACTATGAGGATCGGGATTTCTATGAGCAGCATAAAATTGTCCATTTTGATACACTGACGGAAACCGCCGAATATGAAGTGATCGCAGTATTCAAGACAACGGTCTATGACGATACCGGATTCAAGTTCTATCTTTTTTCTCATGCAGAGACGGAGAAAGAGTTCACGGACTATGTGGAGCAGTGCAGGGAACTTGCCCTTTATGATACGGGAGTGACCGCAGAGTACGGAGACAAGTTGCTTACCCTGTCCACCTGCGAATATTCCAATACCAATGGCAGGCTTGTGGTTGTAGCAAAGAAGATCTGAAAATCCCATATCCGAAAGGAGGGCAGGCGATGGGAAGAACGATCAAAACCCGCCACGTCCAGAAGGATATCAAAGTATTGGATAAAACCGTGACAGCGGCGGAGCATATGAAAGGGGCCTATATCCGGACAAGAGACAGCGCAGAACAGACACAGGTCAAGGAACAGGGAAATCCCGTAGGCTATGCCGAAGATCAGGTCATGGAAAAGGGGGAGAGAGCCGCTCGTGGAACGGTTCAGCAGACAGGAAAACAGGGGGAAAAGGTAATCCATGCTGTCCGGGAAAAGGGCAGAGCAAAAAAAGAGGCAGAGGCTTTCCGGGAAAAGAACGGAGAGCCTTCCGCCTTTTCTTTTTCGTCCGGTACAGAAAAGACTTACCAGCCGAAAGAGCAGATGAAAAACCGGGCAGGAGTGCAGACTGGGCGGACAGTCGGAGAGCAGGCGGGAAAGAAAGGAGCGCAGATCCGGGAACTTCCAAAGCAGACGGTAAAAACGGCTGAACGGGGAGAGAGAACAATCAAAACAGTTAATGCTTCTGTGAAAACTTCCGGGAAAGCGGCAGTAAAAGGCACAGGTCGGACAATCAAAACAGCGGAACGGACCGGGCGCAGCGCAGTCCGGACTACGGAAATGGCTGCCAGAACTGCAGGACAGGGAGCAAGGGCTGCGGTAGTGACCACGCAGCGGACGGCAGTTGCCGCAAGACAGGCAGCGATTGCCGCAGTGCAGACTGCAAAAGCGGCGGTAAAAGCTGCCGCAGCCGCAGTAAAGGCAGTCATTGCAGCTACTAAAGCGCTTGTCTCTGCTATCCTTGCAGGTGGCTGGATCGTGGTGCTGATCCTTGTAATTGTCATTCTATTTGGAGCGCTGTTCAGCATGGTGGGAGGAAGTAACTCCAGTACCGTTACTCCTGTCAGCGCTGAGGTGGAGGCATACGAGCCGCTGATCCGGCAGTATGCCAGACAGTACGGGATTGAGGAATATGTGGAACTAATTAAAGCGGTCATGATGCAGGAAAGCGGCGGGCAGGGGACTGATCCCATGCAGGCGTCCGAGTGCGGATATAATACCAGATACCCCAATACGCCAAACGGGATCACAGATCCGGAGTATTCCATTGATGTAGGTATCCAGAACCTTGCGGCCTGTCTGCGGGAGGCGGGCGTGGAAAACCCGGTGGATATGAATCATATAAAGCTCGCCCTGCAGGGATATAATTATGGGAACGGGTATATTTCCTGGGCGAAAGAGAATTACGGAGGATACACCTATGCCAATGCAGTGGAATTCTCTGAAATGATTGCGGAGCGGAACGGTTGGAGCAGTTACGGGGATAAGGAGTATGTATCCCATGTGCTGCGATACTATGTGTTTGGGCGTATTCCTACGGGAACCGGAAGTCAGGCGATTGTGCAGGTGGCGTTGACGCAGGAAGGCAACGGAGGAGACACCTACTGGAGCTGGTACGGATTTGCACAACGGGAGGAATGGTGCGCCTGCTTTGTAAGTTGGTGTGCTGATCAGTGCGGGTATATTGAGGCAGGAGTGATACCAAAGTTCTCCTTATGTTCTGCGGGTATGGAATGGTTTGAGAGCCAGGGCCAGTTCATGGATGGAAGTTATGTTCCTGCTACTGGGGATCTTGTTTTCTTTGATTGGGAAAATGACGGCAGTATTGACCATGTGGGAATTGTAGAAAGCGTGGTAGATGGAAACATCTATACAGTGGAAGGAAACAGCGGAGATAAAGTGGCCAGACGGAGTTACCCGATTGGATATGGACAGATTGTGGGATACGGAGTTCCGGCATATTAGAAAAAAGAATGGCGGTACGCTGCTGTTACTTCGATAAAGTTTAACGCCGGGTGCAGGGGCAGCAACCCCTATATCCGGCGTTACCTTATGGGATTCCATACGCATTTAGAGGCATTTTTGGTAAGAATTAAATAATCTGCTTCTACATTACCGACTTACCGAAAGAGTCTTGAAGTAGTGGATTTCATTATCTTAAATGCAGAAGATGGAAGTAAAAAATTCCAGTTCGTTTTTTTGCAGATATATTTTGTGTAATATATTGACATACATGCACCCTGCATGATACTCTATACATGCAAGGTGCATGTATGGAGGTGAAAATTTGCCACGAAATAAATATCCAGAAGAAACTGTTCAAAAAATACTAGATGCTTCTTTAAAACTTTTTTTAGAAAAGGGATATGAAGAAACAACGGTATTAGATATTATAAGCGAAATGGGAGGACTGACTAGAGGAGCTTTTTACCACCATTTTAAATCAAAGGAAGAAGTCTTTGACGCTTTGTGCGAAAAACTTTTCTATGAAACTAATCCTTTTGAAAAAGCCAAAAGTCATAAAGAATTAAATGGATTGGAAAAATTAAAATTTGTCTTAAAAACCTCATTTGATGAAACGGAACATCATCAATTAAGTATGGCTTCAATGCAACTCATGGGAAGTCCAGCTTTTTTGAAAAAATTGGTTGAAAGTAATCAAGAGTTGGCTCCTATGTATCAAGAATTGATAGAAGAAGGAATAAAGGACGGCTCTATAAAAACAGAACATGCAAAATTACTGGCAGAGCTATTTGTTCTTTTAACTAACTTCTGGTCGATACCTACTATATATCCAATGACAACAGAGGAAACATGGGAAAAATTTTTAATGATTAAAGAAGTCATGGACAAATTAGGACTTCCAGTAATCGACGATGAAATCGTTGAACTATGCAAAGAAAATGCATAGGGAAAATAAGATTGTCGAAAGACAATTTTATTTTTTAACAATATACATACATACAACATGTATAATTTATAAAGGAGACCAGATATGAAATTCTATATTAAGCAAAATAAAGTTTTATTTGTCGCAACTATTTTAGTAAGTGTAATTGCTTCTTTAGGTTATGTGTTTATGGCTATACTCTTACAACAACTATTAGACATAGCCGTGGGAAAAGATATGCAACAATTTATAAGAATGGTATTGTTTTCTATTTTTTATTTTGCTGTACTGGGGATATTTCTATATCTTCAATCTTTACTCAGCAAAAAAGTGATATGTAAAATCATTCGTCAAATTCGTTCTGATGTATTCCGAGGAACAGTTAATCACAGTATAGAAGATTTCAACAAGAAGAATACTGCTGATTATATTTCTATTATTACAAATGATGTAAAAATGATAGAAGATAACTTTTTGCTTCCTCTTTTTGAAGTAGTTCAATATGCGGTTATTTTTACTGCGTCATTCTTGTTAATGATTTATTTTGACATTATCGTTACTATTTGCGTTA
Source organism: Merdimonas faecis (assembly GCF_001754075.1). GTDB lineage: Bacteria > Bacillota > Clostridia > Lachnospirales > Lachnospiraceae > Merdimonas > Merdimonas faecis. Next base: position 6,794 of record NZ_MIEH01000011.1, on the reverse strand, counting down.
TAGTAGCGATTGCTATAATGTTTCTTATTCCTAGTTTTCTGGGAAATTCATTGGAAAAAAGGCAACAGAAATATTCCTCAAAACTAGCGGATTTTACAGTTAGTCTAAAAGATATTTTGTCTGGATTTGAAATTATTAAATCCTATTCCATGAAACGATATGTAGTTCAGCGATTTAACAAAGAGAATGAGGAAACAATCAGCTCTAAATACAGTGTCGATAGATTGCTTGCATTAAATGAGGGTGTATCTTCTTTTCTTGCTCTTATGGTTCAGATAGTTGTTTTATTTTTATCTGCCTATTTCATTATCACGGGACGTATAACAGTAGGTACATTGTTAGGAATGGTACAAGTAAGTAGTAATTTAGCTAATCCTCTTATGATGATATTTACCAATGTTCCAAAGATAAAAAGTATACAGCCTATCGTTGAAAAATTGCAGAGTATCTCTAAATATTCATTGTCACATTCGCAAAAAGAACACATCAGTTCATTTGATTTTTGTGTTTGCACAAAAGACTTAGGTTTTTCCTATGATAAGCAAAAAGAGGTTTTAAATAAAATAAATTGTACTATTGAAAAAGGGAAAAAATATGTTGTTGTGGGAAAAAGTGGTTGTGGGAAAAGCACCCTTATTAAATTATTAGCGGGCTATTATTCTGATTATGCAGGTACAATCAAATACGATAATAGGGAGTTAGATTTACTTGATAGAAATGATGTGGCTCAACTATCTTCTATAATTCATCAGAATATTTATATGTTTGATGAAACTATACATGACAATATATGCCTACATGAAGATTATCCAAAGGAAATGATTGATAACGTTGTAATTGAAAGTGGACTAGCTGAATTTATATCAGAGCTTCCAGAGGGATTATTGTATCAAGTGGGCGAAAATGGGTCTAATTTATCTGGCGGGCAAAAGCAAAGAATTGCAGTTGCAAGAGCTTTAATTAGAAACAAGCCGATTTTGATATTAGATGAGGGTACATCTGCTGTTGATATGCAAACTGCTTACGATATTGAAAGTAGATTACTAGAGGTGGATAATTTAACGCTCATAACAGTTACTCATAATTTAAAAGCAGAATTATTAAATAAATATGATGAAATCATTTATATGGAAAATGGAAGTATTAAAGAAAACGGAAGTTTTGAAGAACTTATCAATACAGGCTCTCACTTTTCTGAATATTTCCGATTAAAGGAGTAAACAACGATATGATAGGACTTAAAAAGCGAGATATGAAAACTATTTTAAAAGCTGGAGCAAAAGCCAGAGGATTATCGCTATCGGATTTCAAAGCCGAGATACAGGAAAATATTGACATCGCTGTGAATAGTCAAGACCCAGTAGTACAGGAACGTTTTAAAAAGTATTTTGGTAAAATTCAAAAAAGATATGAAATCTTTGCTACAATGTCAAGTGAAGAATTTAATAAGAGATATAGAAATGTTCAGGCTTCCGAAATATTCGTGTCATGCGATTACTGTTGATTTCATTTTCGCTTTGTTATATCCTTTTTACTGTAGTGATTTTATGGTTTGAATTTAGCTATCTATATGGATTGAATAATTATTGCTGATAAGGAGACAAAGATGAGTTATAAAATTTTAATCGCAGACGATGATATAGAGCTGGTTAAGATGTTGCGAACTTTCTTTGAACTTAGAAACTACATGATAATTACAGCATCCGATGGAGCAGAAACACTTAAAATGGTTGAAATGAAACCGGATATTATTTTGCTGGATATTAATATGCCCAGGGCTGATGGCATTGAAGTATGCCAAAGAATCCGTGATAAAGTATCCTGTCCAATCTTGTTTCTGACGGCCAGAGCTGATGAGCAGGATCGTGTAAACGGTCTTATGTCGGGCGGCGATGACTACATTCTGAAGCCATTCAGTCTAAAAGAGCTGGAAGCCCGGATTATTGCACATTTAAAACGGGAAGAACGTCATCAAAAAAAATCAACTTATCGTTTTCAAGGTGATTTGTCCATTGATTATTCTGCAAAAACCGTTCAGGTCAGTGGACAGGATATTGAACTGACAAAACTTGAATATGGAATTATAGAATTTCTTTCGATGAATCCGGGGACTGTTTACGATAAAGAACGGATTTATGAAAAAGTCTGTGGATACGATGGAGATGGAGACAGCCGGGTAATCACAGAACTCATCCGGCGAATTCGGAAAAAAATACAGAAGTACACAGATACGGAATATATTGAAACGGTTTGGGGGATGGGTTACCGATGGGGAAAATAAGAGATAAAGTAAGAAATCTTTCTGTTAGAAAGACTATTTTATTGTATTTAATTCTAAGCCTGCTCATAAGTTTTCTTTTATCAGCTTATATTGCATGGGCAGCCTCTAAAGTTCAGGAACAGATCTGGTGGAAATATACGGATGAAGATGCCTATTTTGCGGCAGTTGAAATGGCGAATAAAGGCTATCTGGCGCAGATTCCCCGCCCGGAAAGTTACGAAATGAGCCGCATTGATCATGGCATATCTGAAGTCTGCGATTTCCTGCAGACCTATTCCGTATTGGTATTCTCTGTTGTCGGCAGTTGTCTCTCCGTATTTCTTTTTTATAGAAATAAACTGAAAAAACCCATTGAGGAATTGGAGATGGCCTCACAGAGAATTGCGGACAATGATCTGGATTTTCGGATCACTTACGAAAACAGGGATGAGATGGGACATCTGTGCCATGAATTTGACCGTATGCGTGGGCAGTTGGAAGAAAATAACCGAAAGCTTTGGCGTATGATTGAAGATGAGCGGGAACTGCGCTCTGCAGTCGCCCATGATATTCGCTCACCGCTTTCTGTTCTGAAAGGTTATCAAGAAATGTTGATCGACTATTTACCAGATGGAACGATTGATAGGGAAAAGGCTGTGGAAATGCTGCAGGAAGGCATAAAGCAAATACGCCGCATGGATGTCTTTATTGATTCCATGCAAAAAATGAACAGTCTGGAACACCGGACACTGAAAGCGGAACAGATTTCTCACGCACAGCTTGAAAAAGACATCCAAAGAGAGCTGAATATTCTGGGGAAAGAAAAAAGAATCGATTTGTCGGTGTGTAAAACAGACGAAATATTCTGCGGGGATCAAGAAGTGATTATGGAGGTTTTGGAGAATTTATTATCCAACGCAATCCGATATTCCAGGGAGCAGATTGATATAAAAGTATCTCTGACTTCCGAACTGCTGACGATTTCCGTACAGGATGACGGAAATGGATTTCAGGAGGATGCTGAAAAAATAACCAGGGCTTTCCATCAAAAAAACATCAAAGACAGCCTGACGCACACCGGAATGGGTATGTATCTTGCCCGGCTGTACTGTGAGAAGCATGGCGGGAAACTGTTGTTAGAAAATGAGAAATTAGGCGGGGCCATTGTCACCGCTGTATTTCACCGGATTGCATAAGTGATCCGGTTTTTTCTGCCATTGTCTTTTTGTTGTGATTTAGCATTTACAATAAGAGCAACAAAAAGAAAGAGGTGACGCTTATGAAAGCAATTATACGGCGGGAAATTCTAAATTATCTGAAAAGGCCACTGTTCTGGATTGCCCTTGTAGTTGTGATATTTGGTGTCTTTCAGCAGTTGAAGCCATATCTGCATATCCATTACATCACATCAGAAGATGAACTGAAAAATGACTATCCAGAGACCGTTTATAAAGGCGAAGCTTTTGAAGGGTATATTCCTGTAACCACAGAAGAACACAGGGCGTTATGGGAAAAGACTATTCAAGAAAGTCTGATTGCCGATTTTGGCATGAACAATGAGGAGGCTTCAGGTGTCATTCAAGAAATGAGTGGGATGGAGATAAAAGAAGCTTGTCACTATTTAGAAGAGCAGTACGGTTATCATAGTGCCGATTTTACCTGGGAAGATACTGCTTACCGTAAAGGCACAATGGATGAAATCAATGCTTATATCAAGGAAGAACTGGAAGAACATCCATTTTCCTGGTACTTTTCCAGAAAATTTGCAGATTTTGCAGGGCTGTTTATGGGTTTTACAGCAACGATTCTGCTTGCCGTTCTCTTTATGCAGGACATGAGAAAAAATACCTATGAATTGTTGCATACAAAACCCATCAGTGCTACACAGTATGTCATCGGAAAAGTTGCAGGAGGCTTCCTGATCAGTCTCATAATTCTCGCAATATTAAATCTGGTATTCTGGGTAGCCTGCATGATTTGTACCAGCGGTAACGGCTTTGAGATACGACTGACTGACTTTCTCCTGGCAACCTGCCAGTATATTTTGCCGAATATGCTGATGATTGTATGTGTATATACTATCGTAGCCCTTTTGTTTAAAAATCCGCTTCCTGCGGTTCCCCTTTTATTCCTGTATATGATTTACTCCAATATGGGAAGCCAAAATGCGGAAGGTGTTTACGGATACTACGGGCGGCCGCTGGCGATTATGGTTCGTTTTCCAGGGATGTTTTTTGATGTGACTCCGCCGCCGATGGCAATGGTAAACCAGATCTGTCTGCTGATTGCTTCTGCAGGAATCATTCTCATTGGAATACAGATTTGGAGGAGGCGAAGAATATGATAATGACAGAAAGAAAGATCAGTCTCCCGGCATATAAGCTTGCATATGCTTTCAGCTTTATTGTGATATTAAGTCTGATCCGTGGTATCATTTTTTCTTATGAAATTGGTGTTGCAATGGAAGCACCCATGGCCATACTTGCTATGGTTTTCTGTGCGGACACTTATACACAGGAAATTACCTCCAAGCGATCAGAGATACACCGTTTATGTTCCATGAAAAGACGTCTTTCTTCCATTGGGATGCGGATGGTGGTACAAGAGATTGCCCTTTTTGCATTGAGTGCTATTGGTTACGGTATGTTTTATGTCTTTCAACATCCGCAGTCCCTTTATAAAGCCGGACAAAGCACAGAATCAGAACTTCAGATGTTTTTCATATTTTTAGTGGCAATGGTGGTAACTCTGTGGTTTTGGGGCATCCTGTCAAATCTTCTGGCTTGTTTGTTCCGAAATATGTGGGCAGGTATCGGATGCGGTATTGCCCTTTGGCTTGTAACAAATTCCACTTGGGGCGAAAAAGTGCTAGATAACTGGAATCTGTTTTCTTATGCCTTTCGCAATGTAATGGACAGCCAAGATTTTGGATGGCTATATGGCAAAGTCCTGTGTCTGCTGTTATGCGTATTGATGACACTTTTGATGCCGAAAATAATCAAGAAAAGAGGTTGAAATATATGAGTATTAAAATCAGTGATCTAACGGTAACATTTAAGAATAAAGTAACTGCGATTAACCATGCCGATCTGGAAATACCTAATGGAGTATTTGGCCTCCTGGGAGAAAACGGGGCCGGAAAAACTACCTTAATGAGAGTTCTTACCACCGTTCTTGCGCCCACCAGTGGTACGGTAAGTATGGACGGAATCCTGTATTGTGAAGGGAATTACCCGAAAATCCAGCGTCAGATTGGCTATCTTCCACAGGAGATTGACTTGTATCCCAGCCTAACGGTTCAGGAATGTCTGGAATATATGGGGGATCTTGCCGGTGTACCGAAAGAGGAATGCCGGAAGCGCATCCAGTATTATCTTGAGAAAACCAGCCTGACAGAGCATCGGAAGAAAAAAATGAGACAACTTTCCGGCGGAATGAAGCGAAGAGTTGGTTTGGTACAGGCGCTTTTAAATGAGCCAAAATTCTTGATCGTGGACGAACCGACAACCGGACTTGATCCGGAAGAACGAATCCGCATCCGAAACCTGTTGGTTGATTTTTCAGAAAACAGAACAGTTCTTTTCTCCACTCACGTAGTAGAGGATCTGGCAGCGGTCTGTAATCAGCTTGCCGTTATGAAAAAGGGTCAGTTTTTATATGCCGGAAGTATGAAAGAATTGGTTAGAGCAGCCAAAGGGCACGTTTGGATTTGCCGGCTTGGTGATGAAGTACAGGCACGAGAAATTGAAAAAAAGTACCATATCTCATCTAAGCAACTATCTGAAGATGGCGTGCAGATAAGATTAATCAGCGAAAAAATGCCTAATATAGATTGCGTTCCTGTGGAACCTACATTGGAGGATGCGTACATTTATATTTCCGGACAACAAGCATAAATCAGTTCATCTTTCAGTGCAACAGTAAGAAAGCTCCTCCGATTAAATGAGAGAGGCTTAGAAAAGACAAAAAGCAAAAATTAAGAAAGAAGGAGTTATTATAGGACGATTGATTGTCGCAGAATTTAAGGATAGTGAAACACGTCCGTTTGATGAAATCATGGAAGTGTTTCGTAAATATACAGATTTCCCAAAATATGAGGTAGACTACACACCTACAATATCTTTTCCCGATCTGGAAATATATCCAGATCAAAGGAAGGTATATTGTGGAAAGCAGGAAATATCTCTAACTGCAAAGCAATTTAACTTGTTGTACTATCTTGTTGCTAACGAAGGGAGGGTTCTTACATACGAACAAATATATCAAAATGTATGGGGCAATTATGTGCAGGATATAGAGAATAATACTATTGGCTCCCATGTATGCAAATTAAGAGAAAAACTATACAAAGCCTGCCCGGATCGGCAATTCGAGATCCGGTGTGTGCGTGAAGTAGGGTACTGCTTCGAGGCAAAGTAGGATATAAAACAGTCTGATCTTGACGGTTAGGCTGTTTTTTATTGTCATAATTTGCGATTTTTTTATAGCAAATATCGGTATATCGTAGTTAAAACGTAAGCGCCAAATAGGTTCT
>NZ_MIEH01000010.1 GCF_001754075.1 Merdimonas faecis | reverse complement strand
TACAGCCCCTTACGGGCGCACTACCATAGAATTGCTGACCGGTGTTCCTGTTGAAAAGATTACCCCCTTTCCTCCCGTGATCTCATCCAGATAGCGGCATTTCATATACATATCAGAGGATTTCTGCGCTTCGGTCTGTGCGACCCCTCCCACATTCCGCATCTTGGTTGTCAGGTAAAGGTTCTTATAGCCGTCCGCCTCATCCACAAACAAACGGTCTACGCCCAGTTCCTCAAACGTGATCATATCATCTTTCCGGCTTTGGTCATGGAGCCGTTTCAGACGTGTTTCCAGTGATTTCTTGGTCCGCTCCATCTGTTTTACCGTAAAACGGCTCCCCTGGATCTTTTTTGCCTCTGCGATTCCTTCGATGATTTCGTCAATCTCCATCTGCAGCATACGTTCCTGCCGCTCGACACTTAAGGGAATCTTCTCAAACTGGGAGTGCCCGATGATCACGGCGTCAATGTCGCTGGTAGCAATCCTGCCGCAGAACTTTTTCCGGTTTTTCTTCTCAAAATCTTTTTTCGTTGCCACTAAAATATTTGCTGCCGGATAAAGCTGGAGCCACTCAGCGGCGAACTGCTCGATGATGTGATTTGGCACCACGACCATAGATTTATTGCACAGCCCCAACCGTTTGCACTCCATCGCAGCCGCCACCATCGTATAGGTCTTTCCTGCGCCCACCACATAGGCCAGCAGCGTATTCCCGCCGTAAATGATCCGGGCCACGCCGTCCTTCTGGTGTTTCCGCAAAGTAATTTCCGGGTTCATGCCATAGAAATGCAGATGGCTCCCGTCATACTCCCTTGGGCGGATGGAATTAAACTGCTCATTATAATCTGCGGTCAGCCTCTGTCTGCGCTCCGGATCTCTCCAGATCCATTCCTGGAACGCCTGCTTGATCAGATCCTGCTTTCCCTGTGCAATGGCGGTTTCCTTTCTGTTCAGGATTGGCTTACGTTTTCCCTCCTCATCCTCCACATAGTCAAACACACGGGTATCCCGCAGATTCAGCGTATCTTCTATGATCTTATAGGCATTTACCCGGTTTGTTCCATAGGTATTGGTAACACGGGGATTTCCCCGGTCCATGCTCTTCCCTTCGATATTCCATTCCCCGGTATGCCGGGAGAAATGGACTTTGATCTTCCACTGGGAATAGTTCGGCGTCTGCAACAGTTCAAACATAAAATCTGCGATATCCGATTCCGGTATCCATGTGGCTCCCAATCGTACACTGATCTCAGAAGCGGTCAGATCCTTGGGCTGTACTTTTTCCAGTGCCTCCACATTGCTCCGGTATGTTTCCGAGATTTCCGCTGCTTGCTTTGCCTCCCGCAGTTTCTTTCGCACGTTGCCGGAAAGATACTCGTCCTCAGATACAAACCGGGGCTGCTCCATGCCCTCAGACTCCGGCAGACGGAAGATCACGCCTTTTAGTTCTTCTTCCACCTCGCCGGCGCTTTTCCCGGTCAGGGAACACAGATACTCCATGTCCACGCAGGCTTTCTCAGAAAGGGACAGAGATAAAGCCTCACTTGCGGTATCCACTTTCGTTACCGTCTCGTGAGGCTTGATGGTCCGTTTCGTGAACATATCCGCCTTCCGTTCCAGCGTTCCGTCCTCTGCCACAATCTCAAGGGAACAGAGAAGAGGGTAACTGCTGTCATCAGAAAACGCCATACTGTTTGCCCTGGAATTCAGCAGTCCATACTTTCTCTGAAACAGATCATACAAATGGTTCAGCTTTTTCTGCTGTCTTTCAATCTCTTCATCGGGATACCCTTCGGTCTGGTAAGCGATCAGCTCCCTGGTACAGTCCCGGATAGCAATCATGCCTTTCACACGGTTCTGCGCTGTCACGGATAGTTCCACCGGTTTCATGCGGCTGTTTTCCCGGTAATAGATCTTCCCGTCATAAACCGTATAGGAAAAGTTTGCCACAGACGGATCAGCCGGGATGGAATGGTCCTCTTCCTCCACCAACTCTTCCGCCTCATAATCCGTGATCTCCGCCTCAAGGTTCTCCACTGCCTGCTCCAGAAGTTCCTTTAAATCCCTGTCTGGATAAGGCTTGCATACAAGCTGTGGCCCATACGGGCCGGACACGATCTCCTGCTCGCCCAGTACCATTTCCGGGTGCTGCTGAAAATAGGGATTGATACTGACCACCCGGTGTCGGCTCTCGCCCTGTTCATTCACATGGTCATTTTCATAGATCTTCTCCACTTCCACCCAGTCCGGCAGATCCACATTTAAGTCTCTCGGCGTCTCCCGCTTCTGGAAAAAGAGAATATCTGTATTGATCTCTGTACCGGCATTGGCAAGGAAAGCATTATTTGGCAGGCGGATCGCACCTAACAGGTCGCACCGCTGGGCGATATATCTCCGCACCCGGTCATCCCGCTTATCCATTGTCCCGCCGCTGATCCCGTTGGACGTAATCAGTGCAAGCACACCTTTCGGCCTCGTCTTGTCAATGGATTTTGCGATAAAATAGTCGTGGATCAGAAAGTTGTACTTATCGTATTTCCTGTCCAACACCTTATAACTTCCAAACGGCACATTTCCTATGACTACATCAAAAAAGCTGTCCGGCAGATCTGCGTCCTCAAAGCCCTGAGCAGCGATGGTGGACTTCTGGTAAAGCTGCTGTGCGATCCGGGCGGAAATGCTGTCGATCTCCACACCGTAAACCTTGCAGTCAGACAAACTCTCCGGTTGCCGTCCGATAAAATTTCCCGTTCCGCAGCTTGGCTCCAGAATGTTCCCGGATTTCAATCCCATGTTCTCCAACGCCTGATACATGGCGCTGATGACCACCGGCGGCGTATAAAAGGCGGTCAGTGTGGACTGTCTCGCAGCAGTATATTCTTCCTCTGTCAGGACCGTCTTTAATTCCAGATATTCCGTTGACCAGGAAGATTTCGTCTCGTCAAAAGCGTCAGATAAGCCGCCCCAGCCAACATATCCGGAAAGGATCTCCTGTTCCTTTGGCGTAGCAAAGCGGTTTTCTTCCTCACACTTCTTCAATAGCTGGATCGCCATGAGATTCGCACGGAACTTCTCTTTAGCGGTGCCCTCCCCCAAATGCTCATCCGTGATCCGATACTGGCTGCGGCTCTCCTGGGGAATTTCCGGGTGCAGATCAAACCCTCTTACCCTCCCGGCAGGTTTCTTCTGTGCCCATGCCGGGGCCAGATCCTCCAGAACTTCTTCCGGTTCCTTCTCAAAAGGATTGTCCTCCGGTTTTATCCCGGTAAATCCGTCCTCCTGCTCCTGCGCCATTTCCTGTGTGGGAGCCGGTTCCTCCTTGTCTTTTTCGGCTGGTTCCTCTGATGGTTTCCTGTATACCTTCAGATGATCATTCGCCGGATTTTCCCGTACCCGGCGGTCAAACACCTCTCTTGGCATTTCCTCTGTGAAGAGCGGATACATCTGGTCACGCAGAACCACCATCTCATCGGAGATAAAGTCAATGGAATATTCCTTTGTGCCTATTGTGACAATCGTATCCACCTGCAGGTCATAAGGCGGATTCATAGCAGGTAAGTCTGCAATCCCGGCGATCAGTTCAGACACTTCGGAATAGTTTTCATCCTCCGTGTCCATCCCTTCCCGGACACGGATCAGATAACTGTAAATTTCCTGCACAGACTGGGGATCTTCCAACTGTTCCTGCAACTGGCGCAGAACATCTTCCTGTGCCTCTCCTGCCTCAATTGTATCCTGATATTCATACCAGTCATATGACTGGTAAAACGCATTGAGACGTCCGGCCAGAACCTCTTCCCGGCTCTGTGCCGGGACAGGCTCCGGGGGAGCCTGCGTGTTTTCTCTTTCGGCTGGTATTGGAGTAAATAAGCTGAACGCTCCGTCCCGGTAATCCGTAAGGTCCTGGTGCGCCTGTTGCATAGACGGGTATCGCTGATCGTAATCTGCGGTTCCCGCAAGAACCTCTTCCATCATGGAAAGGATTTCTTTTACCCGGTTTGGATCATCAAGCTGCGGACGGATCTGGTCTATCGCTCTATGATAATCTGAGCCATACGGATACGGACGTAAAAACGTCTCCGGCTGATGATAGAAAAAGTTATAAATACCTCTCGCCAGAACTCCTTTTTCATACTCCGGGATATACTCCAGTTCCTTTTCTGTCATATACCGTCCGACAGAAATCAGTTCCTCGATCCGTTTTGCAACCGCTGTCCATTTCAGGGTAGTTTCATAGTCTTTCCATTTGATAAAATACCCTTTTGCACTGGTTCCCCGGTTAAATTTTTCTCCTAAATAGTCCGATCCTGATCCCCATATCCCGTATTCCTGTTTTAAAAAATCTGCTCTCTCCTTATTGCTGTGTCCTTGCAGAAAATAGGAGTAAATTCTGTATTTGCCATGTTCAAAGGAAGACCCCATCTGCAGTGCATGGTCGATGATTTCCTGTGGCATAGAAAAAGCAGGAGATTCCTCTCCTGCCAGTTCTTCCAAAAATGTCTGTTGTTCTGCCACCGTTAGCTGTGGCTCTGCAGTCGGTTCCTGCCTTTCCTCTTCCGACTGTGGTTCCTGTCCGGTTAGCTGTAGATCAGCTCTTTCATCACGATCTCTTCCGCTGCCTGCCGGATGTTGTTCATCTGCTGTACCCACGCCATCTGGTCTTTCGCTTTCAGTTCCTCTGTCACGCCCCAGGCTGCTTTCATCTGTTCGGTCAGAACTTCCATCCTCTCCTGTGCCTCTCTCTGCACTTCGTTCAGATGTCGGTTCAGTTCTCCTTTTGTCAGCAGGTTCAGATACATCCCATACCGGTAATTTTTCAGATAAGTATGACGGAGGGAAGCGTACTTCCCACGGTGTACTTCCGGTTCGTCCGGCACGGTCAGATCCGGAAGAAGATAATCGCCCTGTCTGCTGTATGTGATCGCTCTCATGTGTAACGCCCCTTTCTGTAATCTGTTCTCTGTTTTCGCTTTCATTATATCGGCCTGCCTCTCTTCCGGCAAAGGTACGATTTTTCTTTCTCTCTGCCTTTCTCAGCTTATGGACGGTATCGGAAATCTCGGATAATGCCATTTCCGCCACATCACTGGCCGCAACGCCAAACAGGTTGACCATTTCCGGCGTATTAAAATCCGTGATATTCCGGAAATCCTCTGTGTCCAGATACAGGTCAGTATCCACGCCGCACCGTACCATGACCATATAAGCAGTGCTGGCCGCTAAAAGCTGTCGGGCTTCCACCTCTACGTTGTACTCGTCCACCTCTTCCAGATAACTGCCTTTCCGTCCTGCAAGCAGATCCGGCAGATAATCCGCCAAGTTATCTTCTGCCGCAATCTTTGCCGCCTCCAGTATGGTTTCCGCAAATCCTGTCACTGTCTCATCCACACCAAAAGCATTGGCAAGGGTTTCCCGCACATCCGGCTGATATTCTTCCGGCACTTCCCACAAAGGCACTGGCCGGAGCAGGCGGCGGAAACGCCCTTCTTGCGTATCGGAAACGTCATAATAATATTTCAGCCGCAGTTTCGGACTGTCCTTGTCAAAAACGGCGATTCCTTTGGAATCCCGCTTTACCCACCGTCCAAACTTCTCATTCCAAACTTTCATAGGCAGCACTGCGGACGCCTGTGGGCGCTGTGCATAGATTAGAATCTGGTCATCAAAAGGCAGCCGGAAGTTCCGGCAGGCAGAGCGCAGGAAAGACAGCCAGTTTTCCGGACTGGCAGTTACTTCCTTGACCGCCTCAGCATAGAGGTCTGTGATCAGATCATATTTCTTCTTTGCCACAACTCTGTCCTCCTATCGTTCCTGTTCTTTTTCCTTCTGCCGGGCAGGTGGGTATTTTTCCATAAACTCCCGGACTGTGCGGCAATCTCCATCACAAAAATCCCAGTCCTTTTCTGGATCAATATCTAAATACCCGTGTGGTGGCAGTCTGATGGGTTCACGGGTAATAATAGAGCCAAAATGATTGACCATGATCCCCTTTGCAATCTGCACCGGATCTCCCCACCCTTCATCATCATGCCGCACTTCATATAAATACAGCCCTTTTGGTACGGTACTCCGGTCAATCCTCAGATCATGAAAAAGGGCTGGTTTCCCTAACACCCGGACTTCTGTAAAGGTTTCTTCCATTGCGTTATATCTTGCCATGTGTTCTGACTCCTTTCCTCTTTTTCTCACTCATGGGCCGATACCGGATTCCATTCTTCTCCATCTGCTTTGCAAACTGACGGATATTCCTGCACTTTCCATCTATTTCCACCTGTTCCTCACTGTGGTAACGACAGAAAGCGCAGGAGCAATCCCCGTTGTCATACTCCAGACGCAGAAAAGAACTGTCTGAGAGAGAAAAAAGCGGGGTTTCCCGGCTGTCTGTAAAGCAGATCATGTTTCCACTGCTCATATCTCCCCTCCTCCCAAAAATGTGATAAATTTCCCGGCTTTTACTGCTTTCTGGATCTCATTGATCATCCCGATTTCTGCCACTGTGATCCCCGGCAGAGACAAAATATCATCCATTGTCATATTTAAGACTGTTTTTTCACTGTCAAATCCCGCCTCCATCAGCTTTGAGAGGGAACGGACAGCCTTATGGTTGATCTGTGCCAACTTTTACACCTCCTTTCGTCCGGTATGTAAAGAGGCGGCTGACCGCCGCCTCCTGTCACATTCTGTCTATTTCTTACGGTTCCGCAGATTCAGCCAGATCAATGCCCCTGCGATAAATACCACTAAAATGACCGTGATCCACATCTTTGCGTTCATGCTTTATCTTCCCCCTTCCTTTTTCTCATTTTCACTGCGGTCAGAATACCAAAGACTGCCACACCTGCTCCGGACAGGGCAGATAACCCGATCCACAGGCCCGGTCTGCTGTCATCCCCGGTCTTTGGTGTCGTAATCAATTCCTCCGGGATCTTTTCATTGGTCATAGTAGCCTTTACGATCTGTCCGTCCTCCTTGATCTCAAAGGCGTATTCGGACTCATCAATCTCATAGCCTTCCGGCGCATTGTACTCCTGATAGGTGTATTTTCCATACCGCAGAGTAAAGATGGCGATCCCGTTCTCATCTGTTACGCCTGTGGCAACGATATTTCCATCTTCGTCCTTAATGCGGAATCCGGCGTTTGGAAGAGGTTTCCCATCCGCAACATCTGTCTTGGTCAGTTCCAGTTTCCCGGTAATCGGCTGATTTATAAAGCCAATGCCCGCCTCATTTTCCACATCTACAATCTTTCCGTCCTCGCTGATCTCAAAGTAATAGGCGTTCTCATCCAGCTTAAAGCCTTCCGGGGCAGTCTTTTCTTTCACAAAATATCCTCCGTAGAGCAGACCGTCCGTCTGGTAAATGCCTTCTGAGATTTCCGGGATTTCTCCCACAAGTTCATCCTTTTCGGTCAGTTTCTGGTCTTTGTCCGTATCCTCATACAGCTCAAATACAGCGCCCGTCAGCTTGTTCGCCGGATATTCTGCGTCCACTTTTGTAAGACGGACACTGCCCTCAATGAGTTTGTTAATCAGCTCCACCTCGATCACTTCCTCATCTTCCGTAACCGATACATAGTGGAGGGCCTCATTCAGCACATATCCTTCCGGGCTTGCAATCTCCCGGACGATCCATCTGCCAAAGGGTACATCCTCAAATGCAAAGGCTCCGTCCTCATCAGAAGTTGTTACCATTAAGGCGGTTTCTTCCGTAAATTCTTCTGCACCTGCGGAAAACAGACCGATTGTTGCGCCTTCCAGTGCCTCCCCGTCCGTATCTACTTTCCGTCCGGAGATTTTTCCCCGGATCAGTTCATTCTCAATGGCATTTCCCTCATTTGCAGAAATATGGACAACAGCGGTATCCTGCCCCTGGTAGGTAAAGTCCACAGGATAGGTTTCTTCTGACAAAAGATAATGCTGATCCGTGGCAACTTCTTTCACATAATACTTGCCAAACGGCAGGTCTGTGTGAAATGCGGCGGTTCCCTCTGCACTGCAGAACACGATCTCGATCAGACCGTCCGCCGGGATCACGGAACCGTCCGCTGCTGTCAGATCCTCTGCGGCATACAGTCCAAAGGCTACGTTCTGGATTTCTCCCGCATTTCCGATTCCAAAGATCTCATCCTGTTCCAGTGTCTTTGTGAGGTCAACCGTCACTTTCTGCCGCTCATTATAGAAAGCGGTGTCCGCTTCTGTTACAGATACCTCCTGTCCGGCATAGGTCAGCTCCACCTCATGGGTTTCTGTATTCAGCACCAGACCGTCCGGCGCTGTCTTTTCCACGATCTGGTATTTTCCCAGATACAGTTCTTTTGTCTCTGCCTTGCCTTCCTCATCTGTGGTAATGGTATCCACCACATCCCCGGCGTTTGCCCGCACGGTTCCGTCCGGCGTCACAATGTCCTCGGCGGCGATCACTTCATATACCGCCCCGGCCTGCCCGGTTACTGCATAAACAGGCGTGTAAATATTCTCGCCTTCCGCAAGGTTCCCGTCTTTGTCCACCACACCGTCTCCGGACACCTGCACAGAAGAAAATTCCTCGCCGGTTTTGCTCACAAGGATCTTGCCTTTCTGCGGCATATCCTCTTTTTCCACCGTGATCACAGTCACTCCGCTGTCCTCCCCGGACTGTTCCTCAGATACTGTAAATGGAACCGGCGTACTGTCCAGTACATACCCATAAGGAGCCTGTACCTCCACTAATGTGTAATTTCCATAAGGCAGTACCTCCGGTGTGATCAGATAACCGTCACTTCCGGTATAGAAAGTATCCAGCTTTGTGACTTCCGGATAGGTATACTGCATGGTCACAAGGTTCCCGGATTCGTCATAGATCTGGAACCCGGCTCCCGCAAGGGGGATGGTGTTTCCCGTTTCTGCGTCTTTCTTGACTACTTTGATATAGGATTCAAACAGGCGGTTGTTGATGAGGTAGCGGTAAACTTCTCCGTCACTGCTGATATACACATCAAAGTCTCCGATCATCTCCCGGCCTTCCCAGCCTTTTGTCTGGTGTACCGTATAAATGCCATAAGGCAGGTCTTTCGTCTCGGCATATCCGTTCTCATCACACACCAGCGTATCCCGCTCGCTGTCCTTTGCGCTGTCATAGTTGCCTGCACTCTTTAAATACACTTGGAACTCTGCGCCTTCCTCCGGTGTTTCGATCTGCGTACTTCCGTCATCCGTGTGCTTGATGATAGAAATTCTTCCCTTGATAACCTGTTCCGTCACATCATTGGAAGTATCGTTCAGCTCTACCGTATAAAGGGTTGCCTCCGCTCCCACATGGTAGGAAGTCTCATCCAGCAGATACCCTTCGGACGGGCTGATCTCCCGGATTGTCCAGTTGTCTCCACACACATAATATTTCGTGGTAAAACTGCCGTTGCCGTCTGTGGTGTAAGTGTCGATCAGCGTATCCCCGTCATAAATCCCGTATACTGCGCCTGCCAGCGTAGCGTCTCCCTGCGGGGTTCCTGTCTCCCGGTCTGTCTTTGCGACGGTTACCCGGAACTTTTTCAGCACGTTATGGACGGTAGCGTTGGTCACTTCATTCCAGTTGACCGTCACGCTCTGGTCCGCCGGAACCACATACCGGTCTGCTGTCTCCACTTCCTCCAGCGTATAGGGCGTATCGCCGGAGATCAGAATATCAGAAAACATGGCAACACCTGCGCTGTCCGTAACCGCATACTCATCCACCGGAATACCGGAAAGAGAGGTTCCGTAGAGATGGAACTTCATGCCTTCCACCAGGCCGTCCTCAGAAGTCTTGGTCACTTTCAAATCTCCACGCTTGAGGATATTGGAAAAATCCACCGCAGCGGTTTCCCCGCCTTTGACCTCCACTGTCTGCGCTTTCTGCGGTTCATACCGGTTCTCCGTCAGCTCCGTTACCGTATAGGTTCCCGGCTGAAGGTTCTCCACCTTGATCGTTCCATCCTCTCCGGTGGTAACGGTCTGGTCAATCCCGTTTCCCGTGATCTGGAATTTCAATCCGGCCACCACACCGTCCTCGGAAGTTTTCACAATCTGGATATGCCCATAAGGGATTTTCACATTCAGATATGCTTTCACGGCTGCGGTATTCTCCACGCCCGTGACAATATCCTGTAAAGACGGATCTCCATAGGCGATCAGCTTGGCGCTGCTGCTCACGGTGGGGATCTTCTTGGTTGCGGATAACTGCACGTTCCCGGCAATCGCTTTACTGGATGTGATGGTCAGTGTATTTCCGGACGTGCTGAGTTTCACATCACTGTTGGATGATGTGAAATTGAATTTTGACAGAACGCCGTTGCTGTCTGTCAGTTTCAGCACATACTGTTTGCCGTCCCATTTCAGTTCCTGGGGGGCGCTGTCTGTACTTCCGGACGCAAAGCTGGGGATGGTTCCGTGGCTGACCATACCGGAAATTATCTGCTGATAGGCCCCCGCTATCCCGCTGTTCGCCCCGCCTACGCAAAGGCTGTTATAAAATTTGGCGTCCGTCTGAGCATACGGGGCGCTGGCATTCCTGCACCCGGTCACGATCTCCCAGATGACCATCTGTGTCGCAAGGACTTTCTCATCTTCCGTGCCAGACAGACTGCCCATGCTGCCCTGCGCGCCATACAGCAGGGCAAGATTTACAGCGTCCTGTTTCGCCTTTCCTAAGTTGTTCCACACCACAGAAGCGTCCTTCTCCAGTGTGTTCCCGGTATGCAGGGAGATTCCCGGCTCGATACAGTAGGCATTATCCCCGTCTGCATAGATCCGGGTTCTGGCCTCTCCCGCATGGCTGAACGTAATTCCGTTATGAGACGCCGTCTGCTGATAACGGATGGTATTCCCGTTCCCGTCATAGCAGTAAGCGAATGTGATCGTTGCCCGCTGGGACGCAGCCGATACCGTGGCAGCCGGAAGGACGGACAGTGTCGTGACCGCCGCCAGTGCCAATGCGACTCCTTTCCTGAATAACTGTTTGATTTTCTTCACTTCATTCTCCTCCATTTCTGAGCCTTTCGGCCCACATAAAAAAATCCCTGCTTGCTGGCAGGGCTGGGTACTGATCCGGCGGAATGTGGATAGCCACCGGCTCCTTATTCTTTTTTCGGCTGGTAAACTGCTGGTAATCCGGAAGGGGTAGGGTGTGGGGAGGGGAAACCAGAAAATCGGGAAAACTGGAAAGCCACATAGGAACCCACTTTCCCCCTGGTGTCCTCTTATCTCTCCCGTCCTCTCTCCCGTCTGCGGTACAGTTCCAGTGCCTTAATGATCGTGTCCTCCATCTGCTTTGGCGTAGTTCCCGGAGAGAAATATTTGTCAATCCTCTTTTTCGGGATTTTAAACTGCTCCACCTGGTTCGGCTTTTCCTCAGTCATAATCGACAGGATCACATCTTCATTCAGCTTTCCCGCCTCCGCAAACTTCCGCATTTTGATTGCCTGTGCGTGGCTGGGGGTACAATCTTCCAGTTCCATGGTGTCAAAAAGTATCTGCTGTTGCTCTTTCGGCAGGTAAGACAGCTCTACTGCCGGACGCATGGCAATCTTTCCCTCATCCACCATATCCAGAATAGGTGGAATGAGTTCGGTTAGGCGGATATATCTTTGTATTTGACTTCTACTTTCTCCAACAACCTCTCCTAAAATCTCAA
The DNA here is from genome assembly GCF_001754075.1 of Merdimonas faecis. Lineage (GTDB taxonomy): Bacteria > Bacillota > Clostridia > Lachnospirales > Lachnospiraceae > Merdimonas > Merdimonas faecis. The sequence goes on along the minus strand of NZ_MIEH01000010.1, from coordinate 152,623 downwards.
CTGAATACTTTGATAACTTCTGCTCCACTGGGGTAGAAGTTAAGTCTGTCCGTTGTCCTTGCCGTTTCATTGCGTCCAGTTTCATCTTATAGGCAAAGGCTTTTTCTGACGGTAAGACTTTCTCCCTTTGCAGGTTCGAGTCCACCATGATGATCGTAGCCTCGTCATCTGTCAGATTTCGCACAATACAGGGCATATTCGTTTTCCCGGCAAGCTCACTGGCGAATTTTCTCCGGTGTCCTGCCACCATTTCATAACCGCCTTCCGGTTTCGGGCGCACCAGAGCAGGATTGACCACGCCTTTTTCCCGGATACTTGCCGCCAGCTCCAGCATACTTTCATCCTGCTTTACCTTATACGGATGGTCAGGAAAGTCGCTGATCTCTGTCAGAGGAATATCTGCGATAAACTCCCGTTTCGCCTCGTCACGTTCCTCCTGCGTACTGAACAGATCATCTGCTGCGGGAAGGGGCAGTTTTATTTCTCTGCCTTTCGCCATCCCGTACCACCTCCCTTGTAAATGACGCATAGGCTTTTGCTACTGTACTGTTTTTGTCATAGCTGTAAATGCTCTGTCCTGCGGCACTTGTTTCCGCTGCTTTCACGCCAACCGGAATGACAGTCTGATAAACCTTAACCATTCTCCCGTAATTCTGCCGGATACTCTCTGCGGTCACACGAGCCAGATTGGTCCGCATATCCGCAAGTGTCAAAAGAACACCATCCACCTTCAACGCCGGATTGATCTGTCTTTGTACCTTACCGATTGTTTTCATGAGCTGTGTCATTCCCTTTGCTGGAAGATACTGGGCCTGTACCGGTACAATCACACTGTCAGACGCTGCCAGTGCATTAATCGTCAGCATACCTAAACTCGGCATACAGTCAATCAGCACATAGTCGTATCCTCTTTTCACTTCATTGAGATAGTTTTTCAGAGTGAGTTCCCGGCTCATGGCATTGACAAGCATAACTTCCAGTCCTGCCAGTTCAATATTGGACGGGATCAGATCGACGCCTTCTTCATGGTGTAAAATCCCGGCGTGGCTATCCATTTCCCGGTCAGCCACAATCCCCTCTAACTGTGTGGCAAGTGTCACAGAAAGATTATCCTGCTCCGGCCATCCCAGTGAGGTTGTCAGATCGCCCTGTGGATCAGCGTCCACCAGAAAAACCTTTTTCCCTTCTCTGGCAAGTCCGATCCCTAAATTGACGGTGGTAGTGGTTTTCCCTGTTCCGCCTTTCTGGTTGGCAATCGCAATCACTTTGCAATTCGCCATAACGGTTTCCTCCTTTCCTAAAAATTTAATAGCCATCTTCCTGTGTAGGGAAATGGCTATGTATAAAAATGGGCATGAAAAAAGCCGGAAAATTTTCGTAAATTGAAAACCTTCCGGCTATGTAATTTCTGTATTCTGAATTATTATTGGCCTGGTTTCGTGTTTGTATATCTTACTATGTGTGAACTATATTGATTGATAAAAGCCTTTCCTATAAATATAAATGTACTACTTTGCTTTTCTTTAGACTTTACAATTAATTTCGGTTGTTCACTCTTTAACACAAACCACTCTGGAACATAAAAATTAATATGTGGATATGTTTCTCTATACCATTCAATTTGCTTCTTTGCAAAGTCTATAAACCCCTGATCAGCATATAATTTACGAAGTTCCTTTTTCTTTAGTTTGCCTATACTATTTTTTCTTTCTTTTCCTGCGGGATAAATGTTCCCAGTCCAAACATCCAATCTATATCCCACATCCTTTGCATGTCCGTGTGGTACAGATGGTTTGTCATCTGGATCCCCAATTTTAAAAATCCAGATATAATTTTGCACCTTTTCACGTGGAGAATATAATTGAGGACTAAATGGCTTAGTATTTTTGAATCTCGGAGAAATTCTTTTCCATAATTTTACTCTTTTTTTCATAAATTCTTTTTTAACTCATACCAGATTGAATATTTTCTGTTGACAACAAACTCAATAATCGATGAATTTCTGAATCGATTTTAGTCATATCTGGACTTCGTAAAGTAAGCGAAAATGACAAACTCTCCTTTTTAGAGCTTTCTTCTAATCCATTAACCGCTTCATTTATTCTCTTATCATAATCCTCAATAAAATGTTCAATATCTTCAATAATAGATTTACTTAACTCCGAAGCATAATCAAGCAATTTCTGAAATACCTCTGGCACAACAATATTCTTAAATTCTAAAGACCACATATGAATACTTTTATATACTTCAATTAATTTTTCTGCCACATAAATTATATATTCTGCATTTCCCGGTTTCCCAGGTTCTCCAATGGCTTCTTGAAATGCTTTATTGATCACTATACCAAGTAACCTGCTCCTATTAATTAGTTCATTACATTTCAATTCTACAAAATCTAAAATTTCTTGAGGTTCACTATATTGAACAGTTTTCTCAAAAGAAATACCATATTTCATATCATATCGTAAATCATCCAGTTTTTCGATATTATCTTTCAGTGCTGCGGCAAATAGAAGATATTCCCAAAAATCCGGTTTTTCAATAGATAATTCAAATACTTTTCCTGAGTATTGTAATATTTTAAATGATACCCCTTCTTTATTTAAACGACGTCTTAATATAAACTATCATTAACTAGATATGCCAGTTGTTTTTTTAGGCAATTTTTAATATCTTTTCCCGTATTAAACTCGTGAACCCAGTTGCTGTCTTTATTCCTTAATAAATCAACGAACTCAAAGATTTTAGAAGAATCCACAACATTTGAAAAATCTGCTGTTTTATTTTTTTTCCATATTGGAAGAATATCTATAACTTTTCTATCTACGAAAACAAATATTGGAATACCTTTTGATTTTGCCCTTAAATATTCTAAATTAGTAATTGATTTATTTCCATGATCTGTTATATATCCATATCTTCCGCCAACGATGAGCACCATTATATCAGCTCTTTGCTCTACTACTCTGAGACAATTGTTAATAGTATCCTTGTCGGGATCAATAGGAAAGGAATCATATTCCGATAATATAGCCTCATATCCTAAATCGTCTTCTATAAAATCTCTTATATCCTGTCTTATTTGCTTTAAATCATAACAAGTAGAACTTACAAATACAGCCGGTCTGCGTGCTTCTCCAGAATTATATTTCATTTTATATTACCTCTTTCTTATTACGAATTCTCCCTGCAAAAAGTCACAAAATCTTTTTGTCCACATGATATCATCTAGTCTATTCCATCCTGTTCCCTCCACAAAATATGGACAAATCAGAGCCAAATAACACCAGATATCCCCCATTTTCCGGCTCCGGCACACTAGGAGACGAAATACTCTACGGCATTGTTCGGGAAGAATTCCTTGAACTCGCCGTAGAGCTGTGCCGCCAGAGTTTTGTTATGAGCAATGATAAGCGTCGGTTTATTCAGTTGCTGGATGACATTTGCCATCGTGAAGGTTTTACCGGAGCCAGTGACACCTAAAAGGGTCTCGCACTGGTTTCCTTCCTTAAAACCTTTGACTAAAGCCTCGATCGCCTGGGGCTGGTCGCCGGTTGGTTTGTATTCTGATACTAATTCAAAATGATCCATGATGATTTATCCTTCTATTTGTTAATGATTAATCCATTCTTTTTATAATCCAATAGCCATTTCTATTAGAGCCTTTGCGTTCTAAAATGCCTTCATTTCTCAATTCCTTAATATCCGTTTGAATCTGCTTTCTGGTTAATTCCCATTTATCTATGAGGTCTGTTTGAGTCATGATTAGATATTCAGACAAAAGTTCTAGCATTATCTGTTTTCTTTCAGCTCCCTTTTTCAGCTCTTTTTCGGCTCCTTTTTTGGCTCCTTTTTTGGCACATTCTGAAATCCGGTATTTCTTCCCTCGGTCAAATGCAATTCTTTTAGGGAATCGCCAATTCTTCGATTTCTGCACCGACGGTTGGACGTGCGATAAGATTTCAAGCCTTCTATTGCGATTAATCATTTCCCTCTTTCTTTTTCTTCTAAAAAATTTTTATATTTAAATGGCTTTCTCATGGAAAAACGAAAAGTTTTTTCTTCATTATGCATTATTCCTCCCCCAAAATTACAACTTGCTATCAATTAGGGAAACCTCGTTTCCCTAATTCCAGTTTTAATATTTCTCTTCTATTTTTCTCAATTTACCTATACTCTCAATAAACGCCTGTTCTACTGGTGATAATGTGTCTTCTTGTTTTTTCTTATATTTTTCATACTCACTATGAGCTTTTTCTAATGCTTGCTTATGTGTAACAGCCCCTTTAGTCTTAAGTATATCTCTTCTTGTCATTTTCAAGTAGTCATCTATGGTTTCCAGCCAGTCTTTCATATACATAGGCTCATGATTTAATGCATGTACCTCCGCAATATCCAAATAAGCGGTAACAATTTTATTTAATGCATCCAATTCATCTTTATTCAAATAGTTTTTTGCGATTTCCACATCTGCTCTCTTTATGGATTTCCCCTGCCAGGAAGTTAATCCCATATGTTCTTTCTCAGCATCCGCTCTTTGATATATCACTTCTGCAGCTGTATGCTTATGTGCAGCCCAATGCATTTTGTTCTGCACCTGTTTAAAGAAAAGAATCGAACTTTCTGCTCTTGGATCATAATCAATACTAGTTGCATAAATCTCCAACACTTTTCTCCAAAAAACCTTTTCTGATGACCGAATATCACGAATACGTTCTAATAATTCATCAAAATAGTTTCCACCCCCTAAGCGTTTTAACCGGTCATCATCTAAAGCAAAGCCTTTTTGCATATATTCTTTCAAAATATTCGTTGCCCAAATTCTAAACTGGGTACCACGTAAAGATTTTACTCTATACCCCACAGATATAATCACGTCTAGATTATAGTAATCCACCTGATAGGTTTTCCCATCATCGGCAGTATGGGCAAATTTTGCCCATACTGATTCCTTTTTCAGTTCCCCCTCTTTAAATATATTACGTATATGCTTTCCAATGACACTTCTATCTCTTTGAAACAATTCAGCCATTTGCTCGACAGAAAGCCATACCGTATCGTTAACAAAAGTCGCCTCGATTTTTGTTAAACCGTCTTCTGTCGTATACATTAGTAAATTCGATTCCTGCATCCATTTTACCTCTTTCCCGCTTTGCTCCTGGGAACAAATGTTCTTTCTCCATTCTATCTTATCTCCTATTCCCTGTCAATGCTGCTTATAAGTGATCTTTACAGCTTTCTGACAGAAAACTCAAGCCAATAGGAAGAGGCTTCTCCATACACCGGAGTCCGCACCTCTCCGCCCTCTGCCCAGCTGTAACCAGTTTCCTCCACCTGACACTCCACAACACATCCTGCCGCTGAGACTGTGAAATCCTGAAACTGGTCGGCGTTTGCCCGCACTTCACGATAGATTTCCTGCGGCGGATTCCGGACAATGGAATATTCTTCCTGTGCACAGATAAAAGAAAGTGCGGCCAGCGCCATAAAATCTCCGTAGGAGGTCACTGTAACATTTTCATTTTCATAGGCGAGTGAAAACTGGATTTCCCTGACTTTTCCCTGTTCTTCCTTGAACTCAAGAACCGGAAGCGCAGAATATCCCCCGCCAAAGTTCTGGGAAATCCCGGGGAGTTCCTGCCATTCTCCCTTCTCGTCTAAAACCATTGGATGTGCCACTGATTGATAAAGCGGAGTATCCGGCAGATTGACCGGCCTGTGGATTCCGTAATACTCCTGCATCTGATTGTAGTTCTCGCAGAATTCTCTCCGGGTAAGCTCTCCTCTGTTTTGCGGGATAGCTCCTGCCTGCCAGATAAAAAATCCGGCAGCTGCAAGAAATGCTGATACCGCCACATATAAGATTCCACGGACAGGAAGGCGACAGCTGCTCTTCGTTATCCGGGACTCCTCTTCCCATCCCAGAAGCTTTCCGGCCTTGCAGGCCTGATAAGACCGATACAGGCAGATCCATTCATATATAGGAATCTGAAGTCCGTATCCCTGCTTCAGTACCTGCCAGGTACGGCCAAGCGCTTCCCTCCAGGTAAGACGCCGTCCCTCAGTCGCCGCCACCCGAAATCCAAACAGGCACTTTCCAGGCGTCGTCCCAGTTAAGCAGAGCAGAAAAGGTTCCACCAAAATCAGAAGCAGGATCTGCATCACAATCCCTAAGATCATCATTCCCACAGACAACTCTCTTATATTCACATGCATCCCCAGCGACAGGAAACAACTCCAGATCAGGCCGTAAATACTCAGATCCAGCTCTCTTGCAAAAAACCTCTGCCACGGATACGCTGCATCAGATCCGTATTTTTCAAAGCCAATATCCTCTCCGGCAGGGTCCTTCTCCAGCAGATCCAGATAAGGGACCGCGTCAAAAGAAGCAAACTCAGCCTGTTCCACACACAGCTTTTCACAGATTTCCCTGGAACTCCTGTGATCTTCCTCCTGATCTCTTAGGGCGCGCAGATGAAAGTTCAGCACATCCTCCAAATGCCGTTTTCCGGAAGCCACCTGCCGGATATTCTCCAGGCTCACATGCAACGCTCTCAAAAGCCGGATCTTTTGCAGAATCCTAAGATCCTCTTCTGAATAATTACGGTAGCCATTCGTATCACGGTCCGGTCTTAATAATCCTTCCGCCTCGTAAAACCGGATATTCGCACGGGGCATCCCGGATAGCTCTTCGATTTCCCTGATCGTCATTTTCCTCCCCCTCCTGTTCTGCAGCGCCTTCCCGTATACCACATACTAGTCTGCCTATACACTTTCTGGATACAAAATAAGCTGTCAAGCCACTTTACAGTCAAGCGAAACTTCTCTCGCCCCGCACATATCTATCGATTTTCGCAAGATAAGCTTGTCTCTTCTCAAGTATAGCAAATCCTTCTCCAAAAGAAAATACAGGACAGCATCCCGCCTGTCCTGTATCTTTTCACTTCAAATTATATTACTGTGTCGGGCACCTCTTTATACAGCCGGCTCTCCCGCTTTCTTCCGGATCAGTTCCTTTCCGGAGGTATATACGATAGTTACGCCCAGGATCATCAGAAGCACAGCCACGATCAGCTGCAGGCCTTCCACCATAAACACACCTGTTCCGGCTGAGAAAGCCTGAACCAGCGCAATAAACCTCTGGATCAGTGCCGAGAATGTTACCACCAGCATGATCACGAACGGAGGTACCAGTGTCTTCAGCTCCCTTCCGGTCACTTTTAAGAATACACAAAGTGTGATCAGCACCAATGCGCTCAGCAGCTGGTTGGCACTTCCAAACAGCGGCCAGATATTCGAATAACCAACCTGTGTCAGAATATATCCAAACACCAGTGTGATCAACGTGGCAAAATATTTATTGCAGAGAACCTTTCTCCATCCTTCCGCATGTTCCATATCATCTATACTGAACAATTCCTGGAAAGACATCCGGCCAATCCTGGCAACCGAATCCAGCGTGGTAAACGCCAGCGCAGACACACACATAGTCATAAAGCTCTGTGCTACATATACCGGAATCCCGAACATCTCCAGAAATCCTGCCACGCCGGAAGAAAAGATCTGGAACGGAGTCCCCACTGCTGCCGTTCCGTCAGCTCCAGCCGCGGCCCCGGCAACGCACAGTGCGATAACCGCAAGCAGGCTTTCCAGCACCATTGCCCCATATCCTACTTTAAGCATATCTTTTTCATTCGATACTGTCTTAGAGGAGGTTCCTGATGAAACAAGGCTGTGGAATCCGGAAACCGCTCCGCAGGCCACCGTAACAAACAAGATCGGGAATAATGTCCCCAGTCCTTCATTCTGAAACCCTGTAAATGCCGGAAGGTTCATCGTCGGATGTGCAAAGACCAGTCCAAGGACTGCTCCGGCGATCATCCCGATAAACATAAAGGTAGACATATAGTCTCTTGGCTGCATCACAAACCACATCGGAAGGACTGCCGCCAGAAAGATGTAGATAAATGCAATATATACCCACATCTCTTTCCCGAGAATTACTGGAAAATTCATACCGAAAACAAACGCCAGTACGGTGCAGAGCAGGCCAAACACAACTTCCTTCCATCCGGTCAGTTTAATTTTGTGCTGTACGACCCCAAATACCACTGCAAACAGAATGAAAAACAGCGAAATACTACCTGCAGCGCCGTTGATCTTTGCATTCTCAGCAAGTGTCTGTACACCGTCTGTCACAACATATGCATTAAACGTATCTGCCACCATATCCGCAAATGCGGCAATTACGATCAGGCAGAACAGCCAGCAGAATCCCAGGAACAGCTTCCTTCCTGTTTTTCCAATATACTTCTCTATCAGAAGCCCCATGGATTTCCCGTCATTTTTAACACTGGCATACAGCGCCCCAAAGTCAGTAACAGCTCCAAAAAAGATGCCCCCCAGGATGATCCACAAAAGAACCGGTAGCCAGCCAAAGGCGGCCGCCTGGATCGCACCGGTAACCGGCCCGGCACCTGCAATAGATGAGAACTGATGTGCAAATACGGTCCACCCGTCCGTCGGCACATAGTCCTGCCCGTCATTATGTATAACAGCCGGTGTCTTTGCTTTCGGGTCTATCCCCCATTTTTTCGCAAGCCATCTGCCATACAGTACATATGCCGCAAAGAGGCAGACTGCCGCGATCAGTACAATTACTAATGTGTTCATAATCTCCACTCTCCTTTAATCTCGTAAAACATATGATTAAGAACACCCCTCGTCTGACCATACCCGTCAGAAAAAAATAGAAAGCTCTCCTGGCAGAATACTCTGCCAGAAGATGCTTTCTATTATAGCTCATATTTTTCAATTGTCAACAAAAACAGAGCACAATCTGTTTTTTATTCTTTTTCCCTGAGACTAAGGACTCCCTCTGCCAGTATTTTCACATCATCCAGGATGTAATCAAACGCACCCGCTTTATAAAGGTTGATAATGATCATGCCAATAGGAACGGCAAAGATCATACCCAGCACACTTCCCACTTTATAACCGATAAACAAAAGCGCCAGGGTGGGAAGCGGGCGAAGCCCCATGCTGTCCCCCACCAGCTTAGGCTGTATCAGCTGGCGCACCAGCTGGGTCACTCCATAGAGGATCAGAAGCCCGATCAGCATCCGATAGTCCCCGGCTATCAACTGATAAGCCGCCCATGGGATCAGTGCGGTGCCTGTCCCGAAAAACGGCAGGAAATCCAGGAATGCGATGATCAATGCCAGCAGGAAAGAAAAACGTACATTCAGGATTGCAAAGCCGATCACTAACAGTACATAAACAACGAACATGATCTTAAACTGCGCTTTAAAGTAGCCCCCTACTGCATATTTCAGATTTGACATCACCATGCTCATCCGGTGTACCAGCGGGTCCGGCGCTACTTTTTTTGCCCATACGATCAGATCTTCCCTCTCTGCGATGAAGAAATATGCTGAAATGATCGTTACGATGGTGCTGACAAGCCAGGTCGGGATCCTTTTTGCCACATTTCCAGCCGCTGTCACGGTCGGTTCACTTAGATTCCCCATCATATTACCAATGGACTGATCCAGATTTCCCATCATCTCTCTCCAGCCATTCTGGATCCCTGCAGGCAGCATCTGAAAAAGGCCGTTCAGATTCTGTCCGATATCATCCATCACCTGCTCCAGATCCGCATACATAGCAGGCATATTCCGAGTCAGGGAAGAGATTTCCCTCCACATCCTGCTTACGATAAAATATATCACAAAGACCAGAGCAGCCAGCACCAGAATGATGATCAGTGCCGATCCTAATTTTTTTACCAGCTTCAGCCGTTTTTCCAGCCAGTTGACCAGCGGACTCGCAATATAGGCTATAAACCATCCAACTACAAACGGCATGAAAAAGGCCAGCAGACGGACGCCTACATACACAAACAGAATTGTTCCGACCAGGCTGACGGCCAGACTGACCGCCACCTTCCACAGAGGCCGGTTGTCACCTAACTGTTCTCTGAAATTCGTCTCCATTGATATAACTCCACCTCTTTATATTTTTCTTACAGATATTCCGTTTCTACCAGCTCCCAGATCTCATCTCTCCCCTGTTTTGTCATTGATGAGAATGGGATGATCTTTGTCCCCGGCACCAGTGAAAGGCCTGTCCGCAGCATTTTCAGATGCTTATCTACCTGACTTCTCTTGATCTTGTCAAGCTTTGTGGCAATGATGATCGGATGATAGCCCTGAGATACTACCCACTCATACATCATTTTATCATTGGCGGACGGTTCATGTCGGATATCCACCAGCAGGAACACCGCCTTCAGCTGGGAGGATCCATGGAGATAGCGCTCGATCAGCTGTCCCCATTTTTCCTTTTCCTGTTCCGATACCTTTGCGTATCCGTAGCCTGGCAGATCCACCAGATACAGCTCTTCATTGATATTATAAAAATTGATCGTCTGCGTCTTCCCCGGCGTGGCCGAAATCCTGGCATAGGATTTCCGGTTCATCAGAGCGTTGATCAGAGAAGACTTCCCCACGTTGGACTTCCCTGCGAACGCGATCTCCGGCCGGGTATTTTCCGGCAGGACACTGGTGATCCCGCAGACTGTTTCCAGATTCACTGATTTGATGATCATAGGTTCCTCCTTTTCGGTTTCGACAACGCCTGTTTCAGCACTTCTTCCATATGGGACACAAAGATGATCTGGAGGCCTCTGGTAATCTCAGAAGAAATCTCTTCCACATCCACCTCATTTTCCTTTGGCACCAGAACTGTCTTGATCCCGGCATTTTTTGCAGCCAGCAGTTTTTCCTTCAGGCCTCCGATGGGAAGCACCCTTCCGCGCAGGGTAATTTCTCCTGTCATAGCCACGTCAGAGCGCACTTTCTTTCCTGTTATAGCTGAAAACATCGCTGTTGCCATCGTGATTCCCGCAGAAGGACCGTCTTTAGGAACCGCTCCCTCCGGGATATGAATATGTACATCATGCTCTTTAAAGAAGTCTTCCGCGATCCGGTGCTTTTTACTCACAGAACGGATATAACTGATACCGGTTCTTGCGGATTCTTTCATGACATCTCCCATCTGTCCGGTCAGAAGGATTTCTCCCTCTCCCGGCATGATATTAACCTCGATCTCCAGTGTATCTCCGCCCACACTGGTCCACGCCAGTCCCCGGACAATTCCCACTTCATCAGATTCTCCGGCCATCTGATAGGTATACAGCTCTTTTCCCAGATAAGCGGCCAGGTTTCTCTCTGTGACATGCACTTTTTTCTTTTTGCCTTCCAGGATCTCTTTTGCGGTTTTCCGGCAGATGTCACCAATCTTACGCTCCAGCTGACGCACGCCTGCTTCCTTCGTATAATTTCTTGCCATCTTCCAGAGCGCTTTTTTGCTGATGGTCAGCTCTTCTTCCGTAAGGCCGTGCCGTTCCAGCTGTTTCGGGATCAGATGCTCCATCGCAATGTGCATCTTTTCATTTTCCGTATAGCTTGACACCTCAATGACTTCCATTCGATCCAGAAGAGGACGCGGGATCGTCTGCAGTGTATTAGCCGTCGTCACAAACAAAACTTCCGAAAGATCTACCGGAACCTCAAGATAATGGTCCCGGAACCGATTATTCTGTTCACTGTCCAGCACCTCCAGAAGCGCCGAAAATGTATCTCCTTTATAGTCATTGCTGACCTTGTCGATTTCATCCAGAAGCATCAGCGGATTTTTGACTCCCGCCTGTTTTAGTCCTGATGCAATGCGCCCCGGCATGGCTCCTACATAGGTTCTGCGATGCCCGCGGATTTCAGCCTCATCTCTCACACCGCCAAGAGAAATCCTGACATATGGCTTCTTAAGCGCCCGGGCCAGAGATTTGGCGATCGACGTCTTTCCGGTTCCCGGAGGTCCGACCAGACAAAGGATCGGTGTATCCCCCTTTTTGGTGAGTGCGCGGACTGCCAGGAATTCCAACACCCGCTCCTTCACCTTCGTAAGCCCGTAATGGTCTTCGTCCAGAATCCGGCTGGCATAAGCTATATCCTTATGCTCTTCGCACACCTGATCCCAGGGCATCTCCAGAAGCGACTCAATATATGTCCGGATCACCCCTGTCTCTGCCGGGCTGTTCATGGTATTCCGGAATCTCTTGATCTCCTTATTCAGCTTTTCCTTTACCTCCTCCGGCGCCTTGAGAGCGTCCGCAGCCTGCTGAAACTCATCTGCGTCTGAGAGCATGCTATCATCTCCCAGCTCCTCACGAATCCACTTCATTTCCTCACGCAGAATGTATTCTCTCTGGTTCTGGTCCACCCGCTCTTTGACCTTTGCCTGAATCTCTTCTTTGACGTTCAGGACCTGGATTTCCTTTACCAGCTTGTATACCAGAAGCTCATAACGTCTTGCCAGATCATTCTCTTCCAGAAGCTCCTGCGTATCTTCCCACGGAAAAGGGGTATTCGCCGCCACCAGATCTACCAGCTGCTTTAATTCCGAGATTCCTTCCAGCTGTGCGCCGATTTCTTTGGAAATCTTCGGCTCCTTTGCAAGATACTCCCGAAATACATCACGAAGCCCTCTCAGCATAGCTTCTTCACTCAGCTTTTCCTTTTCTGCCGGCAGTTCTTCACTCAGGCTGTCCGTATCCGGCAGCACCGTCACATTGGCACGCAGATAAGGCTCTTCAAATTCAATAGTATTGATCACCGCTCTTGCTTCTCCTGAAATAAGCACACGGCTGATCTTCTTTGGAAGCTTTACGATCTGCCGTATCGAGGCGATACAGCCTACCTGGTACACATCTTCTGCCCCGGGATCTGCAACCTCGATGTCCTTCTGGGCAGCCAGAAAAATCTTCTGGTCTCCTTGTACCGCTTCTTCAATGGCAAGCAGAGATTTCTCCCTGCTTACGTCAAAATGGCGCACCATCTCCGGAAGGACTGCCAGTCCCCGGAGCGCCACCATGGGCAGACTTCTTGTCTCTTTGCTCATGAATCTTTCTCCTTTGATATAAAAAGGCAGGCGCAAATTTCCTTGCACCCGCCCTCGTTTTTTTATGCACTCTCACTTCTGACAGAGTTATGCTCCAAAAGGGGAACTCCCCCTCCTTTTACGACATCTTCTGTGATCCGGCACGCTTTCAGCGTTTCATCAGACGGAGCTTTATACATGATATCCATCATGACATTTTCCATGATCGCCCTTAAGCCTCTTGCACCGGTTTTCCTCTTGAGAGAAGTCTCCGCAATGGCTTCCAGTGCCTCATCATCAAAGGTAAGCTCCACGCCGTCCAGTTCCAGCATCTTCTGGTACTGCTTGGTGATCGCATTTCTTGGCTCTGTTAAAATACGGATCAGGGCTTCCTTATCCAGCATTTCCAGAGACACGACCACCGGCACGCGTCCCACCAGCTCCGGTATCAGTCCATACTTGACCAGATCCTGCGGCAGGACCTGCTCCAGCAGCTTATCGATATCATCTTCATGTTTCTCTGCGATCTCCACATTGAATCCAATAGATTTCTGGTCGATCCGCTTCTCTATGATCTTATCGATTCCTTCAAAAGCTCCTCCGCAGATAAACAGGATGTTCGTAGTATCGATCTGGATCAGCTCCTGGTGCGGATGCTTGCGTCCTCCCTGCGGAGGCACATTTGCCACCGTACCCTCAATAATCTTAAGCAGCGCCTGCTGAACACCCTCTCCGGATACATCTCTGGTAATAGACGGATTTTCAGACTTCCTTGTAATCTTGTCAATCTCGTCGATATAGATGATCCCGTACTCCGCACGTTCGATGTCGCCGTCAGCGGCCTGGATGATCTTCAGAAGGATGTTTTCCACATCCTCTCCTACATATCCGGCCTCCGTCAATGCTGTCGCATCTGCGATCGCAAACGGAACATTCAGGATCTTTGCAAGCGACTGCGCCAGCAGTGTCTTCCCGCAGCCGGTAGGTCCCAGCATCAGGATATTACTCTTGCCAAGTTCCACACCCAGATCCTTCCCGGCCATGATACGCTTATAGTGGTTGTAGACCGATACGGACAGCACCTTCTTGGCCTCGTCCTGACCGATCACATACTCATCCAGGAATTCCTTGATCTCTTCCGGCTTCAGAAGATTAATGTCTGAAAACGGATTCCAGGATCTCCCATTGTCATATTCAAATTCTTCTTCCAGAATCTCGGTACATACATCAATACATTCGTCACAGATGTATGCCCCGTTCGGTCCGGCAATTAATTTCCGGACCTGGCTCTGGGTCTTATTACAGAACGAACACCTGATCTGATCGTCGTTCTTTCCTATCATACTCTCACCTCATAATAAACTGCCTGCTAACGGCGTGAGATCACTTCGTCGATCAGACCGTATGCCTTCGCCTCTTCCGCAGTCATAAAATTATCTCTCTCGGTATCGATCCTGATCACGTCCAGCGGCTGTCCGGTATTCTCGGAAAGAATCTTATTCAGATTCTGTCTGGTCCGCAGGATATGTTCTGCCGCAATCTGGATCTCAGTTGCCTGTCCCTGGGCCCCGCCTGACGGCTGATGGATCATGATCTCCGCATTCGGCAGTGCAAGACGCTTTCCTTTGGTACCGCCTGCAAGAAGGAACGCACCCATGCTGGCCGCCATTCCCATACAGATCGTCTCCACGTCGCACTTGATATACTGCATGGTGTCGTAGATCGCCATACCTGCCGTTACAGATCCTCCCGGACTGTTGATGTATAAATGGATATCCTTCTCCGGATCTTCGGCTTCCAGGAAGAGAAGCTGCGCCATAACGATGTTCGCCGACACATCTGCCACTTCTTCTCCCAGAAAAATGATCCTGTCTTTTAATAATCTTGAATAGATATCGTAGGAGCGCTCTCCCCTGCTTGTCTGTTCAATGACATAAGGTACTAAACTCATATACACGCCTCCTGTTGCTTAATTCCATATGTTATTTCTCTGTGGCATTTTCTACGAGGAAGGTAATCGCCTCCTGAACAGCCATATCTTCCTTCATCTGCTTCTTCTCGTTTTCACCCATAAATTCTTTGATCTTATCCAATTCCATCTTATAGGTGTCCGCCATCTTCTGAAGCTCTTCGTCCAGCTTCTCATCACTGATCTCAATGTTCTCTGCTTTTACGATCGCCTCCAGCACCAGACGGGTCTCAATTCTCTTTAAAGCCTGCGGACGTAATTCTTCCATCATCTTCTCTGCTGTCATTCCAGTAAACTGGAAGTACTGCTCCATGGTAAGTCCCTGTGACTG
Source organism: Merdimonas faecis (assembly GCF_001754075.1). Taxonomy (GTDB): domain Bacteria; phylum Bacillota; class Clostridia; order Lachnospirales; family Lachnospiraceae; genus Merdimonas; species Merdimonas faecis. The sequence continues at coordinate 137,381 of NZ_MIEH01000010.1, read as the reverse complement.
GATTTTCTGTGCAAACTCGTCTGCCATCTGAGAAGCCTGGGTATCGATCATAGCATCCGGGATCTCATAGGAAGCATTTTTAACCGCCTGCTCCACTGCCTGATCTTCCTGTTTTCTTCTTCCTTCAGAAGCTTTCTCTTCTTTAATCTTTGCCTTTACGTCTGCCTTATATTCATCCAGGGTATCAAACTCGGAAACCTCTGCCGCAAACTCGTCGTCGATCTCCGGCAGTTCTTTCGCCTTGATCTCATGTACAGTACACTTAAATACTGCATCCTTGCCTTTCAGATCCTCTGCATGGTAATCCTCCGGGAAAGTAACCTTTACTTCCAGCTCTTTCTCAGCCTCGGCACCGATCAGCTGATCCTCGAATCCCGGGATAAAGGAACCGGAACCAATGGTCAGCGGATAATTTTCACCCTTGCCGCCTTCAAAGCTTTCTCCATCTACAAATCCTTCAAAGTCCAGGATAATTTCATCTCCATCCTGCACACCGCGGTCAGTTACCGTAACGGTTCTTGCATTCTTCTCTGCCTCTTCCTGGATCTTTGCGTCTACTTCTTTCTGTGTCACACGCGTAGATACCTTATCTACTTCCAGTCCTTTATACTCGCCAAGTGTAACTTCCGGCTTGGTAGCTACTTCTGCCGTAAAGATAAACGGTTTGCCTTTTTCGATCTGCACAACCTGGATATCCGGTCTGGATACGATCTCCAGTTCGCACTCATCATAAGCATCCGCATATGCCTTCGGAATCAGCGCATTCGCCGCGTCATCATAGAAGATCTCTGCACCGTACATCTTTTCGATCATCTGACGCGGAACCTTTCCTTTACGGAAGCCCGGAAGGCTGATCTTGTTCTTCTGCTTCATATATGCACCCTGCAGTGCTTTTTCTAAATCATCAGCAGAAACCTCGATGGTCAGTTTCGCCATGTTTTTTTCTAATTTTTCTACCTGTAAACTCATCTACTTATTTCCTCCTGATTCTATCCCTGTCTGCCGGTAAGCGCAGGAAAGGGCATACTACATTACATTCACCACGAAATTATAACACAAACAATCTCAAATATCCACCCCTGTTTTTCGGGAAAAGGCCGGATTTTCCATCATTTTTCATCTTTTTACTGATAAAGGATAGCCTCTGCAATCTCACGCGCCTTATCCGGACCTGACAAAGCATCGATCAGCTTCAGCGCAAAGTCAATTGCTGTACCCGCACCGCGTCCTGTGATGATATTCCCATCTACAGTAGCCGGCATCCGGGTGATAACTGCTCCCTGGATCTGATTCTCCACCGTGGGGAAGCAGGTGATCCTTTTTCCTTTTAATATTCCCAGGTTTGCCAGGACGGTCGGAGCCGCACAGATCGCAGCCACATATTTTCCTTCCTCATAAAAGTCCTTCACTACTCTGCGCACGCCCGCATGGTCATTCAGATTTGTAGTCCCCGGCATACCTCCCGGAAGGACGATCATATCAGATTCCACAAAATTTACCTCTTCAAACAAATCCTCCGTCTGAACATTGATGCCGTGCGCACCGTGCACAATATATTCATCTGTCGCGGACACAGTTCCCACATAGATCTGGGCTCTTCTTAAGAGATCCACGACAGTCAGAGCTTCAATTTCTTCAAATCCGTCAGCCAGTATTACACTTACCTTTTTCATTCCTAATCATCCTCCTTATTTTATATTTCCATATTACCATCGTTTACATCCATTGTAAATTATTGTATGATGATACCGGAGTTAAAAGATCGGCGCTCCCCATCACATTACAAGACAGGAGGCATTTACCTTGGAAATCGAACGCAAATATCTGATCCTTCATCTGCCGGAGCATCTTACCGCTTACCCCTGCCGGATTATTGAACAGGGATATCTGAATACAAATCCGGTGATCCGCATCCGCCGGGATAACGACCGCTATGAGCTTACATATAAATCCGGGGGACTGATGACCCGGGAAGAGTACAATCTTCCGCTTACAAAAGAAGCATATCATCATCTGCTCCCTAAAATCGACGGACGGCTGATCCAGAAAAAACGCTTCATGATTCCTCTGGATGAACACCTTACCGCGGAACTGGATATCTTCGAAGGAGACCTTGCTCCTCTCGTTCTCGCAGAAGTCGAATTCTCCACAGAGGAAGAAGCACTTTCTTTCCTTCCCCCGGACTGGTTCGGCGAAGACGTCACCTTTTCCGGGAAATATCACAACAGCAATCTGAGCCGCATCGAATCGTCACTCTAGACTCTTCCGGCAAAAAAACCGGACGAACCATTGTCGCCGGTTTTCTCAAAAGCACCGCAGGCTCTGCGGATTAATCTCCCATTGCAAATGCGTCATGAACGGCGTTCATGGCTTTTTCAATATCGTTCTTTGCCACCAGGACCGTGATCCGGATTTCAGATGTAGAGATCATGTTAATATTGACTCTGCTGCTGTACAATGCTTCAAACATTTTTGCAGCTACTCCCGGATTGCTCATCATTCCGGCTCCTACGATGGACAGCTTTGCCACATCCTCATTCCAGGTCACCTGCTGGATCGTCAGACGTTCTTTATTTTTTTCAAGAATTTTTATTGCCTCTTCCATATCGTCTGAAGCCACGGTAAAGGAAATATCCTTTGTTCCTTCTCTTCCTACGGACTGCAGGATGATATCTACGTTAATATTGTTTTTCGCAAGTGTATCAAAGATCTGGAAAGCGATTCCCGGCCTGTCCTCCACGCCGATCACAGAAATTCTGGCTGTATTCTTATCGGCCGCCACACCTGTCACTAATAATTTTTCCATATTTGAAGCCTCCTTGACTACGGTACCCTCCGAGCGGTTCAGACTGGACCGTACCACTAATTCTACATTGTATTTTTTTGCCATTTCCACGGAACGGTTATGGAGCACCTTTGCTCCGAGGCTGGCAAGCTCAAGCATCTCATCATAAGTGATCACATCAAGCTTTTTCGCATTTTTCACAACCCGTGGATCTGCCGTAAACACACCATCCACATCGGTATAAATCTCGCAGCGGTCCGCATGGAGAGCTGCCGCCAGCGCCACCGCCGTCGTATCGGATCCGCCGCGTCCAAGAGTCGTGATGTCATCATACTTATTGACTCCCTGGAATCCTGTTACGATCACGATCTTCCGCGAGTCCAGCTCATGCTGGATCCGTTCGGTGTCTACTCTTTTGAACCGGGCATTTCCATAACGCGAGGTAGAATGCATCATCACCTGGAACGCATTGAGTGAAACAGCCGGCACATCCAGGGCATGCATGGCCATGGCCATCAGCGCTACAGATACCTGCTCCCCGGTCGTAAGCAGCATATCCATTTCTCTTTGCTTTGCTTTTGGATTGATATCCTTTGCCTTTTCAATCAGCTCATCCGTCGTGTCTCCCATGGCGGAAAGCACTACCACCACGTCATTTCCTTCTTTATATTCTTCTATACAGCGCCTGGCCACATTAAAGATTCTCTCTTTATCAGCCACGGAACTGCCGCCAAACTTTTTAACAACTAACATAATTCCTCCTGCAGTAAATGTCCGATCAGCCGAAATCCATCTTTCCATTCCCTTCCGGTTCCGGCAGCGGTTTTTTCACAATATATTCTCTCTCCCGGCTCTTCCTTTGTACTGTCATACAAAAGATAGGGTACCGGATCTGCGGTATGCGTCCGGACTTCAATAGGCGTGGGGTGGTCAGGCAAAAGCAGAAGCCTGAACTCCTCACCAGCATCCCTCAATCCTCCGATCACTGTTCCCAGCACTTTTTCATCGATCGCTTCGATTGCCTGGATCTTCTCCTCTATCTTTCCCTGATGTCCCATTTCATCCGGAGCCTCTACGTGGATATAAGCAAAATCGTAACCGCCTTCTGTCAGTGCCCTCACGGCGGCATTTGCCTTCCCGGAATAATTGGTATGAAGCCCTCCGTTCGCTCCTTCCACACGGATAATATCCATTCCGGCTCCTACGGCGATCCCCTTTAAAAGATCAACCGCTGAAATCATAACGCCTTTTTGTCCTGTCCTCTCTTTAAAGGAGGTTAGTTCCGGTCTTTTTCCCGCACCCCAGAACCATGCCGCATTAGCCGGCCGCTGGCCATTCCGGCGGCGTTCCTCATTTAACGGATGCCGTTCCAGGATTTCATAGCTTTTCTCCATCATCTCCCGCAGCACGGCATCTGACGGAAGATATTCCCCGATCCTTTTTCCAAGAATATCGTGGGGCGGAGTCAGATCCATGACCTGCCCCCGTTCCCATAAAAGCAGATGCCGGTAACTGGTCCCGGCATAAAGCCGGTAGCCATCCCGCAAAATGCCTTCCTTAAGCGCTTCTAAGAGAACAGCCGCATCTTCACTGCTGATCTCATCTGCACTGTGGTCCAGGATCGTCCGGTCTTTGTAAGCTCCCTCTTCCTCCGAGAGTGTCACAAGATTGCACCGGAATGACACATCCGTATCCTCCATCTTCACGCCAATACTCAGGGCCTCCAGAGGCGAACGCCCTGTATAATAAATCCTCGGATCATATCCTAAGACCGCCAGATTCGCCGTATCGCTTCCCGGCGCCATCCCCTTTGGCACCATGGAAGCCATTCCTATTTCAGATACCCTGGCAAGCCTGTCCATCACCGGCGTCTTTGCCGCCTCCAGTGTTGTACGCCCGCCAAGTTCCCCAAGAGCTCTCCCTGCCATACCATCGCCTAAAACAATGATATATTTCATTTCTTTGCTCCTATCCTTTATGCTCCTCAATCCGGATCATATGTAAAATCTGGTCACGGTAGATTCCCGCCCTTGCTTCATAATCTCCCTCTGTCATAACAGGAGTTACAAATCCAAACTCTTCCTTAAGCTCCGGGATCCGGATCATTTCTATTTCACCAAAGGAATCTTTAAGCGCAGACGTCATCTCTTCTGCGTCTCCCTTCATCCGCACAAAGAACCTGCGCCTGGAATCTGCCTTGTTTTCCAGATGGAGTTTATCCTGTTTCCACATCGTCATAATATTCCGGTTCAGGTGCTTCGCCGCATCTACCACGTCCGCCACTACGGCGCTGGCCGTAGGCAGTTTCCCTGCGCCGCTTCCGTAGAACATGGCGTCTCCAAGCACGTTTCCATGAACAAAAATAGAGTTAAACACTCCATTTACATTATAAAGAGGATGATCCGGGAAGATTATGCACGGTGCCACGATCGCATGCAGCCGGTTTCCCGCATAGCGCTTGCTGGACGCCAGCAGTTTAATGGTACCTCCCATCTTCCTGGCATACGTCATGTCTTCCACCGTGATCTTCGTGATACCTTCGCAGTAGATATCCTCAAAATCCACCTGCTGCCCGGAGATCAGAGAAGAAAGGATCGCAATCTTCCTGCAGGCGTCATAGCCTTCCACATCTGCCTCCGGATTTCTCTCCGCATAGCCGTTAGCCTGCGCCTCCCTCAGAACGGTATCATAATCCGCCCCCTCATAAAACATCTTGGTCAGCATATAGTTGGTCGTACCATTCAAAATCCCGGTGATTTCCTCAATCTCATCTGCCGTCAGGGAAGAATTCAAAGGACGGATGATCGGGATACCTCCTCCCACGCTGGCCTCAAACAAAAAATTGATCTCGTTTTCCTTCGCAATGGACAAAAGCTCAGCTCCGTGCTTTGCCACCAGCGCCTTATTGGACGTGGCTACACTTTTGCCCGCCTGGAGGCAGCGCTTTACAAATGTATATGCCGGCTCGATCCCGCCCATAACCTCGACAACGATCTGTACATCATCGTCCTGAATGATCGTCTCGAAATCATGGATGATCTTTTCCTGTACCGGATTTCCCGGGAAATCCTTCAGATCCAGTACATACTTAATATTCAGTTCATCTCCGATCCTCTGATTGATCCGGGCCCCATTTGTATTTACTACTTCTACCACTCCGGAACCTACCGTTCCATAACCCATAACCGCTATATTGATCATAAATTCCTCCCTTTAGCTATTTGCCGTTTCCTTCAGATACGCATTGATAAACGGATCAATATTTCCATCCAGCACAGCCGTCACATTGCTGCTCTCCACATTGGTCCGGTGATCCTTCACAAGAGTGTAAGGCTGCATCACGTAAGACCGGATCTGGTTTCCAAAGCCGATCTCTTTTACCTCGCCGCGGATGTCCGATACCTTCTCAGCCTGCTCCTGTTCTTTCAAAAGCTGCAGCTTCACTTTCAGCATCTGCATGGCCTTCTCTTTATTGTGATGCTGGGAACGCTCATTCTGGCACTGCACTACGATCCCTGTAGGCAGATGGGTGATCCGGATGGCGGAAGAGGTCTTGTTGACATGCTGCCCGCCTGCTCCGCTGGCACGATAGGTGTCAATCTTCAGGTCATCATCGGAAATCTCGATGTCAATCTCATCCTCGATATCCGGGACCACATCGCAGGATGCAAAAGAGGTCTGTCGCTTCCCCGCAGAGTTGAACGGCGAGATCCGCACCAGCCGGTGCACACCTTTTTCAGATTTCATATATCCATACGCATTTTCCCCGTTCACCTCAAAGGTTACCGTCTTGATCCCCGCAATATCCCCGTCCAGGAAATCCAGCACCTGGATCTGGAACCCTTTGCGCTCCGCCCATCTGCTGTACATCCGGTACAGCATACTGGCCCAGTCACAGGACTCGGTTCCTCCTGCTCCGGCATGGATCGTCACAATGGCGTTGCAGGAATCATATTCTCCGGATAACAGAGTCTGAATCTTAAGTTCCTCAAAAACCTCCGCAAACTTCTGCAAATCCCGCTCTGCCTCCGTTGCGATTTCCGGGTCATTCTCCTCATATCCCATCTCGATCAGCGTTCCGATATCCTCATACGACCGGTAAAGCTCCCGGATCTGCTTTACCAGCTCCTGCAGATATTTTAATTCCTTCATCAGCTTCTGGGATTCCTCCGGGCGGTCCCAGAACCCCGGCTCCTCTACCTTTCTCTCCAGTTCCTCCATCCTGTGCTCTTTTCCAGCCAGGTCAAAGTGAATCCCTCATTTCGGCAAGAGGTTCTTCATATGCGTTCAGACTGCTTTTTAACTGATCTAATTCAACCACTTTCCCACCTCTTTTCAATCTATGATAACGTTCCGTCCGGATTTACTCCGGCGTTACGCTTTTCGTCCGCAGCACTGCTTATATTTTTTGCCGCTTCCGCACGGGCACGGATCATTGGGGTAAACCTTCTTCTCCGTCCTCTTCTTCGGCGCCCGGGCCGCACTGTCGTCTTTGTTCGTGCCGGTCACCTTGGCCACCTGCTCTCTTTCTACTTTCTGCTCCAGCCTTACACGGAACAGGGTACGGACCGTATCTTCAGATATCCCCTTCGTCATGGCGTCAAACATGTCATAGCCAAGTAGCTTATATTCCACCTTGGGATCCCGCTGTCCATACGCCTGGATACCGATCCCCTGACGGAGCTGATCCATGTCATCGATATGATCCATCCATTTTGCGTCAATCACTTTCAAAAGAACGACACGCTCAATCTCACGGATATGCTCCGGCTCCGGAAATTCTGATTCTTTTGCCTCGTAGGCCTTGGCCGCGCGCTCCTTTAAAAGATGCTTCAGTTCCTTCTGGTTCATATCCTTTACATCCTCAGGCGTTACAGCTGCCATAGGAATGGTCCCCTGGATAGAAACGTTCAGCTCAGTCAGGTCCCATTCATCATAGTCCTGATCCGCTCCGATCACCTTATCCACCACATTTTCGATATAATCGTTCATCATGTGGAAGATGGAATCCCTCATGTTTTCTCCATCCAGTACCTTGCGGCGCTCTTCATAGATGATCTCTCTTTGCTCATTCATAACCTGGTCGTATTCCAGAAGATTCTTACGGATACCAAAGTTATTGCTCTCAATTTTCTGCTGAGCCTTCTCTATAGCGCTCGACAGCATCTTATGTTCAATCTGCTCGCCCTCTTCTACGCCCAGTGCATTGAATACATTCATCAGACGCTCGGAACCAAACAGACGCATCAGATCATCTTCCAGGGAAATGTAAAATCTGGACTCTCCCGGGTCGCCCTGACGTCCGGAACGTCCCCGCAGCTGGTTATCAATCCGCCTGGATTCATGACGCTCTGTGCCAATGATCTTCAATCCTCCGGCAGCTCTTGCTTCATCATCCAGCTTAATATCCGTTCCACGTCCGGCCATGTTGGTGGCGATGGTCACAGCATCATGCACACCCGCCTGAGCCACGATCTCTGCCTCCAGCTCATGATATTTCGCATTTAATACGTTATGCTTGATTCCTCTTTTCTTTAACATTCCGCTCAGAAGCTCAGAGGTCTCAATGGTAATCGTACCCACCAGTACCGGCTGATGCCTTTCATGCGCCTCCTCGATGGCGTCACATACCGCACGGAACTTTTCCTTCTGTGTTTTGTAAACCACATCCTCCAGGTCAACACGCTGCACCGGAACGTTGGTCGGAATCTCGATAACATCCATGCCATAGATCTCACGGAACTCCTTTTCCTCTGTAAGCGCGGTACCGGTCATACCTGCCTTTTTCTCATATTTATTAAACAGGTTCTGGAAAGTGATCGTTGCCAGCGTTTTACTTTCCCGCTTAACCTTCACATGTTCCTTCGCCTCGATTGCCTGATGCAGCCCGTCAGAATAACGGCGTCCCGGCATGATACGTCCGGTAAACTCATCTACGATCAGGACCTCGTCATCCTTCACCACATAGTCCTGATCCTTAAACATCAGATTGTGCGCTCTCAGAGCCAGGATAATATTGTGCTGGATCTCCAGATTTTCCGGATCCGCAAGATTTTCTATATGGAAGAACTTCTCTACCTTCTTGACACCGTCTTCTGTCAGGTTGATGCTTTTTTCCTTTTCATTGACGATAAAATCTCCGGTTTCCTCGATCTCCTCGCCCATGATAGCATTCATCTTGCTGAATTCCCCGCTGGCTTCCCCCCGCTCCAGCTGCCTTGCCAGTATATCGCAGGCCTCATAGAGTCTGGTGGATTTCCCACTCTGGCCGGAAATAATAAGAGGTGTTCTGGCCTCGTCGATAAGAACCGAGTCCACCTCGTCGATAATCGCATATTTCATGCCCCTTTGCACCAGCTGTTCCTTATAGATCACCATGTTATCACGCAGGTAATCGAATCCCAGCTCGTTATTAGTCACATAGGTAATATCACAGTTGTACGCCTCGCGCCGTTCATCACTGTTCATGCTGTTCAGCACCACGCCTACCTTCAGGCCCAGGAATTCATGGATTTGTCCCATCCACTCCGCGTCACGCTTTGCCAGATAATCATTGACCGTAACGATCTGTACGCCTTCCCCGGTCAGCGCGTTTAAGTATGCCGGCAGAGTAGATACCAGCGTCTTACCTTCGCCGGTCTTCATCTCCGCGATCCTGCCCTGATGCAGGATAATACCGCCGATCAGCTGTACACGGTAGTGGCGCATTCCCAGTGTCCGGACTGCCGCCTCTCTGACAGCGGCAAATGCCTCCGGAAGGAGATCATCCAGTGTTTCTCCCTCTTCCAGACGCCGCTTGAACTCCTTTGTTTTCTCCTTAAGCTCCTGATCCGACAGCTTCTGCATCTCCGGCTCCAGTGCTTCGATGGCATCCACGATCGGATAGATCCGCTTCAGCTCATTCTCACTGTGTGTTCCAAATATTTTCTGTATCAAACCCATATATCTAAATGCTCCTTGTCAAGAATTTGCCATAAAAATGACCAATCTATTCCTTATTTTAGCACTATACAAACCCCAATTCAACTAATTTATGCAGTGTTCACAAAACGGTTACACTTCTGCCACAGATGCAGATCCGTTGCATTAACGGTATTTTTTCACTTCCTGATACGGTATCGCCCCTCCAAACAGATCCAGCGCACTTCCTATGGTAAAGTCCACCTTCCCCTCTGTCAGCTTTTCAAACCGCATCAGATCTTCAGGGCTTCCGATCCCGCCGGCATAGGTAACCCTGCGCTTTTTATGCGCTGACAGGAGGCGGGCCAGTTCTTCATCCACTCCGGCAGCCTGCCCCTCTACATCCACCCCGTGCACCAGAAATTCGTCGCAGTAATCTGCAATCTCATCCATGATCTCCCGGGTCAGTCTGACTTGGGTAAACGTCTGCCATCTATTGGTCACGATATAATAATCACCGTCCTTTTTGCGGCAGCTCAGATCGATCACCACCCGCTCTCTTCCCACGGTATTCTTAAGCCTCTCCATCCGGTCCAGACGAACCTCGCCGTCCAGGAACACATAGGAAGTCACGATCACATGGCTTGCCCCTGCCTCCAGATATTCTTCCGCATTTTCAGCAGTAATTCCTCCTCCGATCTGAAGACCTCCAGGATACGCCTCTAATGCCGCAAGTGCCTGCCTCTTTGTCGCCCCGAAATAATCAGAAGAAGGCGGGTTCAAAAGAATGACATGCCCGCCTTTCAATCCGTCTTCCTTATATAACTGCGCAAAATACTCCGCCCCCTGGCTTGAAATGTAATTTTCCCTTGCCTCATCTCCGGAATCCCGGAGGCTTCCTCCCACAATCTGTTTTACCTTTCCATTATGTATGTCAATACAAGGCCTGAACCTCATTTCTTTTGTCCTCCTGTATCAGCCGGGGGACCGCCTTCCATGCAGTCCCCCGGCTATTTTTGCTGTTTTTACTGTATTTCTACTCCGTTTACCGTGCGTTATCTGTCCGGTCGTCAGTTCCATCCGCAGCATCATCTGCACGGTCCCGGACGTCATCCACGCCATCCTTTACGTCGTCGCCAATCTCTTCCGCGCTGTCTCTTACATCATCGCCAATCTCCTCCGCACCGTCTTTTACATCATCGCCGATATCATCCGCCACACCATCACCAGTGCCGTCGGTAATATCATTGGTCTGATTATTCTCACTTCCACATGCGGTCACTACTCCCATCACAGCCACACACATCAGGGCCAACAGGAACTTTCTGAACTGTTTCATATTCTACTCTCCCTTTCGTTTTCATGTATCTCTATCATCAATCCGCTTAAGCGGCCTTGTTGATAGTAATATTTGCAGATTCCGGCAGATTATACCGCAGGAAGAGTTCCATTTTCTTACAGTTATTTTTATATACGTTCCGTGATCCGCCCGCTGCGGTACGCTTCCAGGAGCATCTCCAGATCCGCGATCTGTTCTTTCAATTCCCGGCCGATATCTGTGTCGCCCACCAGTTTTCTCTGCACCACCCGCTTGACAATGATACTGTCCGAATGGATATCGCTTTCCTTTTCAATAGCCGCCTCTGTTGACTCAAAAGGCTCGTGGGCCGCCAGGATCAGTCCATAGGAATTGTAGATCAGTGTATACCCGGCAATTCCGGTCTCCTTCTGATACGCCTTGGAAAATCCTCCGTCAATAACCAGCACCTTGCCGCCGCATTTGATCGGATTCTCACCATTTTTGGATTTTACCGGAACATGTCCGTTTATGATATGTGTTCCCTCTGCCGGAAGCCCGAACTCGGCCAGGATCCTGTCTACCACCTCTTCATTTTCCAGCATGGAATAATATGGATTTTTCTTTTCCTTGTGCGTTTCCTTTTCCGCCAGAAAATACCGTTCAAACGTAGCCATCTTATCTTTGCCAAACAGAGGAGACCCTTCTCCAAGCCAGATATACCACATCAGGTCTCTCCCCCGCTCCTTTTCCCTGGGATCCAGTGCATAGAAGCCTTTCCTTACATAACTTTCCATAGCTTCATAAAGCCCTTTCCCCTTATAAGAGTGGCCATACACCCGGACAGACTTCAGCTCTCCATTCTCAGTAAGAGGTACGCAGCCATGATAAAGCAGATTATTATTATAGACCTTGTAAAGCCCTCCCTTATTCAGCAGGAACCTCATATGCCTCTGAAGCTTCTCGCAGTGTATAAACGCCTTCTGGAGCCGCTCCATAATATCTTCTTCTTCCCTGGTTAATGTATAGGGCTTTTTCGGATCAATGGTCGGAAAATTCATATCCAGCATCTGATATTCTTTTCCGTCAATTTCGATCATGCCGGTCTCAAAATTGATGTGGTGCAGAAGATTCCGGCTGTTTAGCTTAAATCCCGGATTTTTCCGGATGATCTGTCCTTCCACCTTAAATTGTATGATCGAAATGGCTTTATGCATTTTTACGTCCAGAAGCATCTCTCCCTCGCTGTACCCCGGCTCTCCTTTCAGTCGGAAACAGGTACAGGGGTCATCTCCATAAGTATTCATCGCAAACGTAGCAAGCGGCAGCAAATTGATGCCATACCCGTCTTCAAGGATATCCAGATTGCCGTATCTTGCACAGATACGGATCACATTGGCAATGCATCCCCTCTGCCCGGCGGCGGCACCCATCCACAGCACATCATGATTTCCCCACTGAATATCAACAGAATGGTACTTGATCAGTTTTTCCATGATAATATGGGGGCCCGGTCCCCTGTCGTAAATATCACCCACAATATGAAGATGGTCTACCGTCAGCCTCTGGATCAGCTCACTTAAAGCAACAATAAATTTTTCCGCTCTTCCGATCCGGATAATAGTGGTAACAATCGAATTGTAATAGGACTCCTTGTCCGTAATTTCTGACTTTTCCGTAATCAGCTCTTCGATCACATAGGCAAAATCCGGCGGCAGCGCCTTCCTTACCTTGGATCTGGTATATTTACTGGCTGTCCGTTTACATACCTCGATCAGACGATACAACGTGATCTTATACCAGTCCTCCATGTTATCTTCTTCCTGCTTAATCCGATCCATCTTCTCTTTCGGATAATAAATAAGAGTAGCCAGGGACTGTTTGTCCCTGCTACTCATAGTATTCCCGAAAACGTCATCAATCTTACGGCGCACAGAACCAGACCCATTCTTCAGAACATGGGAAAACGCCTCATGTTCGCCATGGATATCCGTCAGAAAATGCTCTGTGCCCTTTGGCAGGTTCAGGATTGCCTGCAGATTGATAATTTCCGTTGATGCTTTTGCGATAGTCGGATACAGCTGTGAAAGTCTTTCCAGATATCTTGCTTCTAATTCTTTCATAGAGATCCTCCCCGATGGTATTTTATAATTGGATCACATCCGACATGTCATACTTTCCGGCCTTCTTTCCAGCCAGGAATTTTGCCGCCTCCACGGCTCCCTTTCCGAAAACAGCCTTGGAATATGCCGTATGCTTAAACTCGATCACTTCATCCGCTCCGGCGAAGATCACTTCGTGATCTCCCACGATCGTGCCTCCCCGCACGGCTGAAATGCCGATTTCCTTTTCTCCTCTTTTCTGTCTTACCTGGGAACGGTCAAACACATAAGTATACTGATTGTCCAGAGCTTCGTTGACAGAATCTGCCAGAGCCAAAGCCGTTCCGCTGGGGGCGTCTACCTTCTGATTGTGGTGGCGCTCCACCAGTTCAATATCAAATCCGGCCGGCCCCAGCACCTTTGCCGCATTCTGAAGAAGCTTCAGGAGAAGATTGATCCCCAGCGACATATTTGCAGATTTTAATACAGCGGTCTGCTCTGCAGTTTCTTCCACCTTCCGAAGCTGCTCTTCCGAAAGTCCGGTGGTGCAAAGTACCACTGGAAGCTTCTTCTTTGCACAGTAATCCAGCAGATGATCCACTGCAGACGCATTGGAAAAATCAATCACCACATCCGCTTCCACATCACATGCCTCAATGCTTTCAAATACCGGATAATCATTGGCAGTACCCGTATATGTATCAATTCCTGCCACAATCTCGATCGCGTCATCATCCCGGATCAGACCGGTGATCACTCTGCCCATTTTTCCGTTACATCCATGCATGATCGCACGTACCATTTGTATCTTCCTCCTGTCTTCTGTTATGCCAGTGTAATCCCAAAATCCTTCATTGCCTGTGCCAGCGTTTTCTCATGCTCCGGCGTAAGCTCAGTCATCGGCATCCGCAAAGGACCGCAGTCCATTCCCATAAGCTTCATTGCTTTCTTTACCGGGATCGGATTTACCTCACAGAACAGCTGATCGATCAGCGGCACCGCTTTTAACTGAAGCGCTGCACTTCCGGCCACGTCGCCTGCAAAAAATTTCTCACAGATATCATGAGTCTCCTTCGGCGCCACATTGGACAGCACCGAGATAACTCCTTTGCCGCCAAGAGAAAGCAGCGGCACGATCTGATCATCGTTTCCGGAATACAGATCAATGTTTCCGTCGGTCAGGGACATAATCTTTGCCACCTGGGAAATATTACCGGAGGCTTCCTTGACACCAACAATATTTTCCACATTTTTTACCAGATGCGCTACCGTTGCCGGCTCAATATTACATCCGGTACGGCTCGCCACACTATACATGATAATCGGAGCCTTTGCAGCATTCGCCACCGCCGTGTAATGAGCGATCAGACCAGCCTGAGTCGCTTTGTTATAATACGGCGTTACGACCAGAAGTCCGTCCGCTCCATAATCAGCAGCCTCCTTTGACAGCTCCACCGCAGTCCTCGTACAGTTGGAACCTGTCCCTGCAATGACCGGGATACGCCCTTTTGCACGGTCGATTGCAAATTTGACACATTCCAGATGCTCTTCCTCTGTCATAGTCGCTGACTCACCTGTCGTCCCGCAGATGATAATACAGTCAGTCCCATTCTCACAGTGAAAATCAATCAATTCATCCAGTCTATCATAATTAATACTTTCATCCTCATGGAACGGTGTGACGATCGCCACTCCGGCGCCTGTAAATATAGCCATATTCATCCTCCTGACTTTCTAAAGATAATGATGTCGGGGCTAAAAGACATTTAACCCCGTGATAATCTATAAAAATATTACCATCAAACCAGGTGGATGTCAACGGAAGTCTATAGCCCCGGGACGCTTGATTTCCGGCGGGATTATTCACTGTCCGGGCACTCCAGCTTGCTGACGGACACCTCGTAGGCCGTCCGCTTCTGGGTCTCTGTTTCCGACAGCCTTTTGATATACTCCCGGCTCTGGATCCGCCCGATTACCTGCACATGCTCTCCCACCTCAAAGGAAGAGGCGAATCTGGCGTTTCTTCCCCAGCAGATGCAGGGTATGTAGTCTGATTTTCCATACGGACGGTTCACTGCCAGAAGAAGATCCGCTATCTCCCTTCCAAGCGGGGTCTTTCGGTAGACCGGCAGTTTGCAGATATACCCGTCCAGAAAAATCTGGTTTGTCTTTGCTCCGTCCAGCTCTTCATCAATGAAGGACACCTCCCGGACAAAGAGGGACAGCACCAGACGGTTCTTCTGCTCCTCGTGCCGGTTGTAGGAACGGAACTGGCCGCTGGCCATAATGAATTCACCGGTGTAATCCCTGGACACGTCGATCAGACGCTCCGAGATCATCAGCGGGATACAGTCCATGGAATTACTCAGCCGCCGGACATTCACACTCACCATGTAGAAGCCCTCCCCGAACACCTCGTGGCTGAACGTAAATGGCGTCGCCACTTCTCCCATGATCGTTACCTGGTTGTTTTCAATAATCTTATCTGACATAGTCTTACAATCTCCCTTTCTTCTGAATCGTATATTACATACATAGTTTATGAACGGTACTTTCAATTTAGAACTAAATACTTGTAAATTTTTTGAAATATGGTACACTATTTAAGTTACGTAAAACATCGCATTAAAATAAGAAAAGGAAGCGCTATCATGAAGACAAAACGTGAAGATATCCGTAATATTGCAATCATTGCCCATGTCGATCACGGAAAGACGACATTGGTAGATGAACTGTTAAAACAAAGCGGTGTGTTCCGTGAGAACCAGGAAGTGGCCGAACGGGTCATGGATTCCAACGATATCGAAAGAGAACGCGGGATCACCATCCTCTCCAAGAACACCGCCGTTTACTATAAGGGAACCAAGATCAATATCATAGACACACCAGGACACGCCGACTTCGGCGGAGAAGTGGAGCGTGTTTTAAAGATGGTCAACGGCGTCATCCTGGTGGTGGACGCTTTTGAAGGCGCAATGCCTCAGACAAAGTTTGTTCTCCGCAAAGCCCTGGAGCTGAATCTCCCGGTAATCGTATGCATTAACAAGATCGACCGTCCGGAGGCAAGGCCCGACGAAGTCATTGACGAGGTACTGGAACTCTTTATGGATCTGGACGCCTCCGACGAGCAGCTGGACTGTCCTTTCGTCTTCGCATCTGCCAAAGCCGGTGTCGCCGTCCTGGATCTGACTGATGAAGAACGGGATATGAAACCTCTCTTCGAGACCATCCTTCAGTATATCCCGGCTCCGGAAGGAGACCCGGATGCAGATACCCAGGTACTGATCAGTACCATTGATTACAACGAATACGTGGGCCGCATCGGTATCGGCAAGGTAGACAACGGAACGATCCGCGTAGGCATGGACGCCGTTGTTGTCAACGAACACAACCCCGATCGTATGGAAAAAGTACGTATCAGCAAGCTGTATGAATTTGACGGATTAAATAAAGTGGATGTAAAAGAAGCCACCATCGGTTCTATCGTAGCCATCTCCGGCATCGCAGACCTTTCCATCGGCGATACCATCTGCTCCCCGGAGAATCCGAAGGCTATCCCCTTCCAGAAAATATCCGAACCCACTATTGCTATGCAGTTTATCGTCAACGACAGTCCTTTTGCCGGACAGGAGGGAAAATATGTCACCTCCCGCCACTTAAGAGACCGTCTTTTCCGCGAATTGAACACTGACGTCAGCCTCCGGGTGGAGGAATCCGACAACACAGACAGCTTCAAGGTCTCCGGCCGCGGGGAGCTGCATCTGTCTGTCCTGATTGAAAATATGCGTAGAGAAGGCTATGAATTTGCTGTCAGCAAGGCCGAAGTCCTCTACAAAAAGGATGAAAACGGAAAGCTCTTAGAGCCAATGGAGCTGGCCTATATCGATGTTCCCGACGAATTCACCGGAACTGTTATTGACAAGCTGAGCCAGCGGAAGGGTGAACTCCAGAACATGGGCTCCGCAAGCGGCGGCTATACCCGTCTGGAATTCCGGATTCCGGCCCGCGGACTCATCGGATACCGCGGCGAGTTTCTGACAGACACAAAGGGCAACGGTATCATGAATACTGCCTTTGACGGATATGCTCCTTACAAAGGGGATATACAGTACCGCAAACAGGGCTCACTGATCGCCTTTGAGACCGGAGAATCTGTCACCTACGGGCTGTACAGCGCCCAGGAACGCGGCACCCTGTTTATCGGCCCCGGAGAGAAGGTATACTCCGGAATGGTAATCGGAGAGAACGCCAAAACAGATGATATCGAAGTCAATGTATGCAAGACCAAGCATCTGACCAACACCCGCTCCTCCGGTTCTGACGAGGCTCTCCGCCTGACGCCGCCAAGAATTTTAAGCCTGGAGCAGGCTTTGGACTTCATTGATACTGACGAACTTTTAGAGGTAACTCCCGACAATCTCCGGATCCGCAAAAAGATCCTGGATCCCAAAATGCGTAAACGAGGAAACCGTTCATGAAAAAATATATAAATACCATTTTCAAACATTTGTCCGCTTTCCTGGAGTACTTCATTGCATTTATGCTGGCCGCAGGCATTATCCTTCTGTGTCTGCGGATGGCCTTCTCTCTGGGAAACATACCGAACCTGGACGTCTGGCCCAATTACGATGACCTGCTGGAGACCTGCTTTAACCTGATCATTGGTGTAGAGCTGATCCGCATGATGTATTACCATACGGCAGATTCCGTCTTTGAGGTGCTTTTATTTGCCATTGCAAGGCAGATCATCATAGACCACTCCTCTATCTGGGTGACTTTTGTAGGCGTGTGCTCCATTGCGGTTCTCTACGCTACCAGGAAGTTTCTTTTTTGTCATTTTCATATTTCAGATGAAGCAGATGAAAACTCCGATACTTCCACAGATGTTTTGAAAGATTAACGCAATAGATGCTATACATTGTCCTTTAAACATGCTATACTGTTTATATCAGATAGATTTGTGTCGTGGCATTTAATTGTCAGACATTATTATCTGAAATCATGTCGCAAAGGAGTGGACAGCATGAAGTTTATCATTATTGGAAAAAACATCGACGTAACGGCAGGTTTAAAGGAAGCCGTAGAAAACAAGCTTGGAAAGCTGGAAAGGTATTTTACTCCTGATACGGAAGTTCACGTAACCCTGAGTGTTCAAAGAGAACGCCAGAAAATTGAAGTTACAATCCCTGTGAAGGGCGGAATCATCCGCTCCGAGGAAGAATGTAACGATATGTATGTATCCATCGATCTTGTAGAAGAGATCATCGAGCGTCAGCTGAGGAAATATAAGACTAAACTGATCGCAAAACATCAGGAAGGCGGAAACTTCAAACAGGAATTTTTCGATAAAGAGGAGCCGTCTGAGGACGATGGAGAAATCAAGATCGTCCGTACGAAAAAATTTGGCTTCAAGCCTATGTATCCGGAAGATGCCTGCGTACAAATGGAACTCCTTGGACACGATTTCTTCGTATTCCGCAATGCGGAAACCGACGAAGTCAATGTCGTGTACCGCAGGAAGAACGGTACATTTGGTCTGATCGAACCAGAGTGCTAGATCAAATCAAAAAGCTGATTCGAATAAAGAATGAAGAAACACAAGCGAGGCGGGATTCCCGCCTCGTTTTTTTTACTCAGTTTTTACTTCCCCTCCAGAATCACCGGCTCCCCGTCAATCATCGCAAAAACACATTTCTCTTTCTCCTCCAGTTTTGCCGCGCCGCTGGTAGCTTCCGTGATTTCCTGCTTCAGTACCTCTATCTCTTCGTCCGGGACCAGGACGCTTAACTCTACCGCATCGGTATATCGGGACTCCAACGTCTTGATCCCCCTCTGCCCCAGCAGATACTGGATCTTCCCAAGGCCGGTATAGTCTGTGCCGATCAGGAGGTGTATGCCCCGAAGCCTGGTAATCAGTACAGATGCGTCAAGCCCTGCCCGTACCGCCCCCGAGTAAGCCCGCACCAGTCCTCCTGTCCCAAGAAGAGTTCCGCCGAAATATCTGGTCACCACCACAGCCACATCAGATAAGCTTTCTCCCTCCAGCACATCCAGCATGGGCCGGCCCGCCGTGCCCGACGGCTCCCCGTCATCACTGCAGCGCTTTAAAGGTGTTCCTCCGCTTATAATATATGCAAAACAGTTGTGAGTCGCATCCCAGTACTTTTTCTTCAGCGACTCGATAAACTCCAGAGCTTCCTCTTCTGTTTTTACCGGCTTTACCGTGGCGATAAACCGGGATTTTTTTTCGATGATCTCTCCCTGCCCGCCTTCATAAACGGTACGATCTTCTCTGTCCATGGTCATTATCTCCTGTCTTTTTTCTGATGCTCGGTTTTCTTCCACTTATAACTATAACGAAATTCTTAAGATTTTCCTACCTAAATATGAACTTTTTATTTTTTTCTTTATAATCCGCCGTTTCTTTGCTATAATGTCTGGGTATGAAGGAGGTCAGAATTCATGAATTATGGCAGGAAAAAAGCTTCTCAAAAACAGAAGAAGATAACGTCCAAATCCACCATGCAGGGCAAACGTGTCGGCGTCCGCCTGTTCAAAGCGTTTTTGCTCTGCCTGGTCGTAATCGCTGTCGCGGGCGTGGTCGGTGCCGGCGTTTTTGCCAAACGGATCATAGATAACGCTCCGGAAGTCACTCCGGAAAGCGTAAAGCCACAGGGCTATGCCACATCCGTCTATGCAGATGACGGTACGACACAGATCCAGGAACTTGTCACTTCCGGCTCGAACCGCGTTTATAAAACGATCGACGAAATCCCCAAAGACCTGCAGCATGCTTTCGTTGCGATCGAGGATGAGCGTTTTTATGACCACAACGGTATCGACCTTCAGGGAATCGCCCGTGCGGCTGTTGTCGGCCTTACTTCCGGAAACTTCTCCGAAGGCGCCAGTACGCTGACACAGCAGCTGATCAAAAACAACGTGTTCCCGGAATTTGTAAACGAGGATACCTTCTATGAACGGCTGGAACGAAAGCTTCAGGAACAGTACCTGGCTCTTCAGATTGAAAAACAGATGAGCAAGGACGAAATCCTGGAAGCATATCTGAACACGATCAACCTGGGCCAGAGCACTCTGGGCGTACAGTCTGCTTCCGAGAGATACTTCGGAAAGGATGTTTCGGAACTGACTTTATCTGAATGTGCGGTTATTGCGGGGATCACTCAGAACCCTACCCTGTATGATCCGGTAACGAATCCGGAAGAGAATGCAAAACGCCGGGAGAAAGTCCTTGGCAATATGCTGGATCAGGGATATATCGACCAGGCTGCCTATGATGAAGCAATGGCAGACGATGTCTACTCCAGGATCCAGACAGTCAACACTACTATGGCTGCGGATACTTCTTACAGCTATTTTGTAGATGCATTGATCGAGCAGGTTATGGAAAATCTGCAGACACAGCTCGGGTATACAGAAACTCAGGCATATAATGCTGTTTACAGCGGCGGCTTAAGCATCTATTCCACACAAAATCTTGCGATGCAGCAGATCTGTGATGAAGAGATGAATAATGATGCTAACTACCCCGGTCTAAAAGAATATGGTCTGGATTATGCACTGACAGTCACGCGCGCTGACGGTACTGTGGAAAACTATTCCTCCGGCCACATTAAACAATATGTACAGAACACCTACGGTGATGACCAGGGACTCCTCTACTCCAGCGAGGAAGAGGCCCGTGCGATGATAGAAGAATGGAAGTCCACCATTGCACAGGAAGGAGACACCTACAACGAGGTCGTCAACATCACTCCTCAGCCTCAGGCGTCTGTCACCATTATGGATCAGGCAAATGGACAGATTAAGGCCATGGTAGGCGGCCGCGGCGCCAAAAACACCAGCCTCAGTCTGAACCGCGCTTATACCGGTTCTACGAGACAGCCGGGATCTACCTTTAAGATCCTTGCATCCTATGCTCCGGCCATTGATACCGGCGCAGCATCTCTGGCTACCATCATCAAGGACGAGCCTTACACTCTGAGCAGCGGACAGGTCTTAAGGAACGCGAACAACCGATACAGCGGTAACCGTACAGTCCGGGATGCTATCACATGGTCTGTCAACGTCTGCGCCGTTAAGCTGAGCGATCAGATCGGCCAGCAGCTGGGATATGATTACTGTGAAAACTTCGGCATCAGCACTCTGGTAGACAGAGAGGAACGGAACGGCGCCGTATTCACCGACCTGACTCAGACACTTGCTCTTGGCGGTCTGACGGATGGTGTCTACAACTATGAACTCTGCGCCGCCTATGCTACTATCGCAAACGGCGGTGTTTACAACGAGCCTATGCTGTATTCCAAGGTTCTGGATCACGACGGAAATGTACTGCTGGACGGCACCGGCGAAAGCCGCACCGTTCTCAAAGAAAGTACAGCTGCAGTCCTGACCAGCGCTATGGAGGATGTTGTAAACAGCGGTACCGGTACAGCATGCCGGATCAGCAACATGCCGGTTGCAGGCAAAACAGGTACTACCTCCGATAACAAGGACCTCTGGTTCTGCGGATACACTCCATATTATACCTGCGCAGTATGGGGCGGATATGACGATAACAAAGAATGTAGCTACGATACAAATTTCCGTTTCCGTCTCTGGCAGAGCATCATGAGTCGTGTGCACAGCGGTCTTCAGACAAAAGACTTTACAATGCCGTCTACAGTGCAGCAGCAGTCCGTCTGCAGCGTGACGGGACTCCTTCCAGGATCTGGATGCCCGACTACGACCGAACTGATCGGCGTAGATGTGACCACCAAACGATGTGACGGCAATCATGGCGGACTGAGCTCTGGAACCGACACTGAAACAGACAGTGGAACAACTACCGATGACGGTTCTACAGATGCAAATACCGGCAATACCGGCAACACCGGTAATACCGGCAATACCGGCGACACCGGCAATACTGGCGGCGGTAACACCGGCGGCGGCAATACCGGTGGCGGCGGCAATACCGGCGGCGGTGGCGAGACCGGCGGCGGTGGTGAAACCGGCGGCGGTGGTGAGACCGGCGGCGGTGGCGAGACCGGCGGCGGTGGTGAGACCGGTGGCGGTGGTGAAACCGGCGGCGGTGAAGCTGGCGGTACCGGTTAGATCATTTCGCAAATGGATAAAAAGCAAAAAAACAACTCTGCATCCTGTCAGATGCAGAGTTGTTTTTTACTTTGTTCTATAAGAAAGATTCTACAGGATCAGCTTTGCGGCTCCACAGATCCCGGCATCATTTCCCAGCTTTGCCAGTACAAATTCTGTTTCCTGATTCGCAAAAAAAGCTTTTTCATGAAAATATTTTTCCACATATTTAATCAGGATTTCGCCTGCTTTTGATACCCCTCCGCCAATCACGATAACTGCCGGATCTGCAATTACTGCAATATTTGCCAGTGCATGTCCCAGATAACTTCCAAATTCTTCTATAATCTCCTCTGCTACCTGATCCCCTTCCTTCAGTGCATCGAATACTGCTTTGGCACTGAGTTCCTTACCACGCAGTAAGGAAGGCTTTTCGTCCTTCTCAAGCCGTTTCCCGGCCAGTCTGGTAATCCCCGTAGCAGATGCATATTGCTCCAGACATCCCGTCTTTCCACAACCGCATTTTTCTGTTTCTTCATAGTTCATACAGAGATGGCCGATCTCTCCTCCGGCTCCATGCGCCCCGGACAATGGCCGTCCATCAATGATGATCCCGCCGCCTACACCTGTTCCCAGTGTAACCATGACTACATTTTTCTGGCCTTTCCCGGCTCCCAGCCACATCTCGCCAAGCGCCGCCACATTGGCATCATTTCCTGCTGCCGCCTTAAGCCCGGTCAGCTCTTCCATCTCCCGGCAGACCTCTTTGTAGCCCCATCCAAGATTCGCCGTTTTCTGGACAATGCCGTTTTCCATTACCGGCGCCGGAATACCGATCCCGATCCCCCGCATCTCATATGAGCCGATTTTTCTTTCCGTCATCTTATTCTGCAGAGCCTGTGCCACATCGGGGAGGATCCTCTCTCCCTGATTCTCTGTCCGAGTGGGAATCTCCCATTTATCCAGAAGGGTTCCATCCGTGGAAAACAGCCCTATCTTTACCGTGGTTCCTCCAATATCTACACCAAAACAATATTCCATCTTACTTAATCCTTTCCTATTTTCTTGCCAGATTCTGCTGTACACGTTTGTACAGTTCCTGTGCCGCATTATATCCCATCTTCTTCTGCCGGTAATTGATTGCGGCCGTCTCTACGATCACCGCCAGATTTCTTCCTGGCCGGATCGGCAGCTGATGACATACTACTTTATTGCCCAGAAATTCTGTATACTGTTCTTCCAGACCAAGTCTGTCATATTCTTTTTCCTTATTCCACTCCTCCAGAGTAATGACCAGATCAATATTCTGGGTTTCACGTACGCTAAGCACACCAAACAAAGTTTTTACATCCACAATCCCGATTCCCCGGAGCTCAATAAAATGCCGGGTGATATCCGGTGCCGAGCCTACCAGGGTCTCATCACTGACCTTTTTAATCTCTACCACGTCATCGCTGACCAGACGGTGGCCACGTTTGACCAGCTCCAGAGCCGCCTCGCTTTTTCCGATGCCGCTTTCTCCCATGATCAGAACTCCAACGCCATATACATCCACCAGCACTCCATGAATAGAAATACACGGAGCAAGCTGTACATTCATCCAGCGAATGATCTCTGCCGTAAATGCGGAAGTCTTCTTCTCTGTAATAAAGATCGGCACATCCGCCTCCACAGCCATATCAAGCAGCATCTGCTCCGGCGGAAGATTACGGCAGAATATGATACAGGGAATCTTATAAGACAACAGCGTCTTGTAGACTTCCTTTTTCTTTTCCATATCCAGCTTTTCCAAAAATGTATATTCTACATACCCGATGATCTGGACGCGTTCGGAATCAAAATGCTCAAAATATCCGGAAAGCTGCAGCGCCGGCCGGTTAATATCCGGCACCTCGACTTCTTTGTCATTCAATTCCACGTCTGGCGTCAGATTCTTCAGATTCATTTTCTCAACAATTCTTTTCAGTTCCACTGTCTTTGCCATAGTTTTCTCCTTCCCTCCCAAAACCTTGTGCGATCATGATACCACATGCGCAGGGAAGGAAGCGGCTGCGTATGCAGACATTTACTTCCCAAGCTGTGGCCTGCCGGTATAATTCCTGCAAAGCAGGGCGGGCCGACCGGACCGGATCGCACCTTGTGCGATCATTATACCACATCAATGAAAAAATTTATACACATCCTGTGCCGCTTTTTCATTCATGGAAGGCAGTTTCTTCAGTTCTTCTACCGTTGCATTTCTGACAGCTTCAATGTTTTCAAAATGGCGCATCAGATCCTTTCTTCTGGCTGGTCCCACTCCGGGGATGTCATCCAGAATTGAATGTACCTGGCTCTGACTCCTGAGTTTGCGGTGAAAGGTGATGGCAAACCGGTGCGCCTCGTCCTGGATCCTGGTGATCAGCTTAAAGCACTCAGAGTTCCGGTCGATGGGAAGTTCCACATTCTGATAATACAGCCCTCTTGTTCTATGGTTATCATCCTTTACCATACCGCAGACCGGAATCTGAAGCCCCAGATTTTCCAAAACCTGAAGTGCGATATTGACCTGCCCTCTTCCGCCGTCCATCAGGATCAGATCCGGAAACGCGGTGAAGCCTCCCAGTTCTTTCCCTTCTTCCTGCTCCTTCAGCCCATGGGTAAACCGTCTGGTCAGCACCTCTTCCATGCTGGCATAGTCATCCGCTCCCTGTACGCCTTTGATCTTAAACTTCCGGTAATCGTTCCGTTTGGGTTTTCCTTTCTCATAAACGACCATGGATCCTACCGAAGCAAATCCGCTGGTATTGGAAATATCGTAGGCCTCCATGCGCACGATCCCCTGGATTCCCAGCAGCTTTTCCAGCTCCTTTACCGCGCCGATGGTCCGGCCTTCTTCCCGTTTTAACCGCTCCTTGTCCGTACTTAAGACCATCTTTGCATTCTTGGCAGCCAGCTCCACCAGTTTTTCCTTCGTTCCCTTTTTCGGCACCTTTAGATGAACCTTATGCCCCCTCTTTTTCGTCAGCCATTCTTCGATCAGCTCCAGGTCATCGATCTCTTCCGGCAGCATCAGCTCAGAAGGAATATATGGGGTTCCGGCATAAAACTGCTTGATAAAGCTGGACAGTGTCTCTTTAGTCGTTTCTTCCTTGGCAATCTTCAGATAGAAATGATCTCTTCCGATCAGCCGACCGCCCCGGATAAAGAAGACCTGTACCACTGCGTCCTCTCCTTCTACCGCCATGGCCAGGATATCCCTGTCGTCTCCCGCCGTATCTGTGATCTTCTGCTTCTGCGCGATTTTCTGGACACTGGCAATCAGTTCCCGGTATTCGATGGCTTTTTCGAACTCCAGAGCCTCCGAGGCCTCTTCCATGCTCTTTTTCAGTCTGTCCAGGATCTCATCATAGTTCCCATTCAGGAACCGCAGAACCGACTGGACTGATTTCTGGTACTCTTCCGCAGAAATATATCCCTGACAGGGCGCCTTGCACTGGTGGATGTGATAATTCAGGCAGGGACGTTCCTTCCCGATATCACGGGGCAGCCTGCGGTTGCAGCTGCGGATCTGGTACAGCTTCCGGATCAGCTCGATGGTATCCTTCACTGCCCCTGCACTGGTGTAGGGGCCGAAATACTTCGCCTTATCCTTTGCCATCCTGCGGACCATCATCACCCGCGGAAACGGCTCGTCCACCGTCACCTTTATAAACGGATAGGTCTTGTCATCCATCAGCATGGTATTATATTTTGGACGGTGCTCTTTGATCAGATTACACTCCAGCACCAGCGCCTCCAGCTCGGAATCTGTTACGATATATTCAAACCTGGTGATATGAGTCACCATCTGCTCAATCTTCACGCCCTTATTCCGGCTGCTCTGAAAATACTGCCGCACCCTGTTTTTCAGGCTGATCGCCTTTCCCACATAGATGATCTCATCCTTCTCATCATGCATGATATAGACGCCGGGCTTGCCGGGCAATTTTTTTAACTCTTCCTGTATGTCAAACATATGATGTGTCTCCTTTATATTTCTGCTGGATCATATCCCAACTTATTTCCAGTCATACTGGGCGGAACAGCGGTTCCAGTAACGGCAATTGATGAACCAGATCCCGGCCGCAGCTGCCAGCAAAATGACGAAGATCAGCCAGCCATGTCCGGGGAAAAATGCAATCCCCTTCATCCCTATACTTATCCATCCGACATAGAATAGGACTATTATAGCATAACAGAGGAAAACAATCCTGCTTTTCTTTTTCGAATCCTGATATCCGCTGCGCCGACGTGCAACAGCTCTTAATACTTCTCTTCCAATTTCACAAAAAACAGCAAAAAACACCACATCTATTTCCAGCCCGGTCTGATTCGAAAACCCGTTAAATACAAAATCAAAGGTATAGAAAATGAACAGCGCTAAAATAGCATCTCTCGCTATTAACAATAATTTCTCCACGCTTCGTGAAGTCTTCCCTTCCTCGATCAGTGCCTTACAGAACTCTTCTTCCGGAACC
Source organism: Merdimonas faecis (assembly GCF_001754075.1). GTDB lineage: Bacteria > Bacillota > Clostridia > Lachnospirales > Lachnospiraceae > Merdimonas > Merdimonas faecis. The sequence continues at coordinate 110,705 of NZ_MIEH01000010.1, read as the reverse complement.
CCTAGTTTTTCTTCCAGGCTTATTTTTTCCATATCCGCTTCCGATGCCAGCCCTATCAGATCCTTTTTGACCACTTCCAACTGAAACAATGACACGGGAAATGCAGCAACATACCAAAACATCCGAATAAGTGCGACTCTGTTTTTTCCTGACACTCCGTCCAGGCGCTTCTCATTCTCCCAACAAATTCTGTCATAATCATTTCTCCAAAAATCCTTCATCACTGATCCCTCCTCATCACCTGATCCACCGACCTTTTTAACTGTTCCCACGCATCGTCAAACTCCCTGACATATGCCTCACCTTCTTTGGTCAAATGATAATACTTTCTCTTTGGCCCCATGGGGCTTTCTTTAAAGGCAGCGGCTATATACTTTTTCTTTTCCAGGCGAAGGAGCAGCGGATACAAAGTCCCCTCTTTCATTTCCTCAAATCCGTACTTTTGCATCTGGTCTACGATCTCATATCCATAAGTTTCTTTATCTCCGATCACTTTCAGGATACAGCCTTCCAGGATCCCTTTCATCATCTGCGATCTGTCCATGTCCTCACCTTCTCCCGCTACCTTGCATTGCAATATTCTTAACTATATTGTATCACAAGATAGTTAAGTGTCAACCCTATCCTGACTTTTTACAAATATGAAGGTGCTATCATACCAAAAATTGGTGCGGCAGCATTTTTATGCAAAGAATAAGAGCCAGGTCTGTGCAAGACCGGCTCTAGTATTCATATTAGCATTATAAAATCATAACATTTTCATGTGTTCAAGTATCTGTTTATAAAACATCTCGGTTGTTCCAGTTTTCCTCAGATCCTCAAGGATCTGTCCATCTTTCAGAAATAGGATCCTGCTGCAGTGGCTGGCCATCTGCGGATCGTGTGTAACCATGACGATTGTCTTCCCCATTTCCTGATTGATATGCTCAAGTGCCTCTATAACTGTCTGTCCGGACTTGGAGTCCAAATTTCCAGTGGGTTCATCCGCCAGAATGAGATCCGGATTATTAATCAACGCCCGACTGATAGCAGTTCGCTGTTTTTCGCCTCCCGACAGTTCGTGGGGATATTTCTCCAGCAGATGCGTAAGCCCGAACTTCCGGGCATATTCTTCTCCCATCTCCGTACATCTGCGGCTTTCGCATTTATCCAGAACCATAGGAAGCATGATATTCTCCCGGACAGACAGGCTGTCCAGCAGATAAAAATCCTGAAAAACGAATCCCATCTTCTGTCTACGGATATCTGACAACTCATCACTCCACAAGTCCGCGATGCTTTTTCCGCAAAAATACACCTTCCCGCTGGTAGGCTTATCGATCAAACCGATCACCTTCAGAAGCGTGGTCTTTCCACATCCTGATTTACCCATTATACCAACAAATTCCTGCCGGTTTACGCAAAAATCCACAGCTTTTAGGACTTTTACCGCCGATTCCGCCTTCTCAGATTCTCCTGCTTTTCCATAATTTTTCACCAACTGTTCTACCCGGACAAGTTCTTCCCCTTCAGTTTCGCACATATTTTTTCTGTAATCACCCATTTTTTCCCTCAACTTTCCGAACATACCACTGCCCAAGTATCCATATGTATACTCCCTGTGCAGCCACCCAGACAGCCAAAGTCCACCATCCGTTTCTAAGATATTCCCTGATCACACCGCCAGAATACATCCTTGCATGAAATGTTGCTGCGGTAAAACAGACATTCAGCACCAGTGCAATTAGCATCGGCAGCCAGAACAGAAGATACCATTCTCCTCTCAGAACCTGGATCCTCTCTTTTCTCCTCATTCCCATACATTTCAAAAATACGGCACGTTCCTTCTTTTCTTCCATTTCAGAAATTGCTTTTACATATAGAAGAAACATCCCAGCTGCCAACAGTACCAGGAAAACAAAAAGATTCACAATCCGGGTCAGCGCCTGTTCAGTTTTCATGTCTGTGACGGCCGTTTCTTTGGAATAATAGCTGCTCACCTCAGAATCAAACTGTTTTTCATAAGAGTGCATTTCTGTAAATGTCTGCATTTCCTTATCTAACTTTTCCAGATCCTTCTGCGCAGAACAAATGAGAACCAACTGGGAAGGTCCTTGTCGGATGGTCACCCCTTCAATCCTCTCTTCTTCATTCTCAATAAAATCTCCAGTATAGATATTGGTATATTTCCACATATCCTTTGCTTCTTCAAAATATTCATCTGAAAACACCACTATATTTTCCAAGTTGCCCTGTCGGAAACAGCCGATCAGACTCCCGATCTCCTCTCCTGCAATCTCCCTCTCAGTAAATGCCCGGCTTGGAGATTCCGGTATATAAGACGGACAAGGCAGACCGATATGGAGAAATGGCTCTTTGCTTCCATACAGCCAGTCGATCGGCTGAGCCTTGATGGAACGGTCCTGCTGGTGCACGATATAGATCCGCTCTCCCTCTGGGTCCAGCTGCAGATCTGAAGCCTGATATTCTGGATCCAGCAATTTTTTCAACTGGTGATATGTCGTCTCCGAGATTCCAATCTGCTGCCCCTGTGCTCTTCTCTGTCGCGGCTCTGGCTTTTCCGTCCGGTCCGCATTGGACACCCGCACCATCGGGAACCGAATGGTCTCAACCTCGTATTCCCGTTCCAGACGGTCAAAAAATTCCGTATCTTCCTCATCCGCTATACAGACATACTCATAAGGGAACAGAGATTCCGGCTCTTCTGCAATATCAACGGACACGATCTGAAAGGAGAAGTAAAAGATTCCACAGGTATTTAATATCGTCAGTACCGTCAGATACCAGGAAATCGTTTTTGATCTGTGATAGAGATGATTATGGCGCATCAATTTTGCAAGGTAACGATTCCCAGACTTTTCTTTTCTTAAATACCATGTACCGCCAAACCGTATCATAAGAAATACTCCCGCAAAACAAAGCAGCAATAGCAGAAAGCTCTCATGTCTGGTTAACTGTGCATATAATATCATACTGAGCAGAATCAGGAACACGCCAAAAACTGCTGGCAGCTTCACATGTTTGCCTGGCTCTTTTTCCTTTTGGATTCTGCGGGCCGCGGCACGGATCAGGTTAAACTCCCGCATAATATCGCGTGTAGCCATCAAGGAAACCACATACAATACCGTCAGCACACCCGCCATAATCAAATATGACCGTACTGTGACCGGTGCAAGCGTTGTCTCCGTCCCCAGTTCCCGAATCAACTCGATTTTCAGAAACCGTGTCAGGATATTTCCAGATATACTCCCAAATACAATAGAAAACAAATAGCAGAACAAAATTTCCACTGCGAGGATTATATAGAGTGTTTTCCGCCGAATTCCAAGCGTCATGAAAATGCTGCAGCCCGCCATCCATTTCCTCAGATAAAAGATCAGCAGAAACACCATCAGGAAGCAGCAGCCGACTGCGATAGGAATCATGCCTTTCAGAAGGATCATACCCAGTCCTTGCCCTATCAGAAAATTTTCCTGACGGTGAAGTCCTGCAAGCATCTGATAACAGCCCGCTCCCGCAAATGCCAGCATGGCCGCCATTGCACTGCTGGTCAGGAACAATGCATAATCCTTCCAGTCATGCCGGAAATTTTTCCACATCATCTGATAAAACTGCCTGGGATAATTCCCCGGAAAATACAGCCGCTGCTCCTTCTCCTTCTTCGCTTTCTTATCCCTTTCAGATCTCTCCTTTGCCATGGCTGACGCCTCTGGCCAGGCGTCCATCATCTTTGTGGTCAAAAACTCCAGACCACATATAATCAGGAGTACCATCGACAGAATCATCTGTCCTCCATTCTCTACTATAGTACCAAGCGCATCAAAGCTTATAAACAAATGTGCAAGTGCCAGTACCAGAGCTGCCACATTGAGATACAGGTTTTTCCGTAGCAGAATTGTCACCAGATAGCCAATACAGATAAGCTGAAACAATAAAATCAGAACAAATTCAATCTGCAAAAGAGTAAATTGCGTAAACGTATATTTATCTGTTTTATTATATAATTCATATACATAAAAAAATAGTTGAGTAAAATTATATTTCCGGCCATTTATCAAAAAGAGTGGTGAGTATATTATAATAAAAGGAAACAGGTAAATTATAAATGAAATTATAGCCCTTTTTTTATTAAAATTATTTTTATTCATATAATTATGCCTCTTCTTAACCAACTACTTTAATCAAGCAAATATTTGTCCTGTATTTACGTCGTATACATAATATCCAAACGGAACTTTCTTTACATAATCATCTTAATATTAATATATATCTATTGATTTGTTTGCGCAATATATTTTTTATCCCATTATTTTTTGTCTTTTTTAGCTCAAAAAATGCAAAAAGATGCTGCCGCATCTATGATTTTTAAATCATTAATGCGGCAGCATCTTCACAAATAATTAACCCTCTATCATATTATTTTCTGTCTGAACATCATCCGAAGCTTCCGCCACGGTTTCCTGCACGTCAGCTTCTTCCGCCTTTTCTTCCTGGCTGCTTTCTTCAATGCCTTCTACCGGGTTCATTGCGATCCGTTCTTCCTTCTTCTTTTCCTTAGTCTCCGGATCTATTCCTTCTACCTCGTAAAAGATTTGCATAAACTCTTTTCCGGTGATGGTCTCTTTCTCGATCAGAAAAGCTGCGATCTTATCCAGCGAACTTCTGTGTTCGCTGAGCAGACGTTTTGCTTCCTCATAGGAAGATTTCAGGATCTTCATGACCTCATGGTCAATTTCAGATGCAGTCTCCTGTCCGCAGTTGCTGACCGGACGTCCGTCCAGGTAACGATTCTGGATGGACTCCAGACCGATCAGACCGAACTTCTCACTCATACCATACTGGGTGATCATCGCGCGGGCGATGCTGGTGGCTTTCTCAATATCATTTGCCGCGCCGGTGGTAACCGTATCAAACACGATTTCCTCTGCCGCACGGCCTGCCAGCATACCTACCAGCATAGCTTCCAGCTCTTTCTTCGTGTTCAGGAACTTCTCTTCCTCCGGTGTCTGCATCACATAGCCAAGCGCTCCCATGGTCCTTGGAACAATGGTGATCTTCTGTACCGGTTCTGCATCTTTTTGCAGCGCGCTTACTAATGCGTGACCGACCTCATGATAAGAGACGATCCTTCTCTCTTCCTGGCTCATGATCCGGTCTTTCTTTTCTTTTCCGACTAAGACGACCTCTACCGCCTCAAAAAGATCGGCCTGGCATACAGCATTTCTTCCATGCTTTACTGCATTGATCGCCGCTTCGTTGATCATATTTGCAAGATCGGATCCTACTGCTCCGGAAGTTGCAAGTGCAATCTCTTCCAGATTTACGGTTTCGTCCATCCGCACATCCTTGGAATGTACCTTCAGGACATCGATCCTTCCTTTCAGGTCCGGCTTTTCTACAATGATCCGGCGGTCAAACCGTCCCGGTCTTAAAAGCGCCGGATCCAGGATCTCCGGACGGTTGGTAGCCGCCAGAAGCACCAGACCTTTGTTGCTCTCAAAACCATCCATCTCTGCCAGCAGCTGGTTCAGCGTCTGTTCTCTTTCATCGTTGCTGCCCAGCTGATTATCACGGCTCTTTCCGATCGCATCGATCTCATCAATAAATATAATACACGGAGCCATCTGCTGTGCCTGCTTGAACAGGTCGCGCACACGGGAGGCTCCCACACCTACATACATTTCCACAAATGCGGAACCACTTAAGGAGAAGAACGGCACATTTGCCTCCCCGGCTACCGCCTTCGCAAGCAAAGTCTTACCAGTTCCCGGAGGTCCCACAAGAAGCGCGCCCTTCGGCAGCTTTGCTCCTACACTGGTGTATTTCCCCGGATTATGGAGAAAATCTACTACCTCCTGCAGGGATTCCTTGGCCTCATCCTGTCCGGCCACATCCCGGAACGTCACGCCGGTCTGCTTTTCCACATACATCTTGGCATTGCTCTTGCCGATTCCCATCATGCCGCCGCCCTTGCTCATCCGCCTGGTCATCCAGACGATCATTCCTACCAAAAGTGCGATTGGCAGGAAGGTTGCAAGAAGCTGGATCACAATTGCCGAAGTCGTATCCGGAATCTCCTGCTCATAGTCAACCCCCGCATCATACAAACGTTCAGACAGGGTATCATCCTGTACCAGACCGGTATAATACTCTCTTCCGACCCGTTCTCCGTCCTCCGGTTTTGCGGTGATCACGATCTGATTACTCTGGATCACGACTTTTTCCACGTCTCCGTCATCCACCATTTTCAGAAATTCATTATAACTGATTTCCTGATCTGAACCAGCACCCTGGAACTGATAAAGCGCCATGACCAAAAGAGTGGTAACCAGCGTTACTATAAGAATAAACGACAGGCCCTGCCTGTTATTTTTATTATTTTGATTTTTATTCTGGTTGTCCATTTTTATCCTCCTGTATTACTCTTCCATTATAAGGACAGCCCTTCTGGAAATCAATAAAAACATTATGAAAAGATTGTAAACTCACCATATCTTGTAGTATACTTGATATATTAATGCTTATACTTCATAGTAAGTAAAAATAAACCACCATATATAGTAGTAGAGGAATGAGTACATATGAAAATAGGATTTGACAACGAAAAGTACCTGAATACCCAGTCTTCCCATATCAGGGAACGAATCGGCAAATTTGATAACAAGCTTTATCTGGAGTTTGGCGGAAAGCTGTTTGACGACTACCATGCTTCCCGCGTTCTTCCCGGATTTCAGCCGGACAGCAAACTGCGCATGTTAAAGCAGCTTTCTGACCAGGCGGAGGTCATCATTGTCATCAGCGCCGAGGATATTGAAAAAAACAAAATCCGCGGGGATCTTGGCATCACCTATGATTCGGACGTGATGCGCCTGATCAGCGTCTACCGGGAACACGGCCTTTTCGTAGGAAGCGTTGTCATCACCAAATATGCCGGGCAGGAAAGCGCTTCTTTATTCCGGAACCGTCTGAAGAAGCTGGGCATCAAGGTCTACCGGCATTATGTGATCCCCGGATATCCAGCAAATGTGCCTCTCATCGTCAGCGATGAAGGTTACGGAAAAAATGAATACATCAAGACCTCTAGACCACTGGTGGTTGTCACTGCCCCGGGACCTGGAAGCGGAAAAATGGCCGTCTGCCTCTCTCAGCTGTATCATGAGCACAAACGGGGCATCCGCGCCGGCTATGCCAAATTTGAGACCTTCCCTATCTGGAATCTCCCACTGAAGCATCCGGTCAACCTTGCCTATGAGGCAGCTACGGCAGACTTAAATGATATTAATATGATAGACCCCTTCCATCTGGAAGCTTATGGGGAATCCACCGTAAACTATAACCGGGATGTCGAGATATTCCCGGTCCTGAATGCCATGTTCCAGCAGATTTACGGCACCAGCCCGTATAAATCCCCTACTGACATGGGTGTAAATATGGCCGGAAACTGTATCTGTGACGATGAAGCCTGTAGAGATGCTTCCAAGCAGGAGATCATCCGCCGGTACTACGACTCCCTGCGCCGCCTTCTGATCGGCGCCTGCTCCGATGATGAGGTCTACAAAATTGAAATGCTGATGAATCAGGCCGGTATCACGGTGCATGACCGTCCGGTCGTAGACGCGGCCCTAAAGCGCGCGGAAGAGACTGGCGGGCCTGCTGCCGCCCTGCAGCTTGCAGACGGGCGGATGGTAACCGGAAAGACCTCCCATCTTCTGGGCGCCTGCGCGGCACTTCTTCTTAATGCATTAAAGGAGCTGGCCGGCATTGAGCACGACTGCCATGTGATCTCGCCGGAGGCCATTGAACCAATCCAGAAGCTGAAGACCAAATACTTAGGCAGCCGCAACCCCAGACTTCACACAGACGAGGTCCTGATCGCCCTGTCCGTGAGCGCAGCAACCAATCCAAACGCACAGCGGGCCTTAGACCAGCTTCCAAAACTTGCCGGCTGTCAGGCCCACACCTCCGTTATGGTCGGTTCTGTTGATATGAAACAGTTCCGCAAGCTCTCCATCCAGGCAACTTTTGAGGCAAAATATGAAAATAACTCTGTATTTTTCAAGAAAACCGGTGTATAATCGAAAAGTATTTTTTTAATCGAGAATTCACTAAAGGAGGGAACTATGGCAGTAAAATATGTGTTTGTTACAGGCGGTGTCGTTTCCGGTCTCGGGAAAGGCATTACCGCCGCATCTCTAGGAAGACTCCTGAAGGCCCGCGGATATACCGTGACCATGCAGAAATTTGACCCTTACATCAACATCGACCCGGGCACTATGAATCCGGTACAGCACGGAGAGGTTTTCGTAACAGACGATGGCGCTGAAACAGACCTGGATCTGGGACATTATGAAAGATTTATCGACGAAAGTCTCAGCAAAAATTCTAATGTCACCACAGGAAAGATTTACTGGTCTGTTTTACAGAAGGAGCGCCGGGGAGATTTTGGCGGAGGAACCGTTCAGGTGATTCCACACATCACCAACGAGATCAAGAGCCGTTTTTACCGCAATCCCGCTGCCAAAGATACAGAAATTGCCATCATCGAGGTGGGCGGCACAGTAGGCGATATTGAAAGCCAGCCCTTCCTGGAGGCAATCCGGCAGTTCCAGCATGAAAAAGGCCGGGAAAATGTGGTACTGATCCACGTAACCCTGATCCCTTATCTTCGGGCTTCCCAGGAAATGAAGACCAAACCCACCCAGGCCAGTGTCAAAGACCTGCAGGGAATGGGGATTCAGCCGGACATCCTGGTCTGCCGCTCCGAATATCCTCTGGATATCGGCATTAAGGACAAGATTGCCCTGTTCTGCAACGTACCTTCAAATCATGTCTTGCAGAATCTGGATGTAGAATATTTATATGAAGCTCCGCTGGCCATGGAAAAGGAAAATCTGGCAGGCGTGGTATGTGAATGTCTGAACCTGCCCTGCCCGGATCCGGACCTGAAGGACTGGACAGAAATGGTCGATTACCTGAAGCATCCCAACACTGAGGTTACCGTTGCCCTGGTCGGAAAATATATCCAGCTCCACGACGCCTATATCAGCGTGGTGGAAGCCCTGAAGCACGGCGGTATCTTCAGCCGGGCCACCGTAAATATCAAGTGGGTGGATTCGGAGACCGTCACTGCAGAAAACGTAGATGATCTTCTGGGCGATGTCAGCGGTATCCTGGTTCCCGGAGGTTTCGGACTCCGGGGTATTGAAGGCAAGATCGAGGCTATCAGATACGCCCGCACCCACCAGGTTCCCTTCCTGGGATTATGCCTTGGTATGCAGCTTGCCATCGTAGAGTTTGCAAGAGACGTACTGGGCTATAACGATGCCCACAGTGCGGAGCTGAAGCCAGATACTACCCATCCGGTGATCCATATCATGCCGGATCAAATCGGCGTAGAAGATATCGGAGGAACTCTGCGGCTTGGAGCCTATCCTTGTGTTCTGGACAAGGATTCCAAAGCCTATCAGCTGTATGGCACGGATCAGATCAGTGAACGCCACCGCCACCGCTATGAAGTCAACAATGACTATCGGGATGCCTTAACAGAACATGGCATGAAACTCTCCGGCCTGTCCCCGGATGGACGGATCGTGGAAATGATCGAGATTCCGGAACACCCCTGGTTCCTTGCTACCCAGGCCCATCCGGAACTGAAATCCAGACCTAACCGCCCGCATCCTCTGTTCCGCGGGTTTATTGAGGCCTCCCTGGAGTATCAAAACCAGAATCATAAATAAAAAGACAGCCGCAGGTTCGTTATTTGGAATCCTGCGGCTTTTCCATTATTTCTATTTTTATGAAAGGCTTCTTCTTACACATTCCAGCGCTTCTTTTACCACCTGATGCATGTCATAATATCGATACATTCCCAGGCGTCCTCCAAAGATCACATATTCTTCCTGGTCAGCCAGCTCGCGGTACCTTGCATACAGTGCGTTATTCTTCTCGTCGTTCATGGGATAATAGGGTTCTTCTCCTCTGCTCCAGGCGGCCGGGTACTCCCGGGTGATCACAGTCTTGTCGGAAACTCCCGATCCATCGCCGCCGTATCCGCCCTGGCATCCATATTCAAAATGCTTATGTTCGATGATTCTCGTATAAGGCACCTCATATTCTGTATAGTTGACCACCGCATTTCCCTGGTAGTTCTCCATATTCAGGACCTCCGTCTCAAACCGGAGGCTCCGGTATTCCAGTTCTCCAAAGCAGTAATCATAGTAAGCGTCGATCATGCCGGTAAATACGATGTTTTCCGCCTCTTTCGCAAGGATTTCCCGGTCCGCAAAGAAATCTGTCATAAGCCTCACCTCAGTTCCTTCCAGCATGCGCTCGATGATCTTCGTATAACCGCCGACAGGGATTCCCTGATACTTGTCATTAAAGTAATTATTGTCATAGACATAGCGCACCGGAAGCCTGCGGATAATAAAGCTGGGAAGCTCTGTGGCGCGTCTTCCCCACTGCTTCTCTGTATAACCCTTGACCAGCTTTTCATAAATATCTTTCCCTACCAGGGAAATCGCCTGCTCCTCCAGATTCTTTGGTTCCGTGATACCGGCCTCCTTAATCTGTCTTTGAATGATCTCCTTTGCTTCTGCCGGAGTCCTGACGCCCCACATCTTACTGAACGTATTCATATTGAAAGGCAGGTTATAAAGTTCATCTTTATATCTGGCCACCGGGCTGTTGGTATAGCGGTTAAATTCGGCAAATTGCTGGATATAATCCCAGACCTCCTTGTCTGAGGTGTGGAAAATATGTGCCCCGTACTGGTGTACCTGGATGCCCTCTACTTCTTTTGTATAAATATTTCCTCCAATATGGTCACGCCGGTCAATGACCAGCACCTTTTTCCCTGCCTTCTTTGCTTCATGTGCAAAAATAGCACCAAACAGTCCCGCTCCAACGATGAGATAATCGTATTTCATGTCTGCTTCCTCCTATATATATGAAAAGTTTCATGTCTATTCTCTTAACTTTAATCCATGCTCCATGCAGCCTTGCTCCCATGCTCCGTCTTCGTGATGACAAGCTTTCTGTCAATCTGCTCCTTCAGTTCATTAACATGAGAAATGATACCCACCAGGCGCCGTTCGCCTGCAAGTTCTGTCAGCACCCGGATCGCCTGCTCTCTGGCCTCATCATCCAGCGAACCGAACCCTTCATCCACGAACATCGTTTCAATCCTGACGGCACCTGCTGTGTTCTGGACAATATCGGAAAGCCCCAGCGCCATGGCAAGAGATGCCATAAAGGATTCTCCCCCTGATAACGTCCGCACATCACGCACCGAATCGCTTGCCATATGATAGATATCCAGATCCAGTCCTGCCTGTCCCTGGCTCCCCAGATGTTCGATATCTCTGCACTGAAGAAGAAATTCTCCGGAGGTCATACGGACCAGACGCTGGTTTGCCGCCTGTATGATCTGTCGGAAATACTGTCTCTGGACAAAGGTTTCGAAATCCAGTTTTACAGATCCGCTTAAGGTGCCATTTGCGGTTTTACTTAGCCTGCTGACCTTCTCATACTCTTTCCTCAGATCTCCATCCAGCTGTTCGCGTCGTTTTAGCGATTCCAGCACTTCCCGGTTTTTCTGATTCATTCCGTAGGTCTGAAGCTCAGACTCTCTCGTCTTTTCATACTCCAGCCTTGCTTCTTCCATCTCTTCTGCAATGACTTTCAGATCTACCGGATTCTTTCCCTTCAGCTGTTCCTCAAGGCTTGCAATTCTTCCTGCCGCTTCTTTTAAGGATTCCCGGTAGGCCATCAGCTGCTGCTCCTTTTCTTTGATCTCTGACGGCATCATCACTGCTCCCCGGTAGGAGGCTTCATCCTGAAACCCTTGTTCCGCAATGGTCTGACGGTATTCTTCCTGCCGTTGTTTCCTGTCTGCCCGATTCTGTTCCCAGGTATCCTGCATACGCGCCTCCTGGCCCCTGAGATGGTTCCAGTTTTCAGCCAGCCTTCGATATTCCTCCTCTGCCTTCCGCCATTTGTCTCCGGCAAGCTTTACCGAGTCTTCCATATGTTTAAGCTGTTCCTTCGCTTCCCTTTCGTCTGTCTCCGGAAGTTCACGGCTCCTGGTACGGATCGCCGTCTCCGCCTCTTTTCTCTCCAGCAGCAGCTGCTCCTTTTCCTCCTTAAGCCGCTCTTCGTCTGCTCTCATCTGCTCCTCAATATGCCGGAGCTTTTCCTCGGTTTCCCGTGCCTTCTCATACTGCTTCAGGTCATCGTCCGCACGTTTCATCTTCTGATTCAGCTCTTTGTCTCTCTGGCAGGATTCTTCTATCCCGCTCTTTATTACAGATTTTTCCTCCCCGGTTTCCTCCGGAAACAATTTGTCAAATTCCTCCCGGAAAACCAAAAGAAGTGTCTGGTAACCGGAGGCTGCCTGTTGATAGCTTTGTGCACATTGATTGCGGATTTCTTCTGCGTCGTCCCTAAGCTTTTTTGCCTCCTTCACTTCCGCCTCTGTCGGAAGTTCTTCCGGCAAAAGAGATGGAGACGGATGTTTGAGAGCCCCGCAAACCGGACAGGGAATTCCTTCTTCCAGCTTCTGGGCCAAAATCCCGGCCTGCCCGTCCAAAAATGCCTGGTACTTTTTCTCGTATATTCTATGGCAGCTCAGATATACTTCTTTTTTCTGCTCCAGTATCCTTCTGCTTTCTGCACAGTCCTTTTCTTTTTCCTCCAGTTCCCTTTGCCGCTTCAGCAGTGCCTCCAGCTGCCGCCGCCGATTGTCCAGTTCTTTCTTCTGATAAGACAGAATATCCAGCCGGCTTTTTGCATCATTACAGGTCTCCCGGATCCGGATGGCTTCTTCCTTCTGCACTGCAACCTGCTTTTTTCTTTCTTCCAGCTCCTTCTCCTTTCGCTCCTTCTCCCGGATTTTTTGCTCAGTCTTTTTTTCCTCTTCTCTTAGTTTTGCAACCTCGCTATAGATCGGAAGGGCATTTCTCAGGAAGATAATCTTTTCTCCATATGCCTCTTCTATTCTTTTCTTCTCCAGTTCTGCCTCCTGATAGCCTTTTTTCGCTTCTTTTCCCGCTTCTTCTGTCTCTGCAAGCTTTCTTTTTACCTCCTGGAGCTCTGCCTTGTTCTTTTCACAGATTGCTTTTATCTGTTCAAACAGCTGCTCTGCCCGTGCCGCCTGTTCTGCCCTCTTTCCAAGATCCAGCTTCCGCTCAAGATTTTGATAAATCTCTTCCTTTTCTGCCAGCGCCTCTCTCCTTTTCGTTTCCCTCTCCAGCGATTCTATTAACCTCTGCCAGGTTTCTCCCTTCTCCTTCTTTTCTGTTAGTTCCCGGATCCTCTTCTGAAGCTTATCACTCTGTCCGGAAATCTCCTTTTCTTTTGTCTCTCCTTCGGTGATGATTTCCTCAAGGATCTGGAAGATCTCCTGATAAGAAGGCATCTCACTCTCTTTTAACTCCTGCCATCTTTCCATAGCATGGAATGTATTTTCCACACGTTCCAGCTCGGTTTTTACATTTATTTGATTTTCTTCCAGTCTGGCAGCCAACTCTCCTGCACGCTTTTTCAGTTCTTCCTGGACTCTGCTGCAGACTTCCGTTTGAAAAATCCTGGAAAAGATTTTCTTCCGCTCTCTGGATTCTGCCAGCAGAAGCTTTAAGAAATCTCCCTGGGCGATCATGGCTGTCTGGGTAAACTGCTCTGCAGTCAGTCCCATGATCTCTATGATCTTCTGATCGGTTTCCCGTTTTTTCCCGCGGAATACCTGTCCGTCAGGCATGATAAGTTCCACCTTAGCGGCTTCCCTGACCATGCGTACCTCCCCGTCTTTTCCCCGGCGCTTTCCCGCCCGGAGATATTCCGGATTTCTCCGTATCTGAAAGACCTGGTCCTGATAGGAAAAGGTATACTCTACATAGGTGTCCGCCCCTTCCTTCGCATACTGGCTCCGCATCATATTTCCGTCTCTTCTTCCGCCGCTGGTACGGTCATAGAGCGCATACGTGATCGCATCAAAAATGGTGGTCTTTCCCGCTCCGGTGTCTCCCGTCACCAGGAAGAGGCCTCCCGATATATTTGAAAAGTCAATCACTGTCCTGCCCGCATAGGATCCAAAGGCAGACATTTCTAATCGTATTGGCCTCATGCGCCTACTCTCCCTTCACCTGTTCGAATATTTCATCCATGAACCGTTCTTCCTCTTCGCTCATTCTGGTTCCCTGCATTTTCTGGTAAAATTCTCCAAAGGCCTCCGCCGGACTTTGAATCTTCACTGTCTCATCCAGTTCCTCAAGCTTCCGCCTGGTCCTGGTATTTTCAATCCTCATCTCCAGAATATGAGAATAGACCTGATCCAGCTGCTCTCTTGGCTTGTACAATTCTTCTTCATCAGTCAGTGTGATACTGATAAAATCATTCCGTTCATCAGGCGAAACCTCTGCCAGAAGTTCTGAGAGTGTTCCTTTCTTTTTCCGGACCTCACGCAGTGGATGAAGCGTAAGCTTCTCAATCTTAAGAGGATCTCCTTTCTCTCCAAGCGTCACCAGATGGAGCGCCTTTTGATGAGACGCTTCACTTACAGAATATTTCAGCAGCGTCCCACAGTAACGGATTTTCTCCTCCCCGACACTCTGTGCCCCGTGCAGATGACCCAGCGCCGCATAGTCGAATTTCCGTATCACAGAAGCATCCACCTGATCCAGTCCCCCTACAGAAAATATTTCCGAATCGCAGGTCTCAGGATCCGAAATCCCCCGGTAAAACTGATGCGAAATCAATACATTTCTTTTATTTATAAAATCAATATTTTGATTACGAATTAATTTCTCCACCGCTTCCGTGTACGTCTCCGGTTCTTCCCCGGGGAACAGGTGCCGCACATGGGACGGTTTGATAAACGGAAGAAGATAAAATGTGACGTCTCCATACTCGTCTGTCAGTGTCACCCTGGTCATTCCCTGCTCTGTCACTTCTCCTGCCAGATAGATCTTTTGCCCCTTAAGAAGAGCTGATGCATACTGAAGCCTCTCTGCCGAATCATGGTTCCCGCTGATAATCAGAATCGGAATCCTGGGGCTGATCACAGAAAGTCCGGTCAGAAATTCGTCCCACAAACGGACGGCCTCTGCTGAAGGCACAGATTTATCATACACATCCCCGGCAATTAAGATCACATCCGGATGCAGCTGTCTGGCATACTCTGTCACCTGGCCAAGAATCTCCCTCTGGTCCTCTCTCAGGCTGTAATGATGCAGCTGTTTTCCAATATGAAGATCCGACAAATGGAAAAATTTCATGAAAACATTCCTTTCTACTTTACATCTGAATCTATCTTACACTATAATCTTCTTAGCTATCAAGAGCTATTCCAGGTAAATTCATATCGAAAAAGGATACATATATTATGTTAAGAGAACTGGATTTCAACGAGATATCTGACGGTAAATTTTATCAAAGCCAGGATATGGTCCGGGCAGACTGCGGCGGCTGCAAGGGCTGCTCTTCCTGCTGCCGGGGCATGGGATCCTCTATCGTGCTGGATCCCCTGGATGTCCACCGGATTGCTTCCGGCCTCGGGAAGTCCTTTGATGAACTTCTGGCATCCCATCTGGAGCTCCAGGTGGTAGACGGCATCATCCTGCCAAATTTGAAAATGACAGGCCCCGGGGAAGCCTGTACATTTTTGAATGACCAGGGCAGATGCTCCATCCATCCCTTAAGGCCCGGCATCTGCCGGATCTTTCCGCTGGGACGGTATTACGACGGGACAGGATTCCAGTATTTTTTACAGGTCCACGAATGTCCAAAGCCAAACAAATCCAAGGTCAAGATCCGCAAATGGATCGATACTCCGGACGTCAGACGCTATGAGACTTATATTTCCGACTGGCATTATTATCTGAAGGGGCTTCAGGAAAAAGCAGCCGCTTCTGAAGGACCGGAAATGGTCAAGACTTTAAGCATGTCTGTCCTGACCGCATTTTATGTCCGTCCTTTCCGGACTGATCAGGATTTCTACGAGCAATTTTACCAGAGATTAGAAAAAGAGAGGTTGAACAACAAATGAAGCAGATACTTATGATCGCAACCGGAGGCACCATCGCCTCCAAGGAAGGCGGGGACGGGCTGACCCCTGCCATGACAGGGGAAGAACTGGCAGCCAACGTGCCGGGCATCGAAAAAAAATGTGACCTGACCGTACTGCAGCTGATGAACATCGACAGCACTAATATGCGCCCGCGCCAATGGCTGATGATCAGCGAGGCAATTCTTTCACATTACGACAATTATGACGGCTTTGTAGTCCTGCACGGAACGGATACCATGGCATATACGGCTGCCGCTCTGTCTTATCTGATCCAGGACTCCAGGAAGCCTATCGTTCTTACCGGATCTCAGAAACCCATGGGAGATCCTTATACCGACGCCAAGCTGAATATCTATCAGAGTATCCTGTACGCCCTGGATGACAAATCCTGCCGGGTTTCGATCGTCTTCAACGGCAAGGCTGTCATCGGTACCCGGGCGAGAAAACAGCGCACCAGAAGTTTTGACGCCTTTGAGAGCATGAATTTCCCGCCACTTGCCATCATCCACGACGACCGTATCATCCGCCATTATACCGGCGTGATACCAAAGCCGTCTGATCTTAAGACTTATCACCAGCTGGACGACCGCGTCTTTGTCCTGAAGCTGACCCCAGAGGTCAAAGCCGATATTTTCTATCTTTTAAAGGATCATTACGACGCCATCATCCTGGAGACCTTCGGGATCGGAGGCATTCCGGAATATGACGATTCTTTCCAGAAAGCGATTTTTGACTGGGTAGACTCTGGAAAAACTTTAGCCGTGACTACACAGGTTCCGGAAGAAGGCTGTGATCTCCAGGTGTACCAGGTCGGTAAAAAATACAGCGATTATCCCGGCATCCTGCAGGCCGGGGACATGACTACGGAAGCCATCGTGGCCAAGATCATGTGGGTACTGGGACAGACAGACGACCGCGAAAAGATCCAGGCCATGTTTGAAAAGGTCATCAACCTGGACCGTCAGGAGGATATTTATTAATCTCCGGACGCTTTTATAAAATCTTAAGATTTTAAAAGGAAAACCTTAATCTCTTCCTGCTACGATAGAGACAACAGTGCCGCACCGCTCAGGTGCCGGCAAGCAGGAAGGAGGCAATTTCATGAATGAACGCATCTTAGTGGCAGACGATGAACCGGATATTGCGGATCTCGTCTGCCTTTATCTTCAAAACGAAAATTTCCAGACAATCCCCTGTTACTCCGGGCGGGAAGCCTTAGAACAGATTCAGAAAGAAAAGCCTGACCTAGCTATCCTGGATATTATGATGCCGGGTACCAGCGGACTTTTTGTCTGCCGGAAAATCCGGGAAACTGACGCCTATCCCGTCATCTTCCTCACAGCTAAGGGAGAAGAAATCGACCAGATCAACGGCCTGGCCATGGGCGCCGACGACTATATCACAAAACCATTCCGCCCTCTGGAAATGGTAGCCAGAGTCAAGGCCCAGCTCCGACGCTATAAAAAGTACAACGCACCACGGGAAGAAGAAGATATCCTGGCCCGCGGCGCCCTGACCATCAATGTACGGACTCATGAGTGTCATCTCGGAGGAAAGGAGTTAAAGCTGACACCCACCGAATTTTCTGTGCTTGAGATCCTGTGCCGTAAAAAAGGCAGTGTCGTCAGCTCCGAGGAATTATTCCATGCAATCTGGCAGAACGAATACTACAGCCGGAAAAACAACACGATCACCGTACACATCCGGCACCTGCGCGAAAAAATGGGCGATTCTATTGAACACCCGAAATACATTAAAACAGTCTGGGGGTGCGGATATAAAATTGAAGATCACTAAAATACTCTGGAAGCCAGCTGCGGCAGCTGTCTTCTCCCTGATCGGCGTTTATCTTTTGTATGGTTTTGCAGACCATGTCCTAAATGGCATGTTTGTAGATTGGTTCACCAGGAACTTCACAACTACCGTTGCTGCCTATTATGACCCTCAGGCAGGCTATGTAGGAACCCATGAGGAAATCTACTGGCCTGCCTTAAAAAGCTTTCTTCTCTGGACATTATGCCTTCTGGCAGTCCTGGTGGCGCTTCTGATCTTTTTCCTTACAGAAAAAAGCCGAAGGAAATTAAAATGTGAACAGGCAAAGGAATTGGAAAAACTCAGAGTAGAACAAAAGCGCCAGCAGGAAATTCTTAAAGGCGAAATGCAGAGAAAAGACGATCTGATCGCTTATCTGGCCCACGACCTGAAGACACCTCTCACCTCCGTGATCGGCTATCTGAGCTTTCTTACAGAGACACCAAAGATGCCGGAAGAACAGCGGCAAAAGTACCTTGACACAGCTCTTTCCAAATCTGAACGCCTGGAGGGGCTGATCAACGAGTTTTTTGACATCACCCGGTATAATCTGCAGAAAATCCCGCTGGAAAAGCAGAAGGTCAACCTCTGCGCCCTTCTGGTACAGGTGACTGAAGAACTATATCCCATACTGGAACAGCATGTAAATACCATACAGAACGATGTGGACGAAGAAGAATATCTCTATGCCGACCCTGAAAAGATGGCCCGGGTGTTCAACAATCTTCTGAAAAATGCAGCGGCCTACAGTGATCCGGGCACTCCTATCGTGATCCGTTCTGAGCGAAGCGTCGATTCCATTTCTATTATGATCGAAAATACCGGCGTCACCATCCCGGAGGAAAAGCTGGAGATCATTTTCGAAAAATTCTTCCGCCTGGATTCTTCCCGTGCTCAGGACACCGGCGGTTCGGGCCTGGGCCTTGCCATCGCAAGGGAGATTGCCCGGCAGCATGGCGGAGATATCACAGCAAGGAGCAGGGATCGACGTACCTGTTTTGCCGTCCAGCTTCCCGCATGGGTCTAGGGAATCAGTCCTATTAGTAAAGCCTCAACGAAACCTTAATCTTTCCTTAGTAATTTAGCAATGTCATATTAAAGTTTCCCTCGTCTCTCTCCGGTAAACTAATACCGGAAAGGAAGATCGACGTTATGACAGAGCAAAAAAGATCACAGACAACACCAAGACACGGAAAAAACTCCGTTCACAGCCGCAGCAGGCGTCAGAAAAGAAGACACCAAAGGAAAAGGCGCCGCCTCTTTCTTTGGTGTCTTCTGGTACTTTTTATCATATTAGGATTCAGAAATTTTCTGGAGATTACAGGTTTTTCCCTCCCCTTTCACAGTACCCGCGGAGAATTATCCAGTTATCTCGACGACCTTTACAGTCCACAGACAGTACTTGTCGATGCCGGAACAGGACAGGTGCTGGGCAGCCGGAATGAAAACCAGAGGGTATATCCTGCTTCGCTTACCAAGATCATGACCGTCCTTGTAGGACTGGAACATATTGAGGATCTGAACGGGACCGCCAGTGTCCCTGCGGATATTTATCAGGATCTGTACGAGGAAGGGGCTTCCATGGCCGGATTCCAGCCCGGTGAGTCCGTCACATACCGGGATCTTCTCTACGGCGCTCTTCTCCCCTCCGGGGCAGAATGCTGCCTTACCCTTGCACAGGAAATTGCCGGTGATGAGGAGGCTTTTGCATCCATGATGAACGAAAAGGCAGACGAACTTGGAATGTCAAGAACTCATTTTACCAACTGCACAGGCCTCCAAAACAATCGCCATTATTCAACGGCGGGAGATATTGCAAAGCTTTTAGTCTATGCCCTTAAGAATCCGGATTTCCGGCAGATATTTACTACAAACACCTATACCGCTTCCCCCACCGTCTCTCATCCGGACGGCCTCACCTTTGTAAGCACCCTCTCCCAAAGTCTCCCGGATCCGTCTGTGACCGGTGGCAAAATCCTGGGCGGAAAGACCGGGTACACCGAGGACGCCGGTCTCTGCCTTGCAAGCCTGGCAAGCATAAATGGCCGGGAATATATCCTGGTGACCACCGGCGCGCCAGGAGACCACGAGACAGAACCTTATCATGTCCTGGATGCCATAAAAGTATATGACCGGATCGGCGCTGCTTAAAGCTATTGTCAAACCCATACCCGGCACATATACTGGAAAAATAAGTTATTCAAGGATAGAACAGGCAGCTATCACGCCCTAGCGGTCTTAAAGAGATGCCGGAGTGCCACCCGGC
This sequence comes from Merdimonas faecis, assembly GCF_001754075.1. GTDB lineage: Bacteria > Bacillota > Clostridia > Lachnospirales > Lachnospiraceae > Merdimonas > Merdimonas faecis. The sequence goes on along the minus strand of NZ_MIEH01000010.1, from coordinate 90,564 downwards.
TGGATAACTTATCTTTTGTCATCTTATTTCTGCACAATATTTATAATCTTCTTCGGCACATAGATTTCCTTAATAATATTTCCAGTCAGTTTGTCTGCCACAGCGGCCTTTCCGGCTGCGATAGCGTCTTCCTTGGAAATATCCGCGGAAATAGAGATCACGGCTCTGGTCTTGCCGTTGATCTGTACCGGCACCTCTACCTCGTCATCCTTCATAGCCTCTTCATCATAGGTCGGCCATCCTGCACGGAACACACTTCCTTCATGGCCTAGCTGTTCCCAGATTTCTTCTGCGATATGAGGTGCAAATGGAGACAGCAGCACTGCCATAGTCGACAGCGTCTCTTTGTCGATTCCGCCTTCCTTCTTGGCAATCTCAAGCAGCTTATTGTTGTGCTCCATGAATCCGGAGATCGCGGTATTTAAGCTGAAGCTCTCCAGACGGGTAGTAATGTCATATACCAGTCTGTGTCTTTCCTTGATCATTTCTTTTGTAGCCTTAATATCTGCATCCTTGCTGTCCTGTACCAGGTTCCAGAGACGTTTCAGGAAACGGTTCACGCCGTCGATTCCACGGTCGTCCCATTCCGCATCCAGTTCCGGCGGTCCTACGAACAGCTCATACATTCTAAGGGAATCGCATCCGTAATCTCTTACCAGATCATCCGGTGATACCACGTTTCCTTTAGACTTACTCATCTTGATACCGTTCTTTCCGGTGATCATTCCCTGATTGAACAGCTTGTGGAACGGCTCATCAAAATCAATCACTCCGATATCGCACAGGAACTTGGTGTAGAACCTCGCATACAGTAGGTGGAGTACTGCGTGCTCCACACCGCCGATATACATATCTACCGGCAGCATTTCATCCGCTTTCTCTCTGGATACCAGTTCCTTATCGTTGTGATTATCCACATACCGCAGGAAATACCAGGAAGATCCTGCCCACTGCGGCATGGTATTGGTCTCTCGTTTTGCATCCGCTCCGCAGACCGGACACTTGCAGTTTACCCACTCGTCGATAGCCGCCAGCGGAGATTCTCCGGTTCCGGTAGGCTCATAGGACTGTACATCCGGCAGACGAAGTGGCAGTTCTTCTTCCGGCACCGGCACATTGCCGCAGTGCGGACAGTGAATGATCGGGATCGGCTCTCCCCAGTATCTCTGACGGGAGAATACCCAGTCACGCAGCTTGTAGTTTACGGTTGCGCGTCCGATTCCTTTTTCCTCAATGATATGCGGTCCCTCTTTTTTCAGGACAGAGGACTCCATACCATTCCACTCACCGGAATTGATCATGATTCCTGATGCTTCGGTATAAGCTTCGGTCATATTTTCGATCTCTTTTCCGTCTTTGGCGATAACCTGGATGATCGGGATTCCAAATTTCGTAGCGAACTCAAAGTCACGGTCATCGTGTGCCGGTACACACATGATAGCTCCGGTACCGTAATCAGCCAGTACATAGTCTGACAGCCAGATCGGAACCTTCTTGCCGTTGATCGGGTTGACAGCATAGCTTCCCGTAAATACACCGGTCTTCTCTTTATCCTGCATACGGTCCACGTTAGACTTCATAGACGCTTCATAAATATACTTCTCTACTGCTTCTCTTGTCTCATCTGTGGCCAGCTCTTTTGCCAGTTCATGCTCCGGCGCAAGCACCATGAAGGTGGCTCCGTGAAGTGTATCTGGTCTGGTCGTATAGACTGTGATCTTCTCTTCCCTGTTCTCGATCGGGAAATCCACCTCTGCTCCATAGGATTTGCCGATCCAGTCGGTCTGCATCTTCTTTACCTTTTCCGGCCAGTCCAGCTTATCCAGATCATTGAGAAGGCGCTCTGCATACGCCGTGATTTTCAGCATCCACTGGCGCAGGTTTTTCTTGGTCACCTCTGCTCCGCAGCGCTCACATTTTCCATTCACCACTTCCTCGTTAGCAAGGCCGGTCTTACAGGACGGACACCAGTTGATCGGGAATTCCTTCTCGTAAGCAAGGCCCTCCTTGAACATTTTTACAAAGATCCACTGTGTCCACTTATAGTAATCCGGGTCTGTGGTGTTCACTTCACGGTCCCAGTCATAAAGAGCTGCGATCTGGTTGATCTGTTCCTTGATATGCTTAATGTTTTCTGCTGTAGATACCGCCGGATGCACACCCATCTTAATCGCATAGTTTTCTGCCGGCAGGCCAAACGCATCCCATCCCATAGGATGGATAATATAATAGCCCTGCTGCAGCTTATACCGGCTCCATACATCGGAGATCACATAGCCTCTCCAGTGTCCTACATGGAGACCATTTCCGGACGGATATGGGAACATATCCAGACAATAATATTTCTCTTTCTTATTGCCGTTTTCGTCTGTTTTAGGGTTGACCGGATTCTTTTCCCAGTTCTCACGCCATTTTTTTTCGATTGCCTTATGATTATAAGGTACTCTTGACATTTTTTATTCCTCGCTTTCTGATTACATATGAAAAGCCTTTCCATCTCCAAAGAGACGAAAAGGCTTGTTTTCCGTGGTACCACTCTTTTTCACCCGGATAACTTTTCCTGCGAAAGCAGTCTTTTCATCCGATGTGCACTCATTCTTTCTATAACGGGAATACCCGCTTCCGCCTACTTGCGTCTGTCTGCCTGTATAGGATCCCTGATGGTCTTACACCATGTCAGACGGTTCAGCAGAAGAACTCCGAGGCCAGTTGGGAGACGCTCTTTACTGCCTTGCAGCGGCCGGCAGCTCTCTGGGAAAGCAGCAGACTCTTACTATTCCTCTTCTTTGCTTCTATCTGTATTTCCAAAGATTTCTTACTTATTATAAGAATAACATTAAAATAAGTCAAGTGCTATTTTCCCACTTATGCAAACCGACGAAAAAACACATTTTCTTGTTGTGGCATTTATCACTTTCGTGTATAATGGATATAAGTTAATCGTGCTGAGGTTTTCAGTAAATATGATACATAAAGGAGAGTGTTTACCATGGTAAATTTATTAACAGGACCGAAAGGCACCGGAAAGACACAGATCATGATTGAAAAAGCCAATGAGGCGGCGAAAAAATGCAGCGGCAGCGTCGTATTCATCAAAAAGACTCACCGCGACACTACCAGTGTAGATTTCAATATCCGCACCATCTGCATGGATGACCTTCCGGCAATCAAAAATACAGACAATTATGTTGGATTCATTTATGGAATGTACAGCTCCAATCACGACATCGAATGCATTTTCATCGACGGCGTTCTGAAGCACGCAGACATTACTCTGGAAACTCTTCCAAAATTCATCCAGGATCTGAAGGGTATTTCCAAGGAATGTGGCATTGATTTTTATGTAAGTGTAAGCGCAGAAAAAGATGACGTAGCAAACGTGATCGGCGAGGACTGCTGCTATCTGAATTAGTAACACACTCTCCTGCATCAGAAGAGAATATTTACAGGCAGTCCGGATCCGGGCTGCCTGTTTTTTATGGCATATCTAAAGGACAACCCTTAAACGGGCAGGCAAACAGAAGATAGAATCGTATGGGTGGAATTAAAGATGCAAAAAAGAAAAGAAAGCGGCGCAGGCGGCTCAGAAAGGCCCGCCTTATTTTTTGTGCTCTCCTTTTTCTCTTCCTTGCCGCCGGACTTGTCCTCGGAATCCGGACCGCGGCTCCGAAAGTTTCCGGATATATCATGAATCTTGCAAAAGAACTTCAAAGCTCTGCCAGGGAAGAAAAGAACCCGCAGGATAAGAGCGACGAGACAAAAAAGCCGGATGTTGAGGTAAAAGCTCTCGTGATCAACACTGACGAGCCCGTCTTTTCCGGCGAGCCAGTATCTGTTACTGTCAGCTCCATGGGTGACTGTACACTGGGAACTGATGAGTCTTTTGCCCGTTCCACCAGCCTGAATTCTTACTACGAACAGTACGGCCCCGATTATTTTTTCCAGCATGTACGCTCCATCCTCCAGCAGGATGACCTGTCTATTGTAAATATGGAAGGCACTCTGACAGAATCGGAAAACCGCCAGGACAAAACCTATGCCTTCAAAGCCCCTGCCGAATATGCGTTGATCCTTTCCGGAAGCTCTGTAGAAGCTGCAAACCTGGCTAATAATCACAGCTACGATTACGGCGAGCAAAGCTACAATGATACCATCTCTGCTCTGGAAAATGCCGGAGTTGTCACCTTTGGCTATGAACACACCAAACTGGTGGATGTAAAAGGCATCAAAATTGGCCTTACCGGAATCTATGAGTTGGCAGAACATCTGAACAAAAAGCAGCAGGTAAAGGATAATATCGCTTTATTAAAGGAATCCGGCGCACAGCTTATCATCGTTAATTTTCACTGGGGACTCGAAAAAGAGCATGTTCCCAATGCAGTACAGAAGGAGCTTGCTCACTATGCCATAGATCAGGGCGCAGATCTGGTCATAGGCCATCATCCGCACGTACTCCAGGGGATCGAAAAATACAAAGGAAAATATATCGCCTACAGTCTTGGCAACTTCTGCTTCGGAGGAAATTCCAATCCGGCAGATAAAGACACCATTATCTTTCAGCAGACCTTTACTTTCCAGGACGGTGCACTGATCATGGATGATCAGACAAATATCATTCCCTGTTCCATTTCTTCCTCTCCGGATAAAAATGATTATTGTCCGGTTCCGCTGGACGGAACAGAACGGCAACGAGTCCTGGACCGGCTCCAGGAATACAGCCAGAAACTGTGAACAAACTGTGAAGGGGGACGTACACTTTTGGCAAAAGTGTACGTCCCCCTTCACAGTTTGTTCACAACTAGATCAGCAGTTCATATATCAGCACGGCCAGCGGCATCGTAAAGATGCAGAACACAACGGACATAACATTGATCACACTTGCATACCTTACATCTCTGTCATAAATCTGTGCAAGCTGTGTGATGATTGCCGCCACTGGAGCCGCCACCGCAATCAGGACGATCAGCAGGATATACTCAGCATCTGCATGAAGTCCTGCCCTTTCTACAGCCGCAAAGCCGGCTGCGGCAGCCAGCGGGATCACTACCAGGCGGATGAGACAAATCAGATATGGCCGTTTCTGGCAAAATACCCATCCAAGATCCACATCTCCTATCACCATCCCTATCACCAGCATACTGGCCGGCGTCACCAGGCCGCTCATGCTCTCCACGCAGGAAGCAAGGACCGCAGGAAGCCGGATCTGCGCCGCAAACAGCAAAATTCCCGCTGCCAGCGCAATAATATTGGGATTCAGCAGGATCTTGCGGTAGTTTCTCTCAGATTCCCCCTTCAGCACACTAACCCCATGGGTCCATGTCAGGAGATTCTGTACCAGCAAAAATGCCGTGGTATAAAACACCCATTCTTCTCCCAGCACGGCACTGACCAGCGGAATCACCAGATATCCCGCATTGGTATAAATGATAGACACCTTTTCTATACTGTTCAGCCTAAGCGGCTTTTCCAGAATCCATACTGCCAGGAGCATAAAAGCATGGGCGGCCGCGGCAGCCGCCACAGCCAGCAGAAGCCCTTTTGCGGTCCTGGCCGTCAGTTCAATCTGGAAGGAATTGATGATCACACAAGGGAAGCATATATACACCACCAGATTGGAAAGAACACTGCTGTCCTCCGTTTTGAATAATCTTATTTTTACAATAACGTAACCGATCGCCATCATCAAAAAGATGACGACGATCTGTTCCGCCAATAAAACACTTAATTCCATGTTATGGACCTTCTTCTGCCAATTCCAGAGAAGTGACGGTATTCGCCTTCTTCCCTTCCTGATACCCGAGTGTTACATTCATCCCCGGTTCCAGCCGGATCACGTCAAGGAACTTTTCCACCGACACATCATAAATTGCATCCGAGCCTTCCAGCATCAGATAATAATGAGAGGTGCCCTCAATGACCGCCTGTGCAACCTTTTCCACTGTTCCCGTCACTGTCTGTTCTTCCGTCCCTGTTTCTTCCGACGTCTTAACTCCGTTGCTTGCAAGAAGATCCAGATAGTTTTCTTCACACTGACTTACACTGTCACCGATAGCCACGATCTGATACTGCTGTACGTTGACCATCGCATATTTTTTCACCAATCCGGCATCATCCTTTAAGGAAAGGAAATAGGTCGGCTCATCTGAAATATTCAGAAGCAGCGGAAACGTGGCCTTATATTTCAGATTCTGTACCTGCCCTTCCGCTGAAGACATTGCTGCCGCTTCGGTCGCTCCTTCCACTTCATAATACTTCGTTTCCATTGTTCTCTGGTTGGACAGCACAAACCCTACATTTGACTGATCCTGATTCACAGAAGTTACACCAGTATACATCCACACATCATCATTCAGCGCCAGATAATTATACCCCTCTGTCGTTTTCAGGCAGTCCTTCTGGCTCAGCACACTATTCCAGAATCCATGCTTCAGTGTGCCATAGTAATCGAACAGATCCACCAGCAGATCCGCAGAATATACCCGATCGACCCACTGAGGAACATCTTCGATGTCATAGGTCTTCATCTCGCCGTTGACAGCATTGCAGATAACTACCTTTCCAACGGTTTCTCCGCCGAACAGGCCAATGTTAAACTTTTTCACCGGTGCGATCCAGTAGGGCACGCCTTCTTCATCAATCTCAAAGCTCAGCTCTCCATATATATAAGTTGGATGTGCAAATCTGAGATGACGGTATATATTACGGTTCAGATGTTCACTGGTCGTATATCTGATCCCCTCTTCAAGCTGTACCAGCTCCGTGGTCTGATCCGCCATATTGATCCGGATATACGCCGGAATTCCTTCAGAGCGGTTTGTAAACCACTTGATAATGCTGGCATACTTAAGAGGCGTTACCCGGTAAGGCCTGTCCTGGTAATTGATCTGACTGTAAATATCATCCACGTCAAACTGGGATACCATGTCCACCATGCTTCCCATCTTCCGGTCTCCCAGAATTGCAGCCGTATCCCGGTCAAGGATCGGAATCTGGTCAAAAGAAAGCTCCTCGATATCTTCTGTGAATTCTCCTTCTTCCACCTTCATCAGCTGCTGGAACTTTTTTGCGTTCACGATCGGCGAGGAAAGAAGAGTTCCCGCCAGATAAACGATCCCAAGTGCAAGGATCAGAAAGGCAAATCCTTTCAGTACCTTATTCTGCCTGATCTCTCCTCTTCCAGGTCTCTTCTTTACCAGATATAAAGCCGCCAGAATGACCAGCAGGAACAAAAGTGCAAACCAGGTCTCAGAGGAGTGCAGGTTGACCGCCGGCAGCGCCACATAATAATACAGGCCTGCAGCCAGGATCAGAACCACTCCGATGAGTACTTTTCTTTGTTTCGTCATGGACAACCTCCATTAAAATTTATTCCTGCGGAACGGAACGGTAAACAACAACAGGAACGGGAATATTTCCAGACGGCCGGCCAGCATATCAAAGCAGAAAACCAGCTTTGACAGAGGCGAGAACTCTGCAAAACTTCCCAGAGGGCCTACCAGCTCCATACCAGGTCCTACATTGCCGATGGTCGTTAAGACCGCTGAAAATGTAGTTGTAAAATCAAAATTGTCAACTGCTACTATCATCACCGAAAGCATAAAAATCAATGCATAGGCGATCAGAAAAACATATACGGTCCTCAGCACATCGCTGCTGACCTTCTTGCCGTTTACACGGATAATATTGACCGATTTGGGGTGTACCATCTGCTGGATCGAGCGCTTAATACTTTTAACCGCCATGATCAGCCTTGAAACCTTAATTCCTCCGCCGGTAGAAGATGCACATGCTCCCACCACCATCAGGAACATCAGGATCGTCTGTGACAGCATCGGCCATTCCACATAGTTCGCCGTTGCAAAACCTGTGGTTGTTATGATGGAGGCCACCTGGAAAATCGCATATCTGAACGAAGTCAGCGGATTTCCATAAATATAGTTGATATTTGCAGTAATGATCAGCGCCGCCGCAAGGATAATCCCCAGATAAGTCCGGAGCTCTTCGTTTTTCCATACCGGTTTGAATTCTCTCAGCAAAAGCAGATAATACAAGCTGAAATTTATACCAAACAGGATCATAAACACAGTGATAACGCCGTCAATGTAGGCGCTTTCAAAATGTGCGACACTGAGTGCATAATTAGAGAATCCTCCGGTTCCGGCTGTTCCGAAAGTATGGATCAGGCTGTCAAAAAGATTCATCCCTCCAAACAGAAGAAGGATGACCTGGATCACTGTCAGTCCAAGGTACATTCCGTACAGGATCCTGGCATTTGTCATCATCTTCGGCGCCAGCTTATCCTTCTCCGGTCCCGGCACCTCTGCTCTCATCAGGACCATGGAATTTTTGTCAAACGATGTCAGCACCATAACAAATACCAGCACGCCCATTCCTCCGACCCAGTGTGTAAAGCTGCGCCAGAACAGCATCCCCTGCGGAAGCGCCTCTACATCTGTCAGCACTGTGGAACCGGTCGTTGTGAATCCGGAGATTGTTTCAAACAAGGCGTCAATATAATTGGGAATACTTCCGGAAAGAGTAAACGGCAGGGCGCCAAACATCGACCAGAGGATCCATGCGCTGGCTACGATCACCATTCCCTCCTTCCCGTAGATCTCCGGGTTTTTCGGCTTTCTGACGCCTGTAAACAAATATACCACTGCAAGGATTGCCGCCGGTATGAGAAAATATATGCCATCTGTCTCCCGGTAAAGCAAAGAGACAAACGCAGGCAGGAGCAAAAGCAATGCTTCTACTCCTAACATTTTACCAAGTATGTACCGTATCATTTTTGTATTCATGTCTTCTCCCCGTGTCTCCTCTACGCCAGTATATCGCTGAATTTATTAATCATCTGATTTGTTGTTACAACCACAACACTGTCTCCGACCTCCAGATGATCGTTACCATTTGGGATGATCACCCTTCTCTTTCGTCCGATGCAGGCGATCAGATAATTTCTCTTCGTCGGCAGGTCCTTCAGCGGAACATTCGTAATCTCACATTCCTTTTTAATAATGAATTCCAGCGCCTTTACTCTGCCGCCCAGAAGCTGATACATTGTCTCCACGTTTGCACTGGCATAGGAATTATTCCGGGCAATAACATAGCTCATGATTTCATCCGCCGTAGCGCTCTTTGCCGAAATGATACTGTCAATCCCCATATTCTCTACCATCTGAGCCCTGGAATCCTCGTTTACTTTTGCCACGATCTTCGGAACCCCGCGGCTCTGGGCAAATAGTCCAAGGATAATATTTTCTTCATCCATACCGGTCAGTGCCACAAACGCATTACATTCATCCAGCCCCTCCTCAATCAGGAGTTCCTGATCCGTGGCGTCCCCGCAGATCACCGTTGCTTTTGGCAGAAGTTCACAGAGCTCCTCGCACCGTTCAGGTTTCTTTTCAATAATCTTCACCTGTCTTCCCGCCTGCAGAAGCTGAGTCGTCAGATAATAGCACATATGTCCGCCGCCGCAGATCAGAACCTTCCTTACCTTTTCACTCTTCTTTCCAAGTGATTTAAAGAAGCTTTCCAAATCCTGGTGACCGGCTGCGATATGCATCTTATCTCCGGCTTCCAGCACGAAATCTCCATCCGGAATATAGACATCTTCCCCTCTCTTCACCGCACATACCAGTATTTTGATCTGATATTTACGATAAAGCTCAGCCAGAGACATACCGATAATCCTGCTGTCTTCCTTCAATTTAAACTCAACCAGCTCTACCCGGCCTTTCATAAATGTTTCTACCTTACTTGTCGCCGGGAACAAAAGGATCCTGGCCACCTCGTTGGCCGCCGCAAGCTCAGGATTTACCGCCATGCTCAGATGAAGATCTTCTTTCAGAATCCCGATCTGTCGATAGTACAGGGGATTCCGCACTCTGGCAATCGTATGCTTTGCGCCAAGCCGTTTTGCAATGAGGCAGCTCAGCATATTTAACTCATCTGTGGATGCACAAGCGATCACCAGATCCGCATGAGGAACATCCGCCTGCTTCTGCACTTCAATATCAACACCATTGCCGGTGATACAGTAAATATCCAGCTGGTTCAGTGCTTCCTGGAGCTTTCCCTCATTCTGATCGATCAAAATTATGTCATAGCCTTCTTCCGATAACTGAGACGTCAGCTTATGACCGACTTTTCCGTCTCCAATGATTACTATTTTCATCTCTCTTTTCCTCTTTATTTTTTAGTCAGGACCGCACCGCTGACAACCTGATTGTCTGCGGCCCGGCCCTACAGTATAGAGATTATAGCACTTTTGTTTCAAGAAAAAAAGCCCCAAAGGGCTTTTCTTCTCAAGTTAATTTTGTATCAAAATTCTGCTAATTTTTTGCTCTTATGCTTCCTCTGCTGCACGCTTTTTGATCTCTGCTTCCTGGACGTCGGAAGGTGCCTGTTCGTAACGTGCAAACTCATAGGAATAGGTTCCTCTTCCACCGGTCATGGAACGTAAAACTGTACAATATCCAAACAGTCCTGTCATCGGAATATCGGCAACAATCTCCTGACAGCCTCCGGACACAGGATTCATTCCCAGCACACGGCCGCGGCGTTTATTCAGATCTCCCATCACGTCGCCGGTATAATCATCCGGAACGACCACTTTCACAGAAGCGATCGGCTCAAGAAGAATCGGTCCCGCTTCCATGAATCCTTTCTTAAATGCCTGGATCGTAGCTGTCTTGAAGGCCATTTCTGAAGAATCTACCGGATGATAGGATCCGTCATATAATGTGGCTTTGACTCCCACTACCGGATATCCGGCCAGAGGTCCTTTCTGAACAGATTCCTGAAGCCCCTTTTCTACTGCCGGGAAGTAATTCTTCGGAACAGCTCCGCCTACTACAGTCTCTTCAAATACATAAGGCGCATCCAGATCACCGGACGGTTCAAAGGTCATCTTAACATGACCATACTGTCCGTGTCCGCCGGACTGTTTCTTATATTTCGTATCTACATCTGATTTTTTCTTGATCGTCTCTCGGAATGCAACCTTTGGCGTCTCCAGCGTCACTTCACATTTATAACGCTCTGCCAGCTTGCTGACAGCAATCTCCAGATGCTGGTCTCCCATTCCATAGATCAATGACTGACGGTTTTCACTGTCATTTACTGCCTTCAGTGTTACATCCTCCGCCATCATCTTCTGGAGCGCCTGGGATACCTTGTCCTCGTCTCCTTTGTTTTTGGTTACATATCTCATATATGTATATGGCTTGGAATACTCTGTCTTTCCGTAAAGGATCGGCGTAGCCTTAGTAGACAGGGTGTCGCCCGTCTTCGTGTTCGCCAGCTTGCCGATGGCGCCGATATCTCCCGCAAACAATTCACTGACTTCCACCGGCTTATTGCCGACCATCGTGTAAATCTTTCCAAGCTTCTCGTCTGCTTCAGAATCGGAATTGTAAAGAACATCCTCTCCCTTCAATACACCGGAGCACACTTTGATGAAAGAATACTTTCCAATAAATGGATCCACCATTGTCTTAAATACATATGCGGACTTTGCTCTGGCGAAATCGTAGTTGGCTTCATAAATCTCATTGGTCTTGCGGTTGATGCCTGCACATTCTCTGCAGTCCGGGCTGGGGAAGAATCTGACAATATCAGACAGCAGGTTTGCCACGCCCTGCGCCTGGATGTTGGATCCCATAGCCACCGGTACGATATCTCCCTCCATAACCTCTGTACGCATGGCGGCACGGATCTCTTCTACTGAGAACTCTTCTCCGGCAAAATAGCGCTCCATAAACTCATCACTGGTCTCTGCAACAGCTTCCAGAAGCTTTTCACGGTAGATTTCCAGATTCGGTTTGCAGTAATCCGGGATCTCACACTCTTCTCTCTGTCCGATTCCGGTATACCGCCGTCCTGCATTTTTAATGACATTGACATATCCAACCAGCTTTTCATTTTCACGGATCGGCTGGAAATGAGGTGCGATCACCTTTCCATACCGGTCAGTCAGATCCTGCACTACCTGACGGAAGCTGGCATCGTCCACATCCATTTCCGTGACATAGACCATACGAGGCAGATTGTACTTGTCACACAGTTCCCATGCTTTTTCCGTTCCCACTTCCACGCCGGCTTTCCCGGATACGACGATGACAGCTGCATCCGCCACGCTGACCGCTTCTTCTACCTCTCCGACAAAGTCAAAATATCCAGGAGTATCCAGGATGTTGATCTTTGCCTTCTCCCACTCGATAGGTACCAGTGTAGTGCTGATCGAAAATTCACGTTTCTGCTCCTCTTTATCAAAATCGCTGATCGTATTTCCGTCCGTAACTTTTCCCATACGATTCGTGGCTCCGGACACGTAGGCCATCGCCTCTACCAGACTGGTCTTTCCGCATCCGCCATGTCCCAGCAGGACTACGTTTCTAATTTCATCCGTTCTGTAAACCTTCATATTGTGCTGCCTCCTTATTGGTAAAATCTCATGTGTACATTGTACTAAAAATTTCAGGATATTACAACTCATTTATGCATTTTTTACAGTTTCTGGCGCTTTTTTACTTTAAAGTGTGAAAGGATTGACAAAGCAGTATCTGAAAGGTTACAATATTTTCTGAATAACTGACAAAGAAAGGAAGACCTTTTATGAAACCAAAGATCGGCTTTATCGGTCTCGGACTGATCGGCGGCTCCATTGCCAAGGCTGTCCGCCAGTATTATCCTGATTATGAGATCGTAGCCTTCGATAAAAATAAAGAAACTCTGGCGCTCGCTACCCAGGAATCTGTCATTGACGTAGCCGCCACCACCATTGATGACAATTTTTATCATTGCCGCTATCTGTTTCTATGCGCTCCTGTGTCCTGTAACACAGCTTACCTGAAACAGCTGGTACGCTACCTGGACACAGACTGCATCCTTACAGACGTAGGCAGCGTCAAATCCAGTATCCACCGGGAAGTGGAGCGGCTGGGAATTGAGGAATACTTCATAGGCGGCCATCCCATGGCTGGTTCGGAGAAAAGCGGCTATGCCAATTCCAAGGCCATGCTCCTGGAAAACGCATACTATGTGCTGACTCCGACAGATAAAGTTTCAGAGGAAAAAACAAAGGCCTACGCTGAGTTTGTCCAGAGTCTGAAAGCTCTGCCCATCCTTCTTGACGACCGGACCCACGACTACGTGACCGGCACGATCAGCCACCTTCCTCATGTTATTGCGGCAAGCCTGGTCGGACTGGTCAGAGATACCGATACCGAAGATGAACTGATGAAGAGTCTGGCAGCGGGAGGTTTTAAGGATCTGACCCGCATCGCTTCCTCCTCCCCTACCATGTGGCAGCATATCTGTGTAAAAAACAAGGATAATCTTACCCGGATCCTGGATTCTTATATCGCTTCTCTGAAAACAGCCAGAGAACGTATTGCTTCCGGAGATGAACAATGGATCTATCAGCTGTTTGACAGCTCCAGAAATTACCGCAATTCTATCTCCGATACATCCTCCGGACCGATCAAGAAAGCCTTTGCCGTTTACTGCGATATCATCGACGAGGCCGGAGGTATCGCTGCCATTGCCACGATTCTGGCATCAGGCGGCATCAATATCAAGAATATCGGCATCGTCCATAACCGAGAATTTGAAGAAGGGGTTCTGCGGATTGAGTTCTATGAAGAGGCCGCCCAGGAAAAAGCGGCTGAACTGCTGCAGAAATTCAGGTATATAGTATATGAGCGTTAAAGAAATCAAAGCAATGGGAGCATTAAAAGGAGAAGTACAGATACCCGGCGATAAATCTATTTCTCACCGGGCCGTAATGCTGGGTTCCATCGCCAGAGGCACCACTGAGATCTCCCACTTTTTAAACGGGGCGGACTGTCTTTCCACCATCCACTGCTTCCAGAAAATGGGGATAGAGATCGAGCAGTCCAAAGACCTTGTCCTGGTGCATGGCCGGGGACTTCGCGGACTGAAAGCGCCGCGGGGGATACTGGATACCGGAAACAGCGGAACCACCACCCGCCTGATCTGCGGCATTTTATCCGGACAGAATTTTTCTTCCGTACTCTCCGGTGATGATTCCTTAAACTCCCGGCCTATGAAACGGATCATGGATCCGTTGAATCAGATGGGCGCCCGAATCACCAGCATCCAGGATAATAACTGTGCGCCTCTTCGCATCGAACCGGGAACACTCCACGGGATCCGATATGTCTCTCCCGTGGCATCTGCCCAGGTTAAATCATCTGTTTTACTGGCAGGATTGTATGCAGACAGTCCGGTCTCTGTCACCGAGCCTGTCCTTTCCAGGAACCACACGGAACTGATGCTTGGCAGCTTTGGCGCAGATATCTCCTCTGAACTCCATGCAGACGGCAGCGCTACAGCCAGTGTGTCTCCCTGCGCAGAATTATACGGACAGAAAATACAAGTACCCGGCGACATTTCTTCTGCTGCTTACTTTATCGCTGCAGGTCTCCTGGTTCCAGGCTCCCGGCTTCTGGTAAAAAACGTGGGCATCAACCCCACCCGTGCCGGATTCCTGGAGGTATGCCGGAAAATGGGTGCGGACATTGGTTATCTTAACCGCCAAAGCCAGGGAGGGGAGGAAACAGCCGATCTCCTGGTTACGCCAAAGCCTCTGACCGGTACTGTCATCGAAGGAGCCGTGATCCCCTCGCTGATCGATGAGATTCCGATCCTGGCTGTCATGGCAGCTTTCGCCGAGGGTACTACCGTGATCCGTGACGCTGCCGAGCTAAAGGTAAAAGAGACCAACCGTATCCAGACCGTAACTGAAAATCTACTTGCTATGGGTGCAGAGATTATCCCCACTGAGGACGGCATGATCATTCATGGTACCGGGGCTCTGAAGGGCACACAGATCCAGAGCCATCTGGATCACCGGATCGCCATGGCATTTTCTGTCGCCGCACTGGCCGCTGAAGGAACCACAACGATCCTGGACAGCCAGTGTGTGGATGTATCCTACCCAGGATTCTTTGCCCAGCTTATGGATCTCTCCGGCAAATAGATCAAATATGCTATCATGGCTGTATTACGAATAAGAAAGAAAGCAGGAATATTTATGTATCATAAAACCGACTCGCCAAAATTCAGGGTGATTCTGATCCTTCCGGTGCTCTCCGGCATTATGTGGGGCTCCGGCGGTGTTTTTGTACGCAGATTTGACGCCATGGGTATGGACAACTTCACTATGCTGTTTACCAGGATCATCGTATCCGTCACTTTGCTTGGTATTGGCCTCTTTCTCTACGACCGTTCTTTCTTAAAGATCCGCCTGAGAGATCTTTGGGTATTCCTGGGTGGCGGAATCTTAGGGATGTTCGGCATCAACCTTACCTATAATGAAGCGATAGGACACGGCACACTGGCTCTTGCTTCTGTGCTTCTTAGCATGTCGCCTCTGTTTGTCGTGACTTTTTCTGTTCTCTTTTTCCACGAAAAAATGACCCTGCAGAAAGGGATCTGCATGGCCGTCGCTTTGCTCGGCTGTGTACTTGTAAGCGGGGTGCTGGAAAATATTTCCGGATCCCCAGTCTCTCCTATTGCCGTCCTGTGCGGGATCGGATCCGCCTTTTTCTACGCCCTGTACAGTATTTTCAGCAAGGCGGCCATGGAGCGGGGCTATCACGCTCTGACCATTACCTTCTACTGTCTGGCGGCCTCCCTGATCTTTCTGATTCCCGGGACTGACTGGGACTGCATTGGCACAACGATTGAAAAGGGATGGCCCTGGATGCCCTGGTTTATGCTGCTCCACTCTTTGATTACCTCCACCCTTCCCTATGTGTTTTACACGATAGGATTAAGCTGCATTGACGCAGGGACCGCCTCTATCCTGGCGGCCAGCGAACCGGCCGCCGCAATGCTGTTTGGCTTTCTTTTCTTTGCCGAACAGCCCACGCTCCTGTCCTTTCTAGGCCTGGTCCTCACTACGGCTGCCATTATCATTCTCAGCCGTACTCAGGCCGGCAGTTCTTAAGAAATCCTGGAGGGATATACTTTTTACCAGATCCAGAAGCGTAGAGGATAAGGTTACTGTAATGAGCGAAAATGCGATCTGCCGGAAAGGAATATAGCTAAGAGACAGCAAAAGCACTGTCAGGTCTGTAAAAAGATACGCCGCCGCGATCCGGCATCCTGACGCTTTTGATATAGCCATGGCAAGGGCATCATCCCCGCCGGATGATGCGCCGCGGCGAACGACCAGACCTACTCCCAGACCGATAAATGCCGCGCCGGCCACTGCTGCTGCCAGCGGATGCCCTGACAGATCCGGAAGGAAATACGGCAGCCGTTCCCAAAGGAAGAACCATCCTGCCAGACAGACACTGGCCAGAGCCGACGTTTTTAGAAAGTCTTTTCCAAGCAGCCTGAATGCTGCAAAATAACAGATCAGATCCAGCACCGGTGACGCAATGGCTGCCGGAATTCCGAACCAGTGATGAAGAAGCAGGATCATTCCCAACACGCCTCCTTCTGTAATCCCTGTTCTCTGATGGATATTGTGAAGTCCGAAAGAGGCAATGGCCGTGCCAATCACAATACACAGTATCGTCTGCGGGGTAAATACCCGTTTACAATCTTTTAAAACCGCGGAAGCGATCCGCCGAAACATATTATCATTCCTCCTGTTTTTTATCTCACCACAAGAATAAACCCTGGTATCATACCAGGGTCAACTCTTTTTTTCTTCTTTTTTCTATTTTTTATCCAATCCGGCCCTCTTTGATAAATCCGGCCAGTTCCTTTGCATAATAAGTCAGATAGCTCTGAGCGCCGGCACGGAAAGCCGCCACTGCAGTCTCACATACGATCTGGTCTTCCATGATCCATCCTTTTTCTGCCGCCGCCTTGATCATGGCATATTCTCCACTGACGCTGTAGGCGGCGATCGGAAGATTTGTGGCTTCCTTTGCCTTGGCGATCATATCCAGATAGGCAAGCGCCGGCTTGACCATAACAATATCTGCGCCTTCCTCTTCATCCAGCAGGATCTCTTTGATTCCCTCCCTGCTGTTATGATAATCCATCTGGTAGCTTTTCCGGTCCCCAAATGCCGGAGCGCTCTTTGCCGCATCACGGAAAGGCGCATAAAATCCGGAGGCATATTTCACCGCATAGGACATGATCGGAATGTCTTCATATCCTTCTGCGTCCAGAACCGTCCGGATCTTTCCCACCCGGCCGTCCATCATATCGGAAGGAGCGACCATGTCCGCGCCGGCCTGCACATGGGAGAGGGCCGTCTTAGCCAAAAGTTCCAGAGTGGAGTCATTGTCCACCTCACAACCTTTAAGCATCCCGCAGTGTCCGTGAGAGGTATACTCACAAAGGCAGACGTCCGTAATATAGTAAAGATCGGGAAATCTTTTTTTCGCCTCCCAGAGCGCTCTCTGGATCACGCCGTCTTCGGCATAAGCCTGACTTCCCTTTTCGTCCTTATGATCCGGAATCCCAAAGAGCATGACCGCCCCTACTCCCGCATCGCTTAGCTTCTCCAGTTCCTCATACATCCTATCTACACTGTAACGGTACTGTCCCGCCATAGAAGGGATTTCTTCCCGGATTCCCTCTCCGTCCCGGACAAACATGGGATAGATCAGGGATGCCTGATCTATTCTGGTTTCCCGCACCATTTTCCGAAGTATTTCTGTTTTTCTTAATCTTCTGGGTCTTTTTATCATCTGTCTTTCTGTATCCTTTCTACTAATTCTGTCAGACTTTCTATCGTAGCCTTCTCGGCCATCCGGCAATTCATGCCGTAGCTTTCTGCCGTCTCCATGGTCTGCCGTCCGATGCAGGCGGCGGTAAATCTGGTATAGTCCGCCCCCTCACTGACCGCGGCAAAACCGTGGACCGTGGAGCTGCTGGTAAACGTCACACAGTCAATCTTCCCGGCGTCAATCTCCCGGCAGATATCCAACGCCTGACACGGTTCATATACGGTCTCATAGGTCGGAATATCCTCCGTCCGGGCTCCTGCTTTTTCCAGGATCTCTGTAAGCTTAGGATTGCCGGATGCCGACCTGGGGATCAGGATCCTTTTCCCTTTGACGTCCAGGGCTTCCAGACTGCGGGCCAGGGCTTCCCCTTCATAGGTTTCCGGCATCAGATCTGCCCGGATGCCATATTTTCCAAGAGCCTTCCTGGTTCCTTCTCCGATCACGGCAAAACGGGCCGGATAAGTATTCCTGATATCCAGGCCATGTTCTTCCAGGTACTCGAAAAAGACGCGCACACCGATCTGGCTGGTAAATACGATCCAGTCGCAGCTTTTTGTTTCCTTCAGGCACTCTGCCAGTCTGTCGCTTTTTACGGCACGTGTGTTGATCGCCGGAACCTCCAGCACCTCCGCACCTTTCTTTCGCAGTCTTTCTGCCATAGAAGAGATCAGTTCTCTTGGCCTGGTCACCAGTACCCGCATCCCGGAAAGAGGAAGCTTCTCATACCAGGAAATCTCTTCTGACAGCCGGCACACCTGGCCCACTACAATAATGGCCGGCGGCTGGATCTCTTCCTTCCAGCAGGCTTCTAAAAGCTCTGCAAGCGGCGCCAATACTTTTCTCTGTCCGGCCAGGGTTCCCTCCTGTATGACAGCGGAGGGCATCTGCGGATCCATCCCCGCATCGAGGAGTCCTTTTACGATATCGGGAAGCGCCGTTACTCCCATCAGGAAGACGAGGGTCCCCCCCGCCTGCACCAGAGCCGGATAGTCACACTCCAGCTCTCCGTTCTTCTTTTTATGCCCGGTCACGATATGCAGAGAGGAAACATAGTCCCGGTGAGTCACCGGAATCCCTGCATAGGCCGGGACAGCCAGGGCGGACGTCACCCCCGGGATGACCTCGAATGGGATTCCCGCTTCCTTAAGCTTTAACAGCTCTTCTCCTCCCCTGCCAAACAGGAAGGGATCCCCGCCCTTCAGCCGGACAACCTGCTTCCCCTGCCGGGCTTCTTCCACCAGGATCTGGCCTATCTCCTCCTGCGGGATCGGATGGTGCCCGGAGATTTTTCCCACATTCACGGCTTTCTGATCCGGCCTGATCCTGGCCAGAATATCCCGGCCCACCAGGTGATCGTAAACCACCACGTCCGCCGACTCCAGCACCTGCTCTGCCTTGCGTGTCAGAAGTCCGGCATCTCCAGGCCCTGCGCCTGCAAGCCATACTTTCCCTGTCTCTTGATGTTCCATTATGCTCCGGCACCTCCCTTTCTTCCATACTTTCGCTCCATTTCCTCTGCCAGAAGGACGCCGATCTCTTCCGCATCCTCCGATCTTCCTTCTCTGCTTCCGAGAGTATAGGAACCTTTCTCTTCTATATAATAAAGTCCCCGCAAATACAACCTGCCTTTCTCTACTCTGGCATAGGCTGCCACCGGCGAAGAGCATCCCCCGTCCAGATACCGGACAAAGGCTCTCTCTGCCAGAGCTTCCGCCCCGGCCCCTTCCTTTGCCAAAGTCTCCAGGAACCCATAATCCTCTCCGGCGCGTCCCTGGACAGCCAAAATCCCCTGCCCGGCCGCCGGAAGGATCTCTTCTGCAGAAAAATAGCGGCAGATCCGATGTTCAAGTCCCAGCCGTTTTAAGCCTGCCGCAGCCAGGATCAGTGCATCGTATTCTCCCCGGTCCAGCTTCTCAAGCCTGGTCAGGACATTTCCCCGGATACTCCGAAACTCTGCCTGCGGGAACAGCCTCTCGCCCTGGATTCTCCTTCTGAAGGAAGAGCAGCCGATCACGCCCCGGCCCTCCCAGGGTTTTCCGCTCTCCGGAAGCACCAGCACATCCCGGACATCCTCTCTCTTTGTATATCCCAGGATAGGGATCTTTGAAGACTCTTCCATCGGCATATCCTTTAAGCTGTGGACCGCCAGGTCGATCCTGCCCTCAAGAAGAGCCCGGTCCAGTTCCTTGACAAACAGTCCCTTACCGCCGATCTTATCCAATGTCACGTCCAGCCGGCGGTCCCCGGTGGTTTCCATCGTGATAAGCTCCAGCTCAATCTCCGGATGGGTTTCCCGGATCATTTCCATCACAAGTTCTGTCTGTATCACCGCCAGACGGCTTTTCCTGCTGCCGATTCTGATTTTCCTACTCATCATGCTCTGTCTCTTCCTCTAGTTTTATTAATATCTTTTCGATTTCCTCCCGGGCTCTTTTCGCCTTTCCATGGTCCCGCCCGCTGGCCGTGACTCCGGCTGTCAGATCCCCGCACACCGCGGTCCCCGGGAAATAGAAATCACACAATTCCTTTTTGTGGGACACATTGACCGGAATCCCACGTCTCCTGCACTCGTCTGCCGCCTGTTCATTGCAGACCGGATCATCCGTGGCCGCCAGCAGAAGATCCGCATCCTGGATCAATCCCGGCGCATACCGGGTTTTCAAATGGGTGACCCTTCCTTCTTTTATATAACCTTCAATCTCTTCCGTCACCTCAGGCGCGATCACACAGATCTGCCCTGCAAATGACAGGAGCGTCCTGATCCGCCGTCCTGCGATGCGGCCTCCGCCGATGACCACTACCTTCTTTTTTGACAGATCAATAAACATTGGGAAAAAAGGCTTTTCCACTATTCTCCACCTCCCGCGCCATTCCTTCATATCCTTTCATTTTCAGTTGCGGTCCTCTCTTCTCCCCTGCTATAATGACAGCAGTGCAATTTTCTTTTTTGCACCTGTCAATTTCGAAAGGAGACTCTCTTTATGATAACAAAAAATACACCTTCTGACACAGCGATTTCTCCCAAAAAAGGTATCCTTGTCGTCAGCTTCGGCACCAGCCATCCGGATACCCGGGCAGTCACGATCAACGCCATCGAAGAAAGCATCCGGAATGCCCATCCGGATCTTGCGGTATACAGTGCCTGGACCAGCCAGATGATCATCCGAAAGCTTTCACGCACCACCGGTGAGCATATCCCCACCGTCACAGAGGCTCTGGAAAACATGCGCCGGGACGGCATTACCGACGTCTGCATCCAGCCTACCCATATCCTGAACGGCATCGAAAACGACCGGATGACGGCGGACGCCCTGGCTTTCCGGGATCAGTTTTCTTCCATTAGCTTCGGCGCCCCTCTTCTGTCCTCTACGGAAGATTTGAAAGAAGTCATCTCGACCCTCGCTGGAGAATATTCTTTCTTGAAAGAAGATGAGGCCCTGATCCTGATGGGCCATGGCAGCGACCACTTCTCTAACACGGTCTATGCCGCCCTGGACTATATGTGCAAGGACTTAAGGCTCTCTCATATCCACGTGGGAACGGTAGAAGCCTATCCCGCCCCCCGGGATGTGCTCCGCCATCTGGAAGGCAGCCCTATCCGCTCCCTTCATCTTCTGCCCCTTATGATCGTGGCAGGGGACCATGCAAAAAACGATATGGCAGGAGACGATCCAGACTCCTGGAAGGAGCAGTTCCGGTCAGCCGGTTATCAGGTTACCTGCCATCTGAAGGGGCTGGGAGAATTTCCGCAGATCCGGAAGATATTCCTTCGCCATCTGGAAGCAATTCTTTAAGAGTCTTTGGCAAAGGCGAAATTCCATAGATCTTTCCTACCTCGTAGAGAAGCGGCTTCTTAAGGCCGCTTTTTTCTATCAGCGCTTCGTCTGCAAAGATTTCCTCTCCTCTGCCGTCTGCCACAAGCCTGCCCTGATGGAAGATCAGGATCCGTTTTGCCCACCGCCAGGCAAAATCCACATCGTGGGTGGCCACCACCAGAGCGATTCCCTTCTGGTGAAGCTTTTCCAAGTTCTCCTCCAGGAGGCTTTGGTTCACCGGATCTAAGCTGGATGCCGGTTCGTCCAGGAGCATCAGCTCCGGCTCCATCGCCAGGATGTCGGCAATGCTGACCCGCTTTTTCTCCCCGCCGGAGAGTTCATGAGGGGCTTTTTCCTGATACTTAAGAAGCTCCATGGCCGCAAGGGCTTTTTCCACTCGGTTTCTTACCTCCTGTTCCGAAAGCTTCAGATTCATGGGGCCAAAGCTGACCTCTTCTGCCACCGTTCCGGCGATCAGCTGATGATCCGCTTCCTGGAAGATCAGCCCCACACTCTGGCGCAGATTCAGGATTTCCTTCTTTTTCCAGGAAATCTTCTCCCCTTTCAGATACAGACTGCCTTCCTTTGGTCTTAAGATTCCGTTGCAGCACCGGAAAAACGTACTCTTTCCGGCTCCGTTATTCCCAAGGACCGCAATTTTTTCACCGGAGGAAATAGAAAGGCTTACCTCCTTAAGCGCCCATGCCTTTTCTTCCTCATACCGAAAAGACAGGTCTTTCAGTCTTAAAATTTCATCCATTCCTTGTCTCCTCCCTTCCAGCTCCTGATCGTCCACTAGATTGCCGGCCAACTGCGCCAGCAGATACAGATTCCTATTTCTAAAAGGACCAGAATCACAAGAATCACTGTCTTCCTCCAGTCTTTCCGGTATTTCCCCGAAAGGAACCGAACACTTCCATCAAAGCAGCGGCTTTCCATAGCGTCAAAATTTGCCCCTGCCTGTCGGTAACTGTAGGCCAGAAGATTTCCATAGATCCCGGCTGTGGTACGAAGAGAAGTCCGGTAATCCATGTATCCCATTCTTCCTTCCGCCGCCTGCTTCATATTTCCATGTACCTGATACATCAGAAAAATATAGCGGTACATCAGATACATCAGGCTGCAGATCAGATCCGGGCAGTGCAGGCGCTTCAAAACACCGGTCAACTCCGTCACCGGCGTAGTCATTCCTAATGCAAACAAGGCAGACACCGCTCCCAGGGCCCGGAAAGTAACAAGAATTGTCCTAAGCACCGTCTCCCTAGTCATGCTAAGATATCCCGGCCCAACGGAAAAGCTTAAGATTCCTTCCCTCACGCCAGAATATTCCCACAAAAGCACCAGTCCGGAAAGCGCCAGAAACCCAAGCGGCAGCCGGAACATCCGGAGATATTTTCCTACCGGCACCTTCCCGTATACCCTGGCCCACAAAAACATGACCACCGAAAGCTCGGCCCCCAGAAAAGGATGGGCCGAGCAGACTGCTGTTACCATCATACCCAGACAGAACAGGACTCTTGGCATAGGGGAAAGACCGCCTTTTTCCCCTCGCATCATTCCTCTTGTCCCCTGGAGTATTTCTTGCGGGCCACCAGGTAGCCAAAGCAAAACGCCAGGATCCCTACGCCAATCCCAGTCTGCACACAGAAGATCAGGCTTTCAATCTCGCCAGGGATCTCTCCTCCGATCAGGTTTTCCAATACCGGAGTGAACCAGGGCTCATACTCTGTCCCTGTTACTTCGTTTACCATCTGGCTTCCCGCGTCGTCGCTTCCGCCAAATTCCGCCCCTCTTAAGGCAAGAAAGGGAACCACCACCAGCAGGATACTGACCAGGATCAGTACGCACACCAGTCCTTTATTTGATTTCTTATGCTCTGCCATTCGTCTTCTCCTTTCTGAAAAATCCGATCGCCCGAAGTTCCGGAGCCGCAAAGCTTTCCATCCCGATCACGATCAGCACCGTCAGGATTCCCTCCAGCACTGCCAGCGGCAGCTGCGTCGGGGCAAATACACCCAGAAACTTCACAGCGCTTGCTGCCACTCCGCCCGTCTCGCTTGGATAGGCAAGCGCCAGCTGGATGCTGGTGACGCAGTAGGTCAGAAGATCTCCCAGAAAAGCAGCCGCAAAAATCACTGCCTTCCGGTTCCAACCAAACCGGATGCCAAGCTTATAGATCCCAAAACTGAAAAGCGGTCCTGCAATCGCCATGCTAAAAGTGTTGGCTCCCAGCGTGGTGAGCCCTCCATGGGCCAAAAGCACCGCCTGAAAGACCAGTACGATGATGCCTAAGATACTGACTGTGGAAGGCCCAAACAGGATGGCTCCAAGCCCAGTCCCTGTCATATGACTGCAGCTTCCGGTGACCGATGGGATCTTCAGCGATGAGATCACGAAGATAAACGCCCCGGACATAGCCAGCAGGATCAATGCTTTCTTCTGCTCCTTTACCAGCTTCCGGATCCGAAGGTACCCCGCCGCCAGAAACGGAAGGCAGACTGCTCCCCAGGCAATGCAGTAGCCTGCCGGAAGATACCCTTCCATGATGTGCATGGCCTTCGTATCAAGACCGCAGACATACACGGCAGCCGCAAGTGTGACGGCAAACAGCAGTCCTTTTTCTGATTTGCTCCATTTGTTCATTTGTTTTCATCCCTCCAAGTATTTTAACATTGATACAGTAAGGCGTTGCAGATGCAGGCTGCAATATTGCTGCCGCCCTTTCTTCCCCGGGCCACGATGTAGGGCGTATCCTTTAAGGTCAGGATCTGCTCCTTGGACTGCACCACATTGACGAACCCTACCGGAGCGCCGATGACCAGTTTGGGAGCGATTCGCCCTTCCCGGATCAGCTCATACAGACGGATCAGCGCGGTAGGCGCATTGCCGATGGCAAAGATCAGGTCCTCTTCTAAGGCACAGGCCTTCTCCATGCTGGCGACGGCCCGGGTAGTACCGGCCCTCTTCGCCTCCTCTGCCACATCTGTATCCGACATGAAGCAGTATACTTGTCCGCCGTATTGCTCCAGTACCCTTTTATTGATGCCGGACCGGGCCATCTGGGTATCCGTGACGATGGACGCACCATGACGGATCGCTTCCTTTGCTTTTTCAACTGCCCCCTCGGAAAACGTCAGATTTCTGGCATAATCAAAGTCTGCGCTGGTATGGATGCACCGCTTGGTCACTGCCTCCTGGTCTTCTGGCAGGGTCATGCCCTGCGCCTTTAACTCTTCCGAAATGATCGCGAAACTCCGCTTCTCGATCTCTTCCGGCCGTACAATCTCAATCTCCATCGACTACTCTTCCTCCTCCAAGATCTGATAAATGGCCTTCATGTCAAGATGCTCCCTGAGGGCATCTGCCAGCAGGTCGTACTGTTCTTCTTTCCAGTCTTTTAAGCTCTTGTTTTTAATCTCCTTTAAGCTTACGCCTTTCTTTTTTGCCAGGCTTTCTGCGATTTCCTCTGCCACGCCTTCCCGGTCAAAGATGCCATGGATATAGGAGCCGTACACATTTCCCCGGCTGTATCCATCCATGCTCCTCCTGCCGCTGACCTGGTCTTTGATCTGACTCATAGCTGCCTGTTCTTCCTGTCCGTCCCTTTTTCTGGTCACGCCCATATGGATCTCGTAGCCTTCCAGCTCTTTTCCTTCCAATGACTTTAATGCCCCATCCACATGGCAGAACCTTCCGCTGACCCTGGTCCTTGTTTTTTCCTTTGTAAATACCGTCTCCAGAGGAAGGAGTCCCATTCCCCGCATGGTTCCTCCTTCTTCCACTTTATCAGGGTCTCGCAGCTCTTCTCCTAACATCTGATAGCCGCCGCAGATGCCAAAGATGACCGTTCCCTGATCTGCTTCCTTTAAGATGGCCGCTTCCAGCCCATTTTCACGCATCCATTTCAGGTCTCCCATGGTATTCTTGGTTCCCGGAAGCAGGATCATATCCGGGCGTTTTAGCTGCCCGGGATGTTCCACATACCGAAGGGTCACTTCTTCCAGATGCTCCAATGCAAGAAAATCTGTAAAGTTGGAGATCCGCGGCGTGCGGATCACCGCAATGTCTATCTTTCCGCCGCTGCCTGTCTTTCTAAACCGTTCTGTCAGGCTGTCCTCATCCTCAATATCCACATGCAGATATGGAGTCACACCCAGCACCGGCACCCGGCACCTTTCCTCCAGCATCTGTATTCCCGGATCCAGGATGGTCTTATCTCCCCGGAATTTATTGATGATCAGGCCCTTCACCCGCTCTCTTTCTTCCTGCTCCAGCAGCATCAGGGTTCCCAGAAGCTGTGCGAACACACCGCCCCGGTCGATATCTCCCACCAGCAGGACCGGTGCATCCAGCATCTTTGCCAGCCCCATGTTGACGATGTCGTTTTCTTTCAGATTGATCTCCGCCGGGCTTCCGGCTCCTTCGATAACGATCAAGTCATACTCCTTTTCCAGCTTCCCGTATGCTTCCAGGATCTGCGGGACCAGCCGGCGCTTGCAGGCAAAATAATCCCGGGCGCTCATATCCTGCCAGACCTTCCCGTTTACGATGACCTGAGATCCTGTATCGTTGGTGGGCTTTAGCAGGATGGGATTCATCTCTACTCTGGGTCTGATCTTCGCCGCCTCGGCCTGAACCACCTGCGCCCGGCCCATCTCCAGTCCATCATCGGTGATAAAAGAATTCAATGCCATGTTCTGGGATTTAAAGGGCGCCGCCTTGTATCCGTCCTGATGAAAGATCCTGCAAAGGCCCGCACAGATCAGACTCTTTCCTGCATTTGACATGGTTCCTTGTATCATAATCCTTTTCGCCATGCGATCCACCTCTCGTTTTCTTCCTTTGTCCGGACGGCGATCCGGTAATATCCCTCTCCAAGTCCTCTGTAATTTCCACAGTTCCGTATCAAGAATCCGGCCTCCAGAGCTTTTTCATAAAGTCCTTTCTCACTGGCAAAAAACAGGTAGTTGGCCCGGGAGCCGATCACCCGGTCGCCAAGTTCTTCCATCTGACGGCGCAGCTTTTCCCGCTCTTCTTTTAGAAACATCCGGGTTTCTTCCAGATATTCTTTATGATTCTTCATGGCGGCCACCCCTGCGATCTGCGCCGGCACCGACACATTCCAGGGCTGCAAGAAACGGTCCATCTCTTCCAGCAGGCCCGGGTCACTGCAAAGGCCATACCCAAGCCTCAGTCCCGGCATACAGAATATCTTGGTAAAGGCCTTCACGATCAGAAGATTAGGATACTCTTTTAAAAATCCTGTCATGGTCGCCTGATCCGGATGATCCAGAAAGTCCACAAAGCACTCATCCAGAAGAAGGGTCACGCCTGCCTCTTTGCACCGCTTCAGGATCTTAAGAAGCAGCGGGCGCTCCACCACCTGCCCGGTTGGGTTATTGGGATTACACAGGATCAAAAGATCCATCTCCGGTGTGATCGCCTGCAGGATCTCTTCTGTCACCAGAAAATCCTGCTCTTCCCGCAATGTATATTCATGGATCACTGCGTCCACAGACCGAAGCGACCGCTCATACTCCGCAAAGGAAGGCTCGGGAAGCAGCACATGCTTTGGCTTTAATGCAAAGGCAGCGGCGAAAAACAGCTCCGCCGCGCCGTTTCCACAGAGCACCTGCTCCTCTTCCACCTGTTCGAACCGGCAGATCTCCCGGATCAGCGCCTCGCACTTAATATCCGGGTAATGGGCAATTTCTCCCAGCTGCTCCTTAAGAGCCGAAAGCACCTCTTTTTGCACGCCCAGCGGATTACTGTTCACCGAAAAATCCGTCACCCCCGGGTTGCGGTAAATATCTCCTCCGTGAATCTGTTCTTTCTTCATCGTAACCTCCTGTCATCACAGCCAAAGCAGGCAGCATTTGATTCCCATAAAGACTGCCAGGGCCAGGATACTGGTGCCGTAAAGCAGCCGGTGGGACCTTCTGATATCTTCGATCTCAATGGGCCTTTTCGGATCCCCGATGGTGGGCTTTTCATAAAGTTTCCCAAAATACCAGGCATTTCCCGCAAGCTCCACTCCCAGGGCGCCTGCCATGACAGACTCCGTCTGCGCCGCATTGGGGCTTTTGTGATTCTTCCGGTCCCGGCAGTAGATCCGGAATGCCCCTGGCCCGTCCATCCCCAAAAGGAAGGAGGCTGCGATCATCAGAAGCGCCGCAAGCCGGGAGGGAAGAAAGTTCGCCGCATCATCAAGCCTTGCCGCTGCCGTCCCGAAATACCGGTATTTGTCATTCTTATATCCGATCATGGAATCCATGGTGTTCACCGCCTTATAGGCAAATCCAAGTACAGCGCCGCCGATCACCATGTAGAACAGCGGAGCGATCACGCCGTCAGAGGTATTCTCGGCCACCGTCTCCACCGCAGCCTTTGTCACCCCTTCTTCCGATAATTCTTCCGTATCCCTTCCCACGATCATGGACACCGCTTTTCGCCCGCTTATCAGGCCCTCTTCCTTTAGCGCCCGGCAGACCCGGTCACTTTCCACCTTAAGCGACTTCACCGCCAGGATCTGGTAGCAGAAAAAGGTCTCGATCAAAAGTCCCAGGGGGACAAAAAAGCGGTACACCGCCAAAAGGATCCCCAGAGGAACGAGCGCGCTTATACTCACTACGAAAATCACCAGGACCACTCCGCCCAGGCGCTCACCGCCTCTGGTCTTTGGCAGACATTTTCTGATAATTTTTTCTCCCTTTTCGATCAGAAGCCCGATCAGCCGCACCGGATGATAGAGCCATGCCGGGTCCCCCAGCAAAAGATCCAGGACAAATCCCGCAAGTACCGGCACCGTCATCTGTAATAACCAGTTCATATCCCTCTCCATTTCCCACTTGAAAATCATAATAAGAGCCCTTAGGTCTGGCATAAGCCTCCATGATGCTCATGATGGTGCCTCCATGGACGATCAGAGCCGCCGTCTCTATGCCATCCCGCCGGCAGTCTTCCAGCACCTTATCAAATCCTTCCACGCAGCGTCTCCGGAATCCGCCGGGCTCCTCTCCTCCCGGGAATCCAAGCGTCCCGCCGCTGTCGATCCAGGCCTGATACACCGGATCCCCGCTTAGATCCTGATAATTTTTTCCCTCAAAGCTTCCGAAATCACATTCCCGGAATTCTTCGATCTTTACCGGAGCCCGCCCCGGATACAGGATCTTCGCTGTCTGGATGCACCGCCGCATCGGACTTGCATAAATCCTTTGAACCTCCGGCGCCTCCTGTCCTTTCAGAGCAAGGATTCCTTCCTCACACAGGTCTTCCTCTGTCCTTCCGATATACTGGTGTTCCCTGTTCCCCGGCGTACTGCCGTGCCGGATGAGATACATCCTTATCATCCCTTGATCACCGTCCCTATACCGCAGATTACCCGGTGAACCCGGCTGGCCTTCCCTGCAAGCGCCGTGCAGACCCGCCCGGTCTGCTCCCTTACTTCCCTCTGGAAGGGATCCATAGGCACGATGCCGCAGCCGATCTCATCGGTCACGATCACCAGCTCCGGATTCTCCTGATACAGAATTTCCGCCAGATCCGCCACCGACTCTCCTGCTGCCATCCGCCGTTCCAGATAGTGGTGAAATTTCAGGATCCCCTGACACTGACAGAGCTCCTCAAAGGAGCAGTCTTCTCCGTCTGCCCAGGAAATGTCCGGGAATAAACGTCTGGCATACTCTGTTTTCCCCTGATAGGCTCCTCCTACGATCAGTTCCATTTTACCAGCCCGCTCCTTTCCATAAGATATCGGCAATCACTGCCGCCGCTGCCATCCAGATTTCACAAAGCTGGAGAAAATACCCGGCCAGGTCTCCTGTCATGCCACCAAAAATCCGTCTGGTCATCCGCGCATAATAGAGGAATACACCCCCGGCGGCCAGGACAGCAGACACTCCCGGCACGCCTCCGGCAAAGATCATCACTCCGGCGGCCAGGATCACATATAGGATCAGCACAAGACAGCTTCCCTTCTTCTTCGCTCCATCAGAGAAATCCGCAGCTATTCCCTTTTTTCTTGCCTGGGGAAAGCAGACGACGGAAAGTCCGCTAAGCGCCCGCGACAACACAAAACCTGCCGCGATCACCCGGACACTTTCTGCCGTCAGACCGCTGTAAATCCCCAGATCCAGCACAAAATAGCAAATCCCGGCGATCACCGCAAAGGCTCCCGTATGCGGGTCCTTCAATATCTCCAGCTTCCGCTCCCTGGATTGGTAGGAATGAAGGGCATCCTGAGTATCCAGATAGCCATCCAGATGAATCCCACCGGTAACCCATACAGGAATCAGCACCAGAAGCGCCGTAAAAAAGAAGTCCGGAAATCCAAATCCGGCCTGATGCATCCACTCTTTCAGGGAATACACGGCATAAGTCAGCGCTCCGATCACAGCCCCCACCCAGGGGAAAAAGCACATCACATAAGCCTTGTTTTCTTTGGTCCAGTCTGCAGGGGGCACAGGGATCTTACTGTACATCGAACATGCAATTTGAAAACTATTCCACACTCTGCTTTTCATACTTTCAACGGTACGGGGATCCCGTACACCACCTCCGTGATCTGATCGGCCATCTCTCCGATCTTCTGATTGGTCTCTCCCAGAATCTTCTGATAGGTTCTGGTTTCCTCCGAATAGGAATCAATGTCCCCATCCACCTGCCCTGTCACTACAGCCAGATACGCCGTATGTTCCGAAAGGTGACGGATTCCTTCCAGCACCTTTTCTGCCACCTTATCTTCCCCTTTTTCCTGTGCATCTTTTTCGTCTTCCCGGTAAGATTCATTGGCCGTCAGGTTCATGACACATTCCAGCAGGATCCCTGCATTTTCCGGAATCTCCAGGGCTTCCAGATCCTGGTAGCACTCCAGGGTGGCAAAGCCCTTCCCGGCCCGCTGATTTCTGTGGCGCAAAATTTTCTGTCTGCTCTCCTGCCCGAAGGGACGCATGGTCGCAATATAGAGAAAGGGCTTCTCTTTCCCGCACGCTTCCCGGCCGCCCTGCCGGATCAGCCAATTCTCCGCATAAACGGACTTTCCGCTTCCGCTTCCGCCTGTGATCAAATGTATCATTATTTATCTCCCAGCTCCTGATATTCTTCTACCTGAATGTCCGCAAAGGTGCTCATCTGACGGTAGACTGCCGCCGCCATGTCAAGCACCGGGAAAAAGGCCACGGCCCCGGTGCCTTCTCCCAGGCACATATCGCAGTCCAGAGACGCAGAAAGCCCCAGCGCCTTCAGGAGGATCTGCATTCCCGGCTCCTTGGATTTGTGAGAGGCGATCATATATTCCTTTGCCTCCGGACAAAGCCTGCAGGCAAGAAGCGCCGCCGTCCCGGAGATAAATCCGTCGATCAGCACCGGAAGACGCATCTTTGCCGCTCCCAGATACACGCCCGCAAGGCCGCCGATATCAAAGCCGCCCACCTTTGCGAGTACATCCACCGGATCGTTCGCGTCCGGCTTATGTAAGGCAAGCGCCTGGCGGATCACCTGGATCTTTCTGGAAAGCCCCGCGCTGGTAAGCCCGGCGCCTCTTCCCGTCACTTTTTCCGGATCTATCTGAAGAAGAGCCGCAAGCACCGCGCTGCTGGTGGTGGTATTTCCGATGCCCATCTCTCCGGTGGCCAGAAGCGCCACGCCCGCCTTTTTTTGTTCCTCCACGATCCGGACTCCGGTCAGGATACTTTGAAGCGCCTGCTCCCTTGTCATGGCAGGCTCCTTTGCAAAATTCCTGGTACCGCAGGCCACCTTATGGTCCGGCACTTTTGTTTTTCCTGCCATGCCAATATCGATAGGAAGGATCCTGGCTCCCGCTTTCTTACACATAATAGCCGCACTGGTTTCTCCGGACAGGAAATTCTCCGCCACGATGGCCGTCACTTCCTGCCCCGTCTGGGTCACGCCTTCTTCTACCACTCCGTTGTCCGCACACATAACGATCAGAGCCTTTTCTTCGATCTTCACATCCGGATCTCCAGTGATCCCGGCGATCCGGATGATGTGCTCTTCCAGCTTTCCTAAGCTGTGCAGCGGCTTTGCAATAGAATTCCACTGCTTCTTTGCCTGTTCCATGGCATGTTCATCCAGCGGTCTGATCTGCCGGATGACCTGTTCCAAATCTGTTTCCTGATTCAAAGCTCCTTCCTCCTGTTCCTGCATACATCCAGAAAGTTTTCTGCAAACTTCCGGTTTCCTCCATAGTGAATGTGCGGATAACCCGCCCACAGACGCCCGGTGCTGACGATACATCTCCAGCTTCTTTTGGACAGTGGCTTGCTTGCCAGATACGCATTTCCTGCATCCGTGGAATCATAATAGTGAAATTCATGCGCCGGGATCTCTCCTGCATCCCCTCCAAAGGCCGTCCCGCCGGACAGGGTCACATAGCCGAATCTTAAAAGACGCCCTGTGTAATGGCTCCCTCCGGGTAATACACCCGTCATGGGAAAACGCTGTCCCTCTTTTGTTTCCAGATATTCCTGCAAATATAAGAAACCTCCGCACTCTCCGATACAGGGAAGCCCCTCGTTCACTGCCATGTGAACGCTGTCTCGCATGGAACTGTTCCGGCTAAGCTTTTCGGCATACAATTCCGGGTAGCCGCCGTAAAAGATGAGTCCGTCCACGTCTGCCGGAATCTTTTCATCCCGAAGCGGGGAAAAATACACAAGCTCTGCCCCCATATCTTCCAGAATCTTTAGGTTGTCCTGATAAAAGAAACAGAAGGCTTCATCCTTTGCGATCCCGATCCGGACTTTTTCTTTTGCAGGCACTTTTCCGTCAGTCTCCCCGCATCCTTTGGATGTCCGGCGCTCTTCCTCTTCCATCATCCCGGCTGTTTCTGCCAGGGAAAGGAGTCCTGCAAGGTCGATGGTCTCTTCTGCCTGGCTTCCCAAACGCTTCAGCGTCTCCTTCATCGTTTCCATCTCTCCGGGAAGCCGAAGCCCCAGATACCGGCTTTCTACCTGAAGCTCCTTTTTCTCCGGAAGATAGCCGTACACCAGAAGTCCGGTCTGTTCCTCGATCATTTCTTTTAATCTGGGATACATGGAAGGCGAGATCCGATTCAGGATCACACCCCGGATATGGCTTTCTTTCCGGAAGTTTTGAAATCCCTGGATCTCCGCTGCCAGAGAAAGGCTCTTTCCCCGACCGTCCACCACCAGGACCACCGGCGTTCCCGTCGCGTCCGCCACCTCATAAGAGCTGGCTCCATCTGAGATCCCGCCGATGCCGTCGTAATATCCCATCACGCCTTCCAGCACCGCAAGCTCTGCTTTTTTTGCATTCTTCAGAAGTCTCCGGCGGATATAATCCTTTCCGCATAAAAACGTATCAAGATTAGCGCTGCCGACTCCTAAGGCTTCCCGGTGAAACATGGGATCGATATAATCCGGACCGCATTTATAGGAAATAAGGCGTAATCCTTTTTCTTTCCAGGCTGCGAGAAGGGCGCAGGTCAGCATGGTCTTTCCCGAGCCGCTCCCCGGCGCCGCGATCATGATTCTTGGAAGTTTTGTGTTCATTGTTCCTCCTCGTCACAGGTAAAACTAAAGATCCATACCGGGTTTAACCCGGTCATCAGATGATAGTTTCCTGCTTTTCTTGCCCGGCTTACGGACACCTGCACCACGTCCTCTTCCCGGTGCCGGATCTTTTCCATACAGGCCTTCGCCTCTGCCACCGTTTCCAGAGAAATGGCTGTGAGCACCACCCGGACGCACGGATTCTTCCGAAGCACCGCTGCAAGGATTTCTGAAAGCCTTCCGCCGCTTCCTCCGATAAATACCTGGTCCGGCGCCGGTAGCCCCTCCAGAGCCTCCGGTGCTTCTCCTGAAACCACTGTAAGGCCTGCTGCCCGCAGAGCTTCCTGATTCTCCCGGATAAGCTTAAGCCCTTCCGGGTTCCTTTCTACCGCATACACATGGCCGCGAAAAGCCATCCGTGCAGCTTCTACGGCTACAGATCCGGTACCCGCGCCGATGTCATAGACTACCGAAGTTTCTCCAAGCCGAAGCTTGGAAAGGGCAACGCATCGAATCTCTTCCTTTGTCATCGGCACCTTTCCTCTTACGAAAGCCTCATCTGGAACACCGGGGCCATAAGCGCTCTCTCCGCCATCCGGATTTTCAATCAGAAGGATCACCGGGCCTTCGCCCTCGTAGGAAGACATCTCTTCGGCGCTTCCCTTACGGATATCTTCCTCCGGATAGGAAAGTCTGGCTCCTGCCGTCATGGTCAGAGTTCCATATCCATAGACCTTTAAGGTCTCGCAGATCTTACGGACGCTCTCCGCCCCGCTTCCCAGCACAATGGTCTTCTTATGACGCTCCACCGCCCAGATCAGGTTGTCTTCCCGTCCATGGAGGCTTAGAACTGCCGCATCCTCCCAGCTGGTGTGAAGCTTCGCGCAGAAATAAGAGACGGAAGAAATTCCCGGTATCACCCGTACCTGGAAGTCCGGCTCTTCCTGAAGCGCTTCCAAAAGTCTTTTTGCCCCGCTGTAAAAGCCCGGATCCCCGGACAGCACCACCGCTGCCCTCCGGATCGAAGGGTAGCGCTTCACCGCCGCCAGAATGTCTCCCGGCAGATAGGCTTCTTCCGTGACCTGTCCTTCTATTGCCACAGCTTCCAGCATCCGTCTGGCGCCAATCAAAAGCCCGGCCTCCCGGCAGGCCTTTTTCCCTTCCAGCGTCAGAGACTCTTCTGCACCCATGCCGATTCCCACGATTGCCAGTTCCCAGCTGTCAGAAAGGGACAGCTCCTGCTTCAGATAGGCATAGAGTTCTTCTTCCAAAAATCCTTCTCTTTCCTCCGGCCGGCCAATGACCACAAGCACTGCGCCGGCTTTTTCGGCCGCCTCACATTTTTCCGGAAAGCCGCCTGTGCTCCCTGCCTCCTTAGTCACCAGGAAACGGATCTTGAACTCCCGGAGCATGGCCAGATTCAATTCCGCTGAAAACGGCCCCTGCATACAGATGAGATGCCGTCCTTCCAGTCCAAGGCTATGGCATTTTTCCACCACCGAGGGCAGGGACAGTACCCGTGCATAGACCCTCTCCCGGTAATCCGGAATCCGTGTAAATGCTTCAAGCTCCTTGCTTCCGGTAGTCAAAAGGATCTTTCCTTCCTTGTCCGCCAGATATTCTGCTGCTTCTTTTGCACTCTCTACCCAGACGATCCTGTCGTCCGTCCCTGCGGCGGTCCCGTCTTTTGCCCCGTCATGCTCTGGAAGGGAAGTCCCCTCTTCCCGCAGAAGCCGAAGATAGGATTTCCCGCAGGATTCACAGGCCTGTTTTATATTGCGAGAAACTTCCCTGGCATACGGATGCGTGGCGTCCACAACGAAGGCCGGCTCATACTCCCGGATCCTATGGCACATCTCGGATACATCCATCCGGCTGCTCTCTGCCGTCACAGATTCACTCTCCGGAAGCAGGCTCTCCCCGTAGGCCGTCGCCACACAGACATGGACTCTGACCTTCCTTGCTGCCAGGTACTCTGTCAGCTTCCGCCCTTCTGTTGTCCCTCCAAAAATCAAAATCTTTTTCTCTGTCATAGCTGATATCCTCTCGGTGTAACCATCCGTCCCCGAACCACCTTCGTCTCGTGATTGCCGATGTAAACCGTGGAAAACATGTCTGCCTCTGCGTCTTTTAATTCTCCCAGAGTAAGAATCTGAAACGACTCGCCCTCTCTTGCGATATTTCTTACGATCCCGCACACGGTATCTGCCGGTTTATGGTTCATTAATATCTCACAGGCTTTTTTCAGGTAGTCCTTCCGCTTCCGGCTGGCCGGATTGTAGAGGCAGATCACAAAATCTGCCGCTGCCGCCGAAAGAAGCCGTTTCTCAATCGTCTCCCAGGGCGTCAGAAGATCGCTCAGGCTGATGATACAAAGATCATGCCCCAGGGGCGCTCCAAGGACAGCCGCGCCGCCAAGGGCTGCCGTCACTCCCGGCACGACCTCGATCTCTACCTGTGGATACTCCTCACCCACTTCATACATCAGTCCCGCCATTCCATAAATCCCGGCGTCGCCGCTACACACCATGGCGGTGGTTTTCCCTTCCGCTGCCGACTCGAAGGCCAGACGGCACCGCTCCACCTCCTGACGCATGGGGGTGGTGATATATTCTGCCCCGGGATAGGCTTCTTTTAAAAGTTCTACATACACGGTATAGCCTGCGATTACCTCACAGGATGCGAATACCTCCCGGGCTTTTTCCGTCATCTGTTCCTGGCTTCCCGGACCCATGCCCACCACATATACTTTCTTCAAATTCCACACTCCATTCTGTCACGGCAAGGGCCGCCGTCACTTGGTCTTTTTTCTGTTTGGGGATCAGAAGCTTCCCGCCTTTCGAAGCTTTCACCGCGCTCCGCTCGCAGACGTTATCGATTCCCGTTACCTGGCGGACAAATTCGGAAGAAGAAAATTTTCCTTCCACTTCCGAAAGCTCCTCCGCCGAAAACGACAGTAAGCTAATTCCCTTTTCCCTGCAATATTCCAAAAGCCCCGGCTCTTCTGCCTTCCGGTCGATGGTAGCGACAGCCCCAATACACTCCGGACAGACATGAAAGGCTTCCAACGTTTCCACCACAGCCTCCTCAATCTGCTCCAAAGACACCCCTTTTCGGCAGCCGATGCCTAATACTCCGGTCTTGGGGATCAGATACAAGGCGCGTCGCCAGCCCGGATGTTCCAGAAGTCCGATATAAACGTCCGGCTCCTCCTGCGTTTCTTTGCCGTCCTCCATCTTGATCCGGATCTCTTTTCCGGCCAGCAGATCCGCTGAGATCCGTTTCGCCTTTTCCATGTCCCGGATCAAGAGGCCGTTCTTTTTGGCAAATACATCCACCGCCCATTTCCCGTTCCGGTCCGTGGCCGTTGTCACCACCGGCTCCATCCCAAAGGCTGCTGCCAGAGCAAGGGCCAGCTCATTGGCGCCTCCAAGATGGCCGGACAGAAGCGGGATACAGTAGGCGCCCTGTTCATCGATGACCAGCACCGCAGGGTCCAGGGTCTTGGCCTGCACATAGGGTGCGATGGCACGCACGGCGATCCCTGCTGCCCCCACATAGACAAGCGCGTCCACCTCCGCAAACCGTTCTCTCGTCCACTGATCCAGAGATTCGGGAATGGATTCTTCCAGATCCCTGCATTTGACCGCCGCCTCGGCTTCATAACCTTGTTCCTGGAGCCAGTCACGGATCCTCCTCCCCAGCTCATAGCCTGCTTTCGTAAAACTGATGACTGCTGCTTTCATTCCTTCATCC
This sequence comes from Merdimonas faecis, assembly GCF_001754075.1. Classification (GTDB taxonomy): domain Bacteria; phylum Bacillota; class Clostridia; order Lachnospirales; family Lachnospiraceae; genus Merdimonas; species Merdimonas faecis. Next base: position 53,736 of record NZ_MIEH01000010.1, on the reverse strand, counting down.
TCTTGCCTTTTACTGGCTGCCTTTCCGGTATTCTGTCGTAAATGTAGGGTCATACAGCCTGGACCGGCTGTAATGCCGGCACCGCACCACGTCCCCCACGATGATCAGCGCCGTCTTGGTGATCTGGTGCGCGGCCGCCGTATCGGCAAGCGTCCCTACCGTACAGATGTGACATTCTTCCTCCGGCCAGGTCGCCTTATAGACGATGGCTGCCGGAGTTTCCGGAGCATATCCGCCTGCCAGAAGCTCTGCTTCCAGTTCTTTCAAAAGCCCGGCGCTTAAAAACAACACCATAGTGGACTGATGCCCGGCAAAGGAGCGTACTTTTTCCTTTTCCGGCACAGGGGTTCGGCCTTCCATCCGGGTAATGACCACGCTCTGGGACACATCCGGCAGCGTATACTCCAGGTTCAGCGCCGCGGCCGCACCGCTAAAGGAGCTGACGCCCGGACAGGAATCATAGGAGATTCCAAGCTCATCCAGTCGGTCCATCTGCTCCCTGACCGCTCCATACAAGGACGGATCCCCGGTATGCAGGCGGACTGTCATCCAGCCCTTTTCTTCTCCCTCCTGCATCTGAATAAGTACTTCTTCCAGAGTCATTACCGCACTGTTATAAATCCGGCATCCTTCTTTTGTCAGCTTCAAAAGTTCTGGATTTACCAACGATCCGGCGTAGATCACCTGATCTGCTTCTTGTAATAAACGCTGTCCCCGCACCGTGATCAGATCCGGCGCTCCAGGACCAGCCCCTACAAAATGTATCATACCCGTTCTCCTTTATCTTTCACAAATATCAGCGTATAGTATCCGGCTTCCTCCGGCATCTCTTCTGCGCCATGGAAAATTCTTTCCCCTTCCATACCACAGTTTTCCACCATTACCACATCCATGTCCGCCGAAAGGAGCTGTTCTTTCACCTTCCCGTACTGCCGCCCGGCTTTCATCAGGATCTTTGTCCCCGGAAGCTCCAGCGCCTCCTGGATCTGATAGGAGGCCGGCACAATGTGGATCTGCTCCGCCTTTTCCCCGATTCCCATCTGCACCCTGGCTGCCGCCGCGCAAAAAGAGGGGATCCCGCTTATGATTTCTGTCTGGTATCCCGCCTCCCGAAGCTCCTGGTGAACATAGAGATAGGTCGAATATACCGTAGGATCTCCCAGTGTCAGAAATGCCACATCCTTTCCGGCATCCAGCTCTTCCTTCAGCTTTTTCACCGCAGCCCTGTGGCTCTCTTCCAATATTTTCGGATCCTTCGTCATCGGCATATGGATCCCCAGAAGTTCTTTTTCTCTGACGGCCGGTTCCGCTCCGGCCGCGATCTGGTATGCCACTGTCTCCTCCGGCGCCTTTCCCGGCACTGCGATCACCGGACAGTTTCTTATGATCTTGCATGCTTTTATCGTCATGAGCTCCGGATCTCCCGGACCCACGCCCACACCATACAATCTTCCTGCCATGCTCTACCTCCTGCTTTTTTGCAATATTGCATCCGCCTGACTGGTCTTTCCCAGCGTCCCGTACACATTGGAAAAAACGACAGCCGCCGTCTCCATCTCCACTGGGGCGCGGTAGGAAAGATACTTCTCAATCTTGTCCATGACCGCATCCATGATCAGGCCACGTTCCTCTCCGGTACACTGCGCCAGGGCGTCATCCGTGGTCACGCAGTCCAGGAAAGCTCTGGCCTTTCCTTCCGGAAGCCCGGCAAGGAGCGCCGCGGCCGCAAAAAGTTCCATCCGGCAGTCCGCCCATTTGGAGTGGGTGTTCATGATACCGCCCGCTACCTTGATCAGCTTCCCGATGTGTCCGACCAGCACCAAACCCTGATACCCGGTTTCTGCCGCCATATCGATGGAATCGCCGATGAAATTGCTGCATTTCACAACGTCTGTTTCTTCTATGCCATAGCTCTGCTTCAGAAAATCCAGTCCATAATTTCCAGGGGACAGGATCAGGTACCGTTTCCCTTCTGCGTATTTTACCTGCATCTCCAGGCGGATGGTGTCCAGAAGCGCCTGTTCGCTCATGGGCTCTACCCGTCCGCTGGTGCCAAGAATGGACAGGCCGCCCTCGATACCAAGCCTTGGATTAAATGTCCTCTCTGCCAGCTTCTCTCCCTCCGGAATGGAGATCACAGCCTTAAGACCACCCTCATATCCGGTCTCCTGCGCGGCGTCTGAAAGTTCCTGCCCAATCATTTCTCTTGGAACCCGGTTGATGGCAGAGGCTCCCACCGGCTGATTCAAGCCCGGCTTTGTCACCCGGCCCACACCGATTCCCCCTTCCACCAGATAAGCGCTCTCCCGGATCCGCTCCACCCGGCTTTCTACCAGAATCCCATTGGTGATATCCGGATCGTCTCCGCTGTCCTTTTTCACTCCGCAGGAAACCGCTTCCTCTTCGATCTTGATTTCTTCTATAGGAAACCTGGCAGTCTCTCCATTTGGAAGGATCACCTGCGTCTCCTGGACCTTCTCTCCTGTGAGCAGCATCCAGGCGGCCGCCTTTGTGGCGGCCTGAGCGCAGGTGCCTGTCGTGTATCCCCGCGCCAGCTTTTTCCTTGTCATCTCCACCTCTCCTATATGAAAAAAAGCCCGCTTTCTTTTTCGAAAACGAGCATAAACACCACGGCTCTCCAGCCATGATGTGTGAAAACGTACAACCAGTTACTCGTGGTTCGGAAAATCCTGTACCCTAACAGGCAGGTCTCCTGGCTTTTAGATCTTTGCAAAGCGTACGCCTTCCCGGTTCCCCAGTGGCTCTTTTTACCCTTTGCTCCCTAATGACAGTGACGAGTTCGCACAGGATTTTCACCTGTTTCCCTTTTCACCAGACCCGGCATTTTCCGGTCTGACACCTGTTAGTTCCTATTCAGTTACTAATTATAGAATATACCATATCCCGGCGGGATACGCAAGAAATATAGATCTTTCCTCTTCTACTTTCCCTGTTGTCTCCAATAACCAAGTTTTGGCAATGCTTCCTCAAAATATGCCCTAGCCTGATCCTTCGGCCATTTCTCATTCGACATATGCTCTGTGCAGAAATCAACCAGAGTCTCCAGATCTGTATAGGCAAATTTGCCGTCTGCATAACACCATTTGCAGTATTCCTCGTTATATGCACCATCGGGCTCTCTGCTCATAACTTCGTCTTCAAGAGGCATTCCACAGCATTGACAGATCAGCTTTCTTGGGGATCCCAGAAGCGTATTGATCGAAACGCCAAACAACATTGACAACATCTTCAGTGTTTCTGTATTGGGGACGGTTTCTCCATTTTCCCAGCGGGAAACTGCCTGACGTGTAACGTAAACTTTTTCTGCCAGTTCTTCCTGAGATAGCCCTTGCTTCAAACGCAGTTTTAAAATAATATCCTTCGTTTCCACTCCTTACTCACCTCCATACCCCCACTATACCAGGGCGTTCTACAGAAGAAAAGCAACCCGCTGTTGCGCCTGTTCTCTCCAAAAGACGCCTTTATGGAAAATCCTTATTTTCGGTATTTCCCCGGATTTATCTTTGGCAATAGAATCGACAAAATCACCGCAATTGCAACAACTCCTATACCACTACAAAGGATATAGTCATTCTGGTTAAAGCTGCCATAAAGCAGAAGAAATGCTCCTACTCCACAAAAAATGATGCACCTTCCAAAAAGATGACACATTTCCTCCTCATTATAAGAGGCTTTTTCTTCTTCTCTCATTGTATTCCATCCGTCCAGAAACCAGGTGCCTTTTTGATGATAAATATTCACTCCCCACAAAACTGCTCCCCAGGGAATCAAAAGGGTAAGTATCATTCCTAAAATACTCATAAGCGCCGCCTCCTAAATATAAGTTTACAAACCAAAAATCCTCAGCATTTTATATAGCATGCTATTATTTATTTCTTGCGAAGCTTTAGTTTTATATCTCTTTTGTCTGCAATGTTTTGAAATGCTTTTACAACATACAAACCTCTTTCTTTTTCCGTAGCTTCAGACAACTCATTATTTTCCCCGATCTGCCGCAGGATCTCCCGAATATCAGGAAGGTCCAATAAGTTGACCGCTATACAGAAAAAAGTTTTTCTGCGTCCGTTATTGTAATTTGCAAGAAGATAATTGAGTATTTCTATTTTTCGTTTAAATCCTTTCATCATACATTCCTCTTAAATGCCGTTCTATTGTTCCCAAAATCATATATCTGCTTCTATAAAATGAACTTCCGAGCCATCCCAGTATTTTTTACAGACTCTGTCTTCCTGCCCGTCAAGGTTTAATTGATACATGCGAAAAGTTACCAAGATATCCTTAGGCTGCCACTGTTCTTCATAGGAATATTGGTATTCCATTCCGATCCTTTTCATCACGCCGCCGCTCCTGGGATTGTTTCTGTCATGCGTCGCCGTAATATACGGGATCCCGTCTTTTTTCAACTGTTCCGTCACTACTATTGCCGCTTCCGTCATAATACCCTGGTGCCAGAACTCTTTCCGCAGGCCATAGCCAAAATCGTAGGGCTCTTCCACATCAACATGTATGTATCCGACAGGAATATGATCCTTTTTCAGGCAGACAGCGTAAGCATAGGCCTGTGGCCGGGTATATTGTGCCATATACCTTTCCTCGAAAAGCTTCCGCGTTTCCTCCATGCTTTTTACAGGAAACCAGGGAAGAAACCGATTGGCCTCTTCATCGCTGTAAATCAGATACATAGCTTTTAGATCATTTTCAGTAAACCTTCTTAATATTAACCGTTCTGTTTCAAGTGTTGGCGTATTCATTTCTGCCTTTCCATATTTTATCTGTGTCCAGTTTTTATATATTCTATCAAAGCTTCCACATCGTCAAAATCATCATAATCGCCATTTATACCTTCACGGTGATAGACGATCCCATTCTTCTCATTCCTTTCCAGACAGTCCAGGAGCTGATCTTCCCCATATCTTCTGACAAACTCCGTAAAAGCGTAGGGTTTGATCTTGCTTAATAGCCCCTTTGTACATTTTTCATCACACTCATAGCAATGTCCGATTTTTTTAGAAATGGAGCACTTTCTGTTTTCGCACCAGTCCTTATCCGGACATTCTCCTGAATCACAGCCGGCACATGCCACATTTTCAGAACACAAACAGCAGGCAAGTCCACACCTTGCGATCCCCAGTTCTCGCTTCATCTGAAACCTCCCGTTAAACATCTGTATTTTTTGATTTATCGTCTTCCGCCATTTTCTGCGCTAATACTGCAATGTGTACTCTATATATCCCTGTTCTTCTCCATATACAGTAACTATAACCTGCTCCTCTTCCCATCGTATGGAAAAACTATTCTCTGAAACATTCTTCCCGTCATTAGCCACCGAGAAATCTTTTTCACGGATCTTTTCATCTTCTTTAGAATACAAAACAAGCCGGCAGTCTGTGCTCCCGTAAGGCCAGGCCGGATCGCCTACCTGATCAATTTCCAGCCGGTAAGTCCGATCCGCCGAAAAGCTATCAGAGATTACGTGAATTTTGTATTCTGTCACATATATGAAACCGGCTACCAGAATCCCCATAAAAACTGCTGCCATCCCCAGCATCACAAAGATTCCTTTTATAATTTTCCTGGGTTTCAAAGACATGAATTCCTTTCACCTCCTCAGACTACATGCATTTACAAACTTCACAGGTACATTCATCCGTTCTGCCGTTTGTTCCGGCGTCAAGCCGCTGTCTAAGGACATTGTTGGGATGATTTCTCTATTCATCTGATTTCATTCTATCTCAGCTTCTCTATGTTTTCCATATAGACAGAAACCTCTCCACAGTTTGGACATATAGCGACTTTCGGTTTCCCCATTCTTCCTCCAAATAGCTTATTCTCGTCGGAAGAAAGTATAATGCCATATCCTGCCCCTTCCACCTTTATCGCACAATTTTCTTTCATCTCACTTCCACAGCGGATACACTTCCTCATTTCGCACCTCCAGATTAGATTTTCTGTTTTCATTATACCGTTTCTGAATGATATTGAGAAGATGCTTTTGTTTTGCCAGGACCCCAAAACACAAATAGGGACAGGGGCTAACGCAAATGGGGACAGGGATAAACGCAAATGGGGACGTACACCAATGCCAAAAGTGTACGTCCCCCATCGTTCCATTACATCTCTATCAATTCATATTCCCGGGATCCGACGCCCAGATCCGCAGCCGCCTCAATAGTATGAATTCCATTCCGGCTGTTTACTCTTTCCATAAAGTGATCCCGTCCCGGATCATCAGAATGGATCACAAGATCCATGCAGGCCTGATCAATAGCTACCGGATCCGTAGATGCCAGGATTCCAATGTCTTTCATACATGGGTCCTCTGCTACCTGGCAGCAGTCACAATCTACGGATAGATTCTTCATTACATTGATAAACGCAATCTTTCCTTTGAAATGATCCACCACGCTCGAAGCTGCATCCGCCATAGCCTCCGGGAACACCACATTGCTTGCATGCTGCTGCCAGGTTTCAAACCGATCCTCCGTCTTTCCGGCTGAGTGGATCAGTGCCTTTCCAGCCCTGGACGCACAGCCGATAGCAAGCTGCTTAAGCGCCCCGCCATAACCTCCCATAGGATGGCCTTTAAAGTGTGCCAGAACCAGCATGGAATCATAATTCTCTATATTTTTTCCCAGCTTGTTCTCTTTTAGTACTTTTCCATTCGGAATCGGCCAGACTATATCCGGTCCCTCTGCATCCATAAGATCTACATCAAAATACTTTGTCCATCCGTGCTCCTCCAGAAGTTTCAGGTGCGAAGCCGTGTTATCACGCACACCACCTGCAGCATCTCCATAGGCGGTATTACATTCCACGATCGTACCGTGAACTGTTTCCACCATAGGTTTCCAGAATTCAGGTCTTAAAAAGTTCTGATTTCCTTTTTCCCCGGAATGAACCTTCACCGCTACTTTTCCAGGCAGTTCCAGCCCCATTGCCTGATACATTTCAACAACCTTTTCCGGGGTAATCTCCTTTGTAAAATATACTTTTGATTTCATCCTCCCTCACCTTCCTGCTTTTCGAACTGCATACATGCTTTATTTTATCTTAATACCTAAAGTTAACTTAAGGTCAAGATATTTCAATAATTTTCAGCAAAATTATTTCGGTAATGCATTTTGAGTATTTATTACGTCAGTTCCGAAACAGGACTGATTCTTATCTGCACAGCCAGCAACGGCTGGTATCAGGAAGGGAGAAACTCCGAAACGCCGGCGTCCAACTGCTAAAGCAGCCGGGCGCCGGCATTTCTTATATCATATCTCTTTTTACTTGATAAACATGGCGTCTCCAAAAGAAAAGAAGCGATAACGCTCTTTCACCGCCTCCTCATAAGCCGCCAGCACATGCTCTCTGCCGGCCAGGGCCGACACCAGCATAATCAGTGTAGACTCCGGCAGATGGAAGTTGGTAATCAGACAGTCCAGGATCTTAAAGCGATATCCCGGATAGATGAAGATATCCGTCCATCCGCTCTGAGCTTTCAAATGTCCGTTTTCATCCGCGGCAGATTCAATGGTCCGGCAGCTGGTGGTTCCTACACAGATCACACGGTGTCCGTTTGCCTTCGCCTGATTGATCTTCTCAGCAGCCTCCTCATCGATCTGATAGAATTCCGAGTGCATATGATGATCAGTGATCTCATCTGCCTTAACTGGCCGGAAAGTCCCAAGTCCTACATGAAGCGTCACTCTTGCAATATCCACACCTTTCTTCTGAATCTCTTCCAGCAGCTCCGGTGTAAAATGAAGCCCGGCCGTAGGAGCAGCAGCTGATCCAGAGTGTTCAGCATAAACTGTATTATATCGGTCCTTATCCTCCAGCTGATGGGTAATATAGGGCGGCAGGGGCATCTGTCCCAGCTGATCCAGAATTTCCTCAAAAATCCCTTCAAAAGAAAACTGTACCAGACGATTGCCTTCTTCTACCACATCAATAACCTCTCCTACCAGAAGACCGTCGCCGAAACTGATCTTCGCCCCGACTTTTGCCTTCTTTCCAGGTTTCACTAATGTTTCCCAGATATTATTTTCTTTCCTTTTCAACAATAATATTTCTATCTTGGCATTAGTTCCTATCTTGGAACCAATCAGTCTTGCCGGAATCACCTTCGTATCATTGATGACCAGACAATCTCCTTTTTCCAGATAATCCCCGATCTCCCGAAACACATGATGGGAAACAGCCCCGGACTCTTTGTCTAAGACAAGGAGTCTGGAGCTGGAACGATCTTTTAAAGGATCCTGTGCAATCAGTTCTTCCGGCAGATCATAATAAAAATCCTGTCGTTTCATCTTTAAGAATCCCTTCTGTTTTCTTCTCCCGCCGTATCAGGCTGTTCCTCCCGAGGCGGCTGTGTATTCTGCGGCGGATATCCAGGCATTGGCGGCACAACTGTCTGCCCCGGTCCAGGCATTGGCTGTCCAGGCATTGGCGGTGCCTGATATCTGGGGTACACCGGAATTACCTTTACTCTTTTTGCATAGATCACTCTGGTATCACAGAGGATGTCATGAAGTCCTCTTTTTTCCCGGTCAACACCGGCAATAATATACCCTATCCCCACAGAAAGGCTGCATAAAAAGCGCCCTATCGTTTCTCTGTATACTATATTGAGAATCGTAAGCTTTTGCCCGTCCGCACTGACTACACGAAGGTTCATTGCCCGTTTTCCAAGCGTGGTGCCTGTCAGATAGGTGCAAAGGATGAAATAAAGCACCTGAAAACCATAGAGCAGGATATCCTTCAGCGTATAATGAAATAAAATATTTCCTCCAATCCATGTATCGGACAAGACCGACATGATTCCTGACAGAAACAGTCGGACAAACAGAAGCCCGAAGAAAACGATGATGCTGTCGATCACATATGCGGCAAGCCGGACCCAGAATCCTGCATACTCCGTATCACGGCTACTGTAACTGTTCTGCATAGTACATCGGCACCCCGCTTTCCATTTCTTCTGCGGTTTCTGTCAGTATCTGCGCTTCGGATTTTGGCACGATTTCTTCTGCCTTTGCAAACAGCGAAGACCATACGCTGACTGGTGTTTCCAGCTCATAAAACTCATCCGTGCCAAGTTCCTTGCTCATGGCGTCCTTCATATCTTCATAGAGACTGATCTCATCGATCAGTCCATTTTCCTGCGCCTGCTTAGCCGTATAAGTACGTCCATCCGCCAGCGCTTTGACATCATCCTCGGACATACTTCTGCCCTCAGATACAATACCTACGAATTTATTATAATATTCGTCTACCTGCGTCTGATAGATGGCAATCTGCTCATCCGTCAGCTGACTGCTGTCTTTATTTTCCCCGCTGGTAATGCTGACATAGCGGATTCCCAGTTTTTCATACAGCCCAGTCAGATCGTAACCAGACATGATCACGCCAATGGATCCGGTCACGGTATTGGGATTTGCATAGATCCTGTCTGCCGCCATGGAAACCATATATCCGCCGGAAGCCGCATAATGGGCCATATAGTCCCATACCGGGCGATCCGTTGTCTCTTTATATTCTTTCAGTTTCAGATAGAGCTCCTCTGACTCATAGACTGTTCCTCCCGGTGAGTCCACATACAGAAGGATGCCTTTATTGTTTGAGTCCTCCATCAGATGGTCGATATACTCCAGTGTCGTCGTATGCTGGTAGCCGCTGTCCAGGGCTCCGGTAGACGTCTGTTCCTGAATTGTGCCCTCCACGCGCACGACAGCGATATAGTCGCTCAGCGGCGCATTAAAGGTATAATTCCCGGTAAGCAGGGTCTCCACACTGCTTTCCAGCATCCTTTCTGACACCGCATTCGTCAGCACGCTGGATACACCTACTGCGATAAATAAAACTGCGGCAATGATGAGACCGCCGATCTGCTTTTTCTTCATAGTCGTCACCTCATTTTATTTCCGGAGTTCGATTCCCATGCCTTCCAGTGTTTTCAGGATACGTTCCATCGCTTCTGTAACCTCGGCATCTTCCAGGGTCTTATCCTTTGCCCGGAATACAATAGAGTATGCTAAGGATTTGTAGCCGGCTTTAATCTGTGCACCCTCATATACGTCAAACAGTGCGTAGCTTTCCAGATAAGCTCCTCCTTTTGCCTCGATCACTTCTTCCACCTGTCCGGCCAGAATTTCTTTTGGCATTACCATACTGATGTCCCTGGTCACTGCCGGGTATTTTGCGATTCCCGTATATTTGCGGTCAAAGGTTGCATATTTTGTTACTTCCGGCATATCTAAGACAGCAATATAAGCTCTTTCTCCAATGCCGTAGGCATCTGCTACGTCCGGATGCACTTCTCCCAAATATCCGATCACATTGCCTGCATACAGGATATTCGCCTGGCGGCCGGGATGCAGATACGGCCTGTTGCCGGCCGGGTCATATGATTCTTTTTCATGAAGTCCTGCCTTCTCCAGGAATTCTTCCACTACACCCTTCATGCTGTAGAAATCGCCATCTCCATACATTCCCAGGGTAAACTGCATCCGCTCCTCAGGAAGCTCTTTTAACGGAAGCTCTTTTGGCAGATATACATTTGCCAGCTCATAAAGCCTTACATTTTTATTTCTCCGGTTATAGTTCGTTGCAAGAGAGGACAGCATACCATTCAGCGGCAGTGTCCGCATGATGCTGTAGTCCTCGCCCAGAGGGTTCATGATCTCTACTACTCTGCGCAGTTCGGAATCCTCCGGGATCTGCAGCTTATCAAATACCTTTGGGCTTTCGAAAGAATAGGTCATGCCCTGGCTGAAGCCGCAGAATTCTGCGATTTCTTTTGCGATATCTTCTACCCGCAGCTTAAACGGCAGCTTGCCCATGGTAGACTCGCCGCTTGGAAGCGTGGTCGGGATATTGTCGTATCCGAAAAATCTTGCCACTTCCTCTGCCAGATCCGCCGTACGCAGAAGATCCTGACGGAAGGTAGGGATGATAACTTCATTTGTTTCTTTTTCGTAAGACAGTCCGATTTTTTCAAAATATCCCAGCATATCTTCTGCTGAAATATCAGTTCCCAGAAGGACGTTGATCTCATCCGGCTGGAATGTGATCCGCACCGGCTCTCTCTTTTCAGCGTAAACGTCTACCATTCCGCCTACCACTTCTCCGGCTCCCATCTCCTCTACCAGCTGGCAGGCACGGTCGATGGCCGCCTGTGCATTATTGGGATCCAGTCCCTTCTCGAATTTGCCGGAAGCATCGGTACGAAGCCCTACCTTCTTGCTGGATTTACGGATATTGGTTCCGTCAAAGCAGGCCGCCTCAAACAGCATGGTGTGTACGTCGTCAGTGATCATGGAGTTTTCTCCACCCATGATACCAGCAATTCCAATGGATTTTCTGCCGTCACAGATCATCAGGACAGATTCGTCCATCTGGCGCTCCTGTCCGTCCAGGGTAGTGAATTTTTCTCCCTTTGCCGCTGTACGCACGATGATCTCCCGGTCCTCGATGGTATCCAGGTCATAGGCATGCATGGGCTGTCCGTACTCTTCCATCACGTAGTTGGTGATGTCCACCAGGTTATTGATCGGACGGATTCCTACAGAAGCCAGTCTTCTCTGCATCCATTCCGGAGATGGTCCGATCTTAATATTCTTTACGACTCTGGCGCAGTATCTGGGGCAAAGATCCGTATTTTTTACAGTAACCTTGATATAATCGCTGGCATCCTCGTCATTTCCGGTAGGCGTCACTACAGGCGGATAAAATTCCTTTCCGAACGTAGCAGCTGCTTCTCTTGCGATACCAACCACACTGAAGCAGTCCACACGGTTGGAGGTCACCTCATACTCAAATACCACGTCATGAAGTCCCAGCACTTCCACTGCGTCGGCCCCTACTTCCGTGTTTTCCGGGAAGATGTAGATGCCTTCCTCCGGTGCTTCCGGATACATGTCACGGTTAGAGCCCAGCTCTTCGATTGAGCACATCATACCGCAGCTTTCCACGCCGCGAAGCTTTCCTTTCTTAATCTTGATGCCGCCTTTGACGCGGCTTCCCGGCTCATGGCCTCCGGCCACACGGCCGCCGTCCAGCACGACCGGCACCTTATCGCCCTCATGCACGTTCGGCGCGCCCGTCACAATCTGGATAGTTTCTGCTCCTACATTCACCTGGCAGATGATCAATTTATCTGCATCCGGATGCTTCTCGATCTTCTCGATCTGTCCTACCACAATCTTTGACAGATCCGCATCCAGTTCTTCGTATCCTTCCACCTTCGTTCCGGAAAGTGTCATCGCATCCGTATATTCCTGCGCAGTCACGTCAAGATCCGGGACATACGCTTTGATCCATGATAATGATGTATTCATATTCTTCTCCTTTCAATGGGGACGTAGTACATTGCAAAAGGGGTACGTCCCCAATCCGCTTTCCCCCTGTCCCTTTTTGCAATTTGGGGTGTCCCTATTTAAAACTGCCGTAAAAATCTGATATCGTTTTCGTACAGAAGACGCATATCGTCAATCTCGTATTTCAGCAGTGCGATTCGCTCCAGGCCTACTCCGAAGGCGAATCCGGAATATTTTTTGGAATCGATGCCGCACATTTCCAGCACGTGCGGATGCACCATGCCGCAGCCCAGGATTTCGATCCATCCGGATCCTTTACAGAACCGGCAACCTTTGCCGCCGCACTTGAAGCAGGATACGTCCACCTCTGCGCTCGGCTCGGTAAATGGGAAATGGTGTGGACGGAATTTCGTTTTGGTCTCCGGTCCGAACAATTCCTTTGCAAATACTTCTAATGTCCCTTTCAGGTCTGCAAAGGAAATATTCTTATCAATTACAAGACCCTCCACCTGATGGAAAGACGGAGAATGAGTGGCGTCCACTTCATCAGAACGGAACACGCGCCCCGGAGAGATCACGCGGATCGGCAGTTTTCCCTGTTCCATAACACGGGCCTGCACCGGAGAAGTCTGGGTTCTGAGCACGATATCCTTATTTATATAGAAAGTATCCTGCTCGTCCTTAGCCGGATGATCCGCCGGAATATTCAGCTTCTCAAAATTATAAAGATCATATTCAATCTCCGGACCTTCCACTACCTCATACCCCATGCCGACAAAGATCCTCTCAATCTCTTCCAGCGCAATCGTATTTGGATGGCGGTGACCCACCATGTTTTTCTTAGACGGAAGTGTCACATCAATAACTTCCTGCTTCATTTTCTCTTCCCGGATCGTACGCTCCATTTTGCGGCGGCTTTCCTCCAGCACCGACTCAATTGCTGCTCTGGTCTCATTGACCAGCTGTCCCACCTTCGGGCGTTCCTCCGGTGCAACATCCTTCATTCCCTTTAATACAGCGGTCAGCTCACCTTTTTTCCCCAGGAAGCGTACCCGCACATCATTTAGTTTTTCCGGCATATCAGCCGCTTCTATGGCTTTCAATGCTTCTTCTTTGATGTTTTTCAGCTTTTCCTGCATCTTCTTTTCCTTCCTTTTCTGTAAAATAAAAAAACGCCCCTTTAAAAGGGACGAGTCCAACCCGTGTTACCACCCTGATTCCCGCTTTCCATTCCTGTGAAAACAGACACTCATTACTGCGTAACGTGCATCAACGGCATCTTCTACTCTGTTTTAAAAATTTCAAAGACGCAGCTCACGTGGGAAATTCGATCGCCATCTGAACCCGGGGAAACTTTCAGCCCACCGATCTCCCCTCTCTGCCGGAAAATGGTCCTCTACTGACACGGTCATCGCTTTTTTCTATCTATACGAAACTATTGTATCCAGAAGTGCAGCGGATGTCAAGAAAAATCTCCCGTCACTCCGGAAAGATCCTCATATTCAACTCTCCGCCAAGCAGGATACAGTACATACAAAAATACATCCACAGCATAATGAGCACAATCGTAGTCAGACTCCCGTACATACTGGAAAATCCGGTAAACACATCTACATATACAGAAAATATCCAGGAAATAGCCATCCAGCCTATTGCTGTAAACACAGCACCTGGAAGCTGCCTTATAAACTTATCCTTTCGGTTCGGAAGAAACTTATAGATCAGCAGAAGAAATGCAACCAGCACGATAGGCGTCAGCACTGCCCGCAGTTCGATCATACGGTCGGCAAACTCCTCAAAAATGGGGATGTGTTCTGTAATAAAAATATTCAGAGAGTTACCAAACACCGACAAGAGCAGTAAAAACAGGATGACCAGAAGGAACATGACGGTATATAAGGTAGACCGCAGCCTCAGGATCAGATAATTACGGGTCTCCCGGCAGTGATAGACACAGTTTAGTCCTGTTGTCATGGCAAGAACACCCTTGCCCGCCGACCAGAGCGCCACAATGATAGTGATCGGGATAATCCCTGTGGACTGGTTATAGACCTGATTGACGATCGTTGCCATCATGGAATCCACAGAGGTGGGGAAAACCTGCATCACCGCAGTCATCACATCCGCCTTGGTGACAGGGGTATACTGTACCAGTGTCAGCAAAAGCAAAATGATCGGAATCATACACAGCATAAAAAAGTATGCTGACTGTGCCGCATACGCTCCCACGTGATTTGCTCCGATTTCTTCGGTAACCTCTATGATTTTCTGATAGATTTCCTTAACTCTTTTCATAGTACCCTTCATTTTACTTGATTTTTCCGTTTTTGTCTATTGAAAAAAGCATCCCCATCTATTACTATATAAATTATACATATAATTTTCTTACTAAGGAAGGTAGAATCAATGGAGCTTTTGAAGGAACGGATTTTAAAAGATGGCGTGGTAAAACCAGGCAATGTACTGAAAGTAGACAGCTTTCTGAATCATCAGATGGATATTGATCTGATCAACGAAATCGGAAAGGAGTTCCGCCGACGGTTTCCAAGTGAAAAGATCACCAAGATCCTGACCATCGAGGCTTCCGGCATCGGCATTGCCTGTATTGCCGCTCAATATTTTCATGTACCTGTAGTATTTGCAAAAAAGGCTCAGAGTATCAATATTGACGGCGAGGTTTATCATACAAGAGTCGAATCCTTTACCCACAAAAAAGTTTATGATGTAATTCTCTCCAAAAAATTTCTGGGCCCGGAGGACCATGTGCTTGTAATTGATGATTTCTTGGCCAACGGATGTGCTCTGATGGGACTTCTGGATCTGATCCATGAAGCCGGCGCATCCATCGAAGGAGCTGGAATCGTGATCGAAAAAGGATTTCAGCAGGGAGGAAAGCTGATCCGTGAAAGCGGCGTTCACCTGGAGTCTCTTGCCATCATCGATTCCATGACAGACACCGGACTTTCCTTCCGGTAGACCATTTACATTTTGCTGATCGCAGAGCCGCCATAAAACGATATGGCGGCTCTGTATTTTTAATCTTATACCCCGATTTCAGCCCCCTGGTAAAACAGTGTGAGGATCTCCTGATAATTTTTCCCCTTTTTAGCCATCTCATTAGCGCCGTTCTGGCTCATGCCAATTCCGTGCCCATACCCGCCGCCATGGAGGACAAAAACATCCCCGCTTTTTTCTATCGTAAAAAAGGCACTGGGAAGAAGGGGCTGGCTTTCCGTAACTGTTCCGTCCTGTTTCGTGATCTCATACCCGCTTCCCCCAAAGGCCCTGCGGATCTTGTTTTCTGTTTCTACAGAAGCGCTCCCCTTCTCTCCGGTAAAAGTTACCTTCAGGGCCACACCACCCGGTCCCGTCTCCGATATCTCCACATTCGTAAGCACCCCCAGATCCTGACCTAAATTAAGTCCCGCCAGATTAGACAATGTCTGTACCGGAATCCTTGCTTCCCAACGGTACCATGGCAGATCCTTTTCATAATCTCCATCCTGATCCTTTACTTCCACGGATGTCAGATATCGGTTCGTCTCATCCGGAGCCGTCCCCCAGGCCTCCAGGCTGGTCGTCTTTCCACAGGAAGTGGAATAATAATAGGTGGTCACAATCTGTCCCTGATACCGCACTACCTGCCCTGCCGTTTCTTCCACAGCCTTTGTAGCCGATTCCTGAACGGCAGAATTTCCATACACCTGATAATCAGTGCTGTCATTCACATGGGCCTCATATTCCGGATAGCCATATTCTGCCATCTGCCGGAAGGCATAGCTCCTGGCGCACACAGCCTGTGCCTTTAATGCCTCCAGCTCATAGGATGCCGGCATCTCGCTTGGCACCACCCGGCACAGATAAGACTCCACCGGAAGTTCATTGATAATGACGATTCCTTCCGCTGTAGTGCGAAGCTCCAGCACTCCGGCATAGGACGGCTGTCCACACCCCCGTTTAATACTGGCAAGAGTCAGATCACCGCCGTCCTTTGCCTGGATACGCACCTTCCCGGCTGCAAATCTCCCGTCATCCGGCCGAAGTGTCAGCGGCTGCCCTGCTTCCATCTCTTCCGTTCCCTGCCCGGACTCAACCACCAGTCCTCCTGCCGCCGTTACCGTCACTTCCGGATGAGCAATATTCTCGTAACCGGTACTCATGATCAGCACCCGAATATTGGGATTTCCCATTTCCCCGCCGATGTCCTCTCCCGTGCTTTTCTTCTCTTCTCCCTTTTCCTCTTTTACTCCCCCTCCCCTGTCCGTTGCC
This sequence comes from Merdimonas faecis, assembly GCF_001754075.1. Classification (GTDB taxonomy): domain Bacteria; phylum Bacillota; class Clostridia; order Lachnospirales; family Lachnospiraceae; genus Merdimonas; species Merdimonas faecis. The sequence continues at coordinate 37,144 of NZ_MIEH01000010.1, read as the reverse complement.
CAAGGCTCTTCCTGTCTTCCCTGATCCAGAAGAAGAGCCTGCAGGCCACAGATAACCAGAAGACAGATCCCAAGTGCCGCCAGGTATCCGCCCAGTCTATGTATTCTCCTATACAATCCTAATGACTCCTTGTCCTTTCCTTTCTCTTATATGTATGAAAAAAGACAGCCGCATATGCGGCTGCCTTTATCTTTTGTATGTCCCCAGAATGCCGTTTCCCGTATTTTGACTCCTAGCCGCAGCCAGGTGGGTGTCCGCATCTGCTTTTCTGCCTTCCACTGACTCATTCGGAGGCTTGACATATTACAGAGATATAAGAGTCCCGTTTAAAGTTTTGTAGGTTCAAAATTACGGGAGTTATCGAACATCCCAGGTTTCCACTGGAAATATTATAACCTATTTACCCGTTTTTTACAACTGCCTGCAACAAGATTCTTATGGTAAACCACTCCTCTTCCTTCCTGGCCCAGATCTTTCCTCCCATCTGTTCCACCAAAGCCCGTGCAATCGAAAGTCCAAGACCTGTGGATTCCCTTCCATTCTGCACCGTGTAGAATCTCTGAAATAATTTTCCTGCCTCCACTTCGTCAAGCTCCCTGGCATGGTTGGAAAAAGACACCTCTCCGTCTTCCTCCAGACGGATCAGAAGATCACCGTCACTATATTTCAACGCATTATTGATAATATTTCCAAACACGCGCATAAGCCCGCTCCGGTTTGCTTTTACCCGGATCTTTTTCTCCGGCATCCGGACCTCCAGATGGATATTCTTTTCCACCAATGCTCCATACATGCTGGCAATGCTGTCCTCCAGTATCTCGCCAAGCAGCACTTCTTCTTCCTTGCGGTACTGGCTGGCAGTTGTTACCACAGAATAGGAAAATAATTCCTCTGTCAGCTGGCGCATGGCTTCCGTGCGGTTTTCGATGACGCCTACATACTCTTTTGCCTGCTCTGTCATCTTTTCCGATTTCAAAAGCTGCAGATAGCCGCTGATAGCAGTCAGTGGCGTCCGAAGATCATGAGAAATATTCGTAACAGCAGTCTTTATTTCCTGATCTCCCAGTTCGTACTGAAGCCTTGCCCTCCTCAAAAGCAAAAGCTGCCTGTCAAGATCCGCTGCCAGCTTCAGCATTTCCTTGTCCTGACAGTCCATCATTAACCCTACATTCGTATCTTCACGGAGTTTCTCCCCAAAGTCTTTACGGAGTCTGGCGGCTCCATGCCGCATTGACCATATTTTTGCCGTCAACAGAATCACTGCCACAGCCAGTATCAAACAAATGAAGCCAAGCCACACCAAAGCCGCTCCCTCCTTTTTCCTGCTCTCTGGATTTCTATTTCAGATCCTTTCTCAGGAATCCCAGGATCCCCGCCACATTACACACTATCATGATTACTATAGAGTATGCCGCCAGAAATACCGGATGCCCGGAATTTGCGCCGGCAATCGTAAAGCCTTGCCCCGTTGGCAGAAAATCCATCCAGAACTGATACCATTTCCTGACCGCTCCCGACAGATAAGACGGATTTTTTGTCATCTCTACCGCATAAGCGCCATCCGTCCCCTGAACCGCCGTCTGGATCATCTCCGGCTGAGACAGCTTGCTGAGAAGATACATCGCGGCAAACAGCAGGATAAAGGTTCCCACCTGGCAGAACACCGCAGCTGCCGCCTTATTCTGACACAGCATGGATATCATCGTATAGATAGCGGTTTCCGAACAGATCAGAAGAATTCCTATGCCTGAGTATATGGCCATAGACTCCAGATATGGCGTCCCAATCCCAAACATGGGAATCGCCACAGCGCTGACCACCAGAGAATAGGCAGTCTGCATCAGGAGTCCCGCACAGGTACAGGTTACATAGTTTGAAAGATAGATCTGCATCCGGGACGCACCTGTCACCAACTTGTTCCGGATCGTGCCGTCGCTGTATTCACAGCCCAGAAACAGGTTGGTAAACGCCGCAAAAGCCACGCTGTTGAACAGATATACATTCAGGAATATCCGGGAATACTGATCGGTCACATCATATCCTTCCTCCACCAGCCGATACTGGCTGATACAGCCCAGCACCCCATAGCACGCCAGCACTACGAGCGCTCCCCAGAACACCTTGTCCTTCCAGAGTCTCGCAAAATTTGCTCTCAGAAGCTTACGCATGGCTCTCACCTCCCATCAGATTGATGTAGTAGCTTTCCAGACTCTCGTCCCTTTCTACCATGGAGAATACCTTGCAGCCTTCCTTTTCCAATGAAAGCACCAGATCTGTTACCTCAAAGGATCCAAATACATCCACACAGCTTTTTGAGTCTACCTTGTATTCCAGACATTTCTGATCCAACACCCTCACCAGGGCCTGCACATCTGATACCTCCATATGCATACATTTCCTGCATGACTTTTCCAGCTCCTCTCTGCTGATTTCTTTTACCAGATGTCCGCTGTCGATAAAGCCATAATGAGTTGCCAGTCTGGACAGTTCATCAAGAATATGGCTGGAAATCAGAAATGTAATCCTTCTTTCCCGGTTCAGCTTAAGGATTAGCTCCCGGATCTCAATGATCCCCTGTGGATCCAGTCCATTAACGGGTTCGTCCAGCACCAGAAAATCCGGATTCCCCGCAAGCGAGATCGCCAGGCCAAGCCTCTGTTTCATTCCAAGCGAAAAGTGTTTCGCCTTTTTCTTTCCCGTACCGGAAAGTCCTACCAGCTCAAGAAGTTCCGGTATCCCATCGAACGAGGGCTTTCCCAGTATCCGGTATTGTTCTTTCAGATTATCCTCCGCCGTCAGATGTCCGTATATGGACGGTGTCTCTACCACCGCCCCCATTCTCCGGCGAACCCCGTTCAGGTCATCTCTTTCACTGTTCCTTCCATAAAGAGTATAGCTGCCCTCCGTAGGCTTCTGAAGTCCGCAGATCAGCCGGATCAGAGTTGTCTTCCCTGCTCCGTTTCTTCCCACAACCCCATAAATAGCTCCCCTTTCCACATGCATGGACAGTCCGCTCAAAGCCTGGAAGTTCCGGTATCTCTTTGTCAGATTATTTGTCGTCAATACATATTCCATACTTGCTGCCTCCTTTTCACCTGAAATGATAGCATGCAGACGTTAAGATACCGGTTAAGGGAACAGTAAAGAAACAGTTAATATTACCTTTTCATTTTAAAACCAATCCCCCAGACCGCCTCAATATGATCCTGACCGTCCTGTTTTTTTAATTTCTTCCGGATATTGGAAATATGAATTTTAAGCGATCCTTCTGTACAATCCGGCGTGTCCATGCTGATAGCGTCCAGAATCCGGGACTTTGTCGCTACTTGCTCCGGATTTCTCATCAGCTGTTTTAAGACCGCAAATTCTGTAGGTGTCAGATGCACCGGTTTCCCTTCTACAGACACCTCTCTTGTCTCCAGATCCATACGGATCTCTTCAAAAATAAGCATTTTTGCTTCCCGGCTCTTCTCCCTCTGATTTTCCGCAGCTCTGATCTGAGCGCTGATTCTCGCCATAAGTTCCCGGATATCAAAGGGTTTCGTTACATAGTCCACTGCGCCGCCGGTCAGAAGGGTTACCTTGTCGTCCACACTCGTCCTTGCACTGACCACGATTACCGGAATATCTGATATTTTCTCAATCACCTGCTCTCCGGATAATCCCGGCAGCATCAGATCCAGCAGTATAAGATCCGGTCTCCGGCGTTCCAGCAAAAGGAGGGCTTCCGTACCTGAATAGGCTCTAATGACCTGATATCTTTCTTTTGACAAGGCTTTCTCCAACATATCACCAATAAAAATGTCATCATCTATCACTGCAATCGTATACATTTCTCTCCAAGGATCCTCCATATCCCTTCGGCCGCTCCATCCCGGTCATTTCCCGGCAGGATAAAATCTGCCTTCTCCTTCAGCTCCGGCACTGCATTTCCCATAGCAAAACGAAGTCCCGCGGCCTCAAACATTGTACTGTCATTTTCTCCATCACCGATACAGGCCACCTCTTCTTTTGCAATTCCAAGCCTTTCGGACAAAAAGGCAAGCGCCTTCCCCTTTGATGCCTCTTTTGCAAAAATCTCTACATAAATCGGCGTATAAGCACAGGATAACTCCGGAAACCCCTGCAAAATCTCCCGTATCCTTTTTTTTCCGCCCGCAGAGAGAAAGTAGAACTGCACCTCTTCCACATCATATGGACTTTTCTCAAAGACCTCCTCCATGCTTCTTACAGTTCTGAGCTTCGTGGCATCCTTTCCAAAAACCAGGCGCCCAAAAAACGACAGCAGCCGTCCTTCCACATAATATTCATGCCGGATGTGAGCAGTACTTCCGATTTTTTTCTTATCATATTTTCCGCTGCAGGCTCTGACCAGGCGCAGTGCCTGCTCCTTTGGAATCAAAGTCTGCATCCATTCCTTCTTTTCTCTGCAGTCTGCCACCGAAGCCCCGTTGGAGCTGATCACATATCTGTAGATATTCTGTCTCCCCGCCAGTCTGTGCGGGAGACAGGACAAACTCCGTCCCGTCGTCGGCACTACAATGATTCCTGCCTTCGCCGCCGCTTCCAGCGCGCGTATAGTTTCTGCCGTCATCTGGCTTCTGCTGTTCAGGCAGGTACCATCCATATCCACTGCCAGCAGACGGATATTTTTCCCTTGCGTCATATCTTTTTACTCCTGCTACTCTGCAATATCTGCTGTCTGATACCGTATCACTTTCCCCAGATCCTTCAGACTCACCTCCACCTGATAGCCAATCTTTCCCGCACTGAACATAATTTTGTCAAACTGCTCGGCACTCCGGTCAATGGTCGTAACAAACTGCTTTTTCATACCAATGGGTGAACATCCGCCGTGTACATATCCTGTCAGCGGAAGAAGCTCTTTAGACTTGATCATCTCGATGCTTTTTTCCCCCACACACTGAGCTGCCTTTTTCAGGTTCAGTTCCTTACTGACAGGCACCACAAATACGTAGTGCTCCTTTGACTTTCCCACTGTTACCAGCGTCTTAAATGCACGGTCCGGATCCTCTCCCAAAGCTGCAGCCACCTCCAGTCCGCTGACCGCACCGGTCTCCAGATAGTTATGGCTCCCGTAAGGGATTTTCTTCTGATCCAGGATCCTCATTACATTTGTCTTTTCTTCCTTCTTACCCATGATGCCCTCCTTGCCACTTTTCTATTTTCACAACAAAAGAACTAACATTTTTAAATATTAAAAATAAATACTACAACGTAGATTATACTCCACGACAGGCAATCCTGCCACATCAAAGTTATCCCCTGATCGGGGATAACTTTGGGGGATAATTTGTGGATAACCTAATTGGGGACGGGGGATTTTCCAAAACCCCCCGTCCCCAATTAGGTGGCTTTCCGATATACCGCAAATGCCACTGCTGCCGTGATCAGCTCTGCGATCCAGAATCCATGCCATACGCCCACAGCCCCGAAAATTCTGCTCAGAATGTATGCTGCCGGAATGATGACAAGCACATAGCGGAATAATGAGATGACCAAGGACGGAACACCCTTCCCCAATCCCTCCAGCGCACCGGAGGATGTAACAGAAACTGCTGATATGATAAACCCGGCGCTGATGATCCGAAGCGCCGTTTCTCCCGCCCGGATCGTTTCCTCATTTTGAGTAAACAATTCCATCAGCTTCTCCGGAACAGCCAGGCAGATGATTGTGCCGAATATCATGATCAGCCCGCTCATACACAGCACAATCCGATAGATCTGTTTCACTCTCCTGTGTTCTCCCGCACCATAATTAAATCCGATCACCGGACGCATTCCCTGTACAAATCCGTTGGCCGGAAGATATAAAAAGGTCTGCAGCTTATAATAAATCCCCAGTACCAGCACATATATCTGTGAAAAGGATGCCAGGATTGCGTTCAAGGCCGAGATCAATAATGACGGCAATGCCAGATTCAAAGTAGCGGGAATGCCAATGGCATACAGCCTGGCGATCATCCGCCTGTCCGGCCTGCAATATTTCCGGCAGATTTTCACACGGATCGGCCAGCGCAGATAAACGGCAATATAGATAACCAGCGTCAGTACCTGCCCGAGGCCCGTTGCAAGCGCAGCCCCCTCGATTCCCATCGCAGGAAATGGTCCCAGGCCAAAAATCAAAACCGGATCCAAAATGATATTAGCGATACACCCACACATCAGGCTAAGCATAGTTACTTTCATGGCTCCGACTGCCTGGAAAACTTTTTCAAAGGCCACTCCCAGAACGATGGCAAAAGTAAACAGAAAAACAATGACAGAATAACGGATTCCCAGATCGATTACTTTTTCTGATGATGTAAACATCCGCAGGAACCCGGGCATGACCGCAATTCCCGCCACTGTCAGTATCACTGCATGGATCAGCGCCAGCAGCATACCCTGTGTTGTAGCCATATTAGCTTTTTTCTCGTCTCCGGCTCCCAGATGGATAGCAATGACTGCATTAATACCGATTCCAAAACCAATGCCGATGGCATTGACAAAATTCTGAACCGGATACACCAAAGACAGGGCTGTCATCGCATCTTCGCTGATCTGTGCAACGAAAAAACTGTCCACGATATTGTATAGAGAATTGACCATCATAGACAGGACCATCGGCAGAGACATGGATAAAATCAGCGGCAGTACCGGCTTTTCTTTCATAAAATTCTCGTTCATATTTCCTCCCCGGTTTCCGGACATTAAAATAGCCACACAGTTACCCAAATGATAGCTGTGTGGCGAAAAGACGATCAAATCCGGAAAAATCCACGACACATTTTCCGAAAAATATCATACTTCTTTCATCACCCATTGTCAAGACTTTGAACAATGCTTCGTTTATACCTTCAAAATTTTCTTTACGGTTTCTTTCATCTGATCCGCATCACATTCTGTTGCATGAAGAACTTTAGCATCCAGAATGTCACGGATTGCCTGAGGTGTCACCCGCCCTGAAATCCCGGGCAGCTTCTGCAAAAGATCCAATTCCTCTTCTTTCTCATATACAGGATCAATCGCTGTCAGGACACTCTTTGCAAATTTGTAAGGGCTGGCTGTGGATGCAATGAGACATTTTCTCCCATCCCCGGTCTGTTCCCGGTAACTCTCACATACATGTGCAGCAACCGCTGTATGCGTGTCCATCACATATCCTGTCCTTCCATAAACCTCACGAATACTTTCCGCAGTCTCTGCTTCATCTGCAAAACCGGCGCCAAAGTCTGCCAGCCGTTCTTTCATAGCTTCCGTAATCTGGTAGCTTCCCGATTTCTTCAGCTGTTCCATCAGCTCCCGGGTCTTCGCCGCATCCTCTCCGGAAACCAGGTAAAGCAGCCGCTCCAGATTACTGGAGATCAGGATATCCATGGATGGCGACGTGGTCAGGATAAATTTCCGATTTTTATCATAAATGCCTGTCTGGAAGAAATCATACAGCACTCTATTCTCATTGGATGCACAGATCAACTTTCCAAAAGGAATCCCCATCTGCTTTGCATAATAGGCCGCCAGGATATTCCCAAAGTTTCCTGTTGGAACGACCACGTTAATTTCCTCTCCCGGACTGATTTCTTCGTTCTCCAGAAGCTTTGCATAAGCATAGACATAATATACAATCTGCGGCACCAGACGTCCGATATTAATAGAATTAGCGGAAGAAAACTGATATCCTTTCTCAGCTAGTTCGCCGGCCAGCTTCTGATCCTCAAACATAGCTTTTACACCGCTTTGAGCCTGGTCAAAATTGCCGTGAATTGCTACTACATCCACATTATTTCCCTTTTGTGTCACCATCTGCAGCTCCTGCACCCTGCTGACACCATTCTTAGGGTAAAAAACGATGATCCGTGTTCCTTCTACGTCCGCAAATCCAGCCATAGCCGCCTTACCGGTATCTCCGGAGGTGGCAGCCAGAATCACGATTTCCTTTTCCACATGATTTTTCTTTGCCGAAGTCGTCATAAGATGCGGAAGAATGGACAGCGCCATATCCTTGAATGCAATCGTTGCCCCGTGAAACAGCTCCAGATAATACACATCATCCACTTTTGCCAGCGGAGCAATCTCTTCCGTATCAAACTTCTCATCATAGGCCTTTGCAACACAAGAACGCAACTCTTCCTCTGTAAAATCCGTAAAAAAAAGCTTCATCACGGCAAATGCCGTCTCCTGATAAGTCATTCCCCCCAGCTTCTCCAACGGGACATCCAGACAGGGAATACAGGATGGGACAAACAGCCCTCCATCCGGTGCCAGGCCTGTAAGAACAGCCTGGGAAGCCGTTACTTTCAGATCGGAATTTCTTGTACTTTTATAAAACAAATCCATCTTCTTTCACCCTTCTATTCTGCTTTTCCTAAATATGATAAACAAAACCGCACTGACTGCCATCAAAACAGGATAGTATAGATGCGGTATAATCTCAAACGGCGTTAATCCGGTCAGACTGGCCGCCGATAATAACTGGGCGCCGTACGGAATCAGTCCCTGCCCCACGGATGTAAAAATATCCAGCAAAGACGCTGACCGTCTGGGTAACACCTGAAACTCCTCACTGATCTCTTTTGCAATGGGTCCGGCCATCACGATGGCAACCGTATTGTTTGCCGTACAAAGATCTACCAGAAGCGCCAGGCCGGCAATTCCGGCTTCTGCTCCCCGCTTTCCGCGGATACTCTTACGGATCAGGCCCAAAATGAACTGGATTCCTCCATATTCCCGCACCAAAGATACGATACCTGCTACCACAATGGAGATTACCGTAATATCATACATACCGGTCACGCCCTCTCCTACGGCAGAAAACATTTCTCCCACCGCCAGGCTTCCCGTCGCCACGCCAATAACCAGGGACGTTACAGTTCCGGTGACCAGCACCACAAACACATTGATCCCGATCAGGGCGCCGACCAGCACCAGTACATAAGGAAGCACCTGCCACGCATTATAAGGCAGCGCTCCTGTCATCTCATAGCTTCCGTCTCTGGTCACGATCCAGAACAGCACGACTGTAACCAGCGCTGCCGGAAGCACGATCCGGAAATTTTCCCGGAATTTATCCTTCATCTCACACCCCTGCGTCTTTACTGCCGCAATGGTCGTATCCGAAATCATGGAGAGATTGTCTCCAAACATCGCCCCGCAGACTACAGCCGCAATACAGACCGACATGGCAAATCCTGTTTTTTCACTGATCCCTGCCGCAATCGGCGCAAGTGCCGCAATGGTTCCCATAGAAGTTCCCATAGAAACAGAAATAAAGCATCCGATCACAAACAGGCCGGCCACCGCTACATGCGGCGGCATCACAGACAAACCTAAGTTAACCGTGCTCTCCACGCCTCCGGCTGCTGTGACCGCACCCGAGAAAGCCCCGGCACTTAAAAATATCAGACACATCGTAATGATATTTTCATCACCCACGCCTCTGGATACGATTCCGATTTTCTCCTGGAATCCGATTTCTCTGTGCTGTAAAAATGCCGCCAGCAAAGCGATCAGGAAAGCGACGATCGCCGGCATGGCATAAAAGTCTCCGGTGACAATACCTGATCCAAGAAAAATCACCAGAAAAATACCTATCGGCAGCAGTGCCGCCGCACTTCCTTTTTCAGCCCCCATAAAGTCAGTCCTCTCTTATCCCTTATTTTTCTTACTATTTGTATAATTAACCAGTCCTCCGGCAGCGATCAGCTTCTGCATAAATTCCGGAAATGCCTGTCCCTGATATTCAGTTCCCTTTGTACGGTCATAAATCTTTCCGCTGTCAAAATCAACCTCAACTTCATCTCCGGCTTCAATCCCTTCTGCCGCCTCCGGACATTCAATGATCGGCAGTCCGATGTTAATGGCATTGCGGTAAAAAATCCGCGCAAAAGTATCTGCAATGATGCAGCTGACACCGGCTGTCTTCAGACACAACGGTGCGTGTTCTCTGGAAGACCCGCATCCGAAATTCTTTTTTGCCACAATAATATCCCCCGGCTGAACTTTTTTTACAAAGTCCGGATCAATATCTACCATCGCATGGCTTGCCAGTTCTTTTGCATCAAAAGAATTCAAATATCTGGCCGGAATAATCACATCTGTATCAACGTTGTCACCATATTTAAATACATGTCCTGCTGCCCTCATTATCTGTCACCTACTTTCTCCGGATTTGCAATATAACCTGCGATCGCACTTGCCGCCGCCACTTCAGGAGAAGCAAGATAGATCAGGGAATCAACGTGCCCCATCCGTCCCACAAAATTACGGTTTGTTGTGGACACACATTTTTCTCCGGCCGCCATGACGCCCATGTGTCCGCCCATGCACGGTCCGCAGCTTGGCGTATTTACCGCACAGCCTGCATCCACAAAGATATCCATAAGGCCTTCGGCAATACACTGTTTATAAATCTTCTGTGTCGCGGGAACAACCATGACTCGGACATCCGGGTGCACCGTATGTCCTTTCAGGATGGCAGCCGCTTTCCGCATATCTTCCATCCGGCCATTGGTACAGGATCCGATCACCACCTGGTCGATCTTAATAGGCTCCATCGCCTCCACCTCGTCAATGGTCTTTGCATTGCCCGGCAGATGCGGGAAGGCAACCGTTGGGCGCACCTCGGAGAGATCTATGGTGATCACTTCGTCATACACAGCATCTTCATCTGCTTCATAGATCGTATAAGGTTTGCTGGAATGCTCTTTGATATAAGCCAGCGCAGCATCGTCCACCGGGAAAATGCCGTTCTTAGCGCCTGCCTCGATCGCCATGTTTGCCATGGTAAAACGGTCGTCCATGGACAAATTCTCAATGCCGTCACCAGTGAATTCCATGGATTTATAAAGCGCTCCATCTACACCGATACGGCCGATGATATGGATGATAATATCCTTTCCGCTCACATATTTTCCCGGCTTTCCGGTCAGCACGAACTTGATCGCACTTGGCACCTTAAACCAGATTTCTCCGGTTGCCATACCTGTCGCCACGTCCGTTGTTCCCATACCGGTGGAAAAAGCTCCCAGCGCTCCGTATGTACAGGTGTGGGAATCCGCACCGATGATACATTCTCCGGCCGTAACCACTCCGGCCTCCGGAAGGATCGCATGCTCCACCCCGGATTTTCCCTGCTCAAAATACCAGGAAAGTCCCTGCTCCTTTGCATACTCACGGATCGCCTTGGAGTTCTCCGCGGACTTGATATCCTTGTTCGGAGTAAAATGATCCGGGACAAATACGACTTTATCTTTGTCAAATACATGATCGGACATCTGCTTGATGATCGGCAGTGCCATCGGTCCGGTGATATCATTTGCCATTACGATGTCTAACTTCGCTTCGATCAGCTGTCCTGCCTCCACATGGTCAAGACCCGCATGTGCTGCCAGTATTTTCTGCGTCATTGTCATTCCCATTACGACAACCTCCTCTTTTCTACTTAGTCTTACTGGATATTTTAACACAGATAAATATAGAGGCGCAAGAAAGAATCAAGAAGAGCACAAGAAGCGTCAAGTTCTGGGAATCTCCGGTCTTGACAGATGGCGCCTTCACTGCCATCTCCTGAATTTCAGGCTGCGGCTTTGGCCCTGGTTCCGGCTCAGGCTCAGGTTCTGGTTCCGGCTCGGGCTCGGGTTCCGGCTCAGGTTCTGGCTCAGGCACCTCTACAATCTCCCGGTCCTTTTCCTCATCCGCATTATCCGCCCGGACTACTACTTCGTTTTCGATCTCTTTCCCGATCAATCCTTCGTCCGTAATCATTACCTGATATTCCACCGTATATTTCTCGCCCAGGTCTGCACTCTGCAGAAATTCACCGGCATGAATGGAAAAACTATTACCGGTCACCTGAATAACTGCATTTTCGATGATATTTTGTCCTGCATCCAGGAGGACCACTGAGTTTTTCTGCAGCTTTACCCCTTCTGTCAGGATCGTGTCTGTGATCACCACATTTTTCGCCACTGCATTCTGGATCCTCTGGGTCACATCTGTTGTATACGTGATCAGGTCTCCCACCTGGTACTTTTTATCTGTCTTATCCGCCTGCTTCTCGATCGTAAGCTCCGGCCTCTCCAGCCATTTTACCTGTAAAGACACCTCTGAAGGCTCTACCGTGATCAGCTGTCCTGTACCTACGTCCTGACTTCCTCCGCCGGTTTTCACGATCAATGTGCGCCAGCTCTGGGTCAGAGACGCTTTTATGGGGCCGCTCTCCCAGCTCCCGCCGTTATTGTAGGCCACATCCGCCGCCAGATAAAACTGGTCTCCGCCCTTTACGGTGACATTTCCCTGTTTTTCCGTCTGCTCTGTCACGTTTACCAGTGTCATGCCCTCGGCCAGCGGAAACGTCACCGAATTGCCCGGATCTCCCTGGCAGGTGATCATGTCTGTCCGCTGGCGCTTTTCTTCAGGGCTGAAATATGCGGTAAGCGCCGTCTGGGACAGGGAAAGTTCCTGCTGCGGAACAGACGGAAGATTTCTTATATGCTCCGTGAAAGTGATCACCGCACCCTTAATATCTTCGTTCAAGCCTATAAAGCCGTCACTATTCGGATCACATCCGTCATAAATGTAGGACAAAATACAGTGTGACAGACAGTAAGACCGGTCCGGGGCATCCCATCCTCCGGTCAGCTGCGGCTTGATATAAGTTTCAAATCCAGGGCCTCCATAAACATAATACATAGCTTTTGCCAGAAGCTCCTCTGAACTCATCTCTCCGGACGGATAGGTGCCATTTCCCGGCGATCCCATATCCGGCTCCAGGCAATAAGCCAGATTGCCATTTACATAATAGTAGTGCGTGGAATATCCGATATATTCCACACGCTCCCCTCGCACCAGAGAAACATCCGCCGCTTCTACTGTAACAGTTTCTTTCACTCCTGCTGCCAAAAAGATCAAAAGCAGCGGCAGAAGCACAAACAGCAGACTACGATATTCTTTTTTTCTTGTCATTATTTTTCATCTCCTTTAAAAATCAATTATGCTTGCATACATGTTCAGACAAAAATCCCGCTGTCCTCCTTTCCTGTCCCTGTATTTTGATCTCGCTTTGGAAAATCGGAATGAAATTTCCTGTGGGGGAATCCCCATTGAATTTTTGTTAGAATTTTCTTAGACGAGTACCTATATCATAAATGGATTTCTGTATTCTGTCAATACAGAAATCCATTTATCCCCGGCACAGGCTCTAATGCCTGCCCTCTGTTCTGATCCTTTCCCGGATCTGTTCCAGAATTTCCTTGTGGCGTCTGGACTGAAGCTTTGGAAATGCACGCAGCATATGTCTTCCTGTCCGCAGTGAACGCTCCGCCAGCTCTTTGTACTTTCTTCTGAGCTCTGCCGCCTGCTCTTTCGTCTCTGCCAGAAGCTGCCTTTGCTCCGCAAGCTGCTGTCTTTTTTCTTCTACTGCCGCGTCTACTTTTTCCCTCAGTTCCATGGTATCCATTACATTTTCGTAGATATTCTCTCCCATCTTCCCTGACAGTTCCCTGAGATCAGCCGCAATCTTCTCCATAGCGTCCAGCTGCCGGTTCCACCGCAGGATTCCGCCGACCGTCACGGTAAGATCCGCCGCCAAAGCCGCGCTCAGGACTGAGAGGATCAGGATCCCCGCCCCCAGGGGTATCAATGCACACAGATCTCCTACCAGCGGATGGACTGCTTTCACGATCACCACGCAGGCAACTCCCCATACCACGGAGAACAGCAGGCACACATATCCGCCGATGTTAAGCGGAAGCTCTGAATAATCCCACCATTTATGATGAAACAGTTTATCCAGCACATACCCCGTCATCCCTTCAATCAGGGTAACCAGCACAGCTGATGCAAGGTACAATAGCAGCCACTGGTCTTCAAACGGCTCCAGAAAAACCACCACCATCACGACACCCACACCATAAATAGGGCAGATCGGCCCATTAAGGAATCCCCTGTTTACAAATCTTCTTTCCTTCACCGCCGCAAAGGCAACTTCCGCACACCACCCCAGTATCCCATATATAAAAAAATATAAGAGTCCTTCGTAAATCCTCATACCGATTCCATCCTGTCTTATTTGTTTTGTAAATTAGAGTATACTTCACATTGATATCCCCGTCAATTAGTGATATAATCTTTTTGCTAATGATAAATATTATCAATTACACAGGAGATGACACAAATGACACTAAAACAAGGAAAAAGTAATCAGACCTACCGGGTAGAAGCCATCCACACTTCCCTAGATCTGGAACGCCGGCTGGAAGCTCTGGGGCTTACGGATGGTTCACTGATCACGGTCATAAATAATGAAAAGAAAGGCGCCATGACTGCCAGATTCAGAGGTGCCAGATTTGCGCTGGGGCGCCAGATTGCCGAGCAGATCACTGTTTCGGAGGTGAATCCTCATGAGTAATGTTATTAATGTGGGATTTATCGGGAATCCCAACTGCGGGAAAACCACTCTATTTAACGCTTTTACCGGCGCCAACCTAAAGGTTGCCAACTGGCCCGGTGTTACCGTAGAAAAAAAGGAAGGAACTGCTTATTACCAGGGACAGGAATTTCGTCTCATTGACCTTCCCGGCATTTACAGCCTGACCTCCTATTCCATGGAAGAAACCGTGTCCAGGGAATGTATCATGAGCGATGAAGTCGATGTCATTGTCGACGTTATTGACGCATCCAGCCTGGAGCGGAATCTTTATCTGACACTTCAGCTTCTGGAACTCGGGAAGCCAGTCGTTCTTGCCCTAAACATGATGGATATCGTAGAAGAGCGCGGTATGGAGATCGACCTGCACCGTCTGCCGGAAATGCTGGGAGTCCCCGCAATACCGGTCTCTGCAAGGAAAAAGACGGGGCTCTCTATTCTGATGCACGCAGTAGCCCACCACAAGGAGCTTGCCTCTCAGGGTCCGCTGATCCATCACCATCCGGGGCTGCATACTTCCCACCGCCATGATCATCATGCAGAATATGCTATGGTATACCATGACGAAATCGAAGATAAAATCGATGCTATTATCGTTCAACTGACCAAGAAATATCCGGAGATGGAAAATAAACGCTGGTATGCCATCAAGTTTCTGGAAGCTGATCAAAATGTAATCAGCCAATATCCCGTAGACTTATCCGGTATTACTGACCGCAGCTATGAAAAAGAAATCATAAACCAGAAATACGATTTTATTGAAGAAGTCATTGGAGAGGTGCTGGTAAACAAATCCCAAAAGGCTGCTTTCACAGATAAGGTTGACTATTTCCTGACCCACAGGTTTCTTGGACTTCCTATTTTTCTCGGAATTATGGCCCTGGTATTTTTCCTGACCTTCGCCATCGGCGACTGGCTAAAAGGATATTTCGAGCTTGTGCTGGAAATGTTTTCCGGCTCCGCCGGCGATTTTCTTTCTGGTCTCCATGTAAATGCCATGCTTCAGTCTCTGATTCTGGACGGTGTGATATCCGGTGTCGGCGGAATCCTGACATTCCTTCCGAATATCTTTATCCTGTTTCTGGCACTCGCTATCCTGGAGGACAGCGGATATATGTCAAGAGTCGCTTTTGTCATGGACGACATCATGAATAAGCTGGGGCTTTCCGGACGGGCTTTTCTGCCGCTCCTTCTCGGTTTTGGATGCTCTGTCCCCGCAGTTATGGCATCCCGGACTCTGGAGGATCCTAAAGACCGGTTTAAAACGATTCTGGTCACACCATTTATGTCCTGCAGCGCAAGACTTCCGATTTATGTTTTATTTTCGTCCATGTTTTTTGGAAAAAACGCCATGCTGGTATGCTATTCCATGTATTTGCTGGGAATTCTGGTGGCCATTGCCACAGCTTTCATTTTATCCAGAATTGACGGCAGCAAGGTATCCCATTCTCTTCTGATCGAGCTGCCAGAATATAAATCGCCCAATGCACGTACCATTGCTATTTATGTATGGCAGAAAATTAAGGATTATCTGACGAAGGCCGGTACCGTCATCTTCATCGCCTCCGTCATCATGTGGGGAATCCTGAATTTCGGCCCCACCGGTTATGTTACTGATATCACCCAGAGCTTCGGCTCTCTGATTGGAAAAATGGCAGTGCCGCTGTTTGAACCGGCGGGTCTTGGCTATTGGCAGATCATCGTCGCCCTGATATCAGGCATTGCCGCAAAAGAGGTAGTAGTTTCCAGCTGCAGTGTACTGTTCGGCATCCAGAATATCACTACTTCTCACGGAATGAACGCTATGGCCGCCACATTGGCCACTATGGGATTCGGCGCAGCCAATGCATATGCACTGATGGTATTCTGTCTGCTGTACATTCCCTGCACCGCTACCATCGCCACCATGCACCGGGAACTCCACAGCTGGAAAGCCACCTTCGGCATTATCCTTTACCAGCTTCTGACAGCCTGGGTCATGAGTGCTCTGGTCTATCATTTGATTCTGTTATTCTGACAAAGGGGACAGGGGCAAATGCAAAAAGGGACACCCACTTTTACAAATGGGGACGTACACTTTTGCAAAAAGTGTACGTCCCCATTTGTTACCCTACTGCTGATGTTTCTGCAGATACGGAATCTCAATAGGATCAATAGGCGACGGAGGATTTTCCACTTCGCCCTTTACCTTACGTTTTCTACGCCTTAATAATTCTCCTCCCTTATTATAAAACCAGAAGGAGTAGGTCAGAATTTTTCCTGCCTTTCCCATCTTTTCCCTGGTTGTTTTTCCATATAGCGTACCACCAGCCTGAATCGGAACTTTCCGGCGTATCAGCGAGATCAGTTCCGTCTCGCAAGTTACATATTCCGGAAGTTCTGTATACCCCATAGATACGCATTCAATTTTATGAGCATCGCTCCCTCCGATTCCCGGCTTTTTATATTTCTTTGCCAGCTTCATGGCACATTCATTGGACTCCTCTGATTCGCAGGCATTAAACGCCTCAATAAAATCAAAGCGCTTCATGATCTCCGGAGCTTTATAATACTTCTTCGTGTTTGTGAAGCTTAAATATTTTTCCCCGCATGGGTGTGCAGGTCCTAAAATACCTCCATGCCGGTGTACAAAATCGATCAAAGCGGTCACCGGAAGTCCGCGAAGCTCCAAAAGCCGCATTTTGACCCCTTCCGGCATAATACAGAGAATATGTCCCCCGTCACAGGTATCATATTCTATTCCTTTCAGGACCACAAAATCCTCATGTACTTTTCCCTTCATGTTGTACTTCCAATGGCGGTACCCTTTATAAGTATCGTGATCCGTGATCAGCATCCCGTCAAAACCATGCTCTTTCAATTTGGTAATATACTCATCCAGCGGCACCTTACTGTCGGGAGAGCCCTCTTTTACATGACAATGCATATCCAGCTTCATTGGTATGCCTCCTTTATGATCAAGGTAAGATATTAAGGCAAAAATCCCCGGCCGAAAGCCGGGGAAATTTTTTATTCCTGAGGCCCGGCAGCAACAAGTGCTTTACCAAGCTCGTTACTCTCGTACTTCTTGAAGTTCTTAATAAATCTTGCAGCCAGATCTTTTGCTTTAGCTTCCCATTCAGAAGCATCTGCATAAGTATCACGCGGATCCAGGATTGCCGGATCTACACCCGGAAGCTCTGTCGGAACTTCAAAATTAAAGTATGGGATCTTCTTCGTCGGAGCATTTAAGATGGAGCCGTCCAGGATCGCATCAATAATACCACGGGTATCCTTGATAGAGATACGTTTTCCGGTTCCGTTCCATCCGGTATTTACCAGATATGCCTTTGCTCCGCTCTCTTTCATTCTCTTTACCAGTTCTTCCGCATATTTGGTCGGATGCAGCTCCAGGAACGCCTGGCCGAAGCATGCGGAGAAGGTCGGTGTCGGTTCTGTAATACCACGCTCGGTTCCCGCAAGCTTTGCGGTGAATCCGGACAGGAAGTAATATTCTGTCTGCTCCGGCGTTAATACAGAAACCGGCGGCAGCACGCCGAACGCATCTGCGGACAGGAAGATCACATTCTTCGCTGCCGGTGCTGCAGATACCGGACGTACAATCTTTTCAATATGGTCGATCGGATAAGATACACGTGTATTCTCTGTCACACTCTTATCTGTAAAATCAATCTTTCCATTCTCATCCAATGTTACATTTTCCAGCAATGCATTACGTTTAATGGCATTATAGATATCCGGCTCTGATTCTTTATCCAGGTCGATAACCTTTGCATAGCATCCGCCTTCAAAGTTAAAAATACCATTATCATCCCAGCCATGTTCGTCATCGCCGATCAGCAGTCTCTTCGGATCAGTAGAAAGTGTAGTCTTTCCTGTTCCGGAAAGTCCAAAAAAGATTGCTGTATTCTCTCCGTTCAGATCTGTGTTTGCAGAGCAGTGCATAGATGCAATACCTTTCAGCGGCAGGTAATAGTTCATCATAGAGAACATACCTTTCTTCATTTCTCCGCCGTACCAGGTATTGACAATAACCTGCTCACGGCTGGTAATATTGAACATTGCCGCTGTTTCAGATCTTAATCCTAATTCCTTGTAGTTTTCTACTTTTGCTTTAGATGCATTGTAAACTACAAAATCAGGCTCAAAGCTTTCCAGTTCCTCTGCGGTAGGACGGATAAACATATTTGTAACGAAGTGAGCCTGCCATGCCACTTCCATGATAAAACGGATCGCCATACGCGTATCTTTATTGGTACCGCAGAAAGCATCTACCACAAACAGTCTCTTTCCGGAGAGCTGCTTCTGAGCGATTGCCTTTACCGCATCCCATGCCTCCTGTGAAGCTGGATGATTATCATTTTTGTACTCGTCGGAAGTCCACCATACCGTGTCTTTGGAGTTTTCATCCATAACAATGTATTTGTCTTTCGGAGAACGGCCTGTGTAAATACCGGTCATAACATTGACCGCGCCAAGTTCACTGACCTGTCCTTTGTCAAAACCTTCCAGATTCGGATTTGTTTCCTCCTCAAACAGCATTTCGTAGGAAGGATTGTGAACAATTTCTGTTGTTCCGGTGATACCGTACTTTGTTAAATCGATCTTTGACATGTTACGCTCAACCTCTTTCTTTCTATAGTATAGTTCAATTCTTTCACATTATACAGGATAATTGTCAAAAAAGCAACAATAAAACTTTCATTTTGCAAGTTTTAAACTCTAATCTTGCAAATCGTCATCATCGTCGTCATCCAGAAGGTGTCTTGCTTTTTCCACTTCAGACTCCATAGAATCCTGCTCTTTCACCTTTTTCGAGTAATTCCGCTCTTTCTTCCCGACCTTCCTGGAATGCATCATAAACTGAACAATTATTCCTATCACTGCGATCACCGCACCGATTACAATCCCGATTCCACTCCACGTCATTGCATCGAGTCCCGCCAGCGCAGCTATATTTG
Source organism: Merdimonas faecis (assembly GCF_001754075.1). Lineage (GTDB taxonomy): Bacteria > Bacillota > Clostridia > Lachnospirales > Lachnospiraceae > Merdimonas > Merdimonas faecis. Next base: position 17,755 of record NZ_MIEH01000010.1, on the reverse strand, counting down.
TTCCGGCTGTCAGTCCTCCATAAATCCCCGTCACTATGATTACAAAGGGCTCCACATAGATAACCGAAAGAATCGCAACTATAATCCCCGCTGCAAGAGCCACCACAGCCGATATCCAGGAACCCGGAAGCAGCGTCAGCACAAGTCCGCTTACCTGTGCCAGCACCAACAGGAACACTCCGACCCGGTATAAAAACCAGGACAGTAAACCAAAAACAATCCCGGCTCCTAAAACGATTCCCGCAAAAGCCATTCCTTCAAGCCCGATGATCAGACCCGCCGCAGCACCGATTGCAGCACCTGCGAAAAATCCCATCAAGGTTCCCAGGATCCGGACCAGCTTAAGCCCGAAAAAGCAGACCAGAAGTCCCACAACAACAGCTGCGGCCAGCGCTCCATACGCCGCCTGGGTTCCGGCTGCAGACAAAAGCTCCCCTGGCTGTCCATTCAGGATCTGGTTTAACTGATCTTGTATGTTTGTCATCTGTTCCATCTTTGATTCTCCTTTAACCCTTATTCTTATGTTCTCTATACTCCAAATAGTATTTTTCTTATTATACCAGTAAAATTGGCAACAGTAAAGATGGGTATCAATGATATATTCTCAAATGACACCCATCTCTACTTTGATTCTTCGATCATTTCCTTACCTCTTTTTAGTAAAGACCTTTTCACTTATGCTTTTGGTGGTCCGTACCTTCCTTTCCGTAAGATTTAAATAAAAAACAATCAAAACATTTATCTGTCTTTTAATTATGTTCTTTATTTATGTTTTAATATTAATACGTATCAGTTATTTTGTCAATATATTTTTTGAAAAGAACTAAAATATCTGTATAAATTCCCGGGACTTTAAATGCCAAACAGATTTTTCACAAAAATCCGGCATAACGCCGGTCTATAAAAAAAGAGCGCCCTCCCTCGGGCGCCCGACCTGAACCATCGCTTAGAACAGTGCGACTGCTCCTGTGTCAATTCCGTTGATCACATAATATACCGCACTCTCTTCCGGCTTTATGTACAAATCCATGGTCTTGATCTCTCCGACTTTTCTGCCGGACTTTGTCCATGCTTTCTTTACATTTGCGATGATCGTCTTCTCATCCATCTGCTGTCCATAATATTCCACGACCGCATTAACCTTGATTTCTTTTTTTGCCGCGGATTTCTTCGGTGTCGTCTTCTTTGCAACTGTTTTTGCCGCTTTTTCTGTTACAGTCTTTTCTGTCGTCGTTTTTGCTGCAGGAGTCTTAGCTGGCTCTGCCTTTGCTGTCTTTACGGAGTCTGCTTTTGCGGTGGTCTTTACCGGCTGAGCTGCAGTCTTTGTCACAGTTTCGGTTTTCTTAGTTTCTGTGGTTGCTTTTTTTGTAGCCATGATAATTCCTCCTCAATCTCACCAAGTCTAACACTTAGTCCTGAATTATTATACCACATTCATATAAAAATGCAATTGTGAATCAATTGACAAACTGCAACAACAATCCTGCGACAACTGCCATAAAATACAGCACAATCATGATTTTTATGTTTTCAATCCTGTTCCGGTTCACTTTAAAAAGCACGATCAGCCCTGCCCCGGCTCCGGTGCATAGCCCCGCCACTACCGACGCAAAAGAGATTGCCCCGCTAAGATACAGCTGTGTCAGAATCACAGATGCACCACAGTTGGGAATCAGCCCGATCAGCGCGGCAATGACCGGCTGAAATACACTATCCCCCAGGAGCGCTCTTGACAGCCCCTCAATCCCGAAAACTTCTATCACAAGATTCAGAATCCATGTGAAAATGAATAGATATGCAAACAGACGGAAGGTATGCCGCCAGGCAGGCATAAGAATCCCTGCATGCGCTTCATGGCATCCACAGTGGTCACACAGATTTCCACAGCTTTTCTCTGATGACAGCCTTTCTTTCAAAAACAAATCCGCCGCATACCCTCCGATGACAGCGATCAGCACTTTTGCACCCAGCAGCATCCCCACTTCACCTGCACGCCCCGGATTTCCCAAGATGATCAGCACCGCCTCATCAGACGTTGCCAGAAAAACAGCCAGCAATGTCCCGACAGAGATAACGCCTCCCGCATAAAGATTGGCAGCCATCACCGAAAAGCCGCACTGCGGTACGCACCCGACAGCGGCCCCGACTATCGGGCCTGCACGCCCGATCTTCTGCATCACTTTAGTGATCAGCCTGCCCGAATAATGTTCCAGTGCCTCAATCAGAAGAAATGCCGCAAACAGAAACGGCAGCATCCTCAGGCAATCTATAAACGCATGTTCAACTGTATGAAATAAAAGCTCCATCCTCTTCCTTTCTATGAGTCATCTCTTACAAGCATCTTTTTTTCTTCCAATGCATCTTCAATCAGATCCAGTGTCTCCTCACTGTCTGCCATGATCAGATGATCATGATAATTGGAAGTAATATTCTTCAGCGGACTGGACTTTCCGCTTCTTAAGTCCTCCAGAAAATTTTTTACATCCCTTCTGGAACGGATATTCAGCTCCGCCTCCAGTTCTCCGTATATCCGGTGATGTACAATGACATTTTTCACACATCCTCCCAGATCTACCACTGTGCAAAGCTCCTCTTCCAGCTGTTCATCAGTATGGCATACCCTCAGCACCCTGGACGCAGCGACTGGCTCATTCAGGATATATCCCCGGTTTGTAGAGATCACATCCAGCCCCGCGGCGCGCAATAACGCAATATCCTGTACAATTACCTGACGGCTCACCTGATAGCAGGCTGCCAGTGCTGCTCCCGGCACCGGACGGGCGCTTTCCCTGATCCGCCGGACCATATCTTTTCTTCTGTCCGCTCCTGTCATAAAAGCTCCTCCCTTTATTTTTTTGAGAAAATATGCTTCAGGAACACATACATCACGATCATAAAGGCGATCATATACCCGAAAGCTCCAAGGGCCGGGATTCCCATGATCTTTGGCTTCATATCCGTGGTACAGATGATACTGGAGCTGATCAGCAGTGCCATGACCCAAAGTCCCATAACAATATTGCGGATCAGCCTCCGAAGAAGCCGCTCCAGTTCTGCCGAGGCGTGAAGATCCAGATTCACCTTCACCTGTCCTTTCATATACCCGTGCAGCATATCCGACACGAGCCCGGGAATATTCAGCGCCTTATGTATGGATCGGAAAATAGTTTTCCCGCTGTTCTTTAATTCTTTCTTCCAGTTTCTTCCCAGAAGATATCTGCCCGCCATATGCCGCGAGGCAATCTCGATGATATTGATCTCCGGAGCTATATCCGCCAGGACGCCTTCCATATGAGTCAGACCTCTTGCCAGCATAGTCAGACCATGGGGCATGATGATTTTATTTTCCTTCATGACTTCCATCAGATCCATCATCACCTCTGCAATATCAATCTGGCCAAGCTCCAGTGTCCCGTATTTACTCATCAGGCCGCTGATTCCTTCATACAATACACTCGGATCAGGCCGCTCCTTAAACTCTCCTAACTCCAGCACCACATCCTGTATAATTCCGATGTCGTTCATGGCAATTCCCTGGATCGCCTGGCCGATCAGTTCTCTGTCCCGGTCAGTCAGTCTCCCCATCATCCCCATGTCCATCCACACGATCTTTCCATCCCGGATTTTCACATTGCCCGGATGAGGATCCGCATGGAAAAATCCATCGTCCATCACCTGCTTGATATAGTTATCAACCAGCTTGCTTCCGATCTCTTTTAAGTCATATCCGTTTTCCGTCAGGTATTCCTTGTCGCTGATCTCGCAGCCGTCCACATATTCCATCACCAGCACATGCATGGTGGTATACTCCTGATAGATCTTCGGGACATCCACGTAGGCCACATCCTGATTGTTTTTGGCAAACTCTTCCATATTGGCTGCTTCCGTGAGAAAGTTCATCTCCTCGCGCGTCACGGCCCAAAGTTCATCCAAAACCATATCAAGGTCAACCATTCCCTTGATGCTTACCGGAGGCACCAGTTTTACCGCCTTGTGGAGCAGTGCAATATCACGGGCCATGGTCTCATAGATATCTTTTCTCTGAACCTTCACCACTACCCTTGAGCCATCCAGAAGCATCGCCCTGTGCACCTGTGCAATGGATGCTGATCCCAGCGGCTTTTCGTCAATCTCCGAAAATACGTCAAAGAAGGGACACCCATATGCCGCCTCGATGACTTCCGTCACCTCTTTAAAAGGCATGGGTGCCACATCATAACACAGACGCATCAATTCATCACAATACCGCTTGGGAAGAATATCCGAATGCATGGACATGATCTGCCCGATCTTGATAAAAGTAGGTCCAAGATCCTCCAGGATCAGCCGAAGCTTTTCCGGTGTCACGCCTCTTGTGATCCCGTGCTTTTTCAGTACTGCAGTAATCTCCCGCAGCCTGCTCTTATGTGCTGTGGATGCATCTTTATTCTTCTGCATGTTCTTCCTTATTGTCTTCCTTTCCTTCCTGGCTGCCGCCTTCTTCTTTTGCCAGAATCCTCTCCTTTAAAAGCCTAAGCTGCTCAGGTGTCATCTCGTCCAGCAGAGTGTCCAGTTCTTCCGGCGACGATGCCTTTACGGATACATTCACCTTTTCTTTCATCGTCTTTTTGATGTTGTGCTTCAGCTCCTCATTCAGGGCCTTTCCCTGTTCTACCGTCAGTTCACCCTTCTTCACCATTTCATCTAAAAGCTCTTTGGATTTTTCTCCTGTCACCGCCACTGCACCGATCCCTGCAAGCAGCACCTTTTTAATGTTATCGCTAAAGTTTTCCATATTCGATCTTCTCCTTTCAAACTTCTGTTTATACCACATACGCCAAAAGCTTCGGCAGAAATATGATGCAGCCAATGACCGCCGCCATAATCGCCGCAATCAGTACGGCGCCTGCCGCCGTGTCCTTTGCCACCTTTGCCAGGGGCTTTTTCTCCTCCGTCACCAGATCCACCACAGCCTCCACGGCTGTATTAACCAGTTCCAGTGCCATGACAAGCCCAAACAGAATCAGGCAGATGCACCACTCCACGGCCGACAGGCCAAGGATCGTTCCCGCCAGCACCACAAGGATCATCGCCGCCGTATGGATCCTCATGTTTCTTTCCTTGCGGATCCCGGTCAGGATTCCCTCAAACGCATAGCCAAAGCTTTTCAGAAATGGCGGTTTTTTCTCTCGTTTCATAACTTCACCTGCTCTTTTGCAATCTTCTTCCCTGCTAATCAAACAGTTCCGTAGAAAAATACCGTTCCGCTGTATCGGGAAGAATGGTAACTACCGTCTTCCCTTTTCCAAGCTTTTTGGCCATCTTAAGAGCTGCTGCCACGTGAGTCCCGCCGGTAATCCCGCACATCAGTCCTTCTTTCGCCGCCAGGTCTTTTGCCGTCCTCAGGGCCTCTTCGTCTGTAACGATGACGATCTCCTGATACACATCCTGATGCAGGATCTCCGGGATCACTCCATCACCGATTCCCATTTGAATATGGGTTCCAACGGTTCCTCCCGATAAGATCGCGGCGTGTTCCGGCTCAATGGCCCAGATCAGAATATCCGGATTCTTTTCCCGCAAAGCCTCTCCCACGCCGGTAATGGTACCCCCTGTGCCGATGCCGGAGCAAAAGCCATGAATCGGTTTTCCCGCCTGCTCCAGGATCTCACGCCCGGTCTGCTCTCTGTGCGCCTGGCTGTTGGCTTCATTGGCAAACTGCTGCGGAACAAAGACTCTTGGGTCATCCTTTTCCATCTGAAGCGCAGTCTCCATACATTTTTCAATGCATGCGCCGATATTTCCCTCATCATGGATCAGGATCACTTCTGCTCCATAGTTTTGCACCAGTTTTCTTCTCTCTTCACTAACCGAGTCCGGCATAATGATTTTTGTCTGGTACCCTTTTACTGCCCCGATCAGAGCCAGGCCAATTCCCTGGTTGCCGCTGGTTGGTTCCACGATAATCGTATCCGGGCGGATCTTCCCTTCCTTTTCTGCTGTCTGGATCATATTCAGCGCAGTCCGGGTCTTAATAGAACCTCCCACATTCACTGCCTCAAATTTCACCAGCACCTCTGCATCCTCCGGGCCGGTCATACGGTTCAGCCGGATCAGCGGCGTATTCCCTACTGCTTCCAAAACGTCATGGTATATCATATTCTTACCTTCCTTACTTTAAAAATACCTGTGAAAATATTCTTTCTTTAAAATATAGACCAAAACATTGACAAAGGCAATTCTATTTGCTAAATTATATTCGAAAACTTGAGATTTGTTTATTTACCGCCGGGTAATCGAAGCGCCATGTTCTGTATCGTAGGCCATTGAAGATACAGCTCTGACGCTTTTTCTTATGTCATCCGGTATATGAAAGGAGAAAATTATGGAATGGGTATATCTGATTGTCGCAGGCGGCCTTGAAGTGTTCTGGTCTACCTGCCTGAAATTATCTGAAGGATTCAGTGTGCTGAGATTTTCAATCCTCACCGTTATTGGCATGATCTTCAGCTTCCTGTTTTTGTCCCAGGCTACTAAAACACTGCCCCTTGGCACTTCTTACGCCATCTGGACAGGAATCGGTGCTCTGGGCGCCGTGATCGTAGGCGTCCTTCTGTTCAAGGAATCGGTTTCTCCGCTGCGTCTGATGTTCGTAGCACTGCTCCTGATCGGAATCATCGGTCTTAAGGCTACTTCCGGACATTAGCGCATGTATCAAATATTATACTTGGCTTTCTCTTTTTTATCGAATATAATGTTACCAGAGATAACAAGATACTTTTTATAGAATGAAAGGAGATTTTGCAGCATGGTTTCAGTTACAGACACGATCCGCTATATCGGAGTCAACGATCACCAGATCGATCTTTTTGAAGGGCAGTATCCGGTCCCAAACGGAATGGCCTATAATTCTTATGTGATCCTGGACCAGAAAATCGCCGTTATGGACACTGTAGACATCAACTTTACTCAGGAATGGCTCCGCAACCTGGAGACCGAATTAGGCGGCAGAAAACCTGATTATCTCGTCATCCAGCACATGGAGCCGGATCATTCCGCCAGCATCAGGCATTTCCTGGAAGCTTATCCAGACACTACGGTAGTAGCTACTGCAAAGGCTTTTGCTATGATCAGCCAGTTTTTTGACCTGGACCTTGCAGATCATGCACTGACAGCAGAGAACGGAGCAACTCTTTCTTTGGGCGCTCACGAACTGAATTTTATATTTGCCCCCATGGTGCACTGGCCGGAGGTCATGATGACCTATGACAGCACCGACAAGGTTCTGTTCTCCGCCGATGCTTTCGGCAAGTTCGGAGCCCTGGATGTGGAGGAGGACTGGGACTGCGAGGCACGCCGCTATTATATCGGCATCGTAGGCAAATACGGAGCCCAGGTACAGAACGTACTGAAAAAAGCTGCCGGACTGGATATCCAGACCATCTGCCCGCTTCACGGCCCCGTTTTAAAAGACAACCTTGCACACTATATCGAAAAATACAACATCTGGTCTTCCTACGCAGTGGAGTCTGAAGGCGTAATGATCGCTTACACTTCCGTCTATGGACACACCAAGGCCGCTGCCTGCCTGCTGGCAGACAGGCTGAAAGAAAACGGGTGCCCTAAAGTGGTCGTATGCGATCTTGCCAGAGACGAAATGACCGAGGCCGTGGAAGACGCTTTCCGCTATGGCAAGCTGGTTCTTGCCACCACTACCTACAATGCGGACATCTTCCCCTTCATGAAGCAGTTCATTGATCACTTGACCGAGCGGAACTACCAGAACCGTACCATCGGCCTGATTGAAAATGGCTCCTGGGCTCCGCTGGCTGTAAAGATCATGAAAGGAATGTTCGAAAAGAGCAAAAATATTACCTGGCTTGACACGTCAGTAACCATCAAATCTGCTCTGAACGACGACAGCCGCGCCCAGATTGAGGCGATGGCAAAGGAACTTTGCCAGTAACAAAAAACAAATCCCTGACTGTACCGATCCACTTCGGTTCAGCCAGGGATTTTTATTTTCAGAACTCGTCCTGTCAGATCCTATAAAATTTTTGCCGCTTTATGTATGACTGACTCTGCGCGCAGAAATCCGGTAAAGGGATATCACACAGATCATCCCCATCACCACCTGGGCAATTCCTGAGGAAAAGTCCCAGATCACAAAAAAGTAAATGGTCCAAAGAGCGATATTGATCAGCAAAAAGATCTTAACATAGAACACATCACGAAAATAATAGTTAGCGATGGTCCATATTAAAGTAGCCAGCACCGGGAACAGCCCTACAATACCTTTTGTATTCACCAGAACCCCGCCGGCAGTGATCAGGATACTAAGCCCGATCATCCAGTTCCTGGTATATTGATCTTTCATCAACAGAACATTCCGGAAAATAGCCAGAGACAAAGTTACCAACCCCGAATAGGATCCAAACACCAGAGATGACAGACAGAGTATTCCGTTTTCTGCAATCTGGTATCCGTAGATTTTCCGGGTGTCAGTCGTGCAGCATCCTAAAAAAGCATGACGGCCGCCGCAAACGATATGATATTTCCCACTATGATCTGCTGCATAATCTTCCTCTCCTGATTCTTTTAATCTTAAATCCCACCAATTTTTTATTATATACTTCCAACTCATCTTGTCAACGGATATCCTGATTGTTTCTTTCGCGATACTATATAACGCCAAAAAAGGGGTCCGCAAGACTGGCCTTGCGGATCCCTTTTCATCAAAGTAATAATACTTATTTGTTGTTGATCGCTGCCTGAGCTGCTGCCAGTCTTGCGATCGGTACACGGAACGGTGAGCAGGAAACATAGTCCAGTCCCAGTCCATCACAGAACTCAACAGAGGACGGATCTCCACCGTGCTCGCCGCAGATACCAAGGTGCATGTTCGGGTTGGAAGATTTTCCAAGCTCGATTGCCATCTTCATCAGCTTGCCAACACCTGTCTGATCCAGTTTTGCAAATGGATCGTTCTCGTAAATCTTTGCATCATAGTATGCGTTCAGGAATTTTCCTGCGTCATCACGAGAGAATCCGAATGTCATCTGTGTCAGGTCGTTGGTACCGAAGCAGAAGAAGTCAGCTTCTTTTGCGATCTCGTCAGCTGTCAGAGCAGCTCTTGGGATCTCAATCATGGTACCTACTTCGTATTTCAGGTCGATGCCTGCAGCTGCGATTTCTGCGTCTGCAGTCTCAACTACGAATTTCTTAACATACTTCAGCTCTTTTACTTCGCCAACCAGCGGGATCATGATCTCCGGCTTGATGGTCCAGTCCGGATGAGCCTTCTGAACTTTGATTGCCGCACGGATGACAGCTCTTGTCTGCATCTTTGCGATCTCCGGATAAGTAACGGCCAGACGGCATCCACGGTGACCCATCATCGGGTTGAACTCGTGCAGGCTGTCGATAACGGCTTTGATCTGCTCAACAGTCTTGCCCTGAGCCTCAGCCAGTTTCTTGATGTCCTCTTCCTCAGTCGGAACGAACTCATGAAGCGGCGGATCCAGGAAACGGATGGTTACCGGATTTCCTTCCAGAGCTTCGTACAGTTCTTCGAAGTCTCCCTGCTGATATGGAAGAACTTTCTCAAGAGCCTTTTCTCTTTCTTCCTCTGTCTCGGAGCAGATCATCTCACGGAACGCATCAATTCTGCCTTCTCCGAAGAACATATGCTCGGTACGGCAAAGACCGATACCTTCTGCTCCCAGCTCAACAGCCTTCTTAGCGTCAGACGGTGTGTCTGCATTAGTACGTACTTTCAGTCTTCTGTACTTGTCTGCCCATGCCATGATACGTCCGAACTCACCAGCGATGGTAGCGTCTACTGTCGGGATGATGCCGTCATAGATGTTTCCTGTGGATCCATCCAGAGAAAGTGCATCTCCTTCGTGGAATTCTTTTCCACCCAGTGTAAATTTCTTATTTGCTTCGTCCATTACAATGTCGCCGCATCCGGATACACAGCAGGTACCCATTCCACGTGCAACAACGGCAGCGTGAGAAGTCATACCGCCACGAACTGTCAGGATACCCTGTGCAGATTTCATACCGGTGATATCTTCCGGAGAGGTCTCCAGACGAACCAGGACAACTTTCTCTCCTCTTTCTGCCCACTCTACAGCGTCATCTGCTGTAAATACGATCTTACCGCATGCAGCTCCAGGAGAAGCGCCAAGAGCCTTTCCGATCGGCGTAGCCTTCTTCAGTGCCTCTGCATCAAACTGCGGGTGAAGCAGGGAATCTAAGTTTCTCGGATCGATCATTGCTACTGCTTCCTCTTCTGTTCTCATGCCCTCGTCTACCAGGTCACAAGCGATCTTCAGAGCAGCCTTTGCAGTTCTCTTACCATTTCTTGTCTGCAGCATGTACAGTTTTCCGTGCTCAACAGTAAACTCCATATCCTGCATATCTCTGTAGTGTGTCTCCAGAGTCTTGCACACTTCTTTGAACTGTGCAAACGCCTCCGGGAACTTATCTTCCATCTCGGAAATGTGCATAGGAGTACGAACTCCGGCAACTACGTCCTCGCCCTGCGCGTTGGTCAGGAATTCTCCGAACAGTCCGTTTTCTCCGGTTGCAGGGTCACGTGTAAATGCAACACCTGTACCGCAGTCATCTCCCATGTTACCAAATGCCATCATCTGTACGTTAACAGCAGTTCCCCAGGAGTACGGGATATCATTGTCACGACGGTATACATTTGCTCTCGGGTTGTCCCAGGAACGGAATACAGCTTTTACAGCACCCATCAGCTGTTCTTTTGCGTCTGACGGGAAATCTGCACCGATTTTTTCCTTGTACTCAGCCTTGAACTGTCCTGCCAGAGTCTTCAGATCCTCTGCTGTCAGCTCTACATCCTGTGTTACGCCTTTTTCTTCTTTCATCTTGTCGATGAGCTCTTCGAAATATTTCTTGCCGACTTCCATAACAACGTCGGAGTACATCTGGATAAATCTTCTGTAGCAGTCCCATGCCCAGCGCGGATTACCGGATGCAGCTGCCAGAGTCTCAACAACTTCTTCATTCAGACCAAGGTTCAGGATCGTGTCCATCATTCCAGGCATAGAAGCTCTTGCACCAGAACGAACAGAAACAAGAAGCGGATTTTCTTTATCCCCAAATTTCTTTCCTGTGATTTCTTCCAGTTTCGTCATGGCCTCCATGATCTGTCCCATGATCTCGTCATTGATCTGTCTGCCATCCTCGTAATACTGAGTACAAGCTTCTGTCGTAACAGTGAATCCCTGTGGAACAGGCAGTCCCAGGCTTGTCATCTCAGCAAGGTTTGCGCCTTTGCCACCAAGAAGGTTTCTCATGTTTGCATTACCTTCGGTGAACATATACACCCATTTTGCCATTTTGTCATGACCTCCTAAACTAAATTTTTCTAAGTCGCACATTTATTTTACTGGTTTTGCCAGTATTCGTCAAGAGTTTTAACAATGTTACAGCCTTTGTTTTACTTTGATTCTGCCGGGTTTTGCTCCGTTTTTTGCATCCCGGCAGACATCCCTCATTCTACATATTTTTCAGGAAGGCCATATAACCCTTGTACGCCTCGTATACATCCGCTTTGCTGGTTACCTCCCAGGGCGCGTGCATAGACAGAACGGCTACGCCGCTGTCGATCACTTCCATGCCGTAATTTGCCATGATATATGCAATGGTGCCGCCTCCGCCGGCATCCACTTTGCCAAGCTCCGCAAATTGATAGGCCACCTGATCCTGATCCATCGCACGGCGGATCCTGGCCAGATATTCCGCATTTGCATCATTGGATCCGTTCTTTCCGCGGCTTCCGGTAAATTTGTTAAACACCAGTCCTTTGGCAAAGAAAGCGGAACTCCTCTTTTCAAATACTTCTGCATACATCGGATCATAAGCCGCACTGACGTCTGACGAGAGCATTCTCGAGTTCTGAAGCGTTCTTCGTACCTTAAGCTCCGATTCCTGACCCTCCAATGCCACCAGCTCCGCAATGACGTTTTCAAAGAATCGGGAATGCATCCCCGTCGCACCTACGCTGCCGATTTCTTCCTTATCCACCAGAATACAGCATGCTGTGCGCTCCGGCGCCTCTGTATCCAACATCGCAAACAGAGATGTAAAGGCGCATACTCGGTCGTCCTGTCCGTAAGCCAGGATCATGCTGCGATCGATTCCGCAGTCCCTGGCACTGCCGGCCGGCACGATCTCCAGTTCTGCAGATACGAAGTCTTCTTCCTCCATGTGATAGTATTCTTCAAGGATCCGGAGCACGTTTTTCTTCACCGCTTCCTTCTCCTCTTTTTCCAGGTCTTCTGCCTGCTCCAGCGGACGGCTTCCGAAAAGAAGGTCCAGTTTCTCGCCTTCGATCACCGCCCCCGCCTTCTTCTCCATCTGCTTGGCTGCCAGGTGTACCAGAAGGTCCGTGATTACAAATACCGGGTCCTCACTCTTTTCGCCGATATTCACTTCGATGACTGTGCCATCCTTTTTCACCACAACGCCGTGAAGCGCCAGCGGAAGTGTCACCCACTGATACTTTTTGATTCCCCCGTAATAGTGGGTGTCCAGATAGGCAAACTCCTCATTTTCATACAACGGATTCTGCTTCACGTCGATTCTTGGTGAATCGATGTGTGCCCCCAGAATGTTCATCCCCGCCTCCAACGGCTGATTCCCGATCTGGAAAAGGGCAATGCTCTTGTCCATGCCTACAGCATAGATCTTATCCCCGGCTTTCAGCGGCGCTTTCGCTTCCTCCAGGCTTACATAGCCCGCCTTCTCTGCCTCCTCCTTTGCAAGCTTTACACACTCCCGCTCCGTCTTTCCGGCATCCAGGCACACTTTGTATTTTTCGTTCACCTGGTTCAGCTGATCCTGCTGCTCGGAAGTGTAGGATTTCCATACATTTTCTCTGTCCATTTTTTACAGCTCCTTTCTGACAACAGTATAACAGGGGACGTACACTTTTGCAAAAGGTCTACGTCCCCATTTGCATTTTCCCCTGTCCCTTTTTGGCTCGCAGGGTGTCCCCGACTGCGACTCCCCGTCTTTCTAGCTATTCTGTATGTCGTTTAATATAGCATTGCAGATTTTTTCTGCCTCTTTCTTTGATATCTTTAGTATCTTCACCAACCGGGATATATACACTTTTTTTACTTCTTTTTCTTCAAAAACCTGGATAAATAGCTGCAGTGGATACTCCTCAAACACCTGCTCCGCGATAAGTGTCGCCGCTTCTTTTTTCTGGGACATGACTTCTTCACTGACATCGGCAAATATTTCCAAATGTCTTTCTTTGTGAAATGTCTCGAACTGTTTATAATCATTGAAATTATCTTTATATCTTATCAGTGCATTAGCATGAATCATGCCGGGTGTGTCCATTTTATATTCTACAAGGCTGCTATACCTGTAGCGAACCGGCTCTTTTACCATATTTGCCTTAACAGGATTCATATGGATATACCTCAGACAGTTCCAATAATACGCTTCCGTTTCGATACATTCGCTCACAAATCTGTTTTGGAAAACATGTCCGTTTCTACGGTGCTTAAAATTGTAATATACTGCATATTCTGCTAAAACTACAGCCATAAATGCGGATAAAACCGGGAATTCTGCTTTGATGATCAGATGTGCATGATTAGACATGATACAGTATGCATAGAGTTCAACATCATACTTTTTCAGATACTTTAAAATTTTCTTTTTAAAATAGATTTTCTCACGCTGTTGATGATAGATTTTTTCGTTATTGATCCCTTTTACGATCACATGATAGAACATCGTGCCGCTCTCGCGGCGTCCTTTTCTCGGCATTTAATTCCCCCTTTACAAAAAACAGAACTGCATTGGGGACAGGGGGTTTTTCAATTGGGGACACCCTATTTGCCAATTGGGGACGTACACTTTTGCAAAAAGTGTACGTCCCCGTTTTTCTTACAATCCCATCTCTTCTCTTACTTCTTTGAAGCATTTTACGATGAAATCGATGTCTTCTTTTGTATGGCTTGCGCATACCTGTGTACGGATTCTTGCTTTTCCCTTCGGTACTACCGGATAGGAGAAAGCTACTACATATACGCCCTTGTCCATCATCCGGCTTGCAAATTCTGCTGCGGTTTTTTCATCGTACAGCATAACCGGAACGCATGGATGTGTTCCCGGGATGATATCAAATCCGTTGTCTACCAGCTCTTTACGGTAGTATGCAGTAACTTCTTCCAGGTGATCACGAAGCTCTGTGCTTTCATCCAGCATATCGAACAGCTCGATGCTGGCGCCTGCGATAGCTGGTGCCAGAGAGTTGGAGAACAGATACGGACGGCTTCTCTGACGCAGAAGATCGATAATTTCCTTGCGTCCGGATGTGTATCCGCCTGACGCTCCACCCAGCGCTTTTCCAAGAGTACCTGTGATAATATCTACACGGCCCTGTACACCGCAGTACTCCGGTGTTCCACGACCGGTCTTTCCTACAAATCCAACGGCATGGCTATCATCTACCATTACCAGTGCATTGTATTTGTCCGCCAGGTCACATACGCCCTGCAGATTACAAATGATTCCGTCCATAGAGAATACGCCATCCGTAGCGATCAGTTTAATTCTCGCACCTGCTTCGTCAGCCTCTTTTAACTTAGCCTCCAGGTCTTCCATATCATTGTTTTTATAGCGATAACGTTTTGCCTTGCACAGACGAACTCCATCAATGATAGAAGCATGATTCAGTTCATCACTGATAACAGCGTCTTCTGCTGTCAGAATTGTTTCGAACAGACCGCCGTTTGCATCAAAACAGGAGGAATACAGGATCGTATCGTCGGTTCCCAGGAAATCGGAGATCTTTTTCTCCAGCTTTTTGTGGATATCCTGTGTACCACAGATAAAACGTACGGAAGCAACACCATATCCCTTTTCATCGTAGGTTCTTTTCGCCGCTTCGATCAGGCGCGGGCTGTCGCCCAGTCCCAGATAGTTATTGGCACACATGCAAAGGAGTTCTCTTCCGTCTTCCATTTTTACCTTTGCGCCCTGTGGAGATACAAACGGCGCCTCTCCCTTGAATAAGCCGGCCTCCTTGATGCCTTCCACTTCTTTCGCATAAATTCCTAAAATATCATCTTTACGAGCCATTTTTTGTCGTCCTTCTTTCTTAATTTAATTAATGTTCCGATTCCATTCATCTTTTAATCATTAATATGTGCCCAGTCCAGGATAACCTTTCCGGATTCACCAGATATCATTGCTTCAAATCCTTTCGCAAAGTCTTTGATGTCAAAGTGGTGGGTAATAATATCGGAAATGTCCAGTCCGGCCTGCAGCATCGTGGACATCTTGTACCAGGTATCCCATACTTTTCTTCCATAAATACCGCGCAGGTTCAGTCCGTTAAAGATCACGGTTTCCAGATCCACGGTAGCATCTGTTCTCTGCAGTCCCAGAAGAGCAATCTTTCCACCATGCTTCATGTTATGGATCATATCATGAAGTGCTGCCTGTGATCCGGACATCTCAAGTCCCACATCAAAACCTTCCGTCATTCCGATCTCTTTCATTACATCCGGAAGTTTTTCTTTTCCAAGATTTACTACTCTTGTTGCACCAAGCTTCTTCGCCAGCTCCAGACGATACTCGTTAAAGTCTGTTACAACCACGTGTCTTGCGCCTGCAAATTTAACGATTGCCGCTGCCATGATACCGATCGGGCCTGCACCTGCTACCAGCACGTCCTCTCCCAATACATCATAGGAAAGAGCAGTATGAGTTGCATTTCCAAACGGATCAAAAATAGCATACATCTCTTCCGGAATGTTAGGATTGCACGGCCATACATTTGAAGCCGGGATTACCAGGTATTCCGCAAATGCTCCATTGCGGTTCACGCCCACACCTTTGGCATCCTTACAGTTTTCTTTGTGGCCTTCAAGACAGTTCCGGCACTTTCCGCAGGTAATGTGTCCTTCTCCGGAAACCAGGTCTCCAATCTGGAAACCTTTGACACCAGATCCCACTTCTACGACTTCTCCTACATACTCATGTCCTGCTGTCAGGCCGATCGGGATTGTATGCTGAGCCCAGTCATTCCACTGCCAGATATGTACGTCCGTTCCGCAGATTGCCGTTTTGTGGATCTTAATCTTTACATCATTCGGTCCAACCTCCGGAATCGGTACCCTTTTCATCCAAAGCCCTTCTTCTGGCTTTTCCTTTACGAGCGCCCACATCAATCCATCATTTTTCTCACTCATCTTGATACCTCCCATATCTTCGTCTCCCCAGACGATTCTTATATATTTATCGTTGTTATTATATCATTCATTTTTGCTATGTACAATGGATTGATGACGATTTATGTGTACAATTTGTTCATTTTTTTGTACATACGCTCACCCACATAAGTTATTATTTACAAATCTTTTGTTTTCTCGTATAATAATATTTAGCATTATTTACATATTGGGGGACCAAAATCCAAAATCTAAAAGAAAGAGAGGATGCAGATATTGTGATGCGAAATATCTGCGAGAAAAGATGCAAACAGTTAAAAACATCATTAGCAAATGGAACAGCATCAGTCTGGTCAAACGTATCATTTGTGGATTGATCATTGGTATCATCCTTGGACTTGTTGTTCCGCAGGCATCCGGAATTTCGATTCTCGGAGACCTGTTCGTAGGCGCCCTTCGAGGCATCGCTCCCGTACTGGTATTCTTCCTGGTTATGAGCTCGCTCTGCCACATGGGGAAGGGACAGAAGACCAACATGAAAGTGATCGTAATCCTGTACATGGCCGGCAATATTCTTGCAGCAGCCTGTGCCGTAGCAGCAAGCTACGTATTCCCGATCACCCTGACCTTTACCGAGAATACAGACACCAGTGATGTTGCTCCTCCGAGCGGCGTGACCGAAGTCTTAACCAACCTTCTGATGAACCTGGTTGACAACCCGGTAAATGCCATCGTACAGGCAAACTACATCGGTATCCTGTTCTGGGCTATCATCTTTGGTGTTGCTCTGAAAGGCGCAGGCGAAGGAACCAAAAATGCACTGGAGCACATCTCTGATGCAGTATCCATCGCCGTACAGTGGGTAATCAGCTGTGCACCGTTCGGTATCATGGGCCTGATCTTCACCACCATTTCCGAACAGGGACTTTCCGTTCTCCTTGGATACGGACGTCTGATCCTGGTACTGGTTGGAACCATGGCCGCTGTTGTATTCATTGTAAACCCGATCATCGTGTTCCTGTTTATCCGCAAGAACCCGTTCAAACTGATCTTTACCTGTCTGAAGGAAAGCTTTATCACTGCGTTCTTCACCAGAAGCTCCGCTGCGAACATTCCTGTTAACATGAAGCTTTGCGAAAGACTTGGCCTGGATGAAGATACCTACTCTATCTCCATTCCTCTTGGCGCTACCGTAAACATGGCTGGTGCGGCAATCACCATTTCTACCATGGCACTGGCAGCAGCCAACACCCTGGATATCCACGTTTCCGTCGGCAGTGCACTGATCATGTGCGTACTGGCAGCAGCCAGTGCAGCCGGAGCTTCCGGTGTTGCAGGCGGTTCCCTGCTTCTGATCCCGCTGGCATGTAGTCTGTTCGGTATCCCGAATGACATCTCCATGCAGGTAGTCGGTGTCGGATTCATCATCGGTGTAATCCAGGATTCCTGTGAGACAGGCGTTAACTCTTCTACAGACGTTCTGTACACAGCAATCGCAGACTTCCGCGACCGCCGGATCAATCCAGAGCACTACGCAAACA
>NZ_MIEH01000001.1 GCF_001754075.1 Merdimonas faecis | reverse complement strand
TTGCCAGAAAACTGTACAAATTATCCAGCAGCTTCATGCCCTCTTCTTTTCCGGCCTCTCTGCCCTTCTCCCAAGATGCTTCTCGCTCCTGTCTTAAATGTTTTTCCTGGTCATATTCGTAAATGCTCATTCTCTTCGCCTCCGCACGGTTTTTTCTCAGGAATTCCTTCAGAATCCCTTCCCGGATACATTCCGTGATCGCTCGTTCCACCGCTTCTGCAATCGGCAATTCCTTCGCATATCTGCGCACACGGTCTGTATACTCCGCATATTCCCACAAGGTCCTGCACGCCGCCATCAATTCCGGATTATGCCCCGCATTAATATTCAGCATCACCGCCAGAAGTTCCAGCTTGTGTTCTTCCTCCTCCACAGCGTACAGATCAGAAAGCCTCAATATCTGCCGGTCCGGCTGCGGCTTCTCTCCATTATAAAAAATCACAAACTGCGGCGGTGGAAGCAGCACCTTGGTCTCCCCGTACAGATTCTC
Organism: Merdimonas faecis; assembly: GCF_001754075.1. GTDB lineage: Bacteria > Bacillota > Clostridia > Lachnospirales > Lachnospiraceae > Merdimonas > Merdimonas faecis. The sequence continues at coordinate 124,062 of NZ_MIEH01000001.1, read as the reverse complement.
TTCCTTTGTAAGTCCCGCATACAGATCTGCCAAGTACAAAAGCATCCGAAGCGGAAGGTTCGGGCTGTAGGTAGACTGATGTTCATACAGGGACAGACGGGAAGCTATGAGAAAGGACAGATCATTTCTAATCGCCATGTAAATCGCATTTTCCAGTGTGTTGATCTCCAGAAGCTCCGGGTCTTTATAATTTTTCCCACTGATCCCATTATACAATTCCAGCAGCCTTTTCTTGTCACTGAATACCATAGCAAAAATGGATGACTTATAGTTTCGGTTTGGTACAGGATAGGATGTCTTTTTCTGATTCCTTCTCTTTTTCTTTTGACTCTGACTCTTTCGTTTTCTGCTCATAAAAACCTCCTTTTTCTTACAGGAGATTTCCGGCCAAAATCCAACCTTATAGGAAATCTCCCTGCTTTTTTATAAATGGAAATGAAAAGCACTGAGATTTCTTTTAGATCTTTTTAGAATGTTCAGATACGGCAACTGCCGCTAAAGAAAAACTGCCAGAAATATAATGCTTTTTTACATAATAGCATAGATTCCTGACAGTTTCTATTAGATTTTATTATTATGCCTCGTCAATCGCCTTGCCGATATCATGGCGCATATATTTGTTGTCAAACTGCACCCACTCTGTGGCCGCATAAGCGTTTGCCCTGGCTTCTTTTAAGTCTTTTCCTTTCGCCGTGATGCCAAGAACACGTCCGCCGTTTGTCACAATGTTTTCGCCGTCAAACTTTGTCCCCGCATGGAAGCAGTAATAGCCTTCCTCATCCTTGAATTTTTCCAGACCGCTGATAGGCAGGCCTTTTTCGTAGGATACCGGATACCCTTCACTGGCCAGAACCACACAGACTGCCGCATTGTCCTCAAACTGAAGATCCACCTGATCCAGTGTGCCGTCGATGCAGGCCTCCACCACTTCGATGATGTCATTCTTCATCCTTGGAAGCACTACCTGAGCCTCCGGATCTCCGAATCTCGCGTTATATTCCAGAACCTTCGGACCTTCCTCTGTCAGCATCAGCCCAAAGAAGATCACTCCTTTAAACGGCCGTCCCTCTGCCCGCATGGCGTCTACCGTAGCCTGGTAAATATGCTTCTGGCAGAACTCATCCACTTCTTTCGTATAAAACGGGCTTGGAGAGAAGGTTCCCATGCCTCCGGTATTTAATCCGGTATCTCCGTCTCCGGCTCTCTTATGATCCTGAGCAGAGGTCATGGTTTTAATCGTCTTCCCATCTACAAAGGACAGCACAGACACCTCACGTCCTGTCATAAATTCTTCGATCACCATTTCATTTCCGGCATCTCCGAACTTTTTATCCTGCATGATAGTCCTTACGCCCTCTTTTGCTTCCTCCAGGGTATTACAGATCAGCACACCTTTTCCAAGGGCCAGCCCGTCAGCTTTCAATACGATAGGGTACTTGGCTGTCTCAAGATAAGAAAGTGCCTTTTCCGGGTCTGTAAAGTTTTCATAGGCTGCCGTCGGGATGTTGTACTTTTTCATCAGATCCTTGGAAAAAGCTTTCGAGCCTTCCAGAATAGCAGCCGCTTTTTTCGGTCCGAAGGTACGGATTCCTTCTGCCTCCAGGCAGTCTACCAGCCCTCCTACCAACGGATCGTCCATCCCCACGATGACCAGATCCACTTCCTTTTCCTTCGCAAATGCTGTGATCTTATCAAACTCCATGGCTCCGATGGGCGCACATTCGGCATATTCCGAAATGCCTGCGTTGCCCGGTGTACAATAAATCTTGTCCACCTTATCACTCTTTGCCACACTGTATGCAATCGCGTGTTCTCTTCCGCCGCTTCCCACGATCAGTACTTTCATCTTCTCTTAATCCTCCTTAAGAAACTTCTGCGATATTTCCTGTCACCTTCACTCTTCCTTCTGCGATCAGTTCGATGGCTCTTGGAAGGATCTGCCATTCTGCCTCTTCCATCACCCTTCGCTGCAGGATTTCCGGGGTGTCTCCATTTCGCACCTCTACAGCCTTCTGCAAAATGATGGGGCCTGTATCCGTTCCCTCATCCACAAAATGAACGGTAGCGCCTGCCACCTTGACCCCACGGGCCAGTGCGGCTTCATGTACCTTCAGCCCATAGTATCCGGTTCCGCAAAATGAAGGGATTAAGGACGGATGGATATTGATGATCTGATTCGGATACCGTCGGATCATTTCCGGCGGTATCACAACGAGGAAACCTGCCAGTACAATGAGATCCGGTCCGATCTCTTCTACCTTTTCAAGAAACGCTTCATTAAATTCCTGCCGGGATGAAAAATCCTTTGGAGAAATGCACACTGCCGGAATTCCATGCTTTTTTGCCCGCTCCAGGGCATATGCATTTGCATTGTTGCTGATCACGGCCGTGATCCTGGCATTTCTGATCTGCCCGCTCTCGATATTGTCAATAATGGCCTGCAGATTGGTACCGCCTCCGGATACCATGACAACCACATTTAGCATAGCTCGACTCCCTTTTCTCCATCCTCGATACGGCCCACCACATAGGGCTTGTCCCCTGCCTGGCGGATTGCTTCCATCGCCGCATCCACATCTTTAGGATCTACAGCGATCACCATGCCAAGTCCCATATTGTAGGTATTGTACATCATCTGCTCTTCCACATTCCCTTCCTTTGCGATCTTTGCAAAGATCGGAGGAATCGGGTAGCTGTCCTTCTCGATCACGGCCTTTACGCCGTCCTTTAACATTCTGGGGATATTCTCATAAAAGCCGCCTCCGGTAATATGGCTGCATGCTTTTACTGTCACACCGGCATTCTTAATGCTCTTTAACGCCTTTACATAGATCCTGGTCGGTGCAAGCAGTGCCTCGCCAAGGGTGGTTCCCAGATCTTCATGATAGGTTTCCAGGGATTCCTTCGTCATCTCAAACACCTTGCGCACCAGGGAAAATCCGTTGCTATGTACACCAGAAGATGCCATTCCGATCAGAATATCTCCACCTGTCAGCGCTTCTCCGGTGATCATATCCTTTCTGTCGCAGACACCCACAGCAAATCCAGCCAGGTCATACTCATCCTCTGCCATCAGCCCCGGATGCTCTGCCGTCTCGCCGCCGATCAGGGCCGCTTCTGACTGAAGGCACCCTTCTGCCACACCTTTCACGATATCTGCGATCTTTTCCGGATAATTTTTACCGCATGCGATATAATCCAGGAAAAATAACGGTTCTCCGCCGGCACAGGCAATATCATTGACGCACATCGCCACGGCGTCGATGCCGATGGTATCGTGTTTGTCAAGGACCATTGCAAGCTTTACCTTCGTTCCGCAGCCATCAGTTCCGGAAAGAAGGACCGGATCCTCCATCTCTTTGATCTTACTTAATGAAAATGCTCCCGAAAAGCCTCCCAGGCCTCCCAGTACTTCCGGACGCATGGTCTTTTTTACATGCTCCTTCATCAGTTCTACGGACTTGTAGCCTGCTTCAATATCCACGCCTGCCTTCTTATAATCCATAACCAGTCTCCTTTATCTCTTTTTCTACGTTTACTTCTGATCCAGATATGCCTGATAGCCGATCTCATCAAGCTTTGCAGCCTTCGCCTGTACAGTCTCTTTCATCTCTTTGCTGTAGTCTTTCAGCTTCTCCAGCAGCTCCTCATCGGAAACAGCCAGGATCTTTGCTGCAAGGATAGCAGCGTTCATGCCGCCGTCAATCGCTACCGTTGCAACCGGGATTCCCGGCGGCATCTGTACGATAGAGAAAAGTGCGTCCTCTCCCGCCAGGTTCTTGCCGGACATCGGCACGCCGATCACCGGCATCGGGAACAGTGCCGCACACATTCCCGGAAGATGCGCTGCCATACCTGCACCTGCGATGATCACCTTGATCCCTTTTCCTTCTGCCGCTTTCGCCCACTCAAAGAACACATCCGGTTCTCTGTGTGCGGAGATGATCGTCATCTCATAGTCAATTCCCAGCTTCTCCAGCATGGATGCAGCTTTGCTCATCACCTTCAGGTCCGAGTCGCTGCCCATAACAATTCCTACTTTTGCCATAGTCTTCATCCTCTCTTTCTCATCGTTCATCATAACATGGTTTCTATGCATTTTTCAACGGTTCGTTCAGAACCTCGCAGCCCGGCAGCACGAATCTTCCCTCTTCCAGGAGAGGAATCCTGCCGCCGTCCGCCGTCACGACCGTAATGCTCTTTAGCTCCTCATAGGGAATCGTGATATCCGTGTGGCAATGAAAATATGCCTTTGACACATCCTCTTTCCTGCGGATGGATACGGAATTATCCTTTGCTACGATTTCTTTCCCATTTGGATTGTAGACCCGGATATCCTCGCTCCAGCTGTAACAGGTGTCTCCCACCGCAAAATGGGGACCCATTTTTTCCGCGATCAGGATCGGCATCTTTTCTTCGATCCCGTACTTCTTTGCCGCCACATAAGCCGTGGTATTGGTGCCGATCGCAAACTCTCCAAGCGGCAGTGTCTCATGCCTGTGCAGGATGTTATCCCGGATATAAGCCTTATTTTCCAGCTCCCGCTCAAAATTTCCACAGCTGTAGTCCGCTATCATTCCATTGGCAAAGGTAATCTCCAGATCCCGGTACTGCAGTTCATTCAGATATACCCTGCTGACATGGAGTACCCCGTTTGTCCCTTCCAGTACCGGAGAAGTGAACACTTCTCCCACCGGAATATTGACATCAGCCACACAGTTTTCAAAAATCGTCTCCTTCTTTGGATCATTCAGGCGGTAAAGCTGCACCTTCAGATCTGTCCGGTTGCCGTTTCCGCCCAGGATGTGCACATATTCGCCCTGATCCAGCGCATCGATCAGCGTCTGCTGTACCTTTTCGTATACCTTGGCGTCCAAAGTATTGATCCGGATCACCTCGTCAAAGATTTCTTTATAATCCTTTCCGATCTCCGGCACCGGATAGGCAATGATCGTAAAGCTTCTTTCATCTCCCGGAATGTAGCTGTTCACGATCTGGCTCTGCCGACTGTCAAACTGCAATGAGAGCTCTTCTTGTTTAGCAGTAAGGGACAGAGCTTCCTTTGTCTGCTCCGGAGAAAAAGGCTCTTCCCCAAACATCTCGATCACCGCAGGTCCCGCCATCTCTGCCGCCAGTTCCTTGTGATGCTCATAGGTAGTCTTTATAACCTCAAGCTTGCGCTCCATAAATCTCTTATCAAAAAACAGCGCCTGGTCATTGCCATGATCGTAGTCAAACTGCTTATTGGCCACTGCCCCATAATACCCCACCTTCAGATGGCGGCGTTTTGTCAGCACACTGGCGCCGGACCGGCAGAATACCGGACGCAGTCCCATTTCCCGGAAGTTTTCAACCGCCTTTTTGATCACTCTTTCAAATCCCAGCACATACCGGATTTCCACCGTGCCCTTTTTTGACAGATCCTTACCGGTATTTACAAATCCGACACGATACCCCTCCGTATAAACATCGGCCATCTTACAGATCACATCTTCCGAAAGCTCCAGCAGATGTTCTGCCGTTCTTCTCTCGTTTTCACTGATATATTCCCCGAACCGGTAAAGATACCGAAGATCCGAAAGATCGCTGCTGCAAATGATATTCAGCGCAAAGGAACAGTCCGGGTCGATCTGCTCTCTGATCCGGTCCGCCACAAACACATCGCAGTAGTCACTGGCATACCAGTAAATGATCTCTTTAATCTGCTCCTCCTTCGGAATCTCCTCCTCTTCAAACTGCCCGTATATTTCCAGGAAAAGTTCAAGCAGGATATCCAGATACTCTGTTTTCCCCTCAAACACATAGGGAATTGCTCCCCTGAGTTCTGTATAAAGGAAGCTTAATATCTGTCCGTATCCTTCTCCCAGCTCCTTTACCGCAAAAACCGGATTTCCGTAGCTTGTACTGTAATTATCCGGCAGAATGTCCCTGTACAGCCGGTCATTCCACGCTTCCAGCTCTGAAAGAGCCCGCTTTTCATACCCCCCGCTTTCTATCTCTTTTTTCAGTTCATCGATCATCAGAAGAAAAGATGCCGTTTTTTGAAAAAAATTACGAAACGGCAGTTTTACGCTTTCTTCTCCTCCGATCCTGCCGATTCTTCCGATCGCAAGATCATATCTTTCCTCTATCATCCTCTATAACAGCCCCCTGATAAATAATCCTGCAAGGCCTAAGAGGAACAGCCCGTTCACGCCGATTCCTATCCTGCAGGTAAGATAATTTTTATCCCGCTCCTTTAAACCGCGGACGCCGAGTGTCACTCCGGCTATGGACAGCGCCACAGTACCCAGCCCCACCAGACCGATCAATACCCCGACTTCTCCTTTGGTCACAAAAGAGATCAGGATCATCAAAAACAAAAGGGCAAAGACCACTGCCCCATAAATACAGGAATACACGCCTTTCCTTGCGTGTCTTAACGGCGCCTGCCCATATTTTGTCCGGATCATTTTGCGCCGCTGCTTTTCTCTTGTTTTTACCGCAGCTTTTGCCCTGTCATCTTCTTTTTTTACTTTTTTTCTTCTTAGTAACATGTCTTCTCCTTATTGCCGCACAGATCACAAATATGATATATCCTGCCAGACCTCCGATCGTATTGAGCAGCAGGTCATCTACATCAAAGCTTCCCACCCTGGAAAACAGCTGAAACGTTTCTACACATAGACTCAATCCAAAGCTGTAGAACACGGTTCCCAGGAGACTCCGGTACCTGCTCGCCATTGGAAGAAAAAATCCAAACGGAATGAAAATGATCACATTTCCAAACAGATTGGTAAACATTGCAAAGAATCCGACCTGATCCCGGTATTCCCAGAACCGCCGGATTTCTTTAAACAATACCAGGTTATAATGGTACTCCTGCATTTCTCCTGTCCTGCCGTACCAGTCAGAAAATATCAGAAAATATACAATAAAGATCACATACAGTATAAATAAGATTTTTCCAAGGACACGTATCCTCTTCCTTGTCTTATTATTCAAAAAAATGCTTCCTTTCTATTACATAAGTCCCTAGAAAGTGAGACCTTTCTTCTCTTTCTGGAGACGAGCCCCCGTAACGATCGCGATCACTCCCGCCGCGATTCCCACAACTAAAATCACGATTCCCACGGCGATGTTTGCCGCTCCTGCCAGACTCATTGCCTTATATGCTTTTTCGTTCATATGCGTCCCTCCTGATTTTACCTGTTCACCTGCACCTGCCGCATCCGCTACTTTGCGCCGTACTGTTCATAATATGCGTCAATTGCAGATTTTAATGTATCATCGATCACGATTTTTCCCTGACATTCTCTGTTATAAAGGTATTCTACTACCTCTTCCATAGTCACGATTGCAGCCGTATCAAAGCCATATAATTCTTTCACTTCATCAAGCGCGCACTTCTCTCCGCCTTTTCCGACTTCCATACGGTTTAAGGATACCATCAGTCCTTTGATGTCCACATTCGCCGCACCCTTTACCTTCGGCACAGTCTCTTCCATGGATTTTCCGGACGTAGTCACATCCTCGATCATAATGACCCTGTCGCCGTCTTTTAAGCTGCTTCCCAGAAAACTTCCTTTGTCCGCTCCGTGATCCTTTTCTTCCTTCCGGTCAGAGCAGTAACGGATTTCTTTTCCATAAAGCTCGCTAAACGCAATTGCAGTCACCACTGCCAGCGGAATTCCCTTGTAAGCAGGTCCGAACAGCACATCAAAATCATCACCATATTTATCGTGAATCGCCTTTGCATAATATTCACCCAGCTTTTTAAGCTGCGTGCCTGTCACATAAGCTCCCGCATTCATAAAAAACGGAGATTTTCTTCCACTTTTCAGTGTGAACTCCCCGAATTTCAACACGTCGCTTTCTACCATAAATTCGATAAATTCCTGCTTGTACTGTTCCATATCTTTCAAACCTCCTACATAATTCTTATCAATTCTAACATATCTGGTAGGGTTTTTCAATTCAGGAATTACCCTGGTCTCCTTCAAATCTTTCAGCCACCTTTTTCAGCCATTCTCTGATCGTCAGATGCTGCGGACACATCTTCTCACATTGACCGCACCTGATACAATCACCCGCCTTGCCATACTGCTCTGAAAAATGACTGTACAGCATCGTCTGTGCTGTCCATGCCTTCGTTTCCAACTCCCGCATGTCTGCATTGTAGAGTGCAAAGTATTTAGGAATAGCAATATTTATCGGGCATTTATTGATACAGTAAGAACATCCGGTACACGGAATGGCAACACTCTGATTGATCATTTTTGCAGCTTCGCAGACTAATTCAAATTCTTCCGGTGCAAATGGTTTGAAATTTTCCATATACGATAAATTGTCTTTTAACTGTTCCATGCTGCTCATGCCACTTAAAACCAACATAACATTCTCATGGCTTGCCGCAAAGCGGATCGCCCACGAAGCAACAGACATATCAGAGCGATAAGACTTGAATAACTTTTCCGCTTCTTCCGGAATATCTGCAAGAGTTCCACCCTTGACAGGTTCCATAACAATAACCGGTTTCCCGTGCTTTTTCGCTACCTGATAACACTTTTCCGACTGAATCGTGTCATTCTTCCAGTTCCTTTTCTTCCCGGATCAGTACAAGAGGCATTTTATCCGCAAGCAGGAAAGCAGAGCGGGGATAACGGTCTGCAAGACACTCTTTTACAGATATTTCCGACTGTCCATCGTGATAAAACCATGCTGTATCAAAGTATTGGAATCCTTTATCCAGATAATAGTCAACCATATCACATAACATTTTCTTATCTACACGAGAAAATTCATCATTTATCAGCGGTAAACGCATAAGTCCAAATCCCAGTTTTTTCATCTATCCGTTCCTCCATCCGGCACACTTAACTGCCATTAATCTTATTGATACATATGCTGGTGTATTTTTCCCAAAGGTCTGTTATCACTTCCTGCTCCCGCTCTGATAAAGAAGCAAATGCCTGTAGTTCCGCCTGCTCAATGTGGGAAATCACTTTCTTTTGAAATTCTTTCCCCTTTTCTGTAAGTACGATCAAACGAGAACGTCTGTCCTTCGGATTTTCAGCCATGGCAGCATATCCCCTCTTTACAAAAGAGAGTATCACCTTATTGACAGTCTGCTTCGGGAAATATAAGATATCGCACAGTTCTTTCTGCGTCGTCCCCTCACCGTCCAGCAGCTGCAAAATAAACATAGAAATATAGGTCAGATCATGTATCTTTGCATAGTCCTCATATACATGATTCAATTTCTGCCATTGCAGATAAAAACGTTTTAAATTATATGGCCTGTCTATCTCGTTCATGTTTAGTCTCCTTTTAGACTATTTTATCATATGCTTTTTTACTTCACAAGGAAAACACTACTATCTTTCATCATTTTGAAAAAACAAAAAAAGCCCTCATAAGAGTCTGCTGCAAAACAGCATTTACACTCTTAATCCGGACTTTTCTTTATATTCCGGCTATATAGAAAGACCATTATGTTTCCAAATTTATCGGTATAGAAGCCCCAGCAAATACAAGGACATAACAACTTATGAGAAGTTATGGGGAACAGCGGTTACAAACCCGGTAACTGCATTTTCTCATGATTCCCTTTTATTCCCGTTTTTCTCTCATTTACCAATATTTTTCTACATAACCCATGGCTTCTTTTTCCGTAATCTGATAGGTATCCTGAAGTTTTTGCAAAATCTGTTCCTTCGGAATATCGAATTCCCTCAAAGAATGAATCAATCCGCAGATCCCCCGCTCCAGTTCTTCCTTTTTCCCAGCCTCTTTTCCATCCTGATATCCGTCCTCATAGCCCTCTTTCTTCATGGCTTTCTCATATGCTTCCTGATCGAAACCTTCCAGTACCATCTGTACCACCTCTGCTTTCTGCGCTCTCAGGATATCCGCCAGAACCCCGCCGGCAATACAGCTTTCCACCGCCGTTTCCACTGCTTCCTGCAGATCTTTCCCTTTCGTTTGATTCTTCCGGATGGTATCCACAAAGATAGCGTATTCCTCCAGACGCCTACACTTCTTCATCAATTCCCGGTTATGCCCGTAATTAATGTTCAACATCAAGGTCTTACATTCCAGGCAGGGTTCTTTCTCCCCGTTTGGCCGCCGGAAAAGATCTGACAACTTCAAAACCTTTCGATCCTGTTCCTCCCTGGTCCCGTTGTAGAACACGATGTGTTGGGGGAAAGGAAATTCCTTGGGCGAACTGCTGTAAATATTAATCTCGCGGCTGGAAATATGCCTGGTATAAACGCCTGCGAAATACAGAAGCCCCCTCATAGGCATGTTGGGATTATAAGTGCTCTGATGTTCATACAGATTCAGCTCTGCATCGATCAGGAAGGACAAATCATTCTTCATGGAAAGGTACAGCACATTTTCCAAGGTGTCGACTTCCAACTCTTCCGGTTTGTCATAGTTCGTCCCATTAATCGCATTATATAGATCCAGGAGGTCCTTCTTGTTATTGAACACAAAGCGAAACAGGCGATCCTTGTAGTTACGGTTCGCAGTGGGATATTCCTGAGTATGAAATTGTTGCATCATTGATTTTCTCCTTTCATTATAGAAAACAAAATAAACCGTTGCAACCTTTAAGTGAGCTCAAAAAAGGTCTGGAAATAAAATGGCAGAAATCGCCGGATAAAAAATTGACAGCCGGAAAGTCCAGCCTTTTTGGGAGAAAGGACTCTCCCATTGATTATCTGTTAATTATAGTGGAAAAGTTCTTAGAAAACAAGATAGCAGAATAGACAAATCTATCCTCTGTCATCTTGTTTCTGCAGCCACCAGACAGGCTAGGCCGTGTCAATACGCAGAACGAATTATAAATACGTCACAAAAGTATTTTATTCTTTTGAGCTTTCGCAACTATTTCAGAATAAATGGAGACAGATTTCCAAGTCTGTCTCCATAAGAATTAATTGTTTTTATGCCTGGTATCTGGAAATCAGTTCCTCCAGTGACACCGGCTCTGTCTCCCCATTCGGCAGGACGCCTTCATGTGCATTTAATCCCAGCACCAGTTCCTGAACCGCAGTTCCAAATTCCGGTTCCAGATCATTTGCCCTGATATCCACTGCACTTCCGATATACACTGGCACCGAAAACAAGCGTCCAAGCAGAATCTCTACACTTTCCGGCTGATAAAATCCGTCAAATCCCATATCTTCCATATCTCCCAGCGTCATGATTGCTGACAGCTGGAACATTTCATCATCCAGGAACAAATCCCGTTTATTGAAAAATAGCGCAGAAAGAGGAATCTGCTTCCCGCTCATGATCCGGATCGAATCCGTAAGTTCGTCTGATGTGCCTGTTGTAGCGTCACAAACTCCTATATAGCCGTCCAGATAAGCTCCTGGCTCTTCCAGATAACGAAACAGCTCCAACGGATTCTCAAAGATGATCAGGGAAATATCATCAGAAAGCTTTCCACTCTCTAAAAGACGCTCCACCAGCGTATGTCTGCCGCTTTCCGCCTCACCCACGACAGCAACCTTATATTTTTTCTCCTCTTGCCCTGGCTCGGCAGGCCCCTTTTTCTCCATTTCCTTTGGCGGCTCCACTGGCTTTGCTGGCTCTGCCTGTTTCGGCGGCTCCACTGGCTTCGATGGCTCTGCCTGTTTCGGCGGTTCCACTGGCTTTGGCGGCTCTGCCTGTTTCGATGGCTTGGACGGCTTCGGTTCAGCTGCCGGCTTGGATGCCTCTACTGCCTTTGCCGGTTTTTCCGGCCCACTTACGTTCTGGTTCCTGCCTTTCAGGATCGTATTCAGAATTTCTGGAAATTCCTTGTGAATACTGAAGAAAAAACTCCGCTTAGTCCCGTCCTCGTATGTCACGATGCAGTCCGACTCCTCTACCTCAACAGATACCATGTGATCCAACGGAAGCGGATTACTTTTTTTATTAAACATCGTGCTGGAGTAAATCCCCTTCTCGGTAACGAGATACCCCTTTTTCCCGTTCGAAAGCATAGTTTCATCAAGGACCGCAATAACCTCTGCTGCTGTTACTCCTTTCGCATACGAACGGATCGCATTGTCAATCTGCTTTGGTTTAAGTTCCTCCTGAAACTCAAAATGAAAGCTCTTCTTGCTCTCATGTGCCTGGATGGCACTTCTGATGATCTTCTCTTCCATAACCTTTCTCCTGTCTTGATTATTTCACGGTTTCCGCCGCCTTACAGATCTTTCAGAATTTCTCCATAATCCTTTCTAATCTTCTCCTCCATTACGGCAAAAGCCGGGATATACCTTTCCAAAATCAAAGACACCATTTGTTTTGCAGCTTCTCCATTATAGATATGTGTCATGTCATTCCTGGCTCTAAACATTTCCAGCCAAATTTCTTCATCCAGATAATCATATATCGCATATGACGCCTTTATGATTTCTCTTGGGGATCCGGGGTTTGCGATACTTTTCCCCTCATAACGCAGCAGTTCCTTCAGAACTTTCCAACTAAGTTCAAATTGTATAAAAAATTTATCAATAATACCACTGATGATAAATTCGTTATCCAGGTCTTCATATTTTGCTTTTTTCAAAACTTCCAGGTTAGAGCTGAAAATTTCAAATTTTTCCATACTTCATCACCTATCAAAAGAATATCATTGCAGAGGGCTCCTTGCAAGTCACAGCTTAAGTTCCATCCATGCACCGGCATCCCGGAATCCATATTTCTGATACACCGGCCTGCCCCATTTTGACGCATACAAGATCAATTTATGAATGTGCCGCTCTCTGGCCTCTTTTGCAAGCCGTTCCAGGATCTCCGAGGCAATCCCTCTTCCCCGAAAATCAGGATCCGTATACATGTTGGCAATATACCCCTGTTTTCCCGTTTTGTTTGTAAACGAAGGTGGAAAGTCCATAAAAATGATGGCTCCTGTGGCAATGATCCTCCCGTCCTCTTCTGCCACCCATTCCACCAGAGATCTGTCAGACATTTTTTTCTGAAAATAGTCTGCCAGTTCATAGTCCACATCCAGATCCGGTTTCTGTCCTTCATCTATAAGCTGTTTTTTTCGCAAATCTGCCAGGACTGGAATATCCCTGACCTCAGCTCTTCTGTAATTCATCCTTTTATCCTTTCAGCCCACGGGCCTGGCGGTCCATATCTTCTATAAGATTATTATAGGGTATTTCTCATGATTTTCAAATCTTTCCTTCCGAAAAATTAAAAGACTGTGAACTCTGTGAACTTTTCGGGAGTTTCGTTGAAATCTCCCGGGAAATGTGCTAAGTATTGGAATGAGAAAGGAGACGTCTATGTTCGGATATATCGTATGCATCAAGGACAAATTAGACAAAGCAGAGCTGGAACGCTACCAGCATATATACTGCGGACTGTGCCGGAATCTGAAAAAACGGTACGGCCAGCTCCATCGTCTGAATCTTTCCTACGATATGACCTTTATCATCCTGCTGCTGTCATCACTCTATGAGCCAGAGGAGACGGAAACCTCTTTTCGGTGCAGCCTTCATCCTACCAGCCAGAAGACGGCGGCAGAAAATAAATTTACAGATTATGCGGCGGACATGACCATCCTTCTGTCCTATTTCAAATGTGTGGACGACTGGAAGGATGAAGGGAAACACCTTCGTCACTGGTACGCATCCCTGCTGGAAAAGGAATACCAGCGGCTGAAGGCCATCTATCCCAGGCAGTGCCGCTCTGTGAGCAACAGTATTCAGGCCCTGGAAAACATAGAGACTAAGGATCCATCTCAGTTCGATCAGGCCATCAACCTCTCCGGAGAAATGCTGTCGGAGATTTTCGTTTATCATGAGGATTTCTGGAGCACCAGCCTCAAAAGTCTAGGGTTTGAGATCGGCCGGTTCATCTATCTGATGGACGCATCCATGGATTATGAAAGAGACAAAAAAAAGCAGAATTATAATCCTCTGTTCCATATGAAAAAACGCCCGGAGGAAATGCAGGAAATTCTGGAGATCCCGATCGGAAATGCCGTAAGGATCTTTGAGAATCTGCCGCTTCTGCAGGACGTCCATCTCATGCGGAACATCTTGTATGGCGGCGTCTGGCAGCAATACTTTACCAAATATCAAAGGAAGGGGAAATACAATGGTTGATGATCCATATAAGGTACTGGGGGTATCAAGAGACGCCTCAAAGGATGAGATAAAGCGGGCCTACCGCGCCAAAGCCAAGGAGTACCATCCGGATTTTCACCCGGACGATCCTCTGGCAGCTGATAAAATGAACGAGATCAACGAGGCCTATGATATGCTGAACAATCCGGAAAAATACCAGTCACGAACGCAGGGCCAGCAAAGGAATGGCGGATACCGGTAGGGATCCGCCAGCCAGGGTCCTGACCCCTGGCTGGATTTTGACGGCTGGCAGGATTTCGGCGGTTTTGGAAGCTTCGAAGAATTCTTTGGTTTCGGCAGCGCCGGCCGGAATCCTGAGCCGCCCATGTCGCAGCCCGGAGACAGTAACGATATCCGACAGGCCATCGATTTTATCAACATGCGGCAGTACCAGTACGCTGACAATACCTTGAACAGCATTTTAAGCAGTCAGCGGGACGCAAGGTGATTCTACTTAAGTGCACTGGCAAATCATGGGCTCGGCAGGCAGGTGCTGGCCGTAGAGCAGATCCAGAAGGCGCTCCAGATGGACCCTTCCTCTGATGTCTACCGCAGTACCTTGAACATCCTGCGCCAGGCAGGCACAGAATACCGGCAGAACGGGGAAGAATTTCAAAATTATGCCGAGAGCATGGGACGCGTCTGCCAGGGTCTGTGCCTGGCGCAGCTTTTCTGTATGTTCTGCCGCTGCTAGACAATAAAATCTGACAATACATAGAAATAGCGATAATGGAAAGGAGCTTATCAATCAATGGGAAAGGTAATCGGAATTGATCTGGGAACAACAAACAGCTGTGTGTCTGTTGTGGAAAATGAGGCGCCGGTCATCATCCCCGGAACCTCCGGGAGCATGACTACACCCAGCATCGTAGCTTTTACAAAAAAAGGAGAACGACTGGTGGGAGAAAGTGCAAGACGGCAGGCTGTCACGAATCCGGAGCGCACGATCAGTTCGGTAAAACGCCATATGGGCACTGAAGGGAGCGTACGCATTGACGGTACAGAATACAAAGCACAGACCATCAGCGCCATGGTACTGATGCAGCTGAAAAAAGACGCCGAAGATTTCCTGGGCGAGCCCGTAACGGAAGCCGTCATCACGGTTCCTGCCTATTTTAACAACATCCAGCGTCAGGCGACCAAGGATGCCGGAAGGATTGCCGGGCTGAATGTCAAACGGATCATCAATGAGCCTACCAGCGCCGCCCTCTCCTACGGGCTCAACCACGGAGAGCCACAGAAGGTTATGGTCTACGACTTAGGCGGCGGTACCTTCGATGTTTCTGTGATCGAGATTGGCGAAGGCGTCATCGAGGTACTGGCTACTGCCGGAGACAACCACCTGGGCGGTGATGATTTTGACGAACGCATCACCCAGTGGCTCCTCCGTCGTTTTAAAGACGAGCACAAGGTAGATCTTTCCAGAGATTTCGCCGCTATGCAGCGCATCAGAGATGCTGCGGAGCAGGCCAAAAAAGAGCTGTCCATTTCCGACAGTTCTCATATCATGCTCCCTTACCTTGCGGAACACCGGGGCGAACAGCTCCATATGGACCTGACGCTTACCAGAGCCCAGTTCGAAGATCTGATCCGGGATCTCATTGACCGCACAGCAGAGCCAGTCAGAAGCGCCCTGAATGATGCCGGGATCGCTCCTTCTGAATTAGGACGCGTGCTTCTGGTAGGCGGATCTACCAGGATTCCCGCCGTTCAGGAAAAAGTCCGGATGCTCACCGGGAAAGAACCTTCCAAAAACATCAATCCCGACGAGTGCGTTGCAAAAGGAGCCGCAATCCTCGGCCATACCCTGGAGGGCAACAGCCTGATCGCTTCCGGCACAGATAAAGGGATCCTGCTTTTGGACGTCACGCCCTTAAGTCTGTCCATTGAGACTGTCGGCGGCGTTGCCACCCGGCTGATCGAGCGGAACACCACCCTGCCCACCCGGTATTCCCGGATTTTCTCCACCGCAGCGCCCTACCAGCGCTCTGTGGATATCCATGTGCTCCAGGGCGAGCGCCCCATGGCAAGAGACAATAAGACCATTGGAAAATTCCGGTTAAAAGGCATCAAGGCTGCTCCGGCCGGCGTCCCGCAGATAGAAGTAACCTTTGACATTGACGCCAACGGTATCTTAAAAGTATCCGCAAAAGATCTGGACACCGGAAAGCAGCAGTCTATTACCATCACCGCAAATGACAGCATGTCTGAGCAGGAAATCCAGCAGGCTATCCGGGACGCTCACGAATATGCGGGCCAGGACCAGACCCGCAAGGACGCCATGGAAGTCTTAAGCGATGTCCAGCGTCTGATGTCTGAGACAGAGCAAAAGCTGAAAGCCCAGAAAAAAACTTTGGATCACGGCACCAAAAAACAGATCAAGAACGATCTGAACCGTCTGAACAAGCTGGCCATGAAATGCCGGCTCGACAAAGTCTCCGACGCCCAGCTTGCGGAACTTAAGGAAGCTAAGCAAAAATTAGAAGACAGCGCGGCTGCGCTGTCTTAGAAATACAGTTATCCTTTTACAGATCCCTTTGTCATCCCGGAGATCAGATATTTCCGGAAGATCAGCGCCGTCAGTGCCGGAGGGATCAGGGCCAGCATCCCTGCTGCCGCGATCAGCCCGTACTGAATGGTATCCTTTGTCATAAACTCGGACACCACGATCGCCATCGGTTTTGTCTCCATCGAGGAGGCAAGGATCAGCGGGATCTGGAACTGACTCCACGTATTTAGAAACATGATCAAAATCACAGACAAAATAATCGGATAAGAAAGCGGCAGGATGATGCGGAAAAAACTTACAAATTTTCCGCATCCATCTATCAGTGCCGCTTCTTCCAGTTCTTCCGGTATCGTAGCAAAATAATTTGAGATCAGCCAGACTGCCATAGGCAGGTAGGAGCTGACATACACCATGCTCAGCCAGAAAATATCGTCCAGCATTTTTCCCGCCGCAAACATTTGATACAGCGGGATAATCGTAGCCATAACAGGGATAACCATCGTAATCAGCAGCAGGTTTTTTATGACCTTTCTCCCTTTAAATTCCATCCGGCTTAAAGCATAAGCGCTCATTACCGCTACAGGTACTCCGATACATAAAGTGATGGCCGCCGCTCTCAAAGAATTATACATACTCTCAAAAAAGCGGCTTCCCCTCTGTCCTCCCGAAAACAGTTCTTTGTAATTCTCAAATGTCACCTCTCCCGGCAAAAGCTCCGGTGTCGGAGCAAACATGGCATGGTCCGGCGTAATGGATATGATAAAAGTCCACACGAACGGCCCGGCGGCAAATATTAAAAACAGTATAAGCGCTGCAATATATCCGGCTTTTTTTGCATACTTCATTAATATTCCACCTCCTTATTTAAACTCCGAAGATAGAATATTCCAAGGAGCAATGCAAAGAATAATACTATATAAGTCATGGCGCTTCCCTTTCCAAAATCCAGGAAATTAAACGTGGTCAGGTAGCTTTCCATCAGAATATTCTTTGCAAGATCACTGTAGCCGGAAAGAGCAACAATCTCATCAAATACATTGATCGCCGTTACCGAAGTCGATGTCAGCCCCACACCTACAAATGGCAGCATCAGCGGAACGGTAACGTGAAGGAAGATTTTCCCCTTTGTTCCCCCGTCAATCTCAGCCGCTTCATAGACATCCTCCGGCAGTGACTGGCGTCCTGCCAGGCACACCAATGCCATAAAAGGAACACTTCTCCAAACTACTACGATAGAAATCACAAATAAAAGCAGCCATCTGGATGCAAGAAATTCTACAGGTTTCTCCACAGCGCCTATGCCAATCAGCAGCTTATTCAGGAATCCGTATCCGGAGAAAAATACAAATTTCCACAGGATTCCATTTACGAACGGCGGCAGAGCCCAGGGCAGGATCGCCAATGCTAAGAGGATCCCCGAGCATTTCTTACTGATTTTCAAAAATGCCGCCACCAGGCACCCCAGAATCGTCGTAAGTACGATCACCAATACCAGGATATACACGGTATTCTGCATACTGTACCAAAACGAATCTGACTGAAGGATATTACGGTAATTTTTCAGCCCTATAAACCGGATGTCTCCTGGGGAAGTCAGTTTCCATTTCTTTAAGCTATATGTAAATGTCGTTATAATCGGATAAAATACTAATACACCCATGATTAAAATCATGGGTGTTAGTAAAAGATATGGTGCAATCTTTTTTTTCATAGTCTATGCTTTCCTGAATTATTCTTCACTGAGTAATGTGTCTAATGCGGAAGACATTTCCTCATAAGCCTCTTCTGCTGTCAGTTCGCCAAGCGCCATTTTGTTGATAGCGTTATACATTGCACTGCTCATTTCTGCGTAGTATGATGGTATTCCGTTCGGGAATGGAGAAGAAACAAGCTGTGCTTCTTCCAGCATCGCGCCAGGATTCTCAATCGCACCTTCATTGATCAGCTCTTCCAATACAGAGTTGCGGGTCGGAATCGCACTATTTGTCTCATTCAGCTGCTTCTGCATATCTGCAGATGTATACCACTCTACAAATTTCTTTGCTGCCTCTTTATTTTCAGAAAGGCTGCTGACACCGATCGCCTCCGGCAAAGGCATGGTCTGCGCTGCTTTTCCGTCTTTGCCAGGAACCAGGATCGGCGTGATCTGTCCAACTACACTGCAAAGCTCTTCATTCTGGCTTCTGGATACAAAAGATGTGGGGCCTGTCAGGAAACTAGCGGTTCCGCCACAGATTCTCATATAAGCATCCATACCAGATGAGGTTTTATCCTCCGGAGCCACTAACTCTTCATTGATCAGAGTCTCCATATATTTCAGTGCTTCCATCACAGATTCTTCGTTAAAGGTTCCGTCATCATTCCATACAACACCGTTCATGGTGTATGCAAGCCACATCAGACATGTGGCGGTCTTCTCCTCTGCGTTCAGAGCAATGGCAAATGGATATTCTACAGTTCCGGTTGACTTCAGAGTCCGGCATGCTTCCAGAACATCATCCCAGGTCTGTGGCTCTTCTGTAATTCCAGCCTGAGCAAACTGCTCTGTATTATAGTACGCCAGACGGTAGTCATTCGCATAAGGCATAGCCAATACCTTGTCATCTACGGTAAAGGTCTCAATGGTAGGCATGTCCTCCTTATCTTCATCGGAAACCTCCAATGGCTCCAGCCAGTCTGCCGCATAGAACTCTCCTACCCATGACCAGTCAACTTCCACTACATCAGCGGCACATTCATTTGCAGATGCCGCGGTAGCAATCTTTTCTCGGATGTCGTCCCAGCCTACTTCTGCGATTTCAACCTCTATCCCGGTCTCCTCTGTAAAAGCAGCCAGCTGCTCATCTGTCGGTACGCCCCAGTCAGGCACCATAAAAGTAATTTTATCTCCCTCTCCGCCTTCGCTTGTATCCTCTGCCGTATCTTCACTGCTTCCGCATCCTGCAAGCATGGAAAGCGTCATGGCAGAGACCAGCAACAGGCTGATCCATCTCTTTTTCATATACTTCCTCCTTCTTTGTGTATAACACTTGATGCATCAATTATAGCAATGCGTTCCGCTCTTCTCAAATTGATTATACTTATATATGCACTGTATTTATCGAAATCATCTATCACACAAAGTATGAAGTATGCTGCCCGATGCCTTTTACTTTTCCTCTTCTTCCAGCAGTTCTTCCATCCTGCGTATTCCTGCGGTATCTGTCACCGGCACGGAAAAGACCAGTGCGCCCGCAGGCGTATCCACGCCAGCCTGCTCCATGATGGCCCGCATGATATCATTTTTCTGAGCTGTTTTCACTACAATGAATACCATCTCCTTTTCTTCTGCAAGGCAGATACCCAGAAATTTTTTCGCATGCTCTACACCGGATCCCTTAGCATGAATAAATGTACCGCCCGGTGCGTGTGCACTTCTTGCCGCATCCATGATAGTTTCTGTATATCCGGAATTTGCAATTGTAACCAACAGTTCATATTCCGTATTTTTCAAAACGCTTTCCTCCTCGATTTCTATCTTCTGCCCGACAGTCAGGTACTGAAGTATCTTTTTTCCTCCGATGCTGCTAAGAGGCACTAAAAAGGCAATGCCCCGTCCTGGGACGTCGATCCGCATCCGGGTATATAATCCGCGTTTCAGATTTTTCCAGGTGTCAAATGTAACAACAGCAAAATAGACCGCCTTTTCTGTTGCTTCCATTCCCAGATAATCCAAAAGAGAGCTGCTTGCCGTCCCCCGTCCCAGCGTCGTAAAGGTAACCTCAATATGGTATTCTTTAAAAAACTGGAGAAACTTTTCCCTCATCCCCCGGTTGGTGATGATCCCCAGCATATAAATATTATTCATTCGGCTCCTCCTATAATTCTATGATGTCGTCATCCGCCCAGGTATCCAGATAGGACGCCTCCACCAGTCCGCTGTCTTCTGTATGTTCAGACCGGTATTTATAGATTGCACCCATTACCTGGATCGTGATCAGCGGCGTCATGGCTACCATAGCCACCACTCCAAAGGCATCCTGTACGATATTTCCTCCCACTGCCTGACACGCCCCCATAGCAAAGGGCAGAAGGAAAGTGGCCGTCATTGGTCCGGAAGCGACACCGCCAGAGTCAAACGCAATAGCTGTAAAAATTTTCGGTACGAAAAAAGACAGACAAAGAGCTATAAAATATCCCGGAAGGATAAACCAGAAAATCGAGATTCCTGTCAGCACCCGGATCATGGCAAGGCCAATAGAGGCTGCCACCCCCAGAGAAAGGCTTAGTCCCATAGCTTCTCCTGAAATCGCCCCTGACGTGATTTCCTCCACCTGCTCCTTCAGCACGTAAACTGCCGGCTCGGCCTTAACGATAAAATATCCGATCACCATACCAATTGGGATCAGCACCCAGCGGTAGGAAAGCCCTGCAATCGTCTCCCCCAGATAGTTTCCTGCAGGCATAAACCCGACGTTAACGCCGGTCAGGAATAATACCAGCCCTACATAGGTATATAGGATTCCGATTACAACCTTCAGAAGGGCACGTCCCTTCATTTTCAGGGAAATGATCTGAAAAACCGCAAAGAAAGCCACGATCGGCAGCAGCGAAATTGCAATCTCCTCGATATACTGTGGCAGACCGGTAGCAAAATATTTCCAGAGTTCTACCGAATCCCGGATCACCGGAATCTCTGACGGTGTGTAGGCCGTGTTTTCCGGGTGATATAAAAGCCCCAGCAAAAGGACAGCCAGAATCGGGCCAATGGAGCACAGCGCCACCAGACCAAAACTATCGTCCTCCGCGTGTTTATCGCTTCGCACTGCGGCAAATCCCACACCCAGCGCCATGATAAATGGTACTGTCATGGGGCCGGTCGTGACTCCGCCCGAATCAAATGCAACGGATATAAAATCATCCGGCACAAAAAAAGCTAATGCAAATATCAGGAGATAAAATATAATCAGAAGCATCCGTAATGTTTTCGAAAACAGCATACGGAGCATTGCAATCATCAGAAAGACTCCCACACCTGCTGCCACTGCAACGATCAGTACAGCATTGGGAACGGACGGAACCTGTTCCGCAAGCACCTGCAGATCCGGCTCCGATATCGTAATGACAAACCCTAAAACGAAACAAAGAAGCAAAACAATTCCAAGCTTCCGGGACTGTGCGATCCTGGTGCCGATCCTTTCTCCTACCGGCGTCATCGCCAGCTCAGCTCCCAGTGTAAAAAACATCATCCCAACGATCAGCATCACTGCCCCAAACAAAAACAAAAGAAGTATACTGGGCGGGATTGGTGCGATCGTAAAACTTAACAGCAATACAATTCCTATTGTGGGAGACACTGCTGTCAGGGCCTCCCTCAGTTTCTCTGCAAATCTATTCTGGTATAAATTCATCTATTCACGCACCCCTCCAATCAGATCATGAATATCTTCAATTCCGTATTGTTCCATATAGTGCTCGATGCCTTCCACGACCTTTTCTGCAGTCTGCGGATCTGCAAAATTAGCTGTTCCCACCGCGACGGCCGTGGCTCCCGCAAGGATCATCTCTATCGCGTCCTCAGCCGTAGCGATGCCTCCCATGCCGATCACCGGGATCTTGACTGCCTGCGCCGTCTGATAGACCATGCGCACGGCAACCGGATGGATAGCCGGACCCGACACCCCGCCAGTCTTATTGGCCAGTGCAAATGTCCGCCTGTGGATATCTATTTTCATGCCTGTCAGCGTATTGATCAGCGATACCGCATCGGCTCCTCCGGCCTCTGCTGCTCTGGCAATCTCAGTAATATCCGTTACATTGGGGGTCAGCTTCATAATCACCGGCTGCTTTGCCAGCTTTTTGATCTGTGCCGTCAGCGTCTCTACATTCCTGGCATCCTGTCCAAAAGCCAGAAAACCGGCATTGACATTTGGACAGGAAATGTTGATCTCCATCATATCAATTGGCTCATCTGCCAGACGCTCCACCACCGCCAGGTATTCTTCCGGCGCATGTCCGCACACATTTACAATGATCTTTGTGTCATATTTCCGAAGAAACGGAATATCTCTCTCGCAGAACACATCCACTCCCGGATTCTGGAGGCCGATGGCATTCATCATGCCGCCGTAGACCTCTGCCACGCGGGGCGTCGGGTTTCCGGCCCACGGCACATTTGCCACGCCCTTGGTCGTCACCGCGCCCAGCCGGTTCAGATCCACATACTCTGAAAATTCCTCCCCGGATCCGAAGGTCCCGGAGGCTACTGTCACAGGATTTTTCCATTCCACACCTGCAATATTGATTTTCGTATTCATCAGATTTCCACCTCCGAAGCCAGGAAAACTGGTCCGTCTTTGCAGACCCGTTTGTTATGCACATTGCTGTGCGCATCCTTTTCTTTGCTTTTGCACACGCAGCCCAGGCAAGCACCGATCCCGCAGGCCATGCGCTCCTCCAGGGAAATATAACATTCAATTCCATGCCCGGCCGCATAATCCTTGATCGCACGCAGCATCGGCGTCGGTCCGCAGGCATAGATGATATCAGCATCCAGATGGTTTTCCCTGACGGCATCCATCACATTTCCTTTTGTCCCTACGCTTCCGTCTTCCGTCGAAATATACAGCTCTCCATTCCGGGAAAATTCATCCCGCAGAAAAGTCTGTTCATCCCGGTATCCTACAACAATCTGCTTTTTTTCACATTTCATCTGCTTGGCAAGCTCCAGGATCGGCGGCACTCCAATGCCTCCGCCCATCAGGAAAGCACGCTTTTCTTCTGCCTTTTCCACCGGGAAGCCGTTGCCAAGAGGACCCACAAGCCAGATCCCGTCTCCGGCTCCAAGCCTGGAAAACTGCTCTGTTCCCGTATCCGGTCCCGTCACACGGTACACCACGCGCAGCGCCTGACCTTCCCTGTCTATCTCACAGATGCTGATCGGACGCGGCAGGAGCTTCGTCCCGTCCTCCGTGTACATCGAGATAAACTGGCCTGGCCGCGCCTCCGCCGCCGCATCCGTACGGATCCACATACTAAAAATCCCTGCAGCCAGCGATTCCTGCGAAATCACCGCCGCACGTTCCTTCTTCTTCATCTGAAATCTCCTTTCGGGGACACCCTGTTTGTCGGTTGGGGACACCCTGTTTGTCAATTGGGGACGTACACCTTTTGCGTTTGTCTACGTCCCCTGTTAACCATTTAACGCTCCGCTGATGTCAGCGATCATGTCCTCCACCGCAGCCCTGGACGCGTCTCCGAAGGCCTCGGCTCCGAAGGATGCGTACTTTTCCTGCTTATATGCCGCAATGATGCCGCGTGAGGAATTGATGATGGCTCCCAGGCCGTCCTCATTGAAGAAATGCACCAGGTCTTTGCCCTGTCCTCCCTGAGCGCCATAGCCCGGCACCAGGATGTAGGCTTTCGGCATGATCTTACGCAGTACCTTTCCCATTTCCGGATAGGTTGCGCCTACAACGGCTCCGATATAGCTGTAGGAACATCCCATGCACTCCTGGCCCCATTCATTCACCTTCTCACCTACCAGCTCATAGAGCGGACGTCCGTCGATCAGCTGATCCTGAAATTCTCCGCTGGACGGATTGGATGTTTTTACCAGGATGAAAAGGCCTTTCTGTTCTTTCTTGCATACCTCCACAAAGGGCTTTACACCGTCAGATCCCAGATAAGGGTTGACCGTCACAAAATCCTCATCGAACGGTGCGTAAGTATTGCTTCCCACCTGTACTTTTCCGATATGTCCTGTTGCGTAAGCCGCAGAAGTAGATCCGATGTCTCCGCGCTTGATATCGCCAATGACTACCAGCCCCTTCTCCTTACAGTAATCCACAGTCTTTTTAAACGCCACAAGCCCCGGGATCCCAAACTGCTCGTACATCGCAATCTGAGGCTTCACTGCCGGGATCAGATCATAGGTCTTGTCCACGATTTCTTTATTGAACTGCCAGATGGCCTCCGCTGCTCCTTCCAGCGTCTCGCCGTACTCTGCATACGCTTTTTTCTGTACATGCTCCGGCACATAGCTGAGCATCGGGTCTAATCCTACTACGATAGGCGCCCCTGTTTTCTTAATATTGGCTACTAACTGATCAATCACCTTATTTTCCTCCTGTCAATGCCTGATTTTCGTATACAACTTCTCCGTCCACCAGAGTGTATTTCACATCTCCGGTCACTTCCCGTCCGTCAAAAGGTGTATTTTTTCCTTTCGACAAAAATGTAGTCTTGTCGATCCGGTAGATCCGTTTCGGATCAAACACCACAAGGTCTGCGTCCATTTCTTCTGATACAGAGCCTTTCTCTGCAAGGCCCAGGATCTTTGCCGGATTATAGCTCATCTTCTCTGCCATATCCATGATACTCAAAATCCCTGTCTTTACAAGCTCTGTATAAGTCAGCGCCGCCGACGTCTCCAATCCTACGATTCCAAACGGCGCATCCATCATGGACTGACTCTTTTCTTCCTCTCCGTGAGGGGCATGATCTGTCGCGATCACATCCATAACGCCGTCTTTCAATCCTTTCCGGAGTGCTTCTACGTCTTCCCGGCTCCGAAGCGGCGGATTCATCTTAAAATTAGCGTCGTCCTCCCTGATGTCATCTGCACTCAGGGTAAAATGGTGCGGACACACCTCGCCGGTCACCGGCAGGCCTTCTTCCTTTGCCAGACGGATCATCTCTACGCTGTCCGCCGTTGAGCAGTGGCACAGATGAAGCCTCACACCTGTCTCCTTTGCCAAAAGAATGTCTCTTGCCGCGATCACGTCCTCTACCGAATTCGTGATACCGGGAAGCCCCAGCCGCTTTGCGTTTTCATCCGCGTTCATGACGCCGCCCTCCACCATCGTGATATCCTCACAGTGGGCAAAGACAGACACTCCGTTTTTCTTTGCTTCCTTCATTCCTTTCCGATACAAAGAGGCATTCATAACAGATTTGCCGTCTTCGCTGATGGCATGGCATCCGGCCTTCGCCATCCCGGCAATATCTGCCAGTTCCTTGCCTGACTGTCCCATAGTCACGGCTCCGATCTGGATTACATGTGCGGGGGAAACCTCCCTGGCCCTTTTATGAACATCTTCCACTTTTTCTCCGGAGTCGATCACCGGTCTGGTATTCGGCATCGCACATACGGTGGTGACTCCCCCTCTGACCGCTGCTTTTCCGCCCGTCTCCAGAGTCTCCTTATAGGTCAGCCCCGGATCCCGGAAATGTACATGCAGGTCGATAAATCCCGGCATCACATAGCAGCCGGACGCATCTAAGATCCTGTCCGCTTCATCCTGGAGGGATACGCCAACCTTTCTGATCTTTCCATCCGCGACCAGCACATCACATACCTCGTCCCGTTTTGTCAGCGGATCCACCACGTGTCCGTTTTGGATTAAAATTGTCATATCTGCTTTCCTTTCCCTTGAAAATCTTTCGGATATTTCTATCAAAATTCCACATTTAGTTTATTTTAACATAGGGGGCGCAGAAAAGAAAAGGCTAATTCCATTTCTTATTGTTCTTCTTTCATCACTTCCAGCGCTTTTTCCAGCTGATTATCGGCTTCGGGATTATTCTCGTCCGCTTCATATTCCACTTCCACATCGGGAGTAATGCCTTCGCCGTCAATGCTTCGCCCGTTGGGCGTAAAATACTCTGCAATGGTCAGTTTCACACTGGTGCCGTCTCCCAGATCAAAAATCTGCTGAACCACACCTTTTCCGTAGGTCTGTGTACCTACAATCTTGCCGATCCCATAATCCTGAATGGCGCCTGCATAGATTTCAGAAGCGCTGGCACTGTTTCCATTAACCAACACCACCATCGGCACATTGATCTGATGTTCATCATCGGATGTGGCAGTTTCCCGCTTTCCGTCTTTATCCTCGGTGTACACAATCGTTCCCTTCGGCAAAACCATATCCAGCATTTCACACACGGTATTCAGATTGCCGCCCGGGTTGTTCCTAAGATCCACGATCAGCCCTGTCATTCCCTGATCCGTCAGTTTGTTCAGCGCCTCTTCGTACTGTGCATAGGTCACAGAATCAAATTCCGATACAGAAAGATATCCGGTCTGCCCCTCCAGCATCTCGTATTTTACCGTCTGAGCCTCCACAGTATCCCTGGTAGCAGTCACTGTAATCTCTTCCGCATCCTCTCCGCGAAGTACGGTCAGATCCACATCTGTCCCCTTCTCTCCCTTAATATAGGTCACCACTTCGGAGAGATCCATACCTGTCACCTCTATGTCACCGACCTTCGTCAGGATATCATTGTCCTTTAACCCCGCCTTCGCAGCCGGAGAACCCTCATAAATCTGAACCAGAGTGATCACACCGCTCTCCAGATCCTGGCTTAGAACCGCACCGATCCCACTGTATTCCCCTTCCGTCGTCTCATAGAGATCCTTTGTCTCCTCTTCGTTGTAATATACGGAATAAGGATCTTCAAGTCCCTGGATATAGCCCTTGTAAATGCCCTCCTCCAACGCTTCCTCATCCACGTCTCCAATATAGTTTTCATCGATCAGCCCTTTCAGTACCGATAGCTTTTCCTCCGAAGAGGCGTCCTCTGAAAGTCTGATCCCGCAGGAAACAACTCCTGTCCCACATAACATAATGAGGGCGCCAAAAAGCGCCCCCTGTAAAAAATTCTTTTTTGCTTTCATTGAATTCTTCCCATCCAAAACTAATGATCCTGATTTTAGAAATAATTCTGCGGATTCACCGGCACGCCGCCCTGCTCTACCTGGAAATGAAGGTGCGGACCGGATGAATTTCCCGTACTTCCAACGGTTGCAATATTCTGTCCTTTGCTGACCGACTGTCCGGATGATACAAAAATCTGATTACAATGCATATAGGTTGTAGTCAGGCCATTCCCATGATTGATCGTGATCATATTACCTGCATTTCCACTATATGCCGCAAACACCACCGTTCCACTCGCTGCCGCATAGATCGGCGTTCCCGTACCTGCCGCAAAGTCCATTCCCTTGTGGTTCGTGCTGGCACCCGGAATCGGCTGCTCCCGGTATCCGAAATAGCTGGAAATGTACGTATATCCCGGGCACGGATGTGTAAAGGTGCCGTTTCCTGTGATCACGGATCCACCGCCGCCATTCGGCACATATCCGCTGCTGGACTCACTCTGCTTACGCTGAGCCGCCGCAGCCGCTTCCTCAAGCTCTGCCAGCTTTGCATTGGTATCGCCAAGCTGACTGTCCAGCTCGCTGATCTGGGCTTCTTTCTCGGACACCAGCGTAGATACCTCTTCCTGCTTGCTGATCAGCTCATCCTGCATATCGCCCATCTCATCGTATTCTTTCTGGATCTCGGCTTCCTGCTGCTCCACATCCTCTACAACAGCCTGAAACTCATCCAGCATATCTCTGTCATATTCAGAAATTGTACTGATATACTCTGCCTTGTTCAGGAAATCCGCAATCGTCTGAGACTCCAGAAGGATCTCTATGAACTGAACATTTCCGTTCTCATACATATATTTGATCCGCTTCTTCATATCCTCATACTGATTGTTTTCCTCGACCTTTGCCTGAACCAGCTCTTCTTCTTTTGCAGTAAGCTCTTCTTCCTTCGCCTCGATATTTTTCTGGATCTCCTCCATATCTGCGGCGATCGACTCCAGCTGCGCCGCCAGCGAGGCTTTCTCGTCCTCTGCCGCCTTCTTTTGATTCTGCAGCTGCGATGCTTTCTCTCTTGTCTCATTCAGCTCGGAAGCATCCGCCTGGATCCCGAGCCCCAGGCACATCGTACATGTCAGTGCCAGACTCATGATTCGCTTTGTACGTATCATATGTATCCCCCTTTAAAATTATACTCTCAGGTGCTTACGAATGGTAAAGAAACTTCCTACAAAACCGATTCCGACTCCTAACGCAATGCCAATCGGGAGAAGGGTCCGGTAAATACTCATAACAGGCAGGAAATCAATAATATTATTTAACAGGCTAAATCTTGTCATCACATAAGCCACAGCCTTGTCATACATAAAGTACAGCAGCACCAGAGGGATCACTGCACCAACAACACCGATTAAAAGACCTTCGATCACGAACGGCGCCCGGACAAAACTGTCTTTCGCCCCGATATATTTCATGATCGCAATCTCCTCCCGCCGGACTGTAATACCCATAGTAACAGTGTTGCTGATCAGGAAGATTGATACCGCCAGCAAGATGGCGATGATCGCAATGGATACATATCCTACCAGACGGTTTACGCTTGTCAGGGTCCTTGCCACCACATCCGAGCGGTTTACGCTCCTGACTCCGTCCAGACTCTCTGCAAATTTTACTACGTCAGACTGCTTGGACACATCTGACATATATACTTCATAGTTATCGGAATTCGCAAGCGGATTATCTGTCTGGAACCCTTCCGCAAGCTCTGCATTGTCGCCAAAATATTCTTCCTGGAACTGGCTCCATGCATCATCAGCGCTGACATAGTTGACTTCCAGCACTCCGTCTGCCGCCTCCAGCTGTGCGCCGATCTCTTCTTTCTGTTCATCTGTGGCATCCTCTTCAAAAAAAACGGTGATCGCCACGCCTTCCTCGGCTTTCTCCACAATATAATTAAAATTTACCACAATGGAATAGAACAGACCAAAGAGGAAAATACACGCCGCCATCGTAGCGATGGAAGCAATGGAGAACAACTTATTTCTTCCGATGTTCTTTACCCCTTGTTTCATCGAATACCCTATTGTACTAATTCTCATTATTATACCCACCTTTTTTCTCGTCGTTTACAATGACTCCCTTTTTCATGGTAACGACGCGCTTTTTCATCTCGTTTACGATTTCCTGGTTATGTGTAACGACCAGCACGGTTGTTCCCCGGTTGTTCGCTTCCTCCAGAAGCTTCATGATCTCCCATGAATTTGTCGGATCCAGGTTACCGGTCGGCTCGTCGGCCAGCAGGATTGCCGGTTCGTTTACAATAGCTCTTGCGATGGCAACACGCTGCTGTTCTCCCCCTGAGAGCTCCTTTGGAAATGATTTATATTTCTGTGCAAGGCCAACCAAGGAAAGTGCTGCCGGCACCTTTTTCTTGATTACCCTGGTGGATTTCTCTGTAACTCTCTGTGCGAAAGCAATATTCTCATAAATATTACGGTCCTTCAGAAGGCGGAAATCCTGGAATACAACACCGATGCCTCTTCTGTACATCGGAATCTTCCGGTGTTTCAGCCTGCTTAAATCCTGGCCGTTGACAATAATCTTCCCTGACGTAGGCTCCAGCTCCTTTAAGATCAGACGAATCAGCGTAGACTTTCCCGATCCGCTGTCACCCACGATAAAGACGAACTCTCCCTGATCGACTTTCAGATTGATGCCGTTCAGGGCTGCAACCCCTTTTGAGTACTCTTTCGTAACTTCTTTTAATTCAATCATACTTTCCTCCTGATTATCAATACTCCAGAGACTCCATATACTTCATATATTTTACTACCATCAGGGCAATCTTAAATGTGATTGCATCTTCGAACACGCGAAGATCAAGCCCCGTGCTTTTCTGGAGCTTGTCAAGCCGGTACACAAGTGTGTTCCTGTGAATATAAAGTTGTCTGGATGTCTCCGATACGTTCAGATTATTCTCGAAGAACTTATTGATCGTTGTCAACGTCTCTTCATCGAAATCATCTGGCGATTTTCCCTCAAAAATCTCACGTATAAACATCTTGCAGAGCGGAATCGGAAGCTGATAGATCAGCCGGCCAATTCCCAAAGCACTAAAGGCAATCACTTTTTTCTCCCCGCAGAAGATCTTGCCCACATCCAGTGCCAGTTTCGCCTCTTTATAAGACTTCGACACCTCTTTGATATCACCAACGATGGTGCCATAGGCGATCAGAACATCTTCTCCCTCTTCTTCCTTCAGCATAGAATACAGGTTCTGCGCTGTCTTTTCCAGTTCCGGATACCCGTCCCCGTCCTCTAACTCCTTCACAACGATAATGTTCTTTTCATCTACCGCCGTCACGAAATCCCTGGTTCGGTTCCCCAGCATCCCTCTGACACTGTCCAGTGTATTACTGTCCTTTTCATGCTTTGTCTCAATTATAAAGATAACACGTCTGACCTCTGTGTCAATATGTAATTTTTTGGCGCGGTTATAAATGTCCACTAAAAGCAGGTTATCCAACAACAAATTTTTGATAAAATTATCCTTGTCAAACCGCTCTTTATATGCCACCAATAGATTCTGAATCTGAAATGCCGCAATTTTTCCAACCATGTAGACATCATCGCTCTCGCCGCCAGCCATCAGAATATATTCCAACTGATGCTCATCAAAGATTTTAAAGAACTGGCATCCCTGTACTACCTGGCTGTCTGCGGGAGATTCTACAAAAGAAACCACTTCTTCTTCATAATTTGCCTGCTCTGATAATGTACTTGCCAGAGCCTTCCCGTCTGTGTCCATCACGCAGAAATCAATTCGTGTAATCCCTTTCAATCCTTCAATCGTATTTTGAAGTATTTGATTAGATATCATATGTCATCTCCTCCACCAGTTTCAATATACATTTTTCACAACAAAGTTGAAAAAGATGTGGTAAAAATGTATACTACACGATTTATCTTAATATATTTTACCAAAAAAATAAAGGGGAAATCGCAAATTTTTGTCAATTTCCTCTTTATTTTTGTTTTCTCTTCTCGATCTCTCTTTTAAAAATGTATTTTACCAGAAACTGGCCAAGCTTTCCTGACACAAAACTGTTCCTGCACACCGGAAGCGTACTCTTCCCGATTCCGAGGAAGGCCCGCACATCCAGAAGATTGCGGTTCCGGATAATAAAATCCTCTTGCAGCGGCGCAGATAAAGCTGCGATGACACAATCGACTTCTCCGCCGTTGATCGCATTGACCAGCATATCGTCTGCCCGGTTCTGCGCAGATACCTTTGCAAGGCCGGCCACCTGGATTCCTTCGTAATATTTCTGCAGATAATCAAAAAACGCCTGCCCTTCTTCCTCTGATTCCACCAGAAGATAGACTCTTTTATGATTTTTATGAAGATATCGCAAAAAGAGTTTCAGAAAAAGCTGTCCCTCTGTCTCCTGAAGATATTTTTTCTCCGTGACCTCCGCTGCTTCCAGG
The DNA here is from genome assembly GCF_001754075.1 of Merdimonas faecis. Classification (GTDB taxonomy): domain Bacteria; phylum Bacillota; class Clostridia; order Lachnospirales; family Lachnospiraceae; genus Merdimonas; species Merdimonas faecis. The sequence continues at coordinate 92,309 of NZ_MIEH01000001.1, read as the reverse complement.
ATAGTTCTGTCACCTGCCATCACCAGGTCAAACTTCCGGATCTCTCCTTTTAGTTCCGGCATCTCATCCATCTGCATCAATCCGTCCACCGTTACCATCTCCACAATGTTTACCGGCATGGACTCCATAAATCCAATGGTCTTTTTCAGGGCTTCTTTTGCGGTGCAGGTATCAATATCTACGTCTAAAACGCTAATTTTATGCTCCATGCTGTCACCCACTTACATATTTACCTTACCAGTTTTTCGATTATAGCAAATGGATATTTCCTTTTCAACTGTTATCACGAAATGTTCATACTTCTTAATATTTTTAATATTTTTGTTACTTTTTGTCCCTTTTTTTCTGCTCCTCTCTGCGGCGCCTGGTCATCAGGCCGCCAATCCGGCCTGTTTCTTTTGAGGAAAGGGATTTCCACCCTTCCGTCATCACCTGATCTAAAAGCCCAAGTTCCTCTGCAATCTCATATTTTAATTTTTCATCCTCCGTCAGATCCTTTATATTGACCGGACGATTACTCTTTTCTGCCATCAGCACCTGCCCCTTTCATTTTTTATCAGTATTGACAGGTGCCGCGTCATTTATACTTTTTAGTTCGGACCCTTTATCCGCGGTAATCTACGCGGGCTGATCCGGCATGATCACCGCTGCTATAAAATATGCCACGATCCCGCTGCCCGTGCATGCAAACAGGATCAGCAAAAGCCGGATAATGGTCGGGTCTACTCCAAAATATTCTCCCACTCCTCCGCACACCCCACATATAATGCGGTTCGTTCTTGAACGATATAATCTCTTAGTATCCATTATGATGTTCCTCCTTCCTTTCCATATGTCCGGTTCCATCAAAATCTATTACCGCGGATCCCGCGCCGCAGTCTATCTTGATCAGCCTTCCCGCATGATTATCAATTTCCTTTCTGGCTCCGAGTCCTGAAAAATCTTCCTGTCCGCACCTGACTTCACCAACTCCTACGCTGATATCATAATCATAATTTTCTTCCGGTCCTGTCAATGTAAATTCCAGGCTTCCGACTCCTACATCAGCGTCCAGTTCCTCTGCAGCACATCCACTGCCCGCAATATTGCCCACGCCACACTGAAGCCCCATCTTCTGTGCCTGAACATTCTGAAGCACCGCTTCACCTGTTCCCGCATCGACAGACATCTCGTTTGCATGAATCTCTTCTATGTAGAGGTTTCCAGCTCCAAGCTTCATGGAGATATCGTCCAGGGTCAGATCATTGGGTATATAAATGTAGATCGTACCGATCCCTACATTATTAATTCTCCACAAATGCTCCCTGGTAGTGATCTTTAATTCTGTGCCGTCCATACCGGACTCAAACCCAAGCTCCTCACTGATCCCGTCTGTCTCCACCGTCACTGCCGGCACGTCCGCAGGCAGGATCTTCACCGTCCCGGCATACACATAGGCATCGATCTTCTCCACGCCATTATAGGTTTCCCGTATATCTTCCGCATAGGTGACATCACTTTCATCCCGGACGATACCGATCCCGTCACCAATCCGGATTCTGATCCTGTCAGTGGTGACCCCAAGTGCCAGAGCAATCACACAGAATACAACGCCCACTCCTGCCAGGATCCCGCACACGATCCAGAAAATCTTCCATCCCTTTTTCATCCTTTACACCGCCCTTCTTTCAAAAGGTCTACGACAAATCCACACAATTCCCCGGCAAATGCCAGGAATCGCTACTGCACAAAGTTTTACCGCTGCCACTGACGCAGCTACTCCCACTACGGTCAGGATCAGCCCGATCCCCATCAACGCAAATCCTACCGCCAGATCCGGCACCAGGCAAAGGAGTCCTGAGATAAATAGCGCAACTCCTGTGATCACCACGACAACAGCGGCAATCACCAGGCCCAGAAAGACAGCGAACAGGCTGATCATAATCCCCAGCGCCAGACACAGAAGCCCGGCTCCCAGCGGAAGAAGAATCGGAAGCGCCAGAAGAATGAGCGCAATGATCAGAATAATCTTCAGCGTCCGGTCTGACTTCGGCTGTGACTGCTGCCCCGGAGGAGGCGTCTGCTGGTAATTCTGCTGTCCGGTCTGGCTTTGCCTTTGTTCTCCCTGCTGCCGGGTCTGCTCCTTGGTGGCCGGCATGTTGGGCTTTGTCTCTTCCTCCCTGAATCCCGCCATATCGGCTTTGATCTTTTCCGCCACCTTCGCAGGACTTTCCAGCTCCTCGATCACCTGCTGCTCCTGTTCCTCTCCGGCATCATCGAAATAATCATTATAATACTGCATCGCATCTTTTCTTTCCTCCACCGGAATATCCTGTAAAAGTGATGCCAGTTCTGTCATAAATTCAATCCGGTTCATACGGATGCACCTCCCTCAAAAATTTCACTGATCTTTCTGGAATAATTCTTCCATTCTTCATGATAGAGATTCAGCTGCGCCATTCCTCTTTCCGTCACCTTGTAGTAACGGCGGTTTCTCCCGTCAAACTGCCGGTCATAGACCTCCAGGCACTCATCTTTCTGGAGCCTGCGCAGTACGGGATACAGCGTGGACTCTGACACATCGATGGCTTTCCTGACGTCCTGCGTGATCTTATACCCGTAGGTTCCTTCCTTCTCCCGGGACACGACCGCCAGAACGATCGCATCCAGAAGCGCCGCTCCGGTGTTAAATACCATAGTCTCACTCCCTTACTGGTTTTATAATATCATTCATTTGTATAATATTATTTTCTTGCCTATATTATATGTCGTATAATATACTTTGTCAACGAATATTATAAAATATTTAAAAGGAGCATATAACTTGAAACACACGCAAAAGACCCCTGCCGCACAAGACACGGCAAGGGCCTTTCCTTTAGGATTATTTTTGCATCCTTTATATTTGTATTTCTTTCTTCATAGTAAACGAATAAATGATCTTTTCTTTTACCTTTTTTCCTGTCATCTGTTCCAGCGCTTTTGCATAATAGTCCAGCTGAGTGTGATATTTTTCCGCCAGTTCCCGGGGCGAAAATATCTGATCCGTCTTATAGTCCAGCACCACCAGTTCACCCTCTTCCTCGAAATATGCATCGATGATACCCTGGACCAGAAGAAGCTCTCCTTCCGATTCTTCCGGATAAATCTCCCGTGCATCAACGCCAAGGACAAAGGGCTGTTCCCGATATAGAAGCCCTGCATTTGCCGCCTGCTTCATCCGCTCTCCACAGGAGCTTGAAAGAAAGGTCAGAAGCTCTTCTGCCCGGACACAGTCTGTCATTTCCTTCGTCATCCGGCCATCCATCCGATATCTTTCAAGAGCCTCTTCTATCGCGGATATTTCTGCCGGAGCCGTAAAATCCAATAATTCCATCGCCCGGTGGTAGGCCGTACCCCTGGACGCTCCGACCAGTGTCTCTTCCGCTTTTAAGAACTTGGGCAGAAGAGGCACCACATCCGGCTCCTCATATAGCTCTTCGCCCGTCTCCCAGGCTTCATCCTCAGCACTTTCCGCAAGATAGGCCCGCTTCTTCAGTTCTGATACGGTAAACTTCATCTTCTGATGACGGCTGGCCCCATAAGGATACTGATAGGCGAACTGCTCTTCCATCACCTTTTCTGCTTCCGAATCATAAGTAGTCCCCACGTCCCATTCTTCCAACATTCTGCGGGTAATCCGGCCGGCGATCTCTTCCTCCACAGCTTCTGCCGTAATCTCTTCCGGTCCGATGGCAAAGACGCACAGAGGCACATGTTCTTCACAGCCTAAAGCGGCAGGAAGAACCCAGTCCCAGAACGTAACTGCCCGGCTTCTCTTTGCAAAGGGAATCACTTCCTCCCCCTCACGGTTATTTTCATAGCCTGCTATCTTTTTTTTCACATCTGGAACCGTTCCGGTAATGATCAGTTTTTCCTTCGCCCTTGTCAGCGCCACATAGAGTACCCGAAGTTCCTCTCCTAAACTGTCCAGCGCTTCCTCCTTCTGAATCACCTTTTTTACCAGGCTGGGCGTCTTGGTCCGCTCCCCCAGGCGTACCGCATCCAGTCCGATTCCCATATGAAGATGCAGGGCCACGCTGCTCCTGGCATCCTGCATATTGAACCGTTTTCCCATTCCCGCCACAAAGACGACAGGGAATTCCAGTCCCTTACTCTTGTGGATGGTCATGATCCGCACGGTATCCGACTGCTCGTCCTCAATGCTGGCCTCCCCGTAGTCCACATTGTATTTCTTAAGCTGCTCCATGTATCTTACAAAATGAAACAGCCCCTTATAGCTTGCCGATTCAAAGGCCCTGGCCTTTTCGATCAGCATTTCTAAGTTGGCGCTTCTTTGCTCGCCTCCCGGCATGGCTGCCATATAGTCTACGAAGCCAGTCTCCTTCAAAATCTTCCAGATCAGCTCATGCATGGGCGTATAAGGGACCTGCTCTCTGAATCCGTCCATCTGCTCCAGTATACGCCTGAGCTTTCCGCCCAGTTCCTCATCTGCCTCCGGAAGAGACGGATAACTCTCCACCGCTTCATAAAACGGCTGCTCTTGGCAGGCTCCCCGGATCTTTGCCAGCTCTTCATCCGAGCACCCTCCGATGGGCGAAGCCAGCACTGCCGCAAGCGGAATATCCTGCTGCCGGTTGTCCAGCACCCGCAGGTAATCCAGCAAACTTGCGATCTCCCTCGCCGCAAAATATCCTTCCTTTGTGCCCGTGTGGGCCGGGATCCCCTCCCGGTTTAATTCCTCAGCCAGAACATCCGCATATCCCTGGATACTCCGGATCAGGATCACAATATCCGAATATCTTACAGGGCGAAGCATGCCGCTTCCCTTATCCGTCACCTGACCTTCTCTCATCAGGCGACGGATCCTTCCTGCGATCATACGGGCCTCAAGCGCCCGCTCTTCGCCTTTTGCTTCCTCTGCTCCTGTGTCTATCGCCCAGACCTCCGTATCCACTTCCGGTCCTTCCGGATAACTGGCCCCGGGATACAATGCCGCCTGATCGTCGTAGGTGATCCCGCCAAGATCCGACGCCATGATCTGTCGGAAGATCTGATTCACGCCATCCAGCACCTCTCCACGGCTTCTGAAGTTTTTATGCAGGTCGATCCTCTGGGTCTGGCTGTCTGAAATCGTGTAGGTGTGAAATTTTTCCATGAAAAGCTCAGGTCTCGATAACCGGAACCGGTAAATGCTCTGTTTCACGTCTCCCACCATGAACACATTGTACCGCCCTTCAGGCACAGTCGAAACACTGGTAAGAATCGTCTCCTGGATCAGATTACTGTCCTGATACTCATCAATCATGATCTCCCTAAACTGCTGTTGATACTCCTTTGCAATGGCCGAAGGCACAAATCTTCCGTCTTCTTTTTCCGTCAGGATCTGAAGCGCATACTGCTCCATGTCTGAGAAATCAATGAGATTCTGGCTCTCCTTCGCCTCCCGGAAACGTGCGGCAAACAGCTCTACAAGCTCTGCAAGCACCCGGACCGCCGGATGGCAGACCGCAAGATCCTCAAGCACCCCTTCTATATTCTGATAGTAATACTGGTCTTTCAGATCCTGGATCAGCTTTTTTACTTCTTCCCGCACCGCCTTTACATAGGCCGCCTTTTCTTCTGCCCCATCCTTTCTCCGGTTTGGCGCGAGTCTTTTAAACGAAAGGCTTTCCATCTTTTTCTGCAGGCCTTCATAGGTTTCCGTCTGCAAAAGCCCTTCCACCAGCATCAGGTCCTGCCGGATGTTCTCTTCATATGCCTGCGGCCCGTCTGCTTCCAGACACACCGAAAGAGCTCTCTGAAGCTCCCGTTTCCCATCTTCCAGATACTGCCTGGTGCGGGTCTTGATACGCTCTGCCAGCGGGCTTCTTTCGAAAACGTCTGCATTTTCCATCTCGTAGGCCCGGACGCAGTCTGAAAGCCATCCGGAGGAATCCGGATAACTCCTGGAAAATTCATAGATCTTCAGGATCCACTCCTCCAGCTTCCGGTCATTTTTTGTCCCTCCGTAGGCAGAGACGAAGTCAAGAAAATCCTCTTCTCCCTCCTGATATTTTTCTTCCAGGATCTCTTTCAGCACATCCTGCTGCAAAAGCTTTAATTCTCCCTCTTCTCCCACGCGGAATCCGGGATCCAGAGTGGTTGCATGAAAATGATCCCGGATCACCGACAGACAGAAGCTGTGGATCGTGGTGATCTGGGCATTGTGGATCAGAGTAGCCTGCTGGCTCAAGTGCTCGTTTTCCGGCTGTTCTTTTAATTTTTTTTCGATGGCGTCCCGGATCCGTTCCTTCATCTCCGCCGCTGCCGCCTCCGTAAATGTAACGATCAAAAGCTCATCTACGGAAACCAAAGGCTCATCTTTCGTCAGCATGGTGATGATACGTTCTACCAGCACCGCGGTCTTTCCGGATCCTGCCGCCGCAGAAACCAGGATATTGCGGTTCCGGAGATCTATCACTTTCTGCTGTTCTTCCGTCCAGGCTACTCCCATGTTTTTCCTACTCCTTTCATTGCTGCAATGGCTTCCTCCAGGCTCATTTTCCGGATCTTGCGATACTCATACCCGTTTAGCCGGGTGTCAAATCCGCAGATATTCCGGTATCCGCAGTAATCACAGCCCGTCTCCTGCCCGTTCCGATAGGGTCTTGGCTCTACCTCTCCTTTCAGGATCAGTTCATGGACACTTTTCACCTTCCCTACCGCATGCTGCATCATGACAGCAAATTCTTCCTCAGACACGGCCTTCGATGTTTTAGAAAGGCTTCCGTTTTTGTTATATTTCACCGGAACCACCAGAGATTCCCCTTCCATCCGGCGGTCCAGATGGGCCAGCACCTCGTCTTTACAGTTGATCACCCCGTCCGGCTTCAGCTCTTTTAGGATATCCTCCTGGATTTCTTCCCCGGAGTCTTCTGTTTTCTGCCGCTTATCCACCAGCGGATCCTCGATCCGGTAGTAAAAAACGCCTGCAGGGATCACTTCCTGGCCGGGGTGGCGTTTTGCCTCCAGCCCTACCGCCGCATCCAGATATACCATCAGCTGCAGCTGCAGGCCGTGGTAGAGCGCTGTCACATCAAAGGCTTTTTTTCCGGTCTTGTAATCCACAACCTTGACATAAACTTTGTCTCCATCTACACAGGTATCGATCCGGTCGATCTTTCCTCCCCGAAAGCGCATCTCATAGGCCGACGGGCGGAAGTCCCCGGCTTTAAGCTGTCTGGTCAGCGCCCAGACCGTACGCTCCAGCATCCTTTTGATCCTCACGATCATGTATTCATTGCGGGCGCTGCTGTAGAGCACGCTGTTTCCATAATCGGTCACGGCTTCTTCCACACTTTCATCAATATATGCTTTTCGGTCATTTTCTGAAAGGGTGGTCCAGTCCTTTTCCTCTTTCTCCAGCTTTCCTGAAAAGCGTTCCAGCGCGCCATGGCAGATATTCCCCAGATCCACTGCCTGGAAATCATATTCCTGACGTTCCTTAAGCCTGAGGCCATAGGTAAGGAAATGGGCAAACGCACAGGAGGAAAACCGCTCGATCCTGGTAATGCTGTCCTCAAACTTTTCTCCGTACAGCCGCCGGGCCGTCTCTTCCGTCAGAGGGTCTGACGGTCTCCGGTAAAACCCGGCGTCCAGAAGCCTGTCCGTTTTCTCCTTCCAGGCAGGATCGACACGGCTCTTCCGGTGAAGTTCCATCCATGCGCTGTCTACACCTCTCCCCAGACTGCCAAGCCCGTGGATCCATGCTTCCAGTCCCAGCCCTTCTGTCCACTCACGCTCTCCAAATCCTTTGGCTTCCTCATCCTGGAGCGCAAGGTCCGGATAGAGTCTGCGGATCTCCTGAATGAGATAAGAAGGCCTCAGGCTTTTTCCGTCCGATGATACCCTGCTGTAGAAAATCTCCAGCCTCTTAGACGGCTTGGTCAGGTTCATATAGAGATAAAATTTCTGTTCATAGGCCTTCTCTTTACCGCCCGGGGACAGGGACAGCTTTTCCCTTGAGAAACGGTCTCTGTCACGCTCGGACAGCAGCCCGGTACGCAGAAGGTTCCCGGGCAGATATACATCATTGGCGCCCACGAAAAAGAGCGCCTTGATATCTTTGAGCCTGGTCCTCTCCATATCTCCGGCCACCACCTGATCCGGGCTCGGCGGGATCACGCCCACTTTTGCCTCTTCAAGGCCGGCATCCAGAAGCTTTTCATACTCCTTAAGGCTCACCGGCTCCTCTCCCAAAAGCTCCACAAATTTGTCAAAGAGCTCGATCACGATCCGGTAAATCTGTGCATATTCTCTTGCCAACGCCTGCTCTCCTCTTTCCTGGAAGACTTCTTCCTGGACCTTCAATTTTTTCTGAAGTTCTTCCTGCACCAGGAATTCATAAAGGGCCATGGTAATATCCCGTACCGTTTTCTTTCGCTGCTTTAATACATATAACAGGCCGTCCACCTTTTCAACCAGCCTTACACGGCAGTGATTGAATACTTCCAGATCTTCTTCCGCAGTGTCCTTAAGCCTTCGGATCCACCGCTCCTGCCAGCGTTTGTACCCTTTGATCCCCAGCCCGATCACATAATTTTCCAGCGCATCTGTCTCCTCCATGGTAAAGCCGGACAGATTGGTACGAAGGAACCGGAAGACGCTTTCCGCTGTAAAGTTCTGCTCTGCCATGTTTAAAAGGCTGCGGATGTATTCCACAAACGGATTCAGAAGAATACTCTTTTTCTGGTCCATAAACACCGGAATCTCATAAACCTCAAAGGCCTGTTTCAGATAGTCGCCGTAAGCGCTCATATCGCTTACGATCACACCGATCTCCCGGTATCGGTAGCCTTCCTTCCGTACCAGCGACCGGATCTGCCCCGCCACTGCCATGGCTTCCGCCCTTGGGTTTCTTGCCACATGGATACCCACCGCCTGATCTTCTCCGGGGCAGGTGCTTTCTCCCTCTCCGGCATTTTTCCGATAACGGAACAGATTCCTCTCTAGGAAAGCCAGCGACGGATTATCAAGAAAGCGACGTACCGGCTGGCCATACAGATACACCGGCGTCAGGATTTCTGCCTTTGCCTGCCTGGCCAGTTCTGTAAGCCCGGTAGCCATGTGTTTGCTAAGCGCAAAAAGCTGATAGGGGTGACGGTAGGTGAAGGGATCCTCCCGCTCATCCATAGTCACCGTAACACAAAGCTTCCGGCAATGCTTCAAAAGCTCCAGCAAAAGCCGGTTCTGCACCGGGGTGAAACCGGTAAAGCCGTCCAGCACCACAGTGCTGTTTTTCAGCATTTCCGACCTCTCCACCTCCCGGCTTAGGACGTCCAGAAGCTCTTCCTTGGTGATATAGCGGCTTTCCAGATATTCCCGGAACCCGCGGTACAGAATCTTAAGATCCTGAAGCTTAAAGTAGAGCCTGGAATTTTCCCCCGCAGCCTCCATCACCTGGTCAATCTCTTCCTCTCCGATATCATACTGGGTAAATTCAGAAATGACCGACTTTACTTCACTGATATAGCCCAGCTTCTTCATATTTCCACGCAACACGCTGAGCTGATCTTCGTAGTCTCCGGCAATCTTTCTAAGCACCAGATTTTTCCCTTCATCATCCAGCACCGGAAGATTTCCGCCGCCGGTCTCCTCGAACACCCGATAGGCAAGTCTTCCGAAGCTCAATACATCGATATTCATGATCCCATGGCGCGGATGCATCGCCACCAGATCCTTCTGAGTCTGCATGGTAAACTGCTCCGGCACCAGCACCAGGAATTTCTGCTTGGGATGCTCCATGGATTCCTTGATCACACTTTGATATAATTCATAGGATTTACCTGAACCCGAAGGTCCGAAAATAAATTGTAATGACATAATTCCTCCCAGCTGTCAGCTAAACTCTTGTTTCATTCTATCACGATATGATTTTTCTCTCAACGCACTTTCCGGAAAAGGAACCCACACTTTCGGCAAAAGGACTTCACAAAGGAACCGGCTGCTGCCGGAAAAGAAAAATGCTGCCGGATCTGTCTTTTCACAGTCCGCAGCATTTTCCTTCCTCTTGCCGTATTATTCTTTCTTTTTATGCGTTCCTCAATTTCTCGGTAAATTCATTGCTCAGCGTCAGCTTGGCTACATAGAACACATCTCCGGTCATGTAGACATTCCAGTCATCCTCGATCTCCACCTGCAGGTCTCCTCCCGGCATGTGTACGATCACTTTGCTGTTGGTCATCCCAAGCTTGTAGGCTACTCCCGCTGCCGCACAGGCGCCGGTACCGGAAGCCAGGGTGTATCCGGCTCCACGCTCGTAGATCTCGATGGCCACATGCTCCTTGTCGATCACCTTCATGATCTGGGTATTGATCCGGTTCGGGAAATACCGGGCAATCTCCGCATAGTCACCGATCTTACATACCAGCGGTTTGGAAATCTCACGCATAGGGATCACGCAGTGTGGGTTACCGATGGAAACACAGGTCACCGGATAAAGCGTCCGCCCAAACACCATATCTTCATTAATCACTTCCCTGCGCTCTCCTGTCACCGGGATATCATCGCTCCAGAAGGAAAGTTTCCCCATAGACACCTTCAGACGGCTGCCGTCCTCATTTAAGAAAGCCACCTCTACCGGGCCGTTTCCTGTATACAGCGTAAAATGCTTTTTCTGCACATAGCTTGCATCCTTCAGATACTTGGCAAAAATCCTCACACCATTTCCGCTGGTCTCCGACTCGCTGCCGTCCGGGTTCCAGACCTTGACAAACATGCCGTCCTCCCGAATGACCGGGCCTTCCAGCACACCGTCCGATCCAAGGCCCTCATTGCGGTCACAGATCAGCCGCACATTCTCCGGCGTCAACTCCAGTTCATTCTTGTTCGGGTCAAACACCACATAATCATTCCCAAGCCCATGATACCTTTGTAAAACAACCTTCATAAACATAACCTCCGAAAAATCCGATTTCAAACCTTCTTTTCTTATCATAACAGGCATTATTTCCCAATACAAGACAAATCATGCTGTATATATTGCAAATCCTGCCTTTCCGTGGTAAATTGGGGACGTAGACCATTGCGATTGGGGACGTACCCCAATCGCAATGGTCTACGTCCCCAATTACATTACCCCCTGTCCCCAATGGAGATTTTTATGGAAATATATACAAAAAAAGGCTACCTCAACAGTGAGTTCCGGCTGTTTCATCTGACAGACCGGGAAACTCAGGAGGTCGCCTACCACTATCATGATTTTGATAAGATTACGATTTTTATCAAGGGCTCGGTCAGCTATATGATCGAGGGCAAGTCTTATGATCTGAAGCCCTATGACATCGTGCTGGTCCGGCATGGCGATATCCACCGGCTCTCGGTGGATAATTCGAAGGTGTACGAACGGATCATCGTCTATATCTCACCGAATTTTATGGACGCCTACCACACGGATTCCTATGACTTAAGCTACTGCTTTCACAAGGCCGAGCTTGAGCATTCCAATGTCCTTCGTATTCCTTCGCTGGAGAAAAGCTCTCTGTTTCGCGCCATCACACGGCTGGAGCAGTCATTCTCTGACAACGGCTATGCCGCGGAGCTTTACCGCCAGGTGCTGTTTCTGGAATTTATGATCCATCTGAACCGGGCGGCAAGAAAAAACCGGCTGGAATTTATCGATACCCGGGATTATAATTCCAAGATCCAGGATATCCTTGCCTTTATCAACGAAAACCTTTCGGAAGATCTTTCTATTGACAGGCTTTCGGGAAAATTCTATATCAGCAAATATTATATGATGAGACTATTCAAGCAGGAAACCGGCTATACTCTGGGGCAGTACATCACCCAGAAACGACTCCTGCTTGCAAAAGAACTGATTTTATCAGGTGTTCCGGGAACCCAGGCATGCTTTGACTGCGGTTTTCGGGACTACTCTACTTTCTCCCGGGCATACAAAAAGCAATTTCAGGAATCTCCCCGGGAGACCTTGACATTTTCATAAATCTCCACTGGAACATAGGCCTGCACATAGATCCCGTCCTCCCGGTATTCTTCGGACTTCAGTTCTCCAAACTTCCGGATCAGCTGGATCTTTGCAGCCTCCCGATAGGAATATAGATTTTCTACAAAAATTTTCTGCTGACGCAGCACCGCTTCGATGGTCTCTAGCAGTTCCTGGATACCCTCGCCTGTCTTTGCCGAGATCCTCACTACAGCATCTGCCCGAAAATCCCGGGCCATCCCGTCAAACCCCGGCCGGTCCTGTTTATTGAATACCGTGATCACCGGCTTATCTGTCACACCCAGATTATTAAGCGTCTCATAGACCGTATACATCTGCTGGTCCATCTGCTCATTTGCCGCATCCACCACATGCAGGATCAGATCCGCAAACTTTGCCTCCTCCAGCGTACTGCGAAAGGCATCAATCAGATGATGCGGCAGTTTATTGATAAATCCCACCGTATCTGTCAGCAAAATCTCCTGACCGCTTGGCAGCTTTCGCTCTCTCGTCGTGGGATCCAGCGTGGCAAACAACTGATCCTCCGCCAAAATATCCGCCCCTGTCAGCGTATTCAAAAGCGTGGATTTCCCCGCATTGGTATAGCCAACAATGGCCGCCACCGGAATATGGTTCCGGCTTCTCTGCTCCCTGGTCACCTCCCGGTGCCTTTTCACATCCTTCAACTCCCGGTTCAGCTGAGCGATCCTGCTCTTGATCAGCCGCCGGTCCATCTCCAACTTCTTCTCTCCAGGCCCTCTGGTGCCGATCCCGCCTCCCAGACGGGACATGGCGGTTCCAAATCCGGTCAGACGGGACTGCCTGTATTTTAACTGAGCCAGCTCCACCTGAATCTTTCCTTCGCTGGTAGAGGCCCTGCCGGCAAAAATGTCCAGAATTACCAGGGTCCTGTCCATCACTTTCGTATCCAGCTCATCCTGCAGATTTTTCATCTGCACCGGCGAAAGTTCGTCATCACAAATAATACCTGTTGCGTTCAGCTCCCACAACAGGTCTTTGATCTCATCTATCTTTCCTTTTCCCACGTAAGTCCCCGGGTGTACCTGATCCCGGCTCTGGATCACAGTCCCCACCGTCTCGGCGCCGGCGGTAGACGCCAGCTCCTTAAGCTCATCCAGGGATTTTCTGGTGTCTTCCTGTTCCGTCAGGCTGACACCCACCAGGATCACCCGTTCTGTCTCTTTTCCCAACTCTATCATAATCTTGTCTCCAGGAATGTCATCTCTTTCTGCGCCTTTTCATCGTCCGGATATTCCTGCAGATATTCCTGAAGCTTAGACATGGCGCTCTCCCAGTCTTCCATCTGCTCATAGGCAGACACCACGTTAAACTTCATCTCCTGCAAAAGCTCCTCGCTGTTATCCTCCTGACTGATACCCAGATTAAAATAATTCAGGGCCGAGGATGCGTCTCCTACCCGAAGCGCACAGCATCCGATGAAATTGTAAAGAGTGCCCGTCTTTTCAGCACCATTTTCCAGTGCGCTCTTAAATGCCTCCAGCGCACCTTCATAGTCCTCCTGCTCCCATTTTGCAATCCCTATTCCCCGGTAGGCATCTCCCGGATTGTCGTCCTTGTCTACCGCCTTCTGAAATTCCTCGATTGCCTTATCATATTCTTCTTCCTGCAGATACTCCAGTCCCTTTTCCGAGGGAGCGGAGCATCCGGTCAGAGAAAGGGCTGCCAGCACAACAGCCGCAATTACAGCTTTAATCTTCATTTTTACAACATCCTCTAAATCTCAAATCTATCTGATTCCTGTCCTGCTTTTACACCTGGTATCTCACTACCCACACGGCATTCAGTATCACTACAAACATAACTCCCACTTCTGCCGCAATCGCTTCCCACATGCCAAAATATCCAACCGCCGCAAGAATCAGGATCAATACCTTCACCACCATGGCAAATGTAATATTCTGGCTGACCACACGGAGCGTTTCCCGGGCAATCTTAATGGCATCTACAATCCTCGGCAGCTCATCATCCATCAGAACGATATCCGCCGCCTCGATAGCCGCCGCAGAACCAAGAGCTCCCATTGCGATCCCCACATCGGCTCTTGCCAGCACCGGTGCATCATTGATTCCATCTCCCACGCATACCAGGCGCTCTCCGCCATCCTGCAGCCCCATAAAATCCTCCAGCTGCTCCAGCTTATCCTCCGGCATCAGATTGGTATAAGCATAATCCATCTGCAGCTCTTTTGCAACCTCTCTGCCGGCACTCTCCGTATCTCCGGTCAGCATGACCAGCACAGCCCGGCATCTGTCACGCAGATACTGAAGCGTGCTCTTTGCCTCCTCCTTTACGGTATCCGCAATCAGAATATACCCGGCATAACGGTCCCCGACAGCAACATACACCGGTGTGCCATTTTGCCTGACCTCATCACACTCTACCTTCTGACGTTCCATCAGACGCTTATTGCCTATGTAAATTCTTTGTCCTTCAAAAGTAGCGTTCACGCCAAATCCCGGGATCTCCCGCATCCGATAAACTTTTGTCTCCTTTATTTCTCCCTGATAGGCTTCCTTTAATGACTGTGCGATCGGATGATTGGAATGACATTCCACATGGGCGGCAATCCGCAAAAGCTCCTGCTCGCTCATCCCTACCGCCTTTACTTCTGTTACACGGAACACGCCTTCCGTCAGTGTTCCCGTCTTATCAAAAATAAACGTGTCTGCCTTTGCCAGATCCTCCAGATAATTACCACCTTTTACCACAATACCGTGCCGTGCCGCCGACGCGATTCCTCCCAGAAACGCAATTGGCACCGACATCACAAGTCCTGTCGGACATGCAATGATCAGGAAGATCAGCCCCCGGTAGATCCAGGTGTCCCAGTTTCCATATGAAAAGGTCAGCGGCGGATAGACCATCACTGCCAGCGAACAGATCAGCATGATCGGCACATAAGCCCTGGAAAACCGGGTGACAAATGTTTCACTCTCTGCCTTCTGGTTCTGGGCATCCTCCACCATCTCCATGATCCTGGACACCGTAGAGTCCACGTACAATGCCGTTACCTTTGCCTCGATCGCGGCGCTCAGGTTGATGCATCCGCTGTAGATTTTCTCCCCCGGCCACACATTCTCGGGAATAGACTCCCCGGTCAGTGCCTTTGTATCAATGCTGGTAGTGCCGGAAGTCACCACCGCGTCAACTGGAATCCTTTCACCCGGGCGGATCACGATGGTATGCCCGATCTTCAATGCAGACGGATCCACCTTAAACTCTTTTCCCCGGACTTTTCTTGTCGCATATTCCGGCCTGATGTTGATCATGCTTTCAATGGACCGCTTCGCATTGTCTGTAGAATATGCCTCAAAAATCATTCCCAGTTCAAATAAAATCATGACCAGAACACCCTCGGTATATCTGCTGACGCCGAAAGCCCCCACCGTCGCAAGGATAATCAGGGTATATTCTGTCAGGAACTTCTTCTGCATCAGATTCTCTCCCAGTTTACGAAAAACATCCAATCCGATCAGCAGGTAAGCCGCAAGAAACCAGACAAATCTGGCCATATCCGGCAAAGTAAAGCGCATGGTCACCAAAATCGCACACAGGTAGACCAGCACCCCCGTCCCATATATCATGATTCTAATTTTCAATTCCCTCGTCATACTTTGATCCCTTTTTCATAACTATTCACAGTTTATTCGGAAATGTGTTCCATTCCCTGACTGATGATCGTCTGGATATGGTCATCCGCCAGGGAATAAAAAACCGTTTTCCCTTCTCTTCGGTTTTTGACCAGCTTCATCTGCTTCAGCATACGAAGCTGATGGGAAATGGCAGACTGTGTCATCTTAAGGACCTCCGCCAGGTCACAGACACACATTTCCGTTTCTAACAGTACACATAAAAGCTTGACCCTTGTCGGGTCTGCAAAAACCTTATAAAAATCAGCCAGGTCCTTCAATGTCTGCTCGCACGGCATTTTCTCCCTGGCAGTCTGAACAGCAGCTTCATGGATATACGTCACATCACAGCACTCTATTTCCTGCTTCCTCATCGGTCTCACCCTTTCACATGAGCAGTTGCTCATTTAATAATTATGCCAAACAGCGCATATGATTGCAACCGTTTGGCACAAAATGAAACGAAAATTAACACTTTCGTAATTTCTTTTATACAATCTGCCAGTCGATCGGCTCCACTCCATGGGCTTCCAGGAAAGCATTGGTCTGGCTGAAAGGCCTGCTTCCGAAAAATCCCCGGTAAGCCGAGAGCGGGCTTGGATGCGGCGCTTTTAGAATCAAGTGGTTCGGGTTATTCAGCATCCGGGCCTTCCTCTGCGCCGGACTTCCCCACAGGATGAACACGATAGGCCGGTCCTGGGTATTCAGCGCCCGGATCGCCGCATCGGTAAACTCTTCCCACCCGATATCCCGGTGAGAATTTGCCTGGTGTGCACGCACGGTAAGAACTGTATTGAGCATCAGCACCCCCTGCTCGGCCCATTTTGTCAGGCATCCATGTTCCGGGATCTGACATCCCAGGTCATCATGCAGCTCCTGATAAATATTCACAAGCGATGGCGGGATCTCCACTCCTTTCTGTACCGAAAAGCACAAACCGTGAGCCTGTCCTACATTGTGATACGGATCCTGTCCCAGGATTACAGCTTTTACCTTATGAAGCGGCGTCAGATGAAAGGCGTTGAAGATATCATCTGCCGGCGGAAAGATCTGCCTCGTCCGGTACTCCTGATTTACTGTCTCAAATAATTTTCTATAATATGGCTTTTTAAACTCTTCTTTTAATGCATCCAGCCAGTCATTATTTATCGCACTCATATTTCCCCCTTACAGACGTACCGGAACGCCTTTATCCCGCAGGTATTCCTTCACTTCCCGGATTTCCAGCTCCTTATAATGGAACAGTGAAGCTGCCAGCGCCGCATCCGCTTTTCCTTCCGTCAGCGCATCGTAGAAATGCGAAAGACTTCCCGCGCCGCCGGAAGCAATCACCGGTATGTTTACGGTCTCGGCAACAGCTTTGGTAAGCTCCAGATCATATCCTGCCTTCGTTCCATCACAGTCCATACTGGTCAGAAGAATCTCTCCCGCTCCCAGCTTTTCTACTTTAGCCGCCCATTCCAGCGCATCAATACCCACATCGATGCGGCCGCCATTTTTATAGATGTTCCATCCGGTTCCATCCTCCCGCCTCTTGGCATCGATCGCCACTACCACACACTGGCTGCCGAACTTATCCGCCGCGTCCGAAATCAGTCCCGGCGTATTGATAGCAGAAGAATTAATAGATATTTTATCCGCTCCCTCCCTGAGAAGCACTTTAAAGTCATCTACCGTGCGGATACCTCCTCCCACAGTAAACGGAATAAACACCGTCTCGGCCACCCGGCGCACCATGTCCACCACCGTATTTCTGTCATCTGAAGAGGCTGTTATATCCAGGAAGACCAGTTCGTCCGCGCCAGCTTTATCGTAGGCAGCTCCGATCTCTACCGGATCTCCCGCATCCTTCAAATCCACAAAATTAACACCCTTTACCACACGCCCGTCTTTTACGTCCAGGCAGGGAATGATCCTTTTTGTATGCATCCTTTGTCCCCTCCGTTTTACAATTCCACAAAATTCTTCAATATTTTCAGTCCCACATTACCGCTCTTCTCCGGATGGAACTGGCAGGCAAATATATTGCCCTGCTCTACCGAGGCATGAATATGCGTGGTATATTCCGTACTGGCCTTCACGATCCGTTCATCCTCTGCTTTCAGATAATAAGAGTGGACAAAATAGACATAGGGTTCCCGGGGAAGCCCCTGGAATAAACGCCCGTCACCGGAAAGCTCCAGAGAATTCCAGCCCATGTGCGGGATCTTGTACCCTTCTTTTTCCGGAAGCTTCAGGATCTCTCCTTTCAGTATCCCCAGTCCTTCTGTCCCCGGCGCTTCATCGCTTCTTTCAAATAACAGCTGAAGGCCCAGACAGATTCCAAGGAAAGGAATCCCCTTATCCGCCACCTCATGGATCACGCCGCACAGGCCATAGCCTTTCAGCTTTTCCATGGCATCTCCAAAAGCCCCTACACCGGGAAGGATTACTTTGTCCGCTGCCAGGATTTTCTCTGCATCTCTGGTGGTCACCACATCCTGCCCCAGAAATTTCAAGGCCTTCTCCACACTTCCTACATTTCCCGCATCATAATCTATAATCGCTATCAAGATATCGGCTCCTTTACTCTCTATATTCTGGTATTTTTTTATTCTACATCAAGTTCAAACCAGAATTCAACACCATTGTCATAATTCTTCACACCATACTCCTGGTGGAACGACTCCATGATCGCCTTTACAATGGAAAGACCGATACCGTTCCCGCCATATTCTCTGGTATGGGCTTTATCTACTTTATAAAATTTCTCCCAGATATGCTTTAAATCCTCCTCCGGAATCGGCGTGCCGGTATTGAACACACTGGTCCTTGCCTTTTTGCCCTCCCTCTGGATCTTAACCTCGATCACCTTATCGCCAGATGCATGGTGGAAGGCATTGCTTACATAGTTCCGCACCACCTGTTCCGTCTTAAATTCATCTGCCCATACATATACCGGGCTTTCCTGACGGAAAATAATCTTCAGTTCATCCTGCTGCGCTAAAATCTCCATACTCTGGAGCACTCCCCGGATCAGTGCCGCCAGGTCAAATCTCTCAAAGCTGATATCCTCGTCACCGAATTCCAGCTGGTTCAACGTCAGAAGATTCTTTACCATCTGGTTCATCTTCATGGCCTCATCCATGATCACGTCACAGTAAAAATCCCTGCTCTCCGCATCATCATTGACGCCGTCCTTTAACCCTTCGGCATAACCCTGTATCAGAGCAATCGGAGTCTTCAGCTCATGAGAAACATTTCCCAGGAACTCATTCCTCATTTCTTCCATCTTTTCCTTTTGCTCGATATCCTTCAGCAGACTGTTATTTGCCTTTTTCAACTCCGAGATCGTACTTTCCAGCCTGCTGGACATCCTGTTAAAATTCGCGCCCAGCTCTCCGATCTCATTTTTGCCGCCGCTTGTGTACTTCGCCTCAAAGTCCAGATTTGCCATTTGATCTGACAGGTTCGCCAGCTCCCGGATCGGATCTGTCAGCTTTTTTGAAAAGTACCACACCAGGGCGCCCGCCGCCAGAATCAGAACACTTCCGATATATATCAGAAACCGGTTCGAGATAGCCGCACTTTCCCGCATACTCTCCAGCGGGCTGCGCATCAGGAACTGGCTGCCGTCTTCAAAATTCCCCCACATGACCAGATATTCCGTCTCATTCCAGGGATCTTTTGCCTGAAGCATCTGATAGGCGTCCGTGCTCTCCAGTATCTCTGCATTTTGCTGTGACTGGTTGATCACATATCCCAGAAGCTGATTAAACAGCATCTCCTGATTATAAACATTTGTATATTTGTTTCCAGTGGTCTCATCTATGATCAGAAACGACAGGTTGTTCCGTTCCGCCTGTTTTGCCACATCACTGGATACCTCTTCATCTGAATACGACTGATCCTGAGCCACCTGGTTCAGCGTCTCGTACATTTCCCGGAAGCTTTTCTCCTTGTTCTGAATATAGTAAGGTTCCAGGAATGTCATGTTGATCACCAGAAGGGCCACGACCATACAGGCCAGAAGCCCGATAAAGATGGCGATCATCTGCTTCTTTATTGAATATTTCATCTATGAATCTACCTCGAATTTATAACCCATACCCCAGATGGTTTTTATATAATTCCCCTTTTCTCCCATTTTGCTCCGGAGCTTTTTCACATGCGTATCAATCGTTCTGGCATCTCCAAAATAATCATAATTCCACACATTGTTCAGGATTTTTTCTCTGGAAAGAGCAATCCCCTGATTTTCCACGAAATAGGCCATCAGCTCAAACTCCTTAAAGCTGAGGTCAATCTCTTTCCCGTCGATCTTAACCTGATGCGCCGCCTTATCTACTGTAATGCCTCCTGCCTCCAGCACCTCTCCGACGCCTACGGCGTGGCTGCGCCGAAGGACAGCCTCCACTCTTGCCACCAGAATCTTGGGGCTGAAAGGTTTGGAAATATATTCGTCTACTCCAAGCTTAAAGCCCTGGAGCTCATCTCTTTCTTCGGACCGGGCGGTCAGCATGATCACCGGCACCTGGGAGGTCTGACGGATTTCTCTTAATGTCTGCCAGCCATCCATTTTAGGCATCATGACATCCAGGATGACAAGCGCCACTTCCTTTTCTTCATAAAAAAGATCCATAGCTTCTACGCCGTCTCCCGCCTCTAACACCTCAAACCCTTCTCTTTCCAGAAAATCCCGGACCAGTTTCCGCATCCTGCTTTCATCATCTACAACCAATATCTTTATTTTTTCCATAATTTGGCCCTCCGTTTTTCCTTATCATAACAGGCAAGTATGATTTTTTTGTGAAACATTAATAACGCCTGTAAAAAAATAAGAGATCCCCGACATCTGCTCTTCAGACATCTGAAATCTCTCAAATGGACCTGGCGGGAATCGAACCCGCGTCCGAAAGCCCATCCATCAGGGCATCTCCCATCACAGTCATTATTTTAACATTCCCTCGGTCAGTCACCTAATGACAGGTTACAGACTTTAGTAGCTTCATAAATTCTTCCATCTCCTCAAAGCTTTGGAGGTGAAGTGCTCCGCCTCGTTGAAGCCGGTAACTCAGGCAGCGGATGACCCGAGGCCGACTACTGCCAAATTAGGCAGCGTACGCTAACTGTCTATCGTCTGCGTTTATATTTAGATGGAACTTTTAACGTAGTGTCCCGCTACGGATGGCTTCCCCAACTTCCAGACCCCCGTCGAAACCAGTACAAGCCCTGAATGTCTCTCCTGGTGTGCAGACGTGATTTCTGTAGTCTGTTTTATTATATGCGAGGCTTTTTTGCCTGTCAACCCATAAAAAGCTGTTATGTCCGCTTATTTCCGGTTAAAAAGTCCCCAAATCCCCGTTCCTTTGTTGACACCTGCCTGCATCTCCGCTATTCTTAATATAGTATGTCTTAAAACAGACATCACAAATATTTTTTTAGTGAACGAGGGACCTTTTTAATGGAAAAACGGAAAAAATTTATCATAAACTTTTTGTATTTTGCAATCATCATCGCCGCAGTCTTTTTGGCGCTGCAGTTCGCACTGACTCTGCTGTTCCCCTTTGTCGCGGCGCTTTTTATCGCCTATATCCTGAAGCATCCGATCCGTTTTGTCTCTGAAAAGACACGGCTTCCCAGGCGCCTGGTGGCAGTTCTTATGGTCCTTATTTTTTACGGGACCATCGGTACCTTCCTGGTTCTCGCAAGTATCCGGGCTTTTTCCTTCATCAGCGATCTTGTGCAGCAGCTCCCTCAGATCTTCCGGATCTATGTTAACCCTGTTCTGGGAGACCTTTTTGTGGAACTGGAACGAGCTTTAGAGCAGGCCGATCCAACCATTCTGGATACAGTAGACTATTTGTGGGGACAGTTTATGCAGTCGCTGCGAAGCCTGGTCTCAAATCTGTCGCTTAGCAGCATGGAGGCAATCTCCGGCATTGCCTCCTCACTTCCTATGCTGTTCATCAAGCTGGTTTTAATGGTCGTCTCTACCTTCTTTATTGCTATGGACTATGACCGTCTGACAGCATTTTGCATGCGGCAGCTAAACGGATGGGCCCGTGATATTTTCCTGCAGGTCAAACAATATGTGGTCGGAACACTGTTTGTCTGTATCCGTTCCTACGCCCTGATCATGAGTATTACTTTTGCGGAACTCTTTTTAGGCTTTACCCTATTCCGGATTGATTTCGCATTACTGCTCGCACTCTGCATTGCGGTCTTCGATATTCTGCCGGTACTTGGCACCGGAGGCATTATGATTCCCTGGGCTGTGATCACGGCAATCCTTGGCGACTATCCTATGGCCTTAAAACTGATCGGTCTCTACATATTTATCACCATTGTGCGCAACATCATCGAGCCTAAGATCGTCGGAAGCCAGATCGGCCTTCACCCGGTGGTTACCCTGGTCAGCATGTTTGCCGGAGTCCAGCTCTTTGGCGCAGTCGGGCTGTTTGGCTTCCCCATCGGCCTGTCGCTTCTGATGCATCTGAACCGCACCGGGACTATCAAAATTTTCAGACTTTCCGACAATGAGGATTCTGATTCTTCTGACGGCTCTATAAAGCCTCCCGCAAATGAGGAGGAATAGCCTTGAAAGAAAATAAATATGATGGAAACTCATTTTTTCAGAAATACAGTGAAATGCCCCGTTCCATATACGGACTTGAAGGTGCGGGAGAATGGCCTGCGCTTCAGGCAATCCTTCCGGACTTTCATGGCTGTTCCATGCTAGATTTGGGCTGCGGGTATGGATGGCACTGCAAATATGCTGCCAATCACGGTGCTTTGCACGTGACCGGCATTGATCTGTCAGAAAAAATGCTGGAGATCGCCCGCAAAAAAAACGCAGATCCTAAAATCACATACCGCCGCACTGCTATGGAAGATCTGAGCTTTCCTGCTGAAACCTTTGACATCGTGTTCAGTTCTCTGGCTTTCCACTATGTCAGAGATTTTGACGCCCTCAGCCAGAATATCCGTGCATGGCTAAAGCCCGGCGGAACCCTTCTTTTTTCTGTAGAGCATCCGGTCTTTACCGCTTACGGATCCCAGGACTGGTATTATGATGAGAACGGTCAGATCCTGCATTTTCCGGTGGACAATTATTATTATGAAGGCCAGCGGGACGCTGTATTTCTTGGAGAACATGTGGTCAAATACCACCGGACACTGACCACTTATCTGGAGACCCTGCTCCGCCTGGGCTTTCGGCTGGAACATGTCATCGAACCAAAACCTCCAAAAGAGCTGATGCACCTTGACGGTATGGAGGATGAAATGCGCCGTCCCATGATGCTGCTGATACGGGCGAAAAGGAAAATATAGTTCGCACAAAGTGCCTTTGCTGTCTAATCAGCAGGCACTTTTTTATAAGAAAGCGGTTTTTGTTACTCCGCTTAGAAGCGGCAGGCTGAATGAATAAAAAAGAGGAAATATCTTTGATAAATACTTGACTGTAAACCTTGTTTACAGCCTATATTAAGATAAAACAGAGCTGCCTGAAAGGGGATGTATAACATGACTATAAAAGACGTAGAAGATCGAACCGGCTTATATAATCAAACCGTTTTCAAATTGGATTCCATCAGCTTTTTGCATATATGGGGAAGTATGCTTACCTGGACAACGATTACCGTACTATGCCTGATTATTGGGACTTTGTCTTTTTCTAAGCTGCCGACAGAAATCCCGGTACAATGGAGTAAAGGAGCCTCGACATCCCTGGTTAATAAAAACTGGATTTTTATTTGTCCGGTTATATGTATCTTGATCCGTTATTTATTGAAACCTCTTATCTATGTGAAATTGCAGATGAACAATTATTATGGAGAAATTATAACAGAGTATTTGACAAACTATACGTGTTTTATTGTATTGTCAGTAGAAATTTTCTCCATACTTTTTACGCCCCCGAAAACTCCCCGAAAAATTTTTTAAAAAATTAGCACTCACCTCTTGACAGCGCTAACAATGCGTGTTATAGTACAGACAGAACAAAAGAAAAGGAACAAAAAGACAGGTTTCCGAATCTTAAGTTTCCATTTGCTTACAACACTTGAGACAACTTCAAGAGTGCTGATGGCAGCCGTGAAAACGGCTCATAAAAATTTTAATTTGATGTTTCAGCATGAAAGGAGAAATGACTTATGATGATGCCTAGTATTTTTGGAGAGAACTTATTTGATGATGATTGGATGGATTTCCCGTTTGACAGATTTGACAGAGAATTCTGGGGAAGAAAGAATCCGTTATATGGAAAACACGCAAAGAACATGATGAAGACCGATATCCGGGAACACGATGAGGGCTACGAGTTAGATGTCGATCTGCCAGGCTTCAAGAAAGATGAGATCAGCGTACAGCTGGACAATGGTTATCTGACTATCTCCGCAGCTAAGGGACTCGATAAGGACGAGCAGGATAAGAAAGGCAAATACATCCGGAAGGAACGGTATGCGGGAACCATGCAGAGAAGTTTCTATGTAGGAGATGCCGTTACCCAGGAGGATGTAAAAGCCAAATTTGAAGATGGTATCCTGAAGCTGAGCCTTCCAAAGAAAAATGCAAAGGCTGTAGAAGCCAATAACAGCATTGCCATTGAAGGATAATTAAAATAACGGGGGCAAAACATCTGCCCCCGATCACATAAATCAAGGGTTTGATAGAAACTATAATATTGTAATAGATTTTAGGAGGTATGTATGATGTTACTTGCAAACAGAGGTTTTAACAGTTTATTTGATGACATGTTCAATGATCCGTTTTTTACTCGTTCTTACGACGGCACATCCAGCCAGGTCATGAGAACAGATATCCACGAAAAAGACGGTAATTACCTGGTAGAAATGGAACTGCCCGGATATGCCAAAGAGGATATCAAGGCTGACTTAAAGGACGGCTACCTGACAATTACCGCTCACAAAAACGAAACCAAGGAAGAGAAAGACGCCCGCGGAAAATGCATCCATAAAGAACGCTACACCGGCACCTGCAACAGACGTTTCTATGTAGGCGAGGATGTAACGCAGGAGGACATCAAAGCCGCATTTAAGGATGGCGTCCTCACGCTGCAGATCCCACAGGAAGTACAAAAACAGGAAGAACAGCCAAAGCTGATCACGATTGAGTAATCTTTACCGGTGGCTCTTACGGGTCGCCGGTAAATGTTAGTTTCAAAATAGTGCCTTAGTTTACCAGACGGAGGGCACTATTTTTCATTTCACCAGCCTGATCTGCCCGATCACCGGAAGCTCCACCTTTGTCCCCCGGCAGGCGCTCACGATCCCAATGATCATCATGATAAACAGGATCAGATTCAAAAGATCCAGCACCAGTCCGAAAATCCCAAAATCTATTAGATGAAACAGAGAAATCCCGAAAAATCCATGTTCATCTAAAATATTGACAATCGCCGAGATAATGAACAGCACCGCGCCCTGGTTCAGATGGAACCGCACATATTCTGACTGCTTATTCCCGGCAAGAAGCGGGATCAGCACCAGGATTCCGATATACGAAAGCACTCCCATAGCCTTATTCTGGCGCACATCTTCTGAGTGAAAATATTCCGGGCCTCCTGCGCTCTGATAAGTGTACTGTTCCTGCTGCCCGTCATAGCTTTGTTTCTTCTCCTCTGTCCCTTCCGGTATCTTTGCACCGCATCCCGGGCAGAACTGTGCATCATCATTTACCTTTTCTCCGCATTTAATACAGTATTTCATTCTTCTTCGTCCCCCAGTCCCAGAATTTCCGAAAGCACCTCAATAATAATCTCGTTCGTACAGGATTTTACATATCCCATCATATGTACCGATATCTCATCCTGCTTCTGTGCATCTGTAAGGCCCGGATTGCGCTGAGTCTGATTGATAAGCTGGAGCAGATGGGGCGTCAGCTCTTCGTATACTTCTTTTGTGGTCTCTGTGACCAGATTTCTTAAATCCTCTTTCTTTGTCGGTACCATCCTTTTGATTCCTCCCTTATCTAACCGAAATTACGGACCTTAAAGTCTCTTTGTGCTTCTCTTTGCTGGTCTTTCTTTGCGATATCCTGCCTCTTGTCATATAATTTCTTTCCTTTTGCAAGGCCGATCTCCACCTTCACCAGACTATCTTTAAAATAGACCTTCAGTGGCACCAGAGTCATCCCCTTCTCCTTGGTCTTCCCAAGAAGCTTGCGGATCTCTGATTTATGGAGCAAGAGTTTGCGGACACGCAGGGGATCCTTATTGAAAATATTTCCCTTTTCATAGGGACTGATATGCATGCCGTAAACGTATACCTCTTCATTCTCCACACGGATAAATGCCTCCTTGATGCTGCATTTTCCCATCCGGAGAGACTTTACCTCCGTCCCGTGCAGGGCGATTCCCGCCTCGTAGGTCTCCAGAATAAAATAGTCATGATACGCCTTTTTATTATTTGCGATCAGCTTCATACCACTCTTTTTCGCCATCGTCCTCATCTCCTTCCTCCGCAATCTCAAAATCAATCGTCCGCTGCAGGCGGTCTGCGCCGATCACCCTGATCCAAAGCGGCTGTCCCAGCTTATATGTCCGACCGGTATGAACTCCTGTCATTTCATACCTGCTTTCATCGTATTCATAATGGTCGTCCCGCATGTTTACTACATGCACCAGGCCCTCTACTGTATTCGGCAGCTCCACATACATCCCCCATTTGGTAATGCCGGAGATGACACCTTCATATACATTTCCGAGACGCTCCTGCATATATTCCACTTTTTTAAGCTTTATTGTCTCCCGCTCCGCTTCATCAGCCCGCCGCTCCATCTCACTGGAGTGCTTTGCTGCCTCAGGAAGAATCGACTGATAATGCCCGATCTTCTTTTCATTCATCCTTCCCCGCAGATTATCCTTGATGATCCGGTGGATCTGCAGATCCGGATACCTGCGGATTGGGGACGTAAAATGAGTATAATAATTAGCCGCCAGTCCGAAATGCCCGGTATTTTCCGCCGTATATCTGGCCTGCTTCATAGAACGGAGGGCCAGTCTTGAGATCAATGGTTCCTCCGGACGTCCCTCTACTTTTGCCAGCAGCTTCTGGATCTCCTTTGGCCGCACCTCGCCTGTGCCAAGATGCATCGAATGGCCAAAATTATTGATAAAGGTTGCCAAAGCCCGGATCTTCTCATCATCCGGAGCTTCATGGGTCCGGTATAAAAACGGCAGTTCCCGCCAATAATATTCCTCCGCCACTGTCTCGTTTGCCAGCAGCATGAAATCCTCGATCAGCCGGGTCGCCGTATTTCTTTCATAGGGCTTTAATTCTGTCGGCCTTCCTTTGGAGTCCAGAATGATCTTCGTCTCAGGAAAATCAAAGTCAATGGATCCCCGCTGATGCCTGCGCTGCCGGATGATACGGGACAGAGCTCTCATCCGCTGGAACATCGGCACAAATTCCCGGTATTTTGCTATTTCTTCCGGATCCTCATCCTCCAGGATCTTATTCACACTGGTATAACTCATCCGCTGGTCCACATGGATCACCGTCTCTGCGATCTCATGATCTGTTACATGTCCGGATGGATCCACCCGCATGATACAGCTAAGCGCCAGCCGGTCCTCTCCTGCGTTCAGAGAACAGATCCCATTAGACAATGTATGGGGCAGCATGGGGATCACCCGGTCTACCAGATACACACTGGTTCCCCGCTCATAGGCTTCCCGGTCCAGTGCACTGTTTTCCTGTACATAGTTGGTCACATCTGCGATATGAACGCCCAGGATATAGTCTTCGCCCTCCTGTACCACAGAAACTGCGTCGTCCAAGTCCTTGGCATCCTCGCCGTCGATGGTCACCATCTGCCAGTCCCTTAAATCTTTTCTCCCATTCATGTCCGCCTCGCTTACCGGCTTTGCCACCCGGGCGGCCTGATTTAAAACCTTCTCCGGGAACTCCATAGGCAGATCATACCCCTTGACGATAGACAGGATATCCGTCCCCGGGTCATTTACATGCCCGATGATCTCCACGATCTTTCCCTCCGGTTTGCGCCCCCTCTCCCTGTAGGAGGTAAGCTCTGCCACCACCTTATGACCGCTTACCGCTCCCATGGAACGCTCGATCGGGATAAAGACGTCCATCCCGATCTTCTGATTATCCGGGATCACAAATCCGTATTTCTTTCCGGCACCCGGCTGATAGAGGCCCACCACCTTTGTGATGCCCCTCTTCAGGATCTTTGTCACCTTTCCTTCCCCGTGCCCCGGTCCGTCCGTCTTCAAAAGCGCTATCTCTACCGTATCGCCGTCCATAGCTCCTCCGGTATACTCCGCACCAATATATATGTCGGACGCTTCGTCTTCTACCGTCACAAATCCAAAGCCTTTCAAATTTGCCCGGAAGCATCCTGTCTGATGCTTTTCTTTGCTGATACTGTATTTTCCCCTTTTACTTAACGAAATCTTACCTTCTGTCTCCAGTTCATTCAGCACTGCCCTTAATTCCTCTTTTTCTTCCCTGGAAATCCGAAGAACAGCGGCGATTTCTTTTAATTTCATTGGTACATACAGCTCGTCCTGCATAAACTGATAGATTACTTTTTTTCTTTTTTCAAAATTTCTGTCTGTTTCCTGCATTTATGATTCTCCCCAATATCGGAAAAGGACACTCCTATTGAAGGAGTGTCCTACTGATTCTTTCTCTTGTGCTTCTTAAGCAAATACTTTCAAATTCAACACTGCCGCCAGTACAATAAACAGGATCGCCAGAAACTTCGTAGACTTTACAAGCGTTCCTTCCATGGAACGGCCTTTATTCTGCCCCCAGTAACTGTCAGCCATTCCTCCGATCGTTCCAAGGCCCTGTGTCTTTCCTTCCTGCATTAAGACGATGGCCGTCAATGCGATACAGTCTATTGCAAATATAATCATTAATACCGTTTTTAAGATTTCCACTTTCAACACCTCCTGCGGATAAGCCATATATATTCTATCACAGGAAGTTCCTGATAGCAAGCGCAAATTTCCGGTTTCCCACAGTTCACATGACCGCCGGAACGAATCCCGTTCTAGCAAAAGGGATTCCTGTATTCGGCTATATCTCCCAGACGTTCTTCTATCCGAAGAAGCCTGTTGTACTTTTCCACCCGTTCCATGCGGCAGGGCGCTCCGGCTTTGATCTGCCCCGCTCCATACGCCACTGCAATATCTGCAATGATCGTGTCTGCCGTTTCACCCGAGCGGTGGGACAAAATCGTGCGATATCCGGCATGATGCGCGGTCTCTATGGCGTCAAAGGCCTCGGTCAGAGTTCCGATCTGATTTACCTTTACCAGGATTGCATTGGCAGCGCCCTTTTCAATCCCCTTTTTCAGCCGTCCGGTATTGGTCACAAACAAGTCGTCTCCTACCAGCTGCATATGCATCCCCAGCCTTGTGGTCAAAAGTTCCCAGCCTTCCCAGTCTTCCTCATCCAGCGGGTCTTCAATCGAAACAATGGGGAAGCTTTCCGCAAGTCCCTCGTAATAATCGATCATTTCTTCTGTAGAACGGATCTCTCCCTCACCTTCAAACACATATTTGTGAAACTGCCTGTCAAAAAGCTCTGAGGCCGCCGCATCCAGAGCAAACACGATGTCCACGCCAGGCCGGTATCCTGCCTTTTCCACAGCACGCATCATAAATTCCAACACTTCCTTCGCACCTTTTAAATTCGGAGCAAAGCCGCCTTCATCCCCTACTGCCGTCGCATGCCCGCTGTCCTTCAGAAGTGTTTTCAATGTATGATAAATCTCTCCGCACATCCGGAGCCCTTCCTGGAAACAGCAGGCTCCTGCAGGCATAATCATAAATTCCTGAAGATCTATGATATTATCCGCATGACGCCCTCCGTTCATAATATTCATCATTGGCACAGGCATCTTCTTCGCATTGGTGCCGCCAAGATAGGCATACAATGGCATCCTGAGAGCCTCCGCCGCCGCTCTTGCCGCCGCCATAGACACTCCCAGTGTGGCATTTGCTCCCAGGTTCGATTTGTCCTCCGTTCCATCCAGCTTTTTAAGTGTCAGATCCAGGAACGCCTGGTCAAACACATTCAGGTCAATAATCTCCGGGGCAATCCTGGCATTGACATGCTCCACTGCCTGCCGGACTCCCAGTCCCCCATATCTTTCCTCTTTATCCCGGAGCTCTACTGCCTCATATTTCCCGGTAGACGCCCCGGAGGGAACACCTGATCGCCCCCAGTACCGTTCGCCCGCCAGAAGTTCCACCTCTACCGTAGGGTTTCCCCTGGAATCCAGGATTTCTCTTGCGTACACATCCGTGATCGGCAGATACTTATACATCTTTTCCATCCTCCTTACGCACCTATTATGTGCGGATTTCAAAATCCTCATGCAAATTATTACAATCTTCATCTATTCGTTGACTTTTCTATCCTTCGGCGTTACAATTTTGAGTGGATTAAATCAGATAAAAATGGCGCCGACGTATTGGAGTATACCGGCGCTAAAAGTATGTTGGGGAATGTATATCATGAAATCAAAAGCAAAAAACTTCGGACTGCTTACCGTAAGCACACTTATTATGGCTGTTGGCACATACTTCTTTAAGTTTACCAACAACTTCACCTTCGGCGGCATCACCGGTCTGGCCGTTCTGGTTGCCAAAACCGGCGTAATCTCTGCCAGTGACTTTTCATTTATCGCGAACATGGCTCTGCTCCTGATCGGATTCGTGATCCTTGGCAAAAAGTTTGCGGCCAAAACCGCCTACAGCAGTATCCTTTTGTCTGTCACATTATCTCTCCTGGACCGGATCTGTCCTATGCAGCAGCCACTGACCGACCAGCCTCTTCTGGAGCTTGCGTTTGCCATCGCCCTTCCTGCCGTAGGATCAGCAATTCTGTTCAACATCGGCGCTTCCAGCGGCGGTACAGATATCATCGCCATGATCATGAAGAAATATACCAGTGCAGACATCGGGAAGGCTCTCCTGGCCACAGACTTTTTCATCACCCTGGCCGGTTGCTTTGTGTTCGGGATCACCACCGGACTCTATTCCTTCCTGGGACTGTTCCTTCGCTCTTTTATGATCGACGGATTTATCGAGAGCCTGAACCTGTCCAAGTATTTCAACGTAGTCTGTGCTGACCCGGAACCAATCTGCAAATTCATCAACGATGATCTGCACCGAAGCGCTACCGTTGTTCTGGCCCAGGGTGCGTTTTCCGGAGACGACAAGTACCTGATCCTGACAGTTTTAAGCCGGATCGAAGCGGTGCGGCTCCGTAATTTCATCAAAGAAAATTCACCGGACGCATTTTTATTAATTTCCAACACCAGCGAGATCATAGGAAAAGGGTTCCACTCCATCTAGGAGAGAACCCTTTTTTATTACTTTTCTTTTTTTGTTTCTTCTTTCTATGCTGTGACCAGCCCTTCTGACTTCATTACGTCAATGACCTGGTCTACATATTTTTCACACAGTTCATCCGTAGCTGCTTCCACCATGACACGGATCACAGGCTCAGTGCCGCTTTCTCTTACCAGGATCCGTCCATCGTCTCCCAGTGCCTCTGTCACCGCGTCTACTGCCTGCACAACCTTTGGATTTTCCCGTGCTGTCTTCTTGTCTGCCACCCGTACGTTCTTCAGAAGCTGCGGATAAATCTTCACCTCTTCGGTCAGTTTTGCAAGAGACTGTTTCTTCTCCATAACCACTTCCATCACCATCAGGGAGGTCAGGATACCGTCTCCTGTAGTAGCATGCTTGCTGAAAATAATGTGTCCGGACTGTTCTCCGCCCAGGCAGAAATTGTTCTTCATCATATTTTCATATACATATTTGTCGCCTACTGCCGTCTTCTCATATTTGATTCCAACTTTATCACAGGCCTTGTAAAGTCCCAGATTGGACATGATGGTGGTGACGATGGTGTCGCCCTCCAGTCTTCCCTGTTCCTTTAAGTATTTTCCGCAGACATAGAGGATCAGATCCCCGTCCACCACTTTGCCGTTTTCATCCACGGCGATGCAGCGATCCGCGTCTCCGTCAAAGGCGAACGCAATATCAAGCTGTTTCTCCTTGACATATTCCTGCAGTACTTCGATATGGGTGGAGCCACAGTTGGTATTGATATTGGTGCCGTCCGGTTCATTATTGATCACATAGGTCTTGGCTCCTAAGGCATCATATACGCTCTTTGCAATGGCAAATGCACTTCCATTTGCACAGTCCAGCCCGATCCGCATATCTTTAAAGGATCTGGTAGCCAGGGAGATCAGATGCCCGATGTAGCGGTTGCGTCCGGCCGCATAGTCGATTGTCCGGCCAATGGCTTCCTTCTTTGCCAGCGGCAGCTCTCCTGTCTCGCCGTCAATATACGCTTCAATCTTTTCTTCTACCTCTGCCTCCATCTTATGGCCCTTGCCGTTGATGATCTTTATTCCATTATCATAGAAAGGATTGTGGCTTGCAGAGATCATGATGCCACAGTCAAAATCCTCTGTCCTCGTCACATAAGACACGCTGGGTGTGGTGGTCACGTGGAGAAGGTATGCATCTGCTCCTGACGCGGTCAGTCCTGCTGCCAGTGCATACTCAAACATATAGCTGCTTCTTCTGGTGTCCTTTCCGATCACGACCCTTGCCTTATGCTCCTGTCCGTAATACCAGCCCAGATATCTTCCTACTTTAAATGCGTGTTCCACGGTCAGTACTTCATTAGCCTCTCCGCGGAATCCGTCTGTTCCAAAATATTTTGCCATAACTTACCGATTCCTCCATAGTTTTGACTTATTCGCCGGTTTTTTTGCACAATCTGCACCCGACTCTTCTATTATATTCGATTTCTTTCGAATATACAACCGTTTCTTTCTCTGGCAGCCTCCTATTTATTTTTCCAGGATACATCTTGCCACCCACAAGCCATTGGCCGAAGCCTGCTGAAGTCCTCTGGTAATAGACGCTCCGTCTCCCATGGTCCGAAGGCCGGGCAGGTTCGTTTCAAACTCCTGATTTACTACCACTTTATTTGAATAAAATTTTACCTCCACACCGTAGAGCAATGTCTCGTCTGACGCAATCCCGGGCGTCACTTTATCGAGTGCCTGGATCATCTCATCGATGGCTACCATGATCCGGTGGGGGAAGACTAAGGACAGATCTCCCGGCACCGCATCCTTCAGGGTCGGCACAATATTATTCCTCACCAGACGCTCATCCGTAGTCCGTCTGCCTCTGCGGAAGTCCCCGTATCTCTGGAGCAGGATCTTTCCGCCGCTTAACATATTTCCAAGCCGTGCGATATGCTTTCCATATTCAATAGGCGAACGGAAGGGTTCGGTAAAATTCTTGGATACCAGCAGAGCAAAATTGGTATTATTGGTCTTCATATCCCGAGACTTGTAGGCATGTCCATTAACTACCGCCAGCCCGTCATCGTAATACTCTGTCGCCACCTCGCCGGAGGGATTGGTGCAGAACACCCGGACCTTGTCGTCGAAAGTAGGTGTGTAATACACCAGCTTTGCTTCATACAGCTTTTCGTTCAGCTCCTTCATGATCTCATCCCGGACCTCTACACGGACGCCTACATCCACGGTTCCGTTTCTGGTCTCGATGCCGTGTTTCTTGCAGATGTCGGCAAACCAGCCGGATCCTTCCCTGCCTATGCCCACCACGATCTCCGGAGCGTAAAAGCTTTCACCGTCTTCTGTCACCACGCCTTTTGCTCTTCCATCCTCTACGATCAGATCCTGAACCATCGTCATGAAGCGGATCTCTACGCCCTGCTCCAGCAAATGCTCCTGGAGACGGGTATAAATCTTATAGCCCTCTTCCGTTCCCAGATGGCGGATGGGACATTCGATCAGCTTTAAATTCGCCTGGATGGCCTTGGTGCGGATCTGCTCGATAGCCTGGTAATCATCGATTCCGTAGACCTTCTTGTCTGCGCCGAATTTCAGATAAATCTCATCAGCCTCGTGGATCAGCTTCTCTGCCCGGTCATAGCCTAAGATCTCAGGCAATGTACCGCCCACATCCGGCGAAAGGGACAGTTTGCCGTCGGAAAAGGCACCTGCCCCTGCAAATCCGGTGGTGATGGAGCAAGGCTTACAGCCCACGCAGACCTTGGTCTTCCGTTTCGGGCACTGGCGTTTCTCAATGGAACGCCCCTTCTCGATCATCAGCACCTTTAAATCTGGTTGTTTCCTAATCAGCTCGTAGGCGCAGAAAATCCCTGACGGGCCTGCGCCTACGATGATCACATCATATGATTTCAAATGATCACTCCTCTGTGATTGTTTAATGATGGAACAGACGGATACCTGTAAATGCCATCACCATTCCATATTTATTGCATGTGTCGATCACATGATCGTCTCTCACAGAGCCGCCCGGCTGTGCGATATATTTCACGCCGCTTCGCTTGGCTCTGTCAATATTATCCCCAAATGGGAAGAAAGCATCCGAGCCAAGCGCAACATCTGTCAGCTTATCAAGCCATTCTCTCTTCTGCTCCCGGGTAAATACCTCCGGCTTTTCTTTGAAAATATTCGGCCATGCATCGTCCGCGAGCACATCCATGTAATCCTCGCCGATATAAAGATCAATAGCATTGTCCCGGTCCGCACGGCGGATCGAATCCACGAACGGAAGGTTCATAACCTGGGGAGACTGGCGCAGCCACCAGTTGTCTGCCTTGCTTCCTGCAAGTC
Source organism: Merdimonas faecis (assembly GCF_001754075.1). Taxonomy (GTDB): domain Bacteria; phylum Bacillota; class Clostridia; order Lachnospirales; family Lachnospiraceae; genus Merdimonas; species Merdimonas faecis. Next base: position 57,992 of record NZ_MIEH01000001.1, on the reverse strand, counting down.
TGGTACAGTGGATCCTGGACTGCTGCCCGGCTCCGATACCGATTGCCTGTCCGTCTTTTACAAAGCACACAGAATTGGACTGGGTATATTTCAGGGTGATCATGGAAATTGCCAGATCGATCTTTGCCTGCTCGGTCAGTTCTTTATTCTCTGTCACGATATTGGAGAAGAATTCATCGTCGATCTTCAGCTCATTTCTTCCCTGCTCAAAGGTAATGCCAAACACATCCTTGTGCTCCAGCTTTGCCGGCTCATAGGCAGGGTCGATCTGTATCACGTTATAATTTCCTTTTTTCTTCTGCTTCAGGATTTCCAGCGCCTCCGGCTCATATCCAGGAGCAATCACGCCGTCGGACACCTCGCGCTTAATAAGCCTTGCCGTATCCACATCACAGACGTCGGACAGAGAAATAAAGTCTCCAAAGGAAGACATCCGGTCTGCTCCTCTGGCTCTTGCATAGGCGCAGGCCAGCGGGGAAAGCTCCCCAAGGTCGTCTACCCAGTAGATTTTCGCCAGCGTCTCGGAAAACGGAAGCCCTACCGCAGCACCTGCCGGAGATACATGCTTGAAGGATGTAGCCGCCGGAAGTCCGGTGGCTTTCTTCAGCTCGCTGACCAGCTGCCAGCCATTGAAGGCATCCAGGAAATTAATGTATCCCGGCCGTCCGTTCAGCACCTGGATCGGCAGTTCGCTTCCGTCTGCCATATAGATCCTGGACGGCTTCTGATTCGGGTTGCATCCATATTTTAATTCTAGTTCTTTCATCTTCTCTTCTCCCTTCCGGATTATTGGTTTTTGTTTACGATCTTCGTCTCATACGTTCCTGTCTGAATATCAATGTAACGCACGAACAAAGATACCTTGTTGTCTTCATTTAAGCTGTTCCATAAAAGGGTGGTAAAAGCTTCCATATCGTCCGGAATCTGGATCCTTTTTGGCTCACCCTCAAAACTTGGCAGCGGATTGCCGTCACACTGATAGGTGTGGATAAAATGTCCCTCTCCCGCCTTTGGATTTTCATAAGCAAAGGTATAGCGATGACAGCTTTCCGGAGATCCGTCGCTGCTCTTTAAGATAGACATGGCATAGTTGTATTTCCCATTTTCGATATGCATGATACCGGAGATTCTTGGCGTATAGTTCGGTCCGTCCGGCTCAAACTCTCTTGAGCGCAGGGACTGTTCAAATGTAAGCTGCTTGTCCATTCCTTCATAGATGGTGTCTGTCTGATCGCCGTTGGTCACGATCGTCTTATTGCCCAGCACCCGTACCGGAGCATAGATGATCAGACTTGGGTCCACCAGCTTGGAAGGATCAAATGCCTGAGTGCGGATTCCTTCCCCATCTTCTACGAAGATACGGTTCCGGCTGTTCTCGCTTCTTCCCATAATAAAATATGCGGCCACTGCCTTTGTTCCGTCAGGGGTTTTCCCCAAGATAATCCCCCGGCCCGGATAGGAGTTCTCCTTAAGTTCCTGTTCAATGTTTAATATTTCCATGAAATCTTCTCCTTTCGTTCCTCTGGTATCATTATATATAATCTGTCCTTCTTTTTCCAGTCATATTTCAAGGATCGACAGTTTCCGCAATTGCCTCCGCTTTCGTCCGATGGTACAATATAGATAACAATTTTATCACTTTTTCGAGGGGGTGTTTTTATGCGGAAGCTTTCCGTCCTTTTGTTGTGTACTCTGTTGTGCCCTGTACTCTTATGGGGCTGCACCGGCCAGTCCGCGGATGAATATGCCGGCGAAACCATCACTGAGCTAAAAGAAGGTGATCCTTCGGCATTTTCCAGACTTCTGGATGCCGGGCTCGAAGAAAGCGGGGCTGATTTTGTGATCCAGTGCCCGGAAGAGGCAAAGGAGCCCTATCTTAAATTTCTCCAGGCTGCCTTTGCCTCCATTGAATTTGAGGTAGCCTCTGCCTCTGAGCGAAGTGACGATGTCTATTCTGTCCCTATCACGTACACGCCCATTGATCTGGCACAGACAGTGGGAGCTGCCAATGAGGAGACGGCTGCCGACCCGCCGTCTGCAGATTTTACAGAGACCATGCTGGCAGTCCTTGAGGCGGATACGAAACTCATTGCGGATGATCCTGTATATGGGACCGAAACGACCACAGATCTTACCGTATCCAGAACAGATGACAGCTTTTCCATAGCAGAGGAGGATCTGCAGAGCTTCCTTGCATCTGCCCTTTCCGGGTATATGACGCCTTACGACACCTTCGGCGCGCTCTATGACATGCAGGACTTCCTCACCTCCTACCTGGACGCTTCCTTTAAAGGAGAGGTCGCACAATTTGCCCTGCACACGGACCGCACCGAGGACGAGGCCTATGAGTGGTATCTGGCAGACACCTTCGATCCCCCGGCTGATCTGAGCCAAGCTTATGTAGCCCGCTACCAGGCCGCCATGCAGAATTTGTTAAAGCAGAGCAGCTACACCGTGGGAACGCCCCGGTTGGAGCCCGGGCTTTTCAGCTATCAGATCGACGTTACGATCACGCCCAACAATAGCCTTGCCGATGCCTACCACGAGTTCGAGCAGGGAACCTATTACTCTATCGATGAAGCCTCCGAAGCTCTGGTCGCAGCCCTGGAAAAATACGCGGCCGCTCCCACCTACGGAGCCGAGACCACACTCACCGTACCGGTAAATATGGAGACTTTAAGCACCGCCGATCAGGAAGGTTCGGATATGGCAACACTGGCCACCACCATCCTGCCCTCCCCGTAACCACCGGATGGGGACAGGGGAAAGTGTGAATGGGGACGTACACTTTTGCAAAAAGTGTACGTCCCCATTCACACTTTGTTCACATTTTATACATTTCTCCCTGCCAGAAATTATTTTTTTATATATTTTATGACTTGTCTTCTTATATCGGAAAGAGTATTATCTCCTTTGATGGGAGGAGTGATTATGTCGTCATCGACAACAAAACCGAGAGATTATCTTTTTGATAACTGCAAGGCCTTTTTGATCCTGATGGTAGTGCTGGGCCATTTTACGGAAGGCAGCTACCAGCACACTGACTTTTTATATACACTGAAATGGCTGATCGTGTCATTTCATATGCCGGCGTTTATCTTCATTTCCGGCTATTTTTCCAAACGGGAACTGTCCCTGTCCGCACTGATCTGGAAGCTTGGCGTTCCCTACCTGGTCTATGAGGTGGTGTACTATCTTTTGTATACCCTGGTGCTCCACCGGCCCACCAGCCTGGCGCTGATGTTCCCGAAGTTTTCGCTCTGGTACATCCTGGCCCTGTTTGTCTGGAGACTTGTGACTCCATATGTAAAAAAAATCCCGCACCACTTTTTGTTATCTATCGCGGCGGGGCTTTTGATCGGGTGTGTAGACGGCATGCCCAGCAATTTCCTAAGCATCCCCAGGATCCTGGTATTCTATCCATTTTTCCTGGCAGGTATGTACTGTGACCGTTCCTGGATCACGAGACTTCGTACGAGAGTATCCCGCCTGGTAAGCCTTGCGGGTATCGCGGCCTTTATCATCTTTCTGGTTCTGGAGCCCCGGCATAAAGAACTGTCTGTAAAAATCTTCTACGGACGCTACAGCTATGAATTTCTGGGGCAGGATCCGATAGCCGGCATCCTCTGCCGGATCATCTGCTATGCCGTCGGCGCATTTATGACCTTTGCAATACTGATGCTGATGACCGAAAGGCAGACTGCATTTTCCTATATCGGCACCCGGACCATGGCGATCTATATATTCCACGGGCTTACCTACTCTTGTTTAAGAAGAGGCACCCCGCTTCTGGATCACATCGACACTCTGGCCGGCTCTTTTATACTGATCGCATTTTGTATTCTGCTGACAGGAGTCTTTTCGCTTCCGCAGTTTACATCCATAACAAACAGGATTGCTTCCTTGCGTCTGCCACAGCATCCGCTGCCTCACAGGCCAGTTTTCCTGCCCTTCCACAGGCCGGAAAACCGGGTGTTTATCTGGAAATCCACCTATTACCCGAGATAACGGCGGCACTATTCCACCGTTTCTCCGGGATGCACGATTTTTTTCACCCATTCTTTGCGGATCTCCCAGAGATTTCCGCAGACATTGAATATCGTCCAGTTATCAATCTCAAAGGCCCGTTTCCAGCTTTCCCGGATGCGGGCCTCTTCTTCTGGAAACATTCCTTTATATTTTCCTGACAAAAATTCAAAACTGTTTTCCACACCGATTTCTTTTAAATGCTGACGGTATGCTTTCTTATCCTCTTCATCCTTGGGGAGATAGATCCGGTTCAGCACATAATCCCATTTCACGTCGTCAAAATAAATAACATGGTCTTCCGGCACTTCCAGCACATAGACCACCGTACCCGGGATCGGCTTTAAACAATTCTCTGCACTGATGGAGCACCAGATGGGCGCCTGGACATCATCCGGCTTTGGCAGACGTTTGGCCGCTTCCTTTGTAAACCAGTCGTAGCTTTCCATGAAAAGCGGCGCAATATCTCCAAAATGCAGTTCCACATAAACTCTTTGATTGATGATCCTTCCGTCTCTTTCAAGCTGGTACAGTGTCTTATCATTTTGCCTGGTATAAAGCTTTACTATCTTTTCTCCCATCCTCTTCCCTCCATTATAATTTCTTACTTCTTTTACGTTTCCCGCCTTTTCCACTCCTTGATTTCTTGCAGGCGATCTTTTACTTTTGCCTCGTCTCCCTGATCCGTCGGATGATAATAAACAGTGCCTGCGAGGCTTTCCGGAAGACATTCCATCCGCGTCAGTTTTTCCTCTGTATCATGGGCATACTCATAGTCTTTTCCGTATTCCAGATCCTTCATCAGCCGGGTGGGCGCATTGCGAAGCTGCAAAGGCACCGGCTCCGCCTGGCCGTTTTTCACATCTCTTTTACAGTTCTCCACTGCCGTATAAAGAGCATTGGATTTGGGCGCCATAGAAAGATAGACCACTGCATGGCTCAGATGGACGTCGCACTCCGGCATCCCCAGAAAATGGCAGGCCTGATAGGCTGCCACCGCCACGCTTAGAGCCTGGCTGTCCGCCATCCCCACGTCCTCGCTGGCAAAACGGATCAACCTCCTTGCAATGTACAGCGGATCTTCTCCGCCCTCCAGCATCCGGCACATCCAGTAAAGCGCCGCGTCCGGATCACTGTTTCGCATAGATTTATGGAGCGCAGAGATCAGATTATAATGCTCTTCTCCATTTTTATCGTAGAGCAAAGATTTCCGGCTGATACACTGGGACAGGACCTCATCTGTGACCAGCATCCCTTCCGCACTGATCTTTGCATTTGTCACTACCATCTCCAGGGTATTCAGGGCAGTCCTTGCGTCCCCGTTTGCAAATGCGGCAATCTGCTGGATCTGCCCGTCTGTGATCTGCACGTTCTGTCCGGCAAACCCGGCAGGATGCGTAAGCGCCTGGCGGATCAGTTTTGCCAGATCGTCCACTTCCAGGGCTTTCAGAACAAACACCCGGCACCTGGACAGAAGCGCTGCGTTGACCTCAAAGGACGGATTCTCTGTGGTTGCCCCGATGAGGATGATGCTGCCCTTCTCCACAAATGGCAGAAAGGCATCCTGCTGAGCCTTGTTGAACCTGTGGATCTCGTCCACAAAAAGAAGCGTCCTCTCCCCCATCCGGCGGCTCTCCTCAGCCCGGCTCATCACTTCTTTGATCTCCCGGATCCCGCTGGTCACAGCGCTGAAATTAATGAAGTTTGCTTTTGTCCTTCCGGCAATGATGCTGGCCAGAGTGGTCTTTCCCACACCAGGCGGCCCCCAGAAGATCATCGAGGAAATCTGATCCTTCTCGATCAGCTGCCGCAGCATTTTCCCTGGTCCCAGCAAATGCTGCTGACCTACAAACTCTTCCAGCGAAACAGGCCTGATCCGGCTGGCCAGAGGCACCGTGTGCTTGCGGTCATCAAATAAGGTAAGCTGCTCCATCCTTTCGTCTCCTCTCCGTGCGCTCTATTTTTGTTCTTTGCTTCGTCCTTTGGCCGCTTATCTGGAAAAACGACTCTGGATGTCAAATCCATGATCCATAGGTCCGCTTCCCTTTCCCAGATCCAGCATAGCGCCTAAAGCTCCGGAAATATATTCTTTTGCTCTCTCCACCGCCAGATCCAGCTCATACCCTTTGGCCAGATTAGAAGCGATGGCGCTGGAAAGCGTACACCCGGTCCCGTGGGTGTTTGGATTATCGATCCGTTTTCCGTAAAACCATTTCTTCGCTCCCTCCCGGTACAGAAGGTCGTTAGCGTCATTCAGCTGGTGCCCCCCCTTGCAGAGAACAGCGCAGTGATAGGTCTCACTGATCACCTTTGCCGCTTCCTCCATGCCTTCTTCCGAGGTAATCTTTCTGCCGGACAACACTTCTGCCTCCGGAATATTGGGAGTCAGAACCGTCGCCAATGGAAGCAGGCATTCTTTTAACGTATCAATGGCCTGGTCATCGATCAGCTTTGCGCCGCTGGTAGCCACCATGACCGGATCTACCACGATGTTTTTAGCTCCGTACTCTCTCAGCTTATCCGCGATCTTGCGGATCAGCGCTTCCGAGGAAACCATGCCGATCTTGACCGCATCCGGATAAATATCTGTAAAAATGTTGTCCAGCTGCTCGCCTAAAAATTCCGGCGTAGATTCCAGGATTCCCGTCACTCCTCTGGTATTCTGCGCGGTCAGCGCCGTAACCGCGCTCATGGCATAAACGCCGTTTGCCAGCATGGTTTTGATGTCCGCCTGGATCCCCGCGCCGCCGCTGGAATCACTTCCTGCTATAGTCAATGCTGTTTTTCTCATAGATTTCTCCCTTCTTACCATTCCCAAAACTTTGGAAACTCTGCTAATTCTTCTATATAATAATCTGCTGTTTCCCGGATCGCTTCTTTGTCGGGCGCATTATAGGGGTCTTCCACGCCAACCGTCACAAATCCGGCCTTCGCCGCTGTTCTGATTGCATACAGTGCATCCTCAAATACCAGAATCTCCTCCGGCCAGGCCTGAAGCGCTTCCGCTGCCAGCTGATAAATCTTCGGCCGGTCTTTTCCTGCCCCTGTTTCTGTACAGGTGTAGATATCCTGGAAAAATTCACGGATTCCCAGCCGTTCAAAAGCCGCCTCCACAAGCATACGCTCCCCGGTGGTAGCCACCGCCATGGAGATGCCCTGTGCCTTCAGCTTTCGCAGGAGTTCTTCTGCCCCCGGCTTCAGCGGCGCTTTTTGCTCATAAAATTCCCGCACGATCTCCAGCACGCCTTTCCCAATCTCTTCTATTGTCTGCTCCACGGGATAATGCTCCCGGATATAGGCAGATGCCTCTTCCACGGTCATGGGATAGAGGATCCTTCCAAGCCCTTCTTCCGGCGTTATGCCCCGGCGGCTCAGATACTCCTCATCGGCTTCCTCCCAGATCCCCAGAGAGTCAAGGAGTGTGCCGTCCACATCGAAAATAGCCGCTTTTATCTGCATGCTTCTTCCCCTTCTGCCACCATTTCCTCTACAGCTTTCTTAAGCTCCCGGGCGGCCTTTTTCACATCCGGCTTTGCGAAGATGGCACTGATGACGGCTACGCCGCAGATACCGCTGCCGGCAAGCTGCCCCATATTTTCTTCGCTGATCCCGCCGATAGCAATCACAGGGATATCCACTGCCTTACAGATCTCTTTTAAGGTTTCAAAATCCACCTCTGCCGCATCTGCCTTGGAACTCGTATGGAATACAGCGCCTACGCCCAGATAATCTGCTCCGTGCTGCTGGGCCAGAAGAGCCTGTGAGACTGTCCTGGCAGACACGCCGATGATCTTATCCGGTCCCAGTTTCTTCCGCACATCCCCGGCCTCCATGTCACTCTGTCCTACATGTACGCCGTCTGCATCCACCTCCAGAGCCAGATCTACGTCGTCGTTGATCACGAACGGCACCTGGTATCTGGCACAAAGCGCTTTCAGTTCCTCTGCTTCCTCCCGGAAATGTTCCCGGTCCAGTTCCTTTTCCCGGATCTGGACAAATGTAACGCCGCCCTTTAACGCTTCCTCCGTCTGCTCTGCCAGGGTCTTGTCCCCCAGCCAGGAACGATCCGTCACCGCATATAATAATAGATTCTTCTTATCGCACTTCATACTTTACTCCTTGCTCCAGTGTTTCTGCATCCATATTGTAAACCGCATCGATGATCCGGTTCCGGTACGTCGCATTTCCATCGCCTTCCTGCATCCGGCCCCAGCCGATCTCTCCGGCAAGTCCCATCATGGCAACCGCTGCTGCCGCCGCGCCTAATTTCTCCTGCGGATTTGCGGCCAGAAATGCACAGACCAGGCCGGACAACTGACAGCCGGTTCCCGTGATCCTTCCCATCTCCGGCCGGCCATTCCGGATCACATAACAGCTTTTCCCGTCGCTTACCAGGTCGATAGCCCCGGTTATCGCAGCAATACTGCCCGATTCCCTCGCAAATGCTTTTGCAAAAGAAATGCCTTCTTCCAGATTCTCCTCCGTCACCGCATCAGCCATGTCTGCGTCCACCCCCCGGGTAGTCCCGCTGCCAATAGCTAACGTCTTGATCTCCGAGATATTCCCCCGGATCACATCAAACCCGATCTCCTCCATCAGCCCTACTGCTGTCCGGGTACGAAGGCCGCTGGCCCCGGCGCCCACCGGATCCAGCACCGTAGCGTGTCCCAGCTCCTTCGCCTTTCTCCCCGCGGCAAACATGCCGTCTATGGTCCGTTTATTCAACGTCCCGATGTTGATATTCAAACCCTGGCACAAAGCCGTGATCTCCTCCACATCCGCAGGCTCATCCGACATGATCGGACTGGCGCCGCAGGCCAGGATCATATTCGCCACATCATTCACCGTGACATAATTCGTAATATTGTGTACCAGCGGCACATGCTCCCGCACCCTGGTCAAAAAGTCGCCAAACACCATATCATATACCTCCGGGAATATTATAACAGGGGACGTACACTTTTGCAAAAGGGGACAGGGGGAAATACAATTGGGGACACCGACAAACGCGATTGGGGACGTACACTTTTTGCAAAAGTGTACGTCCCCAATCGTTCGCTATCTGCGGCTTTTTTCTTCCGCCAGCTTCGCAGCCCCGATAGCTCCGGCATATCTGCCAAACTCTGTGGGCTCCACGGTTTTCCCAAGCTTTGCGGAAAGCTGAGTCGTAAAGTAACGGCTTTTACTTAAGCCGCCGGTTAATATGATTTTTTCCGGAAGATCCTTCCGCTGCGCCAGCTGTGCAACTTTCGCCGCCACAGAATCTACTACGCCGGCCGCAATATCCTCCCTGTTCTTTCCTTCGCCGATATAGTTAATGACCTCCGATTCTGCAAATACTGTACACAGTGAACTAATCGGAAGGATAGTTCCCTGATCGGCCATTTCAAATAGTTCCTGTAGTGTAACTCCCAGCCGGTTTGCCATGATTTCCAGAAATTTACCGGTTCCTGCAGAGCATTTATCATTCATCAGGAAATCCTTTACCATTCCGTCCTCCAGGATAATGACCTTGGTATCCTGTCCGCCCACATCGATCACGGCGCAGTCATTTCCCGCAAACTCCCGTCCTCCTCTGGCATGACAGGTAATCTCCGTGATTACATAGTCCGCATAGTCCACGGCAATCCTCCCATAGCCGGTAGCCACAACCTTGGTGTCCTGCGACTCCACGTCTATGCCCTCTTCCAGAAGCTTCCCCTTGATCGTATTAGCGGTCTCCTTGCTGCTCCACCCAGTGGGAAGCACATAATTTATCTCCTTGTCACCCCGCACGGAAACCTTGGATGCGGTGGAGCCAATGTCTATCCCGACAAAATTCATTTCTTTGTCCTATCCTTTCTGCACAGGCAGTCAATCAACTTTATACCTGGAATTTTTACCATAACTTTATAACATCTCTATAAACGCTGCGATTCTGGTATTCAGCTGTCCGATGTCTGCCTGTGAATAATCTGTTTCCACACCAATATATGGAATATTTTTCTTCTCATTTACAAATCTGCGAATACCTGTACTCTCTACATTGTATGTGTGACAGGCCTGCAGGATCATTTCTACAACTCCGTCTACCCGATATTCATCGATCAACCTTCCCAAAAGCTCCAGCCGGTTCGGATTCGGCGTCATGACAGAGCAACCGATATTCAGGTATCTTCTGGCAAGGGCGCAATATACATCCGGATTTTCCTCATCTACCAGCTTGTCAATGGATTTTGCTCCGGTACAGTTCTCGTATGTAACCACGATGCCGCCGTTATTCTCAATGGCCTGGATCACTTTCTCCGTCGCCCCGCCGATCGGACATCCTGTCACCAGGATACGCGGCTTCTTCTCTTGCATTTTACCTTCTGCATATTCCTTTTCAATCTTCTCAACCAGCGCATCCACTTCCTCCGGAATCTGAGACCGGTCAAATTTAAAGGTGCTTCCATATAATACCTTAAACAAATCATGGCCTGTAATCGGCGCCGGATCGTGTTTCATCACCTCGTAAAGGCGTCGCAGAGATCTGCGGCCCTGATTGTTGATCTTGATCGCATTGCGGATCTGCTCCTCCGTGATCTCCACATCAAATTTCTTTTCCAGATATTCTTTGAAACGGATCATCTCACTTTTCCAGAGCTTAAATGCCTGCTCTCCCTGGGTATTAGGCAGCTCCATCAAAAATACATCCTTAAATTCCGACATATACTCATACATTTTCTTCTTTCCGTCACAGGTTGTTTCTCCTACAACCACGTCTGAGAAATAGAAATATGGACATTTTTCTGTAATTGCAAAGCCGTAGCTTGATTTAATCAACGGACATAAGTTCTTCGGTAGGTCTTTCTCTGCCACTGCGATTGTCTCGTCTGAAGTAGAACATAAGCCCACTGTAGCCGCTCCTATCGCCATTGCAATCTCCTGCGGGAAATAAGTACAGTACGCCCCTACCACAGGCACCCCTTTATCCTTCAGCTCCTTAACAGCCAGGAACGAATTTTTACGCTGCTCGGCAAATTCTTCAAAAACCTCCGGTAAATCTTTAATAATCTCCATGAAAAATCTCCTCTCTGATCCAAATTTGATGTTTTTTGTCTAACTTTTATTGTATCAGCGTGGAAACATTCTCACCAATCAAAAAAAATGATAAAAGAAAAGATTTATTGATAAAAGTAATAAGTAGGGGGACGTACACTTTTGCAAAAAGGGACAGGGGGAAATACAATTAGGGACACCCACAAATGCGTTTGGGGACGTAGACCAACGCAAAAAGTGTACGTCCCCCATCAGTACTTCCGCAGGTGGTCGTTTGAATCGTCCGTGGTCTTGTCAATCTTCCGGATTTCTACGTAATACCCTGCATTTTCGCTGGTTTTTACGAAAATGCGGTCGCCTGTTTTTCTGCCTTTGATGGCCTTGCCCAGCGGGGATTCGATGCTGATCTTTCCTTCCATGGAGTTTGCCCGGACGCTGGTGACCAGGCGGTAAGTTTCCACCTCGTCATCATCCTCAAAATAGAGGTCTACCGTATTGTTGATCCCCACCTCGTCCTCTGCGGACTGATCGGATACGATCTTTGCATGCTTTAGCATCCGCTCCAGATACCGGATCCGGCTTTCGTTGCGGTTTTTGTCCTGCTTGGCCGCCTTATATTCAAAATTTTCGCTTAAGTCTCCCTGAGCCCTGGCTTCCTTGACTGCCTCCAGCTCTTTTTTCCGCACCACTACTTTCCGGTATTCAATCTCTTCTTTTATTTTTTTCACGTCATTTGGCGTTAACTGCTCGCCCATCATGTACCTCCTTCTTTATGATTCTTTTATATCTAAATCTGCTTCCTTCTCCTCTTCCCGCCGGTACTCCAGAATGTCTCCCGGCTGGCAGTCCAGCACATCGCAGATGGCCTCCAGCGTCGAAAAGCGGACTGCTTTCACCTTGCCTGTCTTTAAATTTGAAAGATTAACATTGGAAATTCCCACTCTCGCCGACAGTTCATTCAATGACATTTTCCGATCCGCCATCACCCGGTCCAGTCTCAATATAATTGCCATCTCGGAGCCTCCTTACAAAATTTCTTCCTCATCCTTCTGCAGCTTAAATCCTTCCTGGATCAGACTTCCCAGGATGACAAGAAGGATGCCCGGAACCAGGATTGTTCCGTCGATCAGCACAAAATTTCCATGACTTAAAATCTCAAAACCCGAAGACTGATAATCAGGGAGCCTTGGAATCCCCACCGAAGCCGCTGTTATTACCGCCCCGATCAGCCATACACAGACGGTCAGCGTCCTGGAAAACACCTTTCCTTCTCCCAGCCCTGACGCAATCCGGATCAGCCCCACCAGACTGATGATGAGAATGAGTGCAAAAAGTACATTCCAGCAAAAGGCTACCGCTCCCATCTCTTCCCATGCTTCTTCCCGGATCCGGGACACAATGCTCATCGTTCCTCCCAAAGCGCCAAATCCCGTCAAAAACAGGGAAATCCCCAGAAGCACCTTGACTCTCCTGGAAACATTATGTCTGTCCACTCCTCGTGTGTCCATTCGAAACTCATGCCTTTCCATACCTACACCCCTCCCTTGAATTTAAACATATTACATTAATTTTTTAATGTTTTTCATTAAATTCAAGATAGCATAGATATCCATTGATGTCAAGTTTCCTCCTTGTCTGCCTACACCTCCTGGTCTGCCGCTTGACCATCCACACATCAGATCAGCCTGTAATATTCCATCGCCTTTTCGATCCCGTCCTGCTCCACCGCATCGGTAATATACTCGGTATATGGTTCCAGTACCGGGTCGTGCTCGCCCATCGCCACCGTGTGCTTTGCATATTCGAACATGGAAAGGTCATTGCTGCTGTCGCCGAACACATAGATCTGATCCATGGAAAGCTCCAGATGCCTCCGCATCACTTCAATCGCCGTGGCCTTTGAATATCCCTTCTGGATACATTCGTACACGCCTTTCTGGCGGTCCAGAGGTATAAGGTCTTTGTCGATCGCCTGGAAAAATTCTTCCTTGTGGCTCTTCTCATCCGTGCAGATCAAAATCTTATCATACCGAAATCCTTTTTTCTCATATGCCACTTCCACGCCAAGCCCCATGGACGCCATATACCGTCTTGTGCTTTCTACATTTTCAAACCGGCTGATCCGTTCCGAAAAATAGACATCTTCCGTCCCTTCCAGAAAACCGTCAATCTGAAGCTCTCTCATACGGTCGATATATTCATAGCCGTGGTCTTCTGGAAGCGGATGTTCGAAAAGGATCTCATTTTGGTAAACGATATAAGTCCCGCAGCCGCATAAAAGCCCGTCGAAAGCCAGGCGCTTTATTTTCACCGGCACACTGCAGAGCGTCCGCCCGGTGTTGATAAATACCGCATGTCCTTCCTGTTTTGTCTTCTGCAGTGCCCGCACCGTACTCGCCGGGATTTCTTTTGTTTTCTCACTGAGCAGGGTTCCGTCAATATCGAAAAATAATGCTGATCTTTTCTTCATGCTCTGACTCCTTTTCTCTTCTCCTGTCACTTTCCCTATTATAGCTAATTTTTCTTGGCTCTTGCAACCCCGGTTTTATTGACAAACCCGGGCGTAACTGCTAATATTTTTCTGGTGAAAATATATAAATAGGAAGCGCTATTTCATTGCGCACAGAAAGGATCTGTCATTATGAACTACTTGAAAAAAATATATTGCAGGACCTTTCAGACAGGACTGAAAATCGCCCTGCCGTTCCTGCCTTATCGAAAACCCAAGATTGTCGGCAGTGTAAAAGCCCTGCCGGATATTATCCAGAAGAAAAAATGCAGCAAAGTCCTGATCATCACCGACGCAGGCATCCGTAAGCTGGGTCTGACCAGGCGCTTGGAAACAGCACTTACAAACGCCGGAATTCCCTTTTGCATTTACGATAAAACCGTGGCAAACCCTACCACAGACAATGTATCCGAGGCCATGAACCTGTATCTGGACAGCGGCTGCGACTGTATCATCGGTTTTGGCGGAGGCTCCAGCATGGACTGTGCCAAAGCCGTAGGCGCACGTATTGCCAAGCCGAAACAGTCCCTGGCTAAAATGAAGGGTATTTTAAAAGTACATAAAAAGCTGCCGCTTCTGATGGCCGTTCCCACCACCGCGGGAACCGGAAGCGAAACTACGCTGGCCGCCGTCATTACCGATGCCCAGACCCGCTACAAATATGCAATTAACGACTTTCCTTTGATTCCCAGGTATGCAGTCCTGGATCCCAAGGTAACACTAAGTCTGCCTCCTTTTATCACCGCCACTACCGGAATGGACGCACTGACACATGCCGTGGAGGCTTATATCGGAAACTCCACCACTTATGGGACCCGCAAGGACGCACTCCTGGCTGTCAAACTGATTTTTGAAAATATTGATACCGTATACACGGACGGCAGCAACGTAGACGCACGCCGCAATATGCTGCATGCTTCCTTCTACGCCGGATGCGCTTTTACCAAATCTTATGTGGGATATGTACATGCCATCGCCCACTCCCTGGGCGGGGAATATAATGTTCCCCACGGTCTGGCCAATGCTGTGATCCTTCCTATGGTCCTGGAGACCTATGGTGAAAAGATCCACAAGAAGCTGGCCCGCCTTGCAGTCGCTGCAGGACTGGCCGAGAAAGATACTCCCTGCGATGAAGCTGCTGGCCGGTTCATCCAGGCTATCAAGGATATGAAGGTGCGTTTTGGCATCGGCGACCGGATTCCCGAGATCCGGGAAGAGGACATTCCCAAGCTTTCCCATTATGCCGACAAAGAGGCCAATCCTCTCTACCCCGTTCCCGTGCTGATGAACGCGGCAGAACTGGAACCTTTCTATTATATGCTGATGGAAGAGCCCGGAGAATCCTCCGGGAATGAAGGATCTGAGGAAACAGAGAGCAGGAAAGGAGAAGATGAAGATGACAGAACAGGAAATTAAAGACCTCGTCACCAGACAGAGAAAATATTTTCAAACCGGAGCTACCCTGCCCGTCAGTGTACGGGTCGACGCTCTGAAACGGCTTTATGGTGTTATTTCCGGATGCGAGAAGGAAATCCACACCGCTCTGAAAAGAGATCTGGGAAAGAGCGGTTTTGAAAGCTATATGTGTGAAACCGGACTGGTTCTGGAGGAAATCAGCTATATGCTGAAGCATATCCACCGGTTTTCCCGCGAAAAAAACGTGCGGACTCCGCTGGCTCAGTTTCATTCCCGCAGCTTTAAAAAGCCATCCCCGTATGGCGTGACACTGATCATGAGCCCCTGGAACTACCCGTTCATGCTGACTCTTTCTCCGCTGGTAGACGCTTTGGCCGCAGGCAATACTGCCGTAGTAAAGCCCAGCGCCTATTCCCCCCATACCAGCGATGTGATCCTGCAGATCCTGTCCCAGTGCTTCGATCCTGAGTACGTAGCCGTGGTGACTGGCGGTCGCGCTGAAAACACCTGCCTCCTGCGGGAACATTTTGATTATATCTTCTTCACCGGCAGTCAGTCCGTCGGAAAAGAAGTGATGCGAAACGCTGCAGAGCATCTGACACCGGTTACTCTGGAGCTTGGGGGGAAAAGCCCCTGCATTGTGGACAAGAGCGCTGACATCAAGCTTGCCGCAAGGCGGATCGTCTTTGGAAAATACTTAAACTGCGGACAGACCTGCGTTGCGCCGGACTATATTTACTGCCATCGCTCTGTCAAGGACAAGCTGATAAAAGAAGTGCAAAAGCAGATCCAGAAGCAGTATGGCAAGCAGCCCCTGCGCAACCCTAATTACGGGAAAATCATTAACGAAAAGCATTTTGATCGTCTCTTAGGACTTATTGATAAAAACAAGACCGTACATGGCGGAGGTTCTGACCGGCATGCGCTCCGTATCGAGCCAACTGTTCTTGACAATGTAACCTTTGCCGATGCCGTGATGCAGGAAGAGATTTTCGGCCCCATCATGCCGATCCTGATCTTTGACAATCTGGATGAAGCAATCCGTAACATCAACGCCATGCCCCACCCGCTGGCGCTCTATCTCTTCACTTCAGATAAAGCGGCGGCAAAAAAAGTTACCTCACGCTGCGGCTTTGGCGGAGGATGTATCAACGATACCATTATCCACCTGGCCACAACTGAAATGGGCTTCGGCGGCTTCGGCGAAAGCGGAATGGGTTCCTACCACGGGAAAGTCGGTTTCGACACCTTCTCCCACTACAAAAGCATTGTGGACAAGAAGACATGGATCGATCTTCCGATGCGCTATCAGCCCTACCGGAAACTGCACGAAAAAATGATACGCTTCTTCCTCAAATAGCCTCCTTTGTCAAAAGGGGACAGGGGAAAATGCAAATAGGGACACCCGCAAATGCGATTGGGGACGTACACCTTTGCAAAAGGTGTACGTCCCCAATTAACAATATCGGTCTCTCCTTGGATTGAGATCTTTCTCAACTGCTGCGATCTGCAGTATCTCGATGCCGTGGTCACTGGCACATTTTTCCACGGCTTCCACATCTTTTTCTTCAATCATCAGGGAAATTCCGCAGCATTTGCTCACCGTTCTCGGGGTCGGTGAGATGACAGCCGAGGTCCCCTGCTTTTTCAGTTCCTGATAGAGTCTCATCCCGTTGTCATGATTGGGAAAAATCACATAATGCTGCATCTGCCGCATGTGTCATCATCCTTTTTCTTATTGATCTGGTCTCCTATTTATTCAGCATTTCTACAAATGCGCTGACTCTCGTGCGAAGCTGCTGTGCATCGCTGTCAGTATAATCGGTCTCAATGCCCAGAACCGGAATTCCTGCTTCCTTCATTGCACGCTCTACGAAGTATCCCTCGGTATCGTAAAGGTTACAGAACTTAAGATTTACGTCGATAATTCCATCTACCTTGTACTCTTTTGCCAAACGCAGGATATCATCAATACGTCCGCGATTCGGAGTAAAGCACGCACAGTTGATCTTCATGTAACGCTCTGCAATAGCCTGGATCTGATCTTCCACCGTTTCCTTCGTCTCATCCACAAGATTCTCGAAATACCGGGTTCCCGTACACATTTCTTCACAGACAACTACGGCTCCGCTGGTCTCCACAATGTTATGCAGCTTCCAGTTCGGAATTGCAAGCGGTGTTCCTGTCAGCATGATCCTCTTGGTTCCCGCCGGCACTACGCTGACGCCATCCTGAATCCTCTGTTCCAGCTCGTCACACAGCTTATTGGTCATCTGAGTAAATCTGGCCGGATCATCATAAAATGCGATCTGTGAAATTACCAAGGCATCTGTACCGCTGATTGGAAGTATCTCACTCTTCCTGCAGTTATACAGCCTTTCCAGCGCCCTTCTTTTATCATTGATCAGCCGGATGCTCTCGCCAAGCTTCTCCGCTGTCACTTTGTTTCCGGTAAACTCTTCTACCTTATCCTTCAGCGCAGTAATCTCCTCCGCCCATGCCTGCACGTCTTTGGCGCGTTTCATCTGTGGAAGATCCATCACATATACCGGCACATCCTCGCTCAGAATTTCCCATGCTTTTTTCTTTCCATCACAGGTTGTCTCACCAATATACATATCCGCAATACGGAAAAACGGACAGGTACGGTCCAGTCTTGCTCCCACAGAAGCCTTGATCAGAGGACAGGTATTGGTAGGAAGTACTTTCTCTCCCCCAGGTACCCAGAACTGAGATCCTCCGCAAAGCCCTGTCGCAATAGCATCCGCTGCAAAAATCACTTCATCCGGCACATAGACGCAGAAAGTGCCGAATACCTTTCCGCCTTTTTTCTGATGCTCGATCAGCTCTGCCGGACGAATGCCGTGAATATCTGCCACTACCATATTGTAGTAATCCATGCTCTCCGGCCGGTTCTCCTGAGACAGAAACACATCTCCAAAGGCCTGCGGAAGAACCTCGCACAGCTGGTCATGCAGCTCCAGGTTCATTCCAAGATCACTCCACATTTTCCGATTGTCTGCCATTTTATTTTCCTCCTTTGTCTTACGTTGTGATAAATTAACCGTAACACGTTTTCAGAGCAACAACAACCGAACTGCTTCAGATCCGCTATTGATTTTTTATCTCATTTTCACTCTTTTATAGATAAATCCTATCAACTATTTGCCAGAAGTTCTTTCATAACTTCTATACAGATATCTATCTCCTTTCTGGTATTGCAGGCGCTGAATGCAAACCGCACCGTCCCTTTTGGAAATGTACCAAAAGACTGATGAGCCAGCGGTGCACAGTGGAGTCCCACCCGCGTCATGATCCCGGCCCTTCTTTCCAATTCGAACGCTGTTACTGCATTATCCATTTTCAGAAAATCCAGTGACACTACCGCAACCCTGCTCTTTAAGTCCGGCCGTCCTACGATTCTGACTCCATCCAGCTCTTTGACACGCTCCAGAAAATATCCTGTTAATTCCATCTTCTTTTCTCTTAACAGATCGATACCTGTCTTTGTCAGGTAAGAAAGCGCCGCATGTAATCCTACGATTCCCGGCAGGTTCATGGTTCCGCTCTCATATTTATCCGGAAGGCATGTTGGCATCTTGAGAAGGTCCGACTGGCTTCCGGTCCCCCCGGCTATAAATGGCTCCATTTTCTGACCCAACGCATCTGAGATCACAAAGCCTCCGATTCCCTGGGGCCCCAAAAGCCCCTTATGCCCTGCAAACGCCAGCATATCAATCTTCATTCTCTGCATATCGACAGGAAGTGTTCCTGCCGTCTGCGCTGTATCCACCACAAAAAACAGCTGGCGCCGCTCACATATTTCACCCAGATCTTCGATAGGCACCACCGTACCGCACACATTGGATGCATGGGAAACAATCATTGCCTTTGTCTCCGGCCGGATCAGACTTTCCGCATGCGCTGGATCCAGATTTCCCTGTTCATCTACTGGGATCACGTCATAGGTCACCCCTTTTCGGGTCATCTGATATAAAGGGCGCATCACGGCATTGTGCTCCAATCCCGTCACCAGCACGTGATCGCCCTCCTTTAAAAAGCCTTTGATAAAATAGTTCAAAG
The DNA here is from genome assembly GCF_001754075.1 of Merdimonas faecis. Classification (GTDB taxonomy): domain Bacteria; phylum Bacillota; class Clostridia; order Lachnospirales; family Lachnospiraceae; genus Merdimonas; species Merdimonas faecis. Next base: position 38,938 of record NZ_MIEH01000001.1, on the reverse strand, counting down.
AACAGGTCACTCCAGGCGTAAAGATCACACGCCTGGAGTCCTGTACCTGAAACATTTCCGCCAGCTTATCTCTGGTATCCAGTACCACGCCGGCCACTTCATAGGCTCCTGTATAATTTCCCCGGTTAATATTAAACGCACCGTTTGTCAGAAGCTCTGATACAGCCTCCGCCACTCCCGGCGCCTTTGGCCAGGAAGTACTGCCATTATCAAAATAGATCCTGTCCTCCATATTTTTCTGTACTCCTACCGATAGATTTTTTCCAGAATGTCTACCGCACGCTCCATACCAAGACGGCTTACATTCAGCAGCATATGATGGGAATCAATGCTCCCCCACTCCAGACCGGTGTGCGATTCATAATAGTGCTGACGCTCCCTGTCCATTTTTTTGATTTTATCTGCCGCTTTCCGCTCAGAAATATCATATTTCTCCGCAATCCTCTTAACTCTGTCCTCCCAGTCTGCACAGATAAATACGTTTACACAGTTCCCGTGATCCCGCAGAACATAATCCGCACATCTCCCCACGATGATACAGGAACTTCTGTCTGCCAGCTTTCGGATAATATCACACTGGAGCTCATACACCTGTTCGTTGAGCGGAGGTACATACTCCGTTCCATTTCGAAGGCTGGACTGTTCAATAGGCTCCAACACAAATCCGGTCAGGAAACTGTTCAGTGTGGTTTCATCCACAGCTCTTGCTGTTTCTTCCCGGATATCCAGTTTTTCTGCCACCATCCTAATCAGATTATTATCATAGAGCGGGATATTAAGCCTGGTAGCCAGCCGGTTTCCGATCTCGTGGCCACCGCTCCCAAATTCACGGCCAATGGTGATGATTCTGTTTTCTGCCATAGTAAGTCCCCCTTCCTTCTGGGCTGCAAAATGAAACGTATGTTTCTGCGCTATTTTGCAGATCATAAATCCGTTTGTTTTCTCTTATTATAACGCAGTTTCCCTGAAATTGACAGACATTTCAGCATACAAAAATGCGTACCGCTAGGCGGCACGCATTTATCTTTTACGTATCTCTATCAGATGACCATCCGGATCATACAGCCGGATCAGCTCCTCTCCCTCCGCTGGCGGAGTCAGATATTGTATTTTCTCCGGATATTCTCTCAGCTTATCCCGAAAACCAGCCATGTCTGTTTCCTCGAAATACAGCTCCATGCCGGCATTTCCTACTACCGATTTCTGCCCGACAGCTTCTTCCCATACTGTTTTTTCCTGAAGAACCAGACCTTCCGTCAAAACCGCATTCCCTTCCTGATCCAGGATCACATCCAGGCCAAACAGCTCATGATAAAATTGCTTTGCTCTTTCCATGTCACTGACAACGATCAAAATATTTTTTAACTTCACAATATCCCTCCCTTCATCTCTTCCAGGAACTCTCCAATTCCGGGAAGTCGCTTTACTCTCCTAAGGTTTGTTCCACAGGTTTTACAAATCTGTTCCAGCCCAGCCTCCAGAATCACATTTGTGACTCGTATTTCCTTCGGCGCCCCATATTCGAATATAAATCCAAGGAGTTCTTCTGCCATAGATGCAATGACATCCTCGCCAGGCTCATTCATTTCGAAATGAAGCATCATTCCACTTTTAGCATCTGCTAAGATACATAAAGATGGATTCGCAGGCCGATCATACTTTTTATCGTTGACTGCCGCCCCAAGAGGTATTATATCCACTTCTATAGTCATATTACATCTTGGCACAGACGCCAGCTCCTTTAAAAGTTCATCGTCCGTGATGATCAGACTTCCATATTGAAATGCCGTAAAAGGAAGCGGCGCTTCTCCGAAGCTCCACGCTTTCTTATCATCCAGGAACTGAAAGAGGAACATATTTCCTTTAGAAAAATCCACCTTCACCTCCGCTTCGTCATAGCACTTCAGGGCCAAATTAAGGTTCTCCAGATGTTCTGTCATCCGTAATACTTCCTCTTGATCCAGATTATATGGAAAATATCCTGTCTTAAACGACAAAAAATACAGCCATTTATTCTTGCCCCGGTATTTATACCCCAGATCTTTGATCGTCTTTCTCTGCTTTTCAGTCAATTCTTCCCGATTGCCCCAGTAACAAGTAAGATTATTCTGGGAATACATGGCATACTCCGGTGAGAGATTCATATCTTCATGCATCGTCAGCATCAGGAAATCATTGAGGCCTTCATATCCCTCATATACGGTTATTCCGTAACAATCGCCTCCCCGCCCAAGAATGCTGAAAAAGACTGTGTCCTCTTCTTCTCCATTCTGGATTCCGATCAGATCCATATCCCAGAATTTTTCCCAGGGCTTATATTCCCCTAGCATAGTCGCCGCCTGATATAATCTTCTCCACTGCTCTAATGTTGCTTCTGTTCTCATTTGTCCTCCCTCATATTTTCCTGTTCTCTTATTTTCTAAATCCATATTCCTGTTTCAGCCTTTCGTAGATTTCAAAAGCCACCGGGCATACTCCAACAGCATCCAATACACTATATAAGCTCCACAAACGTTCCGGTTGATTAGTATAAGGATAATTTTTACAATTTTCTGGCTTACATTCTCCCAGTTTGCAACTCCCATCTGTTTGCAGAAAATCACAGGGGCTGTTTTTTGTCTGATAGTTACCCTCACTATCTTTTCCCTGCAAATACTGTTCAATAAAGTTCTCCGAAGATATTCCTAAATATAATGCATCCTTTTCAATTTCTGCTGTTGGAATACTTCCATGATACATTTTGCAACAGTTTCTACACTTATTGCAGTCATAATTTTCAAATAATTCTTCATGCAATGCTGCAAACTGTTCATCCAGTTCTTTTTCATCCGCATTACATTTCAGAAATGTACGAAATTCCAGATTTTCTCTTTCCCTTTTCTTTGCTTCAAATTTTACTTTTCTTGGCGGTAACATATTTTTATACCTCTCTCCATCTAAACCACTTTATGACTACAGCCTAATTTTACCACATTCCTTTTATTAAAAAAACTCCCCAGAACAAAAGTTCCGAGGAGTAATAAATTCTTCTCTGAATAAGATCTTCCCTGCAAATGAGCCCGTATGTCTTTTATCGTCAGCTGTTTATATACCTGATAAGGGCAGTCTTTGCAGTTCATTTTCTCATGGCGCATTTTAGGGCAGATATTCTCCCAGCGATTATGACACTGCGTATAGTATCCTGCTTCCCCCGTGCTTTTCTTCTCACTTCTCTTCGCATAGACATCCTGCCGCCCCCAGAATCTGGCATAAAATAAATTTGCCATTTCATCCGTAATCTGTCCCGGATGGATAATCCGCGCCCCCTGATCCGGATCATACTCCTCTGTGTTTTCGGGCTCACTGATACGGGAAATTTCATGTGTATATGAAATACCAGAACGTTCCAGAATGTTTTTCAGTATTTGATTTTCCAGCTGCAGATCATTGATCTGCTTCTGCAGTAAACTGATATTTTCAACGGATTTTCTCATTTTACCTTGGAAGTTTTCGTGTCTCCTTCTTTAATCTGGCTCTTCCATGCCCTAAAATCTTTTATTTAATCGTAATATATTTCTGATTTTTGCTGTTTGGCTTATCTGGTATGGTCATAGATATCCGGCCTTGTTGAAGAAGCGGAGATAAATATTTACGCACAGTTTTTTTGTCGCGATATCCAAGATGTTCCATAATTTCTTGTATATTCTTTGCTTCAGCGCAAAATCTTAGTATACGTTCCTCTATACCTGGTTCTTTAAGTAGAGGATTTTCGCTTCTATCTGGGGGAATTTCTGTTCTATCTGGGGGAATTTCTGCTCCAACTGGGGGAATTTCTGTTCTATCTGGTACATTTTCATCATCAACTGGTGCATACGCCTTTGTCTCTAACCGTTCAAAAGGAATCGTCACCACAATACTATTCTCTCTAAGTTCAATACAGTCTTCACCATAAAGTTCCGTTATTTTAGGTATACCACGTCCAGAACGTTCACTTATATGAAGCTGAAGAAAAATATCCGACAGTTTCTGGTTGACCGGAACTGATTCCCCGGCAAAAAAACCTTCAACTGTCTGTTTCGGCGGCAGGTGTCCTCGAGACAATATTTCAATTCTGTCCCGAAATCCTGTAAACATTGGTGCATTACCATCTATCCATAAATTATGCACAAATGCATTGATTACCGCCTCTCTATACGCCTCAGCATGGAACAGTGGCACTTCCTTACGTTCAACAATACGGTTTCTTTCATCTGCCTGTGGAATATTCAGTACTTCCCCATAACGAAGCACATCATCTAAAGAATACAACAGACAAGTATTTCCAAACTCTCTGACAGAATACATTGTTGTTGATTTTGACTCTCCTGAAAACAAGGAAAAACGGACTGGAATATGACTATTGTCAGAAAGCAGCTGTGCCATCAGATTATATTTTCCATCTTTCGTTAAGAGCCCGAGATTCTTTTTAAATGTACGCTTATTCAGAGTAATACCTTTCGCCTCATAGTATACAAATAATTTATTAAAGGTCATATCCTGAAATTCCGATTCAGTATTTTCAATTGTCGGAAAACCATTTTTTAGAATATCAAACAGCCTTGATTCCCTCTCCGGATATTCCATCAAATTCACTTTGCTGGATCCGATCCGAAGATATCTCACGCGATCAAATGCGGTAGGCACCGTTTTTGCAGCAGGTATCACAAGTACGACAATTCGTTTGCCTTCCAGCTTCATTTCATGGAAATCAAAGCTTATATCCGGTTTGATCATCCGCGCCAGATAGTGTTTGAGCGGCTCATTTTTAACATCCTGATGGATGTCAAAGGTTGTTCCCTTTATTATGTGAGTATTATTCTCTACTCCCCATACAAAGTACGCATATTCCTCGCCCACCATTGCCGCCGCATTGGACATACCAGAAATATATTCTCCCAACGCATGAGACTCAAACCAGTTTTCTTTAAATTCAAACCATTCCTCCTCATGCTTATGGGAAATAAGGCTTTTTACAATAGATTTAAGTTCATTCATATGATCCGCTCCACAACAAAATTAATTAAAAATAAAACATCTTCAGTCTATTTTTCGATTTCTTTTATAGTATCACACCTCTCTTCAGAAAGATACCAAAATCAAAAACCTCCCAGAACAAATGTCCTGAGAGGCCATGCATCGCCTTGCGGCGTTCTGAATCGTATATAATTGTATCCGATTAACGTTTGGGTAACCGAAAATGGCGGAAATACGGGGATGCCGCTGGAATTTGTTGCAAATGCGTTGCAAACCGCAGAAGACTGAACACGATTGAGGACGCCTCTCTTCTCAAATACTCATACCTCTTTTTAAAAGTGCTTCTTGGAATTCTTTTTCTTCTTCTTGCGATATTCCTTTGCATTCTCTATAAATATTACCAAGATATTCCCCGTAATAATCAAATTTTGTACCATCATTAAGCATTTTGGTCAGCAATCGAATCATCGGATGCGGGTATTGTAAAACAAGTTTACTTTTATCAAGTCTGCGTAAAGATAGCGCATCTATGTGTTGAGCCATCTTATCTTTGCAAATAATATTTACAGCCTCTTCAAAAAGTTGTCCTAACTCCGGAAGCCAGCTTAAGAACAATTCTTTCTCCTTTTCAGTAAGCATTGTTGGTTTGTTTTCATAACGATAGGTCAAATACTGCTTCAACCATCCAGTCCACAAAACTTTCTTTCCGTTGTCATCCATATCCCCTAATCTATATCCCATTTCCTGTATAAATAATTCTAAATCCTGTTCCTCTGCTATATCATAAAATCGAGGAATATATTCTAAACAGGGGTCCTCCACAACATATATCAAAAGAAGCAAATATAAGTCTATAAAACCTCTTCTGGCTTCTCCTTCCAGCCAATTAAGATTCTTGACCGCTCTCAAATATATTGGCCCCATAACATCTGCCACATCTTTATTTAAATACCGCGAAAAGTAAACTATCCCTTCCCATGCAGCCACAAAGGATTGTTGATCTATTCCACTTAATATTTCAGCAAACTTATCCGTGCACCATTCCTGATCCCTTAAATACAAAAAATTGAAATAACCAGCCAATATGCATAATACAATATTCTTCTCTTTCCCTTCTAACAATAAATTCTTTTCCCAAAAACTTTTATATCTTTCTGGAATTCCTTGGGTCTCATCACAATAAGAAAGCATATAAATACTGCTACGCAAAATATTTCCCAAACCGGTATTCATCGCCGTTTCTATTAATCTGTCAGACTGAACAAAATCTTCCTGCCGATAATTCCAAATCGTATCAGCAATTCCAAACAATTTATTTTCTATAGTAATAAATCGTTTTTTCGTTTCTTCGCTTTTTACTATTTTTAAAAATATTTCAGACAACCCACAAATATCTTTTACAATCTCCATCTTTGCAGCAAACCGATCAATCAAAGCGATCAACTGATCTACTTTAAAATTTGAGTCTTGGATACCGATCAATAATCTTTGCCATGCATCCTCTTTCTCGATACACCCATCAATGAATATTTTTATAATTTTTGACGTCCACTCGTAATCACTTTTAATGCACTCAGAAAATGTCTTCAGCATTCCCCACCTGGTTGGACCCTCAAATGGATCTTCATTGTAGTTGTTTAGTAAATCGACAAGCTGTTGCAAATCAGATTCAAGCATTTGCTCTTGTGTAATAGGACTTTGATCACCGGACCATACAGCTTCTCCCATGTCAATATCTCGTTCTGGATGCTGACGTGGTTCAAAATGATTTCGAGACAATATTTCTTTTTCTAATTCATTTATTCTATCGTTAGTACTACAGAATTTCTTGATCCATACACACCAATTATATATAGGGTATTCACTGACATGCGTATCCAGAGCCTCAATTTCATCTATCAACTTCTTTTGTTTATCTTCCGTTAAATCATTAAATATTTTCTCGATCAATAAAAATATCTGCTCTTTCCCTTCAAAAAAAGAAATAGAAGAATTATTTATAAATATATCAAATTTATCGCATGAAGAGATTCTTTCACATTCCCTTAATGCCTTTAAACATAGCTTTTTTAACAAAGCAGAGGATTCACTTAAACAGCTTTCTAAAAATACTTTCATTCGCTCTGGATGTTTGCATTCCAGAAGCTTACAACTTTCACAAAAAATAGTGCATAAGAAATAGAGCGGATTTTGTCTGGAATAGTCCTCTCTATCCTCTATCACAAGCATAGCCATTTCCCATGGTTCTGGTTTGTCTTCTCCGTTTAAAAGCAAGTACGTATTATGCAGATTTAAGATGGTTTCTTTTACAAAATATAAAAATTGTTCAGCATAAGAATTTAAAAATTGTTCTTTACAGCATTTCCATGATTCCTCAATTTGACATTGTTCTCCTCTGAATCTATGCTTATATGCAATTCCATCCTTACTGCCAAATGCATTATTCTTAAACACAAATTGAACTTCAAAATATTTCACAAACAATTTGTAACAAAGAGAATACATCCCACGTTTTGATAAAATTTCTATCAATCGTAATATTGTCCAGGAATCTGTTATGTAAGAATCTAAAACAATTATATACTCTTTATATACAACATCTGGAATGCTATCATTACCTAATTCGAGTTTTCTAAGTATTAGCGATGCAAATTGGAAATGAATCTTATTGCCATTATTTAAATATAAGATTTTAAAAGTCTCATTCTCTTTTCCCAAACACTCATCAACAATCCATTGCATCCAGATTTGATCTTTCTCTGACAGCACCGCCTCTGGCATAAACAGATTGTCAAAAACACCTTTCTCGTTTAATGCTAAAATCCACTCTTTCCCATGAATGTTATTCGCCAAAACTCGTGATCTTTCCACACTATCCAAACAATAATCAATCTCTGTATCTAATGCAATATCCCGCGGCGGCTCACTCTTAAATTCTTTAATCATATTATCCCAATCAAGCAAGCCTCTTTTGGCTCTTTGACCAAGTTTAATAAGCCCTTCTCTCATTTTTCCGTAATTCTTAGACGGAAAATAGATAGGCGTTAATCCAAGCAGCTTCCAATCTGACTGTTCTTCATCTGTTAAGATAAACCTTGTCTTTTCAGGGAGCCTGTCCATAGCACGTGTTAAATAACGTAAAATGGTATCTCTATAACTATATCCAATAAAAAGGATTGTATATGATTGAAATAATTTTATTAAGAATCTGGCGGCATAGCCTTCCGTCAAATATGCCTTTCCAAAATCTTCATCTGTAAGCACCATATATTTAGGATTATTAATATTACCATGAACATGAATAATACCGTCCACATCATTTCCTAATGGCAGTGCCGGAGCATTATATGCAGAAACGCTCAGTCCTCTTGACTCCAATACTTGCTCAAACATCTGGTCATAATTGGTTGTAATAATTTTTATTTTGGAAGGATCCGCAAACAGATCAATGATTGCTTCATGTGTTTGATTGTGCTTAAGGCATGTACCCGATAATAATTCTGCAGCCTGTTTATTTACATCTATACTTTTTGACTTCAGATATCCGAGAAATGCCTCGCAAGTATCATCTTCTTTTAATATTTCTCCAGTCCCCTCAGCAATCTTCTTTGCCAGGTCTACAAAATCGGGAAGTGATGTGGGCGCATCCACAGATGCGCCTGCTCCTGCAAATACCACAAAGTTATTCTTTCTTATTGCTTCTATTATTTCATTAGGGAAATTTATTCCATCTATAAACAATTGCTTCCTCCTGAATTTCTATCAGCACTTTTACAATATACGATAGTTGTATCCCAAATCCTACATTTGGGGCTATTACATGTTAAAATAGTACTCGCCATTTTTCTCTTTTCGCATAATTCCGCAATCCACCGATTTTCTAATAATTCTTGATGCTGTGTTCTCCGAAATACCGAAAGCATTTGCTATTGCCGTCCGATTAAAATAATACTCTGATCCGTATTTCTCCAATAATTCCAGCAACTTTTCTAAATTTCTCTTATTGAAATTCCTTCCTGCCTTACATTTAAGCCACTTTCTCAACTCTTCTTTCTCCTTTTCCCCCATAGAAAATTGCATATCTCCAAGAGAAAGTTGCGGTTTATCAGAAGATTGTTGCAGTTTATAGGAAGATTGTTGCAGTTTTGCGTTTCCAATTTCTAATTCTAGTTCCAACTGTGCGGAACGGGCTTCACTTCGATTTGGCAAAGTTACAACAAAAAAATATTCGTCAGAATAGAATTCCGGTTGCTCTGCATAATCAACATAAGAATTAAGGATTCTCCGAATACCACTTCCCCGGCGTTCCATATAATGAAGCCTTCCAAAAGTATCGGAAATAATCTCATTTCGCCGCATGGATGGCACACGCCTTAAATCCATATCTTGTATCCGACTCCCATTAATCATTCCGCCAGGAGAGGATATTTCCATTCTGTCATCGTACATATCCACATGCACTTCTGCGCCTATACTCTGATAATCCCTGTGAATGAGCGCATTCACCAACACTTCTCGGACAGCTTTAAAAGGGTAATCACTTTTCTCTTCCCGACGCATTCCCCGAATCGACCACGGATTCTTCGAGTTAGTGCGGATAAAAGCCTCCGCATTTGCCAAAAGCGTTATTAAGCTTACGCCTGTAAATTCCTCATCATCTAATGCATCTCCTTCTACAGAGCCTTTTTCTATACCTTTCCATCTAGTGCATACGACTTTTGATTGTTTTAAATAGCCTTGATCACAAAGAAGCAATCCGGCATTTGTTACTATTCCATCTTCTGTCACGAACCCCATCGAAACAAGATCTTTTGTCAAATCGAAATCGTCCCCTGTTTCCTTTTTAAATGTAGCTGCGAGCAGTGTAAAACTGACATCTGATAAGTTATAGGAACTGGGAAGGGAATCATATGTTTTATTCATTCCTTTCAGAATCAGATTGTTCTGTTCAATTACAGTAGCGATTTCAGATCTGTCTCCTCGCCTTACATATATTTCTCTTGTTTTTTCATGAACATAGTAATATGGATAATGAGGTCCATTAGCTACTTCAAGGTCAATACATAACCTGCCTTCTATTCTGCTGCTGAAAGGCGTTAACGTGTAGCGTACCGGTGGTTCTACTCTTGAAGTTAAAAGCTCTGAAATTTTACTTGCTGTACTCTGTGCATCATCAAGTCCTACCGGTTCATGCCCATTATCAGTCACACCAAAGAGAATATGACCGCCCTTTGTATTTGCAAACGCCACAACAGATTTTAACCAGCTCTTAGGTTTTTCTTTTTCTAAAGACACTTTGTAATCCAAATGTGTCGCTTCTATTCCCTGAAAATCTTCAAACTTCATAACCGCAGCCTCTTCCTTTTAATTATTTACTTGTTCTAATACACCATGCCGTAATTCTAAATATAAGTAATTAAGTTTATTTTAACAGAACACCCGTTTGTTTTCAATTATTGCTTTATGAAATACAGCTCTGACGAGCAAAATATATTCCGTTTATATAAAGCGCGTCTTTTAGGCTTTTCTACTCGTTACATCTGACTGTTCGTTCTCAAAAAGCCGGAACTTCCCCTCTTTTCCCTTTATGCACCCTTCTTTTCCCCTTATCTCCCCTCATCACTTCCTTTCTTTAGCTGCACGCAAATCTCACTTGTATTTTTTTCTCCAATTCTGATTCGTTTTCTTTTATCCGTCGGTTTTTCCATGCATTGAGCAGGAGCCGATGCTTTTGCGTCCTGCTCTGTTTTACTTTCTTCCACAACCTCTCACATGCTTCTATGATCTGCGCGATCATGTGTCCAATCTGTATCACATAATAATGGTTCTTCATCCCCTGGTAATCATGGCTGAACCGGTGTTCCAGATAATACCCCTGCTTTTTCTGTGTATTGAACCCTTCGTTTTCTATCTTCCATCTCCATCTTCCACGTTCCACTGTTTCTTTTACATTTCTCCCCGTAATACTCAGATCCGTTACATACAAAAATTTCTTTTTCTCTTCCTCTCTCTCGTATTCTATTACGTTGATACTCTCTCCGCGGTAATCTATCCCTGTAACATAGTCATAAACTCCTTCCGGCTTTTCCTGCCGGTTCTTTTCCCGCTTTTTTAATACCTGATACTCCTGGTTAATACTGGGGATGCTCCCTTCCTTATACCGTAAAATATATTTCCATTTCTTCCTGCGGCATTCTTTAAAAAATCCTTCACTCGCATACAAGCTGTCCCCGCAGATACATATCTGCAGCATCGGGAATTCCTGTTTCAAACGCTCCATCAGCCGCTTCGCACCTTCCTGCTCACAGTCCTGCTTATCCACTTCCCGCTTTTCATTCTCAATAAACTCTGTCAGGATGCTCACCTGAATCTTTTCGTGAAGAACGACCTTCGCTTCCAATACATAATAGTAGTACTCCGTATATTCTTCCTCGGTTCCTTTCTTCTTTCGACAGAACAGGCTGTGTTCCCCCAGATCTTTTCTGCTCCGATACAACTGTGTCCCATCTATAATAATCTGCCAGTACTTTCCTCGAAGCCGCGCATCCTCGAAAGCTCTGCTCCGGATCAGCCTGTATACCAGTCGACATACAACTTTCTGTAGTTCATCCGACGAAAACCGTTTCAGATAATTGTTGATCGTTTCCCAATAAGGCAGCTCCCTTAGTTCTTCTCCGCACAACATCCCAATATTTTCAATTACAGTTTCATCATTAAATTCTCCGCTTGTACTCCTCATACTGTTGATATAAAATATAGATGACAGGATCCGTGTCATCAGTAAGACGTGGTTGCTATAGATAATATAGCTTTGGTGCCTTGGATCCTCCACCCGCTTTAACAAGGATAAAAGTTCCGGGAAAAAGTGGCGGATAACCTTTACCAATTCACAGGCAAGGTTAAACCGTGCCAGGTGTTCCCTTGATTCTTTTCTCGTGATTTTTTCTTTTGTTTTTGCTGGAAAAACCTCCCTTCTTTCGGGCTTGCGAAGAAAAAAGTTTTTGGGCTAACTTTATTATCTCGCAATTCTCCTGAAAAAGGGAGGTTTTTATTAATAATTATTTTTGCTCGTCAGAGCTGTTATGAAATACAAAAGCCTCCCAGAACAATGTCCTGGGAGGCCATGCAGCGCCTTACGGCGTCTGGATCGTATATTGTTGTATCCGATTAACGCTTGCTTAACGTTTGGGTAACCGAAAATGGCGGAAATACAGAGATCCAGCCGGGATTTGTTGCAGATGCGTTACAAACCGTAGAAGACTGAATGCGATTGAGGACACCTCTCTTATTTTCTCAAAATATTGCAGCTATTATTTCTTCCTATTAATTTGCTCATAATATTGAAATAATCTCTTTGCAAAATCCGATACAGACAAATGCCTCTTCTCTGCATTCAACAAAATATCTTGATATAATTTAATTTCCTGCTCTCCTCTAAATATAATATCCAATTTTCTTTCTTTATTACATGCAATATGTGTATAATTCTCAGGGAAAGCATAATAACATGTTTTGCAAACTTTATAATCTTTATTTTCCCAGTTAGGACAATGTTCACAAGCCCACGATTTATCTCTATTTGCGGATGGACATAACAACATAAAATATTCTGTATTCATCATATCATCCGGATCGCCACCAATTTCATAAGGTATACGGTGATCTGGCTGTAATAACCTTTTGGGATATTCTTCACCATATAAATGACATTTCGATCCATATCTCTCTACAAGCGCATCTTTTAATTTATTAGATAATTGAGAACGTCCGCTTGTTTTAGCCAATAGATTCTTTTTCTTCGCTTTTTCCCAATCACCAAATTTGTAGACAGCAATGGTTTTTCCTGCACTATCCTTCATTTTTTCAGTAACAAGAGGAATGCCTAACTCCCGAACATCTCTTGCAGCCCTTGGTGCATGTTCATAACCACCTTTTTTTAAATCTTCTGTACTACAATAGCCTTGTCTTAAAATCGTATCTATGACAAACCTAGCTCTTTTCGCAGTAACATTATTTAAAATCTCCATAAAATCTTTAGGTAAATCCTTATTATTCATAGTCTCCCATCCTTATGCAAATTTAAAACATAATTGTTGATATCTATCAGATTTGCGAACCAGTCCCTTACTTACATAAAGTGATTCATATGTAATTTCATTTTTCCCATTAAGTGTTGCTTGCGCAGATGGACCCGCATTAATATATAGATGGGTTAATCCAAGTTCATCTGGTAATAGCTTTCCTATTGATTTATCCCCAGTTTTTCCATCATAACTCACAATATAATTTACGCCTTTACAGCTTAGCTTATATAACGAATCAACAAATTCATCAAAATCTACCCCTTGAATATACCGATTATCTCTAGGATTTTTTCTATTTGATGTTCCCTGATATGGGGGATCCAGATATACCAAATCGCCCGACTTTGCAATCTCAAAAATTTCTTTATAATCCAAACTATAGAATTCGATTTTCCCTTTTAATAATTCAGATATTCTTATAGCATTTTCAAAAATAACATCTGGCTTTGTACCAAACCGCCTTTTATCACACGATTGGTTCATCATCCCTTGAGAATTATAGCGTATAGCTCCTTTTACAACACGTGCAAGTAAAAATAACATTTTTGCAGGCTCGTGGTCTCCAGCATTAAACTGTTCTCTCATTTTATAAAAATATGTGTTATTATCTTCTCCATTTAAAAATTGTCCTTCCCATATTTTTTTATAAGATTGATATAATCTCTCTGGATTATTCACACATTCACGCATTAATTCAATCAATGGTTGATTAATGTCATTTACGATAAATTTGTCGCCTTTTTTTTCATAAGCTGAAAGAATAGTGACTGCACATGTTCCCGCAAAGGGTTCTATTATACGATTTATTTTATCAGGAAAATATCGTATTATTTCCGGCGCAAGATTACGTTTACTTCCCTGATACTGAACTAAATGTGGAATTTTAGCCATATCATTTCCTCCCTGTATAGACCAAATAATATTCTAACCTATTTCATATTTTCATAAATCTTAACAAGCAATACAATATTCGTTGCTGTTAAATTCAACGCATACTCTGCAAACTCATCCGATACATTTAATACCTTATTCCCTTGTCCGTGTCCAGAATTCTTATTCCGCACCACTGGTACCCCCGTCTCCAATGTTGTTCGCAAACTATTTATATGCGCCGACATATAAGTCGGATAAAAATTATTGTTTTCTAATATACCAATTAATTTTTTTGCAGTATCTTTATCTTTATTATACGCATACCCTTTTTTATCACATATTGTTTTCAATGTACTTTCAAACGCTTTTCCCGCTTCTAAAATCGCATTTTTATTATCGGATTTTCTTCTATATTCAAATGCATGTCGTATTTCTTCCTCTGCTCCTTCAAAATCATTGTCAAATAATAATTTAAGCGCTGGCTTTACTATTTGTTTATGAATAATAGTATTATCAATCCTTACAATTTCTCCACCTATAAACTCATATCCTAAACCGTGTTGTTTAAATCTAAAATTCAATTCAGCAATAGCTTTGTTGATTATATCATCTTTTGGAACATCAAATCCATAGTCCAAATGTAGTTTTCTTAACCCATTGTCAAAAACACAAAAGACATAGTCAATAAAATCTAAAACGTCTTCTACTGATGAATTGTCAAGATATTCTTCTATATTATGCTTCGCCGGCTCACTCCAGTCCACATTATAATGCGAACCTAATCTTTTTAGTCCCTTCTCCCTAGAAAAAGAATCGTGTATTTCCAACCAAAAATCCATGCTATCATATTTACAATAATTTTCTAAAACATCCTCTATTATATAAAATACTTGCGTTCTAAATGAAGCTGGCAATTGATCATAAATATATACTTCAGGTTCATTCTTTTCATTTTTCATTCTATTTGATAAAAGAGTAAACATTCTATTACTATCTCCTTTTCCATATCCTATGCATAGTTTTTCTCTTTAACTTTTGCTTTCTTTCGTTTATTAGCATAAAATCGTTTTCTTGCCATTTCTTTTAATTCTGCCTCATAATGTTTTATATAGTTACCTAATTCAGGAAAAATGTCTGGCTCTATTTGCCTCATAGAGCATAGCATTCCATTCAATTTTTCAATATCATATAAATTGCAAGTCTTCTTACATTTTTCATATTGAAACAATATTTTTTGTCTTTTATTATTTAAGACCTTTTTTTCTCCGTTTTCTATTCCCACTCCAGTTACTACTTTAAAAGATCCCGGCTGATAATAATGATCTTTCTGAGCTTTAGCAAGTAAACCATTCTTCTTTAATTGGATTGCAATCTCATTTCTGAATTCTGTAGATATCGGATGATCTGCTGAAAAAGTCATATCATCAACATATAAGGTAAAATCGCAATCATTTTCATCAGCTTTCCTTTTTATAGCATCAAACATCTCCGCATATGTCCAATATACTATAAGCTGACTAGACGGACTTCCTGTTGGCAAAACACCTTTATACGTTACAATATCTGTCATCAACCACGCAATGTCTTCAGCCATTTGAAAAGTATTTTTAAACATTTTAAATATATAATTTCGCTGCACGGAGTCATAAAACTTGGAAACATCCATTGTTCTTACAAATTTCTTATCTACATGATGTTCAGCATTAGTTATATAACTACAATGCTTTTTTCCAGACATAACCCATTCTGGTGTTACAATTCTTGATAACAATCGGCATATCCTTTTTTGTATTGCTTTTAATTCATCAGATGGTACAGTAAAGTCCCTTCTGCCGTTTCCATTAGGTTTAGGTTTAGAAAATTCGTTATACTGATATTCATGTTCATATGAAAAATACTTTGTCGGTAAACACAGTAAATTGGCTAAAGTTCTTCTATTACACATTTTATACAAAGGGCTGCGTTCAATTGGATATAATTTACTCATTTTCTAGACCGCCTACCTTTTCAAGGATTTGCAGCAATCTCATTCCTGCCAATGCTATTCGTTGTTTTTTATCCTTATTCTGTTTATCTTTTTCCAAAGATTCCGCAAATAAAAAGAGTGTCGATTTTTTCATTCCAAAAACTGTCGCATACTTATCCAACACTTCCATCGTCGGCTGTTTTTTATTATTTTCCAACTCAGAAACATAGCTTTGAGAAATTCCTAACATCTGGGCTAGTTCTGCTGATTTATAGCCATTAAATATTCTTAACAATCTTAACGCTTCTCCCATTTCCTTTCCCTTTCCACATAAAAAAATAGATTAGTTGGTATCAAATCAAGTCATCAAAGAATGACTCAATGGCAGTCTTGCAAAGATAAATAACAAATTTACCAACCAATCTAACGATTGTACTTTTGTTTTTCCTGCAGAATCCAACTGTCGACTTAATACCGGATTTGAAAAACGCTTCAACTTTTCTGCAAAACTTTTGCATCATTTTGCCTCCTTTCTCATCTTTGTTAACCAAAGACGCCATCCAAGAAAGGAATTTCGAATTAAGGTCTTTTTTCAAATCACTAACTAATCTATTGTTAAAGCGTGTTCCATCCACACGCTTCAGGCACATGTTCTCGCTCTCCTAGGTGATTCTTCTGTGCAGTAACACAGGCTCAGAACGGATCCCAATGAACACATGGCCCGGGGTAAATTTAAGGTCTCACCTTCCAAACATTTCTGTTCCCGTTACTTCTTCTGGATGGTCATACCTTACGTTAAAGCTCTTTTATTATACCATTCTTATTACAAATGTCAAGATATTATATCGCTTTTAGCGATATAGTTCAAACTATATGCTCCGTCGAAATCACTTATTATTTTCAACCATATCTTTTTTTCTTTAAATGGACCATCTTTCAGTCATATTCCTGATCATATCCACCATCAGCAATATTCCTGCCTGCAGTCCAATCTCCATATACACGCTAGCCGTCTCGCTGCTGAGTTCATTACACAGATCCAGCAGTTCTGAAGTCGGGTTTTCATCATACTTTCCTACAGTCTTTTCAAATCTCATATAAATCTCATCCAGCCGTTCCTCATAACTCCTGTCATCTTCATCCGGTCCCAGGCCAAACAGAAGATAATCCGCAACTCCCCTGATTGTTGCTCTCTCAAATATTTTATCTACATTCATGTTCTGCCCATCCTTTCTCTATTACGAAACTTTTCTCTATTACGAAACATTATAATCTCAATACTGCATACAATCAAGATATATTTCTTTATTACGAATTTTCAGGAGTTATACAGATATGCAGAAACTCAGACCGGATATGGATATCGGCCATAATATCCAACGATTAAGAAAAGCTTCAAATATGACGCAGGATCAGGTAATCGCCCGCCTTCAGCTCATGGGAATTGAAATATCCAAAAGCACCTATGCCAAAATTGAAACCAACCGAATGAATATCAAAATCAGCGAACTTGTTGCGCTCAGCAAAATTTTTAACTCGGAAATTTCCGAATTCTTCAGCGGACTAATTTAAACAATTTGACATCCGCTCCTCACTTTGCTAATATAAGTATAGAAACAGGCACTACCGATAAGCGGTTAGTCCAAAAATAAATTAGTTACAAAAAAGTAACCGCACACTTTTGGCTGAGGGGCGGTTACTTTTTTGTGTGATCTATATACGCTATCAAGATCGTAACGACAATACCAAGTATCATCAAAACGATGGAGAGCATTTCAAAATCACTCATAAGTTTGCCCTCCTTTCCAAGATTTCTCTTTGCAGAGATTTCTATGTAATCAGAGGGTTCAGTCCCTCTGTCGAAGGACTAACCGCCTACCGTTCTCTGGCAGTGCCTGATTTGATTTTATCAGAACATCCGTTCTATTTCAACTGCTATTTTTCTTTACAGACAATCTCTGTCATATCCCCGTTTCTTTGTTCGCTGTCTCTTTTCCATCTCCCTTTTCTTTTTATCCAGCTGCTCCAGTACGCATTGCCGCTCTGCCCTCTGTTCCAGCTTATTACTTCGGATCACCAGATACTGTTTTTCCGGAACGCTTTTCTGATCCCATTCTTTCTGCCTGTTGCGGATTTTATCCAGTTCCTTCGTTGCAACTGTATATGCTTTTTTCACAGCCAGCGCATTTTCATATCCATGCAGTCCAGGTATTCCGGCGAGTGTAGCCTTCGCTTTTTTCAGTTCCTGCTGTTTTCCGGCAATCTTCTGATCCAGCTCCTTCTTTTCTTTTCCGTGAAACCATTTCCCGTCAATATCCTGCCGTTCTTTCTCCAGCCGGATCAGAACTTTCTCGACAGCATAGATCCTCTGCTCTGCTTTCTTCATCTTCTGCAGAATGTTATCCAGCCTCATTACTTCTGCTTCCTGCGCTGCTGAAGATGGTCTTTTCCTTTTTGCGATCTCCGGCAGCGGCGCCGGCGTCACATCAAATTTCAGGTCACGGTGAAATACTGGCTGTTCATTCTCGTCATATTCTGCATTCCGGAGTTCTTTGATATACTGGATAAAACCCCGCAGCTTTCCAATCGCCTTTTGCAGGATTGTCCGGAAAATCTCCGGTTTCCACCCTGACCTTCGGATGGATTCTACCGCCGGATCTGTGATCTCTTTTTTCTTTGCAAAGCGCAGTTCCTCTTCGGTCACACCTTCCACTATCGCCCGGTCTACCATGTTGTTCCACTCCTGCCGGAGATAATTATCGATCCGTATCTCCTCTGCTTTCGGATTATTTTTCCCGATCTTTCTGGTTGGAAGATACGGACTGTTCTTATCAAACACCTTCAGTTTCTCCGCCGGATCCTGCACCAGTTCATTGATCAGATCCGTATAGAAATATTTCATATCCTCTGTAAATTTTTTTGACTTGAATTCCGGATTCTTCGGCTGGAAGAAATGCTTTTCATAAACCTCCCCTTTTTTGATGATCCTGCAGCCGGAACGGATTTCTCCATTTTCATCCAGAATTTCTTTCTTCGTCCGGACATGTTTTCCTGTTTCATCATAAAACATATTTCTTGAAGCGATCTTCTCCACCGGCTCATCATAAGCTTTTCTCTCTGAAAAAATAAGATGGATATGAAGATTGGTTTTCCGTTTATTGTGGTGAAGGGCGCTTGCCACAGCCACGCCGTACCGTTCCACAAATTTCGCAGTAAAATATTTCAGCAGCGTATCATGATCATAATGGATCAGGCCAGGCGGCAGCATGATGATCAGTTCCCTGGCCTCAATACATTTCCCTTCCGTTCCGCTTCTGGCAAAATCCGCCTGATTCTCCTTTGACAGATACTGCCAGAATTTCGGATCTGCGCTGGTATAGGCAGCATACAGATTTTCCTGCCGCTTTGGATCCGAGATATAACGTACCCTGCCCCGGACGTGAGGCAGCTTGACCGTCTGGATAAAACAATTCTTTCCATTTGCCATACATCTCCTTTCCGGCGGTGGTACGTCAGAAATGAACCGGTCTTTCGGTTCTGAGCCGCCCCGCGGGGCGTCTCGGCCCGACGCAGTCGCGAAATACACAGAGTGCAGATCTTCAGATCTGCGCGATGGGTGTATTTCGCTCTCAAGCGCCGAGGGCTTGGTTTCCGGCGTATCCGCCTGTTATTTTATGCCCGTATCCGGGCTGTTTCCTTTTCTCTGGTTTTTAACTTTCAAAGTTTTTTTCATCCTGTTTACAGGTTCTTGTTTACAGATTTCTCATTTTTTTGTGTAAACAAACTTTTGTAAACAAGGCTCAAAACATTTTAAAAGTTATCTTTTATTCAAAGGGCAGCTCTGTATTTTCATCTATATTTATAAAGCCGTCCCCGTCTTTTTTCGGATGGATCCGTTTCCAGGAACGCTGAGTCCCAAGGCTTCCCGGGAACCGGTGTGTCCCGTGTTTTTCCCATCCGATGATCTCATTATCCATCAGGTCGCCAATCTCTTTGGACTGCCATTTCGGCACCATCCCTTCATGGTGGAACACTTCCTGATAAATGATGGTAGAACATACATAGTCTTCCTCATAACGGTCCAGGAACGCCTGGATCATGCCCGTCTGGGTATCTTCCGGCATAAACTCTTTCTGGAGCGCTTTCACATAATCTTCCATATCCGGCGAGAATGTGAGGGAAAAATCTCCGCTGCGGTAGATCTCCATAGCCTCCGCCCATGCCTGCAGGATGTATTCCCTGGACTCTTTCTCATTACTGTAAATGGTCGTTTCCGCTTTTTCCGGGCATACTCTGACCGGTCCGAACCGGCGGTTTCCTGTCCTGTCAAAGGGCAGGAATGCAAGATCATTGGAAGTTCCGCAGAATACACACTGCCGGTACCGGTCTTCTGCCCGCCTCTCATAAGGGATCCGATAGGTGTCTTTCTGTCTGCTCAGGAATGATTTTGTTTCTTCAATACTCCTGGCATTGGCCACTGCGTTCATTTCTGACATTTCCACAATCCAGTGTCCCTGCAGATATTCATAAACCCGCTTATCATCCAGCCGTTTCACATCATCGGTAAACCACTCATCCCGGATCGCCAGATATTTGAAAAATGTAGATTTCCCGGTTCCCTGTCCGCCTACCAGACAGAGCATGATATCATATTTCTTCCCAGGGTCATACAGACGGCTGATGGCAGCAAGCATATGCATTTTCATGATCTCACCGGAATATTCCGGATCAGACGCCCCGAAGAAATGGGTAAGCATGTTGCGGATTCTCGGCGTCCCGTCCCAGGTCAGGCTTTCCAGCAGATCAATAATGGGATGGAAGCTGTTATCGTTAGCCACAATATCCACCGCCTTGGCGATCACCCTGTCACTGGTCAGTCCGTAATTCTTTTCCAGATAAAGGGACAGATTGTTCATATCCGTATCCGTCATCTGGACGCCCCGGCGTTTCCAGGGAACCTTTTTCATAATATCGATCTGGCAGGTCATTTCATTTCTGCAAATTGCTCCCTGCAGATACGGATCATGTTCCAGCGCATATTTACAGTTCTGGATCGACTGACGGATCTTGCCTTTCTCTGTCACGTCCAGGTTCCTTCGGATTTCCTCCTGGGTCAGCATTTCATCCTCTGCAATACGCTCTAATTTCTGCATAGACTCCTCGCTGATATCGTTCCATATGCTGCTCAATCTCCGCCACCTCCTTCCGCTTACAGATAAAGAATTCTGCAATTTCTTCTCCACTTCCGGTCAAAAGAATATCCAGATAATCATTGATCTTCTTCTCATTGTCCAGTGCCTCCAGGAATTGTTCCTGCTCAAAAACGCCCGGTTCCGATCCGTAGAACTGTTTCCAGAACTGGATCCATGACAGATAATCGGTCAGGACTTTTACCGCATGCCGGTGCCAGTCTGTCATCTTCTCTTTGACAGAAACCGGATTCCTGTTTCTGTATTTTTTTCGTCTTTCCTGACACTTCTCTGCTGTCAACGGCAGCTGAAAATCTGCGATCAGTTTGCTGGCCGCTTCGTAAGGCGACAGACCAAACAGCCCTGCGGTCAACCCGATCACATCTCCTTTTGCTCCGCAGGCAAAACAGTAATAATTAGTATCAATTTTCATGCTGGGATGATGATCGTCATGAAACGGACAGCATGCCATCTGGTTCCTGCCGACCCGGATCCCGTACTGCTCCGCCGCCTGCTTTGCGGTAACGTATGATTTTACTTCCTGAAATATATTCACTTATAACCTCCTCTGCTGAAATTTTTCATTGTATCTCGCAGAGGTATTTGCTATACTTGAGTTGCGAAGTCAGAGTGTAGCAATACCTCTGGAGAATTTGCCCGTGCGATCAAGCATGGGCTTTTTCTTTTGTCACATCCCGGAAGTATCCGGTCTCCTCCCAGACTTTACGGTCCGGGCAGTAATAACTGAATTCGCTGGCGTCTCCCACCTTCATGGCCACTCCAAACTTGACGACACCCTGCTGGATGGCAAGTCGGACGTAATGGGGATCTTTTCCCATTGCCCGGGCGATCTCTTTGATCGGAACATTTCTGCCTGTAAACGGCGGCAGCTCCACATACATTTTCTTTTCCATTCTCTTCACCTCCTTTCGGATTCATATCCGTATTTTTAGTGCATTTTTCATTTCACCATATCCTTTCTCCGCACACAAACCGCACTATCAGTTCGCATTTTATTATACGCATTAAAATTGCGTTCGTCAAGATGTATTTCTAAAAATCCGCACTTGTAATTCGTATTTCAATGTGATAAGATGGACGAAAGAGAGGTGAATTCAATCATGAAACATGATACGAAACAGATCGGACTGAGAATCCGAACTGCCCGAAAGCAAAAAGGTATGAATCAGACTCAGCTGGCAGCCGCACTTGGTAAATCCCTCCGCACAATCCAGAAATACGAAAGCGGAGAGATTGAAGTGTCGCTCGCCATGATCAACGAGCTTGCCGGAGTACTGGACACCACTTCTACTTATCTGACCGGCTATGACACGCAGGAGAAGCCGCTGACCAATATGGCAGACGTCATGCAGTTTCTCTTCCAGCTGGATCAGATCCGGGAGCTCGGCTTCCGGATTGATGTGAAGCGTCCGCCGGAACACGACCGCTGGGAATGCTCCATTACCTTCAATGGCAAAGACCTGTCGTCCTCTGAAAATGCAGATATGTGTTTATTCCTGGAAGAATTCAGGGAAAACAGAGAGGAATATGCTGCATATGGCCATTCTGCCAGTTCCTATCAGGACTGGAAAGACAAGACACTGGCCTACTATGCAGCTGTCCCGTTGTCTGAAACGGAAACGGAAGAACTGACAGAGGAAGAGCGCATCAGCCGCCGGAACGCCTTTTTAAAGGAGCAGTTCAGATCATAAGTCCTTCAAAAGAAAGGAGCAATGACTGAATGAAATTACCAAACGGCTACGGAAGTGTAGTGAAATTATCCGGAAAACGGAGAAAACCATATATGGTCCGCAAGACAACAGGATACCGGATCGATCCCGTAAAAGAAAAGAAGATTGCAGAATATATTATCATCGGCTATGCCCGGACAAAATCCGAAGGGCTGGAGATGCTGGCTGATTATAATCATAATCCTTATGATACGAAAGCTGCGAAAATGACTTTTTCCGAGGTGTACGAAGAATGGTCAAAGAAGAAATATCCGACCGTATCTGAAAGCAATGTAAAAGGATACACAGCCTCCTACAAGGCCTGTACCCTCCTTTACCACCGGGTTTTCAAAGACCTGAAACTGGCGGATCTTCAGCAGGTGATCGATACCTGCGGCAAAAATTATCCGACACTGAAGAAAGTAAAGATCCTGTTTAACCAGCTGTACGGATTTGCCCTGAAGAATGACATCTGCAACAAGGATTATTCCACCTACGTAGATATCGCGCAGTACAAAGACCGAAATCCGAACAAACACAGCAGGAACAAATTTCCCAGGGAAGAGATCGACAGGATCTGGACCATGCAGGATGATAAATATTACCAGATTGTCCTCATGCTGCTCTATAACGGTACCCGGATTTCCGAATTCCTGTCCCTGAAAAAAGTAAATGTACACCTGGATGAGCAGTATTTTGATGTGATCGACAGCAAAACAGAAAACGGTATCCGGAAAGTGCCCATTGCCGACAAGCTGCTCCCGTTCTACCGGAACTGGTACAACTCCTGCCCGGAATGTGAATATCTTCTCCATACAGAAGACGGAAAACCCTTCAAGTACCGCAACTACTTTGACAGTTACTGGACACCCCTGATGGAGCAGATCGGTATCCAGCGGACACCGCACTGCACCCGCCACACCTGTATCTCCATGCTGTCCGAAGCCGGTGTGCAGGAAACGGTCATCAAGAAAATTGTGGGGCATTCCGGAGCCATGACACTGACTGAAAAGGTCTACACCCATCTGGATGTACGGATCCTGATTGACGCTATAAACAGGACTCTTGAGTAAAGATATTTTTGTTGCAAACGTGTTACAAACGCGCTGCTAATCCGGTGATTTTCACCCGGTTTTCCCCCGTTCCACCGCGTTTCCAGGGCAAAAAGAAAAACCCCGGAAACGTGATGTTTCCAGGGTTTGCCTGCAATTTCAATAACTGTTCGATTATCTCTTGGGTAATCCCGATTAACGCTTGCTTAACGTTTGGAGAACTGCGGAGCTCTACGAGCTGCTTTGAGACCGTATTTCAATCGTCTGAGCGATGATTTTCCTTGATATTCCGGGCTTTTTTGAGCCTCGGCCCCTCGGTTGTCCTATTCCTTAACCAAAAAACAGGCCACTTTTACGAGGGGACAGCTTGATGAAATGCAGAATTTACTACATCGAATAGCTGTTCTGGTTTATTATACTTTACTCTTGCATAGATGTCCATAGTTGTCTTGCTGTTCTCATGTCCGGCAAGGTACTGGACCGTCTTGGGGTCAACACCTGCATAC
Source organism: Merdimonas faecis (assembly GCF_001754075.1). Classification (GTDB taxonomy): domain Bacteria; phylum Bacillota; class Clostridia; order Lachnospirales; family Lachnospiraceae; genus Merdimonas; species Merdimonas faecis. The sequence goes on along the minus strand of NZ_MIEH01000001.1, from coordinate 14,546 downwards.
AGAAGATTGGTGATGTAGGTATGCCGCAGCAGGTGCGGTGTCACATCGAAGTCCAGGCTATACACAATGTTGGGATTGTTTTTCTGATGTCCTCCCAGACTCGGCTGAACAGTGTACTTGATGCTCTGTCCGTTCACATACTTATAATAGGTACGCTCCTTGGTAGACCGAACAACGATGTACTGCCAGACACGTTTGAACTGCGAATATGACAAGGGCTGTCCCTCACTATCGGCAATCACATATTCCGATTTGGAGGCAGCCTTGGCTTCCCGCAGACAATTCACAAGGCATTTGGGAATGGGAATATCCCTTCTTGCTGCTTTCGTCTTAAGCGTTGTAGAGATAACCGGTCTGTTATGCTCTGATCGCCATGCGCGCCGCACAGAGATATATGGAGTGGGTGCATCGAGGAACACACAATCCCATTGCAAGGCGAGAGCTTCTTCTCGGCGCAGACCGGCATATAAGCCGATCATGGTAAACAGATACGGCGGAAGTCCTTTGACGGTTTCCAGCAGCACTTCCACCTGCTGGTCTGTCAGCGAATCTTTCTTTTGGGTCGGTTTCCCTCCTTTTGCCGAAATCCCCTCACACGGATTGTATTCCAGCAACTGGCTCCGCTCTGCCGAGTAAAAAATGCACTTGAGGAGCATATTCACCGTATTGTGCAGGCTCTCGGACTTATTGGACAATGGGATCAGCGCCAGACGAATATCATCCGCTGTTACTTCCTCCATATACATATCTCCCAAAGGCTTGATAATGTAGTTCTTCATATTGGAGGCGTAGCCCTTCAGTGTAGCCGGCGACACTTTTGCGGATTGCATCAACAGCCACTTCTCACAATACTCGGCCACAGTAGGATGCTCCCGGTGGAAGATGATCTCCGCTACCTGGCGTCTCGCCTCCTGCTCTTTATCGTACAGTTCCTCGCAGGTAGTCCCATACAAGCTCACCTGCTTGCCGTCTGCGTCCAGAATCCGGGTTCTGTAATACAGGACACCCTTTCGTGTGACGGTTCCATATTGAGGTATGTTTTTTTTCTTCTTTGCCATAATTAATTTCCTTTCTCGCGTGGTGATGTATCTACACCTCCTTTTTATCAGAGATTTCAAATTGAATCAAAGATACGGCCAAGGAAAAACTAAGAGCGAGACATCCTTGTCTCGCTCTTACTTCATTTTCTGAATTGTTCGGAACTTACACAGCGTCCCATAAGTCAAAGGCACAGCCCATTGCTTTGACAAGATCATCCGGCCTGTTGTATTTGACCTTTGCGTAAATGTCCATCGTGATTTTGCTGCTTTCATGGCCCGCCAAATATTGTACCGTTTTGGGGTCCACCGAAGAATGAATCAGATTGGTGATGTAGGTGTGCCGCAGCTGATGCGGTGTCACTTCAAAATCCAGGCTATATACCACATGGCCGTTATTCCTGGCTTTTTCTCCAAGTTTCGGGTAAAGCATATATTTTACATACTTTCCGTCCACAAGTTTTCTGGCCATTCTCGGCTTTGCAGTCCGCGTCACAATATACTGCCACAGCCGCTTAAACTGTGTATAGGATAGCGGATCACCGTCCCGATTGGCAATCACATAATCCGAAGTGGATTTTTTCTTTGCATCTTTCAGACATTCAACCAGACAGACCGGGAGAGGAATGTTTCTTTGTGCCGCTTTGGTCTTTAGCTCGGTAAGAATGACCGGCCTGTTATGTTCTGTGTGCCATGCCCGCCGTACCGTTAAGTACGGAGCCTCTGCATCCAGATACACAGAATCCCATTGCAGCGCCAGGATTTCTTCCCGGCGCAGACCGGCATATAAACCGATCATCACAAATACATAGGGCGGCAAATCCCGGATCGTGTCCAAAAGCCGCTCAACCTGTTCATCCGTCAATGCCTGTCTTTCTTCCTGGGGAACTCCTCCCTTTGCATCCAGGTATATGGTCGGGTCCTCGTCAATCACATGGCTCTCCTTGGCCGCCCGGAAAATGGACTTGCAGAGAATCACCACAGACTTATAAACCGAAGCCGACTTCTTGGAAACAGGTACGAGGGCAAGTTGGATGTCATCCAGGGATACATCAGCCATTCTCTTGTCTCCCAGCCCTCCAATAATGTGCCGCCGCACCTTAGAGGTATAATCTGTCAAGGTGGTGGCCCGAACATGGACGGACTGCATCAGCAGCCACTTCTCACAGTACTCAGCAACCGTAGGCGATCTTCGACGAAACGTAGTACTGTCAATCTGCTCTAACGCCTCCAGTTCCTTGTCATAAAGCTTTTCGGGCGTCTTTGCATAAAGCGCCACTCTGTTTCCATCCGAATCTTCGACTCTGGTTCTATAATATTCAATGCCGTTAAGCACGACCGTACCATATTGAGGAATTGCCCTTTTTCTTTTTGCCAATTCCGTCACCTCCTAAGAATAATGTCCAGCGCTGTACCTTTGTTTTATCAGACATATTAGGTTCCAGCAAGGATACGGAACAGCTCAAGCTCGGACACTTCGCAGCTTGCGGTATGTAGCGCTTTTTTCCACTGGCTTTGCACGATGGGTGCATTTTGCGATATACTCCTGAAGGCCAGCATCTGTAAAGTACACGCAACCATTTTGCACATACTGAACATAGGAAATTAGCCCACTGTTTCGAGCTGCATCCAAAGTGGCAATGCTAATCCCCAGTAATTTGGCAGCCTCTTTCCGCGAAATCAATTTTTCCATAGGTGGTCCCCCTTTCTGTCAAAGATGTGGTTGTTGCTTTCAAAATCACATGAATGCGCTGGCAACCGAAGCTGCCAGCGCATGGTATCTGACTTTGAAAAATTTACTCGCCACATTTGCCACGCACCCCTGGCGATGGGGACATTCCGGTCTCCGCTGGCGCGGCTGTCATAACTCCACAGCGTCGTTTTACTCGTGCGCCGCAGAGTTCCCCCCAAGTCTTTAGGAGGCCGTGAGGAAGTATCTTTAACCCCTATGCAGTCATCGCGCCCTGAAATGCCACTTTCGGGTATCAGGCTGACGTGGATCGCTCGGAACAGTCCTATTCATCACCTCCTGGGGCTGCCCATCTTCGCGGCGTGCCTGATTCGCTCGTACATAGGTTATGTACCGGAAATGCCGTCTATGAAATTGTCAAGCTCCACATTGGGAGAATGTTCTTCCCTCAATGGGTAGGCACTGATACGCTTCATTTGTTAAGTGTTATTCAAAAATTTTTTTATTTTTTTAAATCTTTGTGCAACAGCACTTCTGGAACAATGCCAAAGACGTGCTACATCAATTTGACGATAACCATCCACAAAAAGTAATGTCAATAGCTCCAAATCTTTCTTCGACAGCTTCTTCAATCTCAACAGTAGTTGTTCGTTTTCCACCGAAGCCAACCATCCATATCGCGTTTGATCAATCTTATCAACATCCCATTGATAAGATAACGATGCAAACTTTCGGAACAGCTGTGATTGACCACATACTTCATCATATTGTTCACAAGGTATTGGTTGCGTATGGTTTTGAAAAACCCTTTGACTGCAAAACCATGCCCAGTCATATTCTTTCATGGCAGCAATCTGTTCTTCGCTCATCCCTGCATCACAATACTCAACTTCTAAACGCTTCCATCTACTATCAAACTTCTTTTTCTCATATCCATAATTAAATCCCATTATTAACCTCCTGTAGATTCAATTTGCAAAATTCACCATGCAAACTAAAATCAGGAGGAGATCGACAACGAGAATCTCTGGGTTGTTTTCCATCCCCAGAAACAAAAATGGGGCTGTCGCACTAAATAATTAGTGCGGCAGCACTTTTTGCAGAGAATAAGAGCCAGGTCTGTGCAAGGCCTGGCTCTTGGTGTAAAATTTATTTATGCGACTAAATAAACTTTTACAGAAAGATTATACTCTATCTTCTCTGTACTATCAAATCAAACTTCCGCTGGATGTGGAAATTTTGATCCCGGCAGATGATCCGGTCCGTCTTCTGAGTGCATTTGTGGAGGGAATGGAACTCAGCGATCTTTATCAGACTTATAGAAAGATAAAGAAAAATCAGGCGACACCGAGGCAGCTGTTTAAGATCATGGTCTACGCCAGCATGAATCGGATCTATTCCAGCCGGGATATTGAAACAGCATGCCGCAGGGACGTCAACTTCATGTACCTTTTGGAAGGGAAACCAGCACCTGATCATGCAACCTTTGCACGTTTTGTTTCTCTGCATTTCGCGCAATGCTCGAAAAAGACATTAGCCGAGGTGTCGAAACTCTTATATTCTCTTGGAGAAATTTCCGGGAAAAGCATCTTTATTGATGGAACGAAAATAGAATCCGTTGCGAACAAATATACCTTTGTCTGGAAAAAGGCTGTTACGAAAAATCAGGCAAAACTTTTCGATAAGATTCTTGTCCTTGTGGAAGAGTGCGAAAATCTTTACGGTTTCAGGATCGCTTATAATGGGAAGGTATCCCTTCACACCTTAAAAAGGCTGCGAAAAAAGCTGTGCAGGATCAGGCAGGAGGAAGGGATTGTCTTTGTCCATGGAACCGGACGGCGGAAAACACGCCTTCAGAAATCGCTGGAAAGCCTGGAAACATACATAGCAAAACTGAAGGAGTACAATAAAAAGCTTTATGTCTGTGGAGAGCGCAACAGTTATTCTAAAACAGACCCGGATGCGACTTTCATGCGGATGAAAGAAGATGCCATGCTCAATGGGCAGCTGAAACCGGCTTATAATCTTCAGCACGGGGTGGATTCAGAATACATTACATGGCTGGATATCAGTCCACGGCCTACGGATACGAGGACATTGATCCCATTCCTGAAAGATATGGAGTTGTATCTTCCGTTTAAATATCAGGAGATTGTGGCAGATGCAGGATATGAAAGCGAAGAGAATTACCTGTTTCTTGAAGAAAACGGTCAGCTGGCCTATATCAAACCCCAGAACTATGAGATTTCCAAAACCCGAAAATACCGTCAGGACATCGGGCGGATGGAAAACATGAAATATGATGAGAAAGCGGACTGTTATTACTGTAAAAATGGACAGGTGTTGACGGTGCAGTACGAAAAGAGAGAAAAGACGGCCAGTGGATACCGGAGAACCGTTACCGTATATCGAAGTAACGGATGCAGCGGATGCCCTTTCAAAACCGACTGCATCAAGGGGAATAACTGCAAAATACCAATGGAAGACCGCCAGAAAGTACTGTACGTTTCGAAAAAAATGAAAGAAAAACGTCAGGAGACATTGGAGCGGATTACCAGTGATTATGGTACACAGCTCCGAATGAACCGAAGTATCCAGGCCGAAGGAAGTTTTGCAAACATCAAAGAGGATATGGAATTCAGACGATATTTATATCGAGGGAATGCAAATGTAACCGCCCAGAGTATCCTGCTGGCGATCGGGTATAACATAAACAAACTTCATCATAAGATTCAGGCAGGAAGGACAGGACGTCATTTATTTCCACTCAAACAAACCGCCTGATTTTGTCAGGTCAAAAGTAAATCCTGAAAGTGAACCTTTTTTCAGAAAAGGTTTATTAAAGTTCGCCTTTTTATAGAAACGGAATAAAAGAAGTGAATATTTCGGCTTAAAAATGGCAAAAAGATGCTGCCGCATCTATGATTTTCTAATCATTGATGCGACAGCCCCATTTTTATTCGCGCACAAAGAAAACGCATTATTAAGATTTTATAAGTACAACAAGTATACCAAGCACAATTCGATACCAACCAAACACCTTAAAATCATGTTTTTTGATAAAGTTCATTAGGAATTTAATTACTAAGACAGATACCGCAAATGCCACAGCCATACCGAGAACAAGAGCGAGCAGTTCTGCACTTGTAAATTCAAACCCGAATTTTAACAGCTTAAAAGCACTTGCTCCAAGCATAGTAGGTACTGCGAGGAAAAAAGTAAACTCTGCTGCTGCCACTCGTGAAACTCCTATGAGTAAAGCACCTATAATCGTTGCTCCCGACCGTGATGTGCCGGGTATAAGTGATAACACTTGAAATGCCCCTATCAAGATTGCTGTTTTATAGCTGATGTCAGAAAGTGCCATAGTAGTAGGAGTACGCTTTTTATTCCAATTTTCTATGAGAATGAATAACAAACCATAAAAGATTAACATGATTGAAATCACAATGGGGGTTTGGAGGTAAGCATCCAAATAATCATCAAATAGAATCCCCATAATAGCTGACGGTACACAAGCTACCGCAACCTTGAACCACAACGAGAAAGTATCCTTTTTAACAATTGACTGTGCTTTGTTCTTAAATTGAAAGGGAAACATCTTGTTCCAAAACATTACAACCACTGCGAGTATAGCTCCAAGTTGAATAACAACAAAAAACATTTCTTTAAATGCTTCGCTCATATTAAGTGTGATAAATTCGTCCACAAGAATCATATGTCCTGTGCTGCTGATAGGTAGCCACTCAGTAATACCCTCAACAATTCCAAGAAAAATAACTTTTAAAATTTCTATAAAATCAAGTACCATTATTTCAAATCCTCCTTTTTAAAATGATGAAAGGTCATAAGAAAACCAACTGCTGATACAAGAATAATAATAGATACAGACAGCAGTGTAGGATAGCCGGTACTCTGAAGTTTACCCTGCACCAAGAAATAGGTGGCTGTCCACGGATACAACGCTCCCCATTCTTGATTTGAAAGTGCGGCACTTCCCATGACAATCACGGCAGAGCCAATCATCGGGGCGACAAATCCTTTTGTTTTCATAGCAACAAACACAAAAGGAGAAACTGTTAAAAACATCAGGATACTGCCAAACAAAAACTTGGGGAGCCATACTATTGCCACTAGTAAGCTATATCCCTCCAATGTAAAGACAGCGTCATATAGCCCACAAACGATAAATATACCTGCCCATGTTACAAGGGTTAGCATAACAATCCAAAGAAGCAGGGTGCAAAATTTTCCAATTAATAGTTTTGTCCTTGAAATGGGTATGGGCAATATGGTTTTGAGGGTGCTTTCTGTGTACTCTCTGCTAAACAAGTAAGCTGCAATTGCCACATATATCATAATGTTTACCAGCAGCATGATATACAGTACACTGTCGCTGTATATGTCAGACAAGGTAAAGATAATCTCCGGCTTATCAAAATGTGTTTGCAAGGCTTCTATTAACATCAAAAGTGGGGTAGATAATACCCCTGCCACACTAATTAGCACCATTTTTGAACGCTTTAGTTTTAATAATTCACAAGAAATAAGATTAAGCAATACCGCCACCTCCAATCAGTTTAGAAAAGTAGTCCTCTAAGTTTTCCTCACTATCATTTATCCTTGTCACGAGCAGTCCATTTCGTGCAAATTCTCGATTGATTTCTCCAACACTTTGGCTAAAGTCATAAATTCTCACCGTACCGTCCTGCACTGTAAAATCCGTCATGTGGTAGTGGTTTTCTAAAATCTTTCCGGCTATCTCACTGTCAGATAAATCAAATTGAATGTATTTTCGATTCCTTTTGTGAAGCTCGGATATATTCACTTCCTCTACTAAATGCCCCTCGTGCATAACGCCGATAATATCTGCTATCTGTTCAATCTCGCTTAAAACATGGCTTGAGATAAAAATGGTAATGCCATGATTGTGACTAAGTTCAGATAAAAATGAGCGTATTTCAACTATTCCAATGGGGTCAAGTCCGTTAATCGGTTCGTCAAGTATTAAAAGCTCCGGCTCGTGCATAATGGCGGCGGCAATACCAAGCCGTTGCTTCATTCCGAGGGAATAATCGGAAAAGACTTTTCTTTTCTCCTTATGCAGCCCCACAACTTCAAGAGCTTTTTCTACTCCACTTTTAGATACTCCCCCTCGCAGTTTAGCGAGAATTTGCAAATTCTCATACCCTGTTAAATTACTGTAAAATCCCGGTGTTTCGATAATAGAGCCTACTTTGCTATAAAGGGTATGGATATTTTCCTTATAGTTTGTGCCAAACAAGCGTACCGTTCCCTCCGTTGGGAAAGCAAGCTGCAACATCATTTTCATTGCTGTGGTTTTGCCTGCTCCGTTTCTGCCGAGCAAACCATAAATTTTGCCCTTTGGCACATGAAGATTTACCTTATCGACAACGGTGGCTGTTCCGTATCGCTTCGTAAGATTTTCTGTTTCAATGATATAATCCATATTTGATTCTCCTTTCCGTGGGTTGCTGTTCTTGTTTTCGCTGACCACAATCTTATTATCCACGAGTATTGCATAGAAGCCAAGAAATCTACCGTCACAATGCCGACACAATAGATGTCAGCACGAAAAAAGCTCCGACACTTATCGTGTCAGAGCCTATTTTAAAGGGTTTATGGCATTTTACTTTGTTTGGGTTTGCTTTATCCAGACAAATATTTTAGCAACAAATAGCAGAAACATAAGGGCGGTTACATAGGGTTGTCTTGCCGCAGCGAAGAAGCAGATAAAAAGCGTACTCAGCACGAGAGAGCATTTTGTGATTATGTTGCTCCATGATTCCTTTTCAAAACAAACACACATCAGTTTCGCTATCCCAAGTGCAATCAAAACAATAAAAACAATCCAATAGATTGCAAGATATATTGGGGTAGTGTCTGTAAATGAAAGTAGATTGACAGAATAAATATATCCGTCAACAAGGTTACCATACAACGGCAAAAGTATAAAAGTAACCGCCATCATATCTAATATTCCATAAATGAAACTGTAAATTTTTTTCAAGTTGGAACGATTTTCAGTTTCGGCAAGTGTAATCAGTTCTTCGCCCGATAGCAGTTCATCTATGGTCACAGAAAAGAATTTAGAAATACACTTGAGCGACTCAATGTTAGGGTAACCCTTGCCGCTTTCCCATTTTGAAATGGCTGTTCTTGATACATATAATTGCTCCGCAAGTTGTTCCTGCGTTAAGTTCTTTCCAGTCCTAAGCTGTTGTAGCTTTTCATTAAATTCCATGATTCTCCTCCTGTTTGTTCCTTGTTTTCATACGTCCATCAACGGGTTTTTCTGCATCTTTTGGTATCATCCATGCACGACCAAATTTTTCAGTTCCGTCAATGCGATTTTCCTCACATAATTTTTGTATCCGTCTTTCCGATATGCCCCATTTTTCAGAAGCGGCTTTCACAGAAATGTAATTCATAATATCAACTTCCTTTCGCAAAGAGTATATAATTATTATATACGGAATGACGAATAATAGCAAGTTTCTCTCCACTAATACGAAATTATACACTACTAAACATAAAATCATACTTCGTTCAAATATCATCACCCGAAATGTACAATGATATAGGATGATATTAAAATGTACCAAGATGAAAGAAAACTTGATTTTAAGCCGTTAGGTATAGCGATAAAAAAAGCTCGGGAAGCAAAAGGGTGGACACAGGAATATCTTGCCCAACTGGTAGACCTTACGCCACGCTCTATTATGTATATAGAGAACAGGGGGCAGCACCCAAGGCTTAACAAATTTTATCTCATTACTACCTTGCTTGACATCTCTGTAGACCAGTTCTTTTTTCCATGCAATGAAGATGGCGACAACAATCGCCGCAAACAAGTTGATGTACTGTTGAATGATATGGAAGAAAAGGAGCTTATCGTGATGGAAGCTACGGCTCAAGGCTTGAAAAAGGCAAGAGAAACTGCGGAATAATTAACGCTGTTTTCGTAAGCCAAGCCAACTGAAAAAAGTGCGACACCTACACAGGCTATCGCACTTTTTAGGTTATTTTTTTATTCTCCACACAAATCATAAAGCTGTTCACATCGGTTTTGAATATCTAAGATTTCTGTTTCGGTTAAACTCCTGCGGTTATGAGTAAGTTGTTGCTCTAAAAAATCACGATAGCCATCAAGTAAGGCATCCCGTAAAAGCTCGGGGGCTTTGCAATGTTCCACACCAAACCATTGCTCATCTTTTTCATCCCAAATCATAACGGTGTATCCTCGCTTAGTGTTCACCACCTCCAAAACACTATCTTTATTTAGGTAATCGTTGAATACTTCTAAAACCTTTTCAAAGGTCATCATTTTATCAGCCCTTTCATATTTTAGGTGCTTATATGTAAGTAGTTTATATACTTATTACGACTATGATAATAAAAGTAAATCATCGTGTAAAGGATACGGATATTGTTTGCGAACAAAAGTGGCAAGCAATGCCGGTGTTAATACACTCGGCCCACAGAGGGAAAAATCCTGACGTGATTTCCCCCTCTGCTTTGCTTGTTGAGGGCAGCGCCCCCAAGCCCCTTTGAACGCAGAATTTCATTCTGCGGCTACGCGTCCGATGGACGCTTATGACCATGACCGGCTTACCGCTGGCCGTGGTCTTTTTCTTGTTCTTTTTTCTGTTCCTCATCCATTTTCAGCAGCCGATCCACATTGGCCTTTGCCGTCAAAAGTTCCCGCATTTCCTCACGGGAACGCCGGTACTCGGCGTAGGTTTTCTTCTTTTCCTCCAGCAGTTTGGCATACTCAGATTGCAGGTCTTTGACCTTGGGCAGCTTCTTCACTCCCATCTCATCAAAGGCATTTTTTGCCGCCTGATGGAGCAGAATTTCTTGCTCATGTTCCTCCCGAAATTTTCGGGAATAACCGGCCTTGCGATAGGCAACATAGGTCTCGCGGGTCTTGGCATAATTAACGATATGGGTACGCAGGACGGCGATCTCTGCCATGCGTTTCTCCGTCGCCTTAATCTGCGCTGACAGCTCATTGTGATGGGCGGTAGCCGCCACCGCTTTTTCTTCCAGCTCTGTATAGTCCAGTAGGTGATGTTCGGTAAGAAAATTCACGGTCTGCGCCATCTGTTTTAAGTTAAAAACCTTGGCCCAGCGTGCATATCCAGCACCTTTCCCGGCCTGCAATTTTGCCTGAATATCCACCAGCAAATTGACCTTGGGTGGCTCCGGCTGCACGGTGGATTTCTTGCGGGGCGTGTGCTGCTTTTCTCCAGCCAGCACCGCACGGATTTCTGTTTCGCTGTACCCGGCTCCCAGCTTGTCATCCATACGGGCTACATTCTTCCAACCGGGAGCTTTAAGGCGGATTGCTTTCCCGCGCCGAGATACCTCGCAGCCCATCTCGGAAAGCAGTTGCAGAAGTGTGTCAAAGTCTGCTGGCTTTTGCTCCAGCGCCCGGTCAATCATCACCCGTAGCTGTTCCCGATGGGAGGGCTTGGCTTGTTCGCCCAGCCACTTGTTGTAGCTTTTTCCGTGGGGCTTGGGGTTCTCCACAATGGATAGTCCGTTCTCGATACAAATGGTGTCACTTAAACGTCGAACAGCTCTGGTGCTTCCCCAAAAGTTACGGAACTTCCGGTCACAATCCATATTGACCGCCGACCAGATGATGTGATTATGAATATGCGATTTGTCGATGTGGGTGCAGACCACAAAGGAATGATTGCCTTTGGTGAACCGCCTGGCAAATTCTATGCCCAGCCGGTTGGCTTCCTCCGGTGTGATCTCTCCGGGCCTGAACGACTGGCGCACATGGTAGGCGATCACATCATCTGTACCGCGCACTCGTCCGGTGGCGGCAATATACTGCCGCTTTGCCAACAGAAACTCTGCATCAGCAGTGCGGCTGTCACATCCATAGCTGGTAATCAATTTTCCGTTGTCGGTCTTTTGGGGATTTGCCACATAGTCAATAATATCGCTGATGGCACGGCTCTCAGTCCGACCCTTGCCGATATGCAGCGGCATGATGCGTGTGGTTGCCATAAGGGAGACCTCCTTTCCAAAAAAGAAACGGCCTGCATGGTGCAGACCGCTTTTGTTATTCTATTAAATCGTCCTCATCGAGAAAATCAAAATTGTCCTCGATGTCCTCTAACCGCTTCGGAGGAAACCTCATCTCGTATTGTTCTTTTGCCAGCGCACGAACTTCCCGGCGCTTATCTTTCATTCGGTTCTTCAGCCAGGAAATCTGCTCCTTTGATAATCTCCATGGGAGATTCAGCAAGCGGTTTATTGTCATTTGCTCCGCTTGCTTCTCCGGCGGCAAAGAAGCACAGGATTTACAGACGTGCGCCGCATGACCTTTGCCGGAAAATTTTTCATTAGCCTTATATTCTCCGCAGACTTTACAATAATGGCCGTGCTTCTTCATAGGCTCGATTCCTTTTCACTGAGAGCGTATAAACTGCGCACCGCCCCCATGATGATGTTCCACTCCAGATCTGCCGCATAGGAAAATTTTTTGCGGTACGATTCCCAAAGTTTCTGCATAACCGAGCTGTTCTCCACTTCCTCAAAAACTTCGGCAGCTTCTGCAAGATGTCGTTCTGTCCCGCGTTTGTGAGCAGTGGCCCGCAGCGCATCATGGAGAATCTGAGGGTCCAATGTATTCCCATGCAGCTGTTCCAGAATATAAATGTCATAGAAATCTCTCATGCGGGTGTTGGTGGTAGTTCTGGTAATGATCGTTTCCAGCTTTTCGGCCAGAACCGTTTCCAGATTGTACGCCCAAATATCAATGGAGCGATCTTCCAGCATCAGCTTGAAAGAGTAGCGGATCTCCCTGGGGGTAATGGCATCCCCTGTGGAAATGTCAATCTTCAAAGGCGTCACCACACCGTCAAAGGTTGTAGTCATATTTACGCGAATCCCCGGATATTCCGCCTCATCCATAATCTCCGAAATACTTTTCAGCTGGAATTTGACGCCATCATCAAGCGGGACACTCACAATAGCGGAAATCAAATTCTCTATGTCCTCCACATTGACATTGGCTCCTTTTACAGTAGCGTCCAAATCCATCGTGGAACGGGCATCCAGACCAACCATAGCCGCTACCAGCATACCGCCTTTCAGAATAAATTTGTCACGATATTCAGAAAGGGAGATACGCTCCAGAAAACGCTCCATCATGTAGTTCCGCATCAAGAGCTGGGCGTCCGCAGATTTTTTCTGGAAAGATTGCGGATCAGATCCTTCAACTGCCTTGCTGTTTTTATCATAAAAGCACCTCCAAATACTGCCGCAGAATTTTTTCTACCCGGAACATACCGGCATACCGCATCAATGTCCGCAGGTCTTTGTCTTTTCTTCTGGCATACATCTTTAATGCCCCTTGAAAAGTCTGCATCTCCATGTTGTTCCTGCTGCGGAGCAGGTCGCAGATGGTGCGCTCCAGGTCATAGACAGGAACTGTATGCCCAAATGGTGTCTGAGCCGTTGTCAGGCCCACCCCATGCAGTTCCGCCTTAATGGTGAATACCTGTACGCCCTCTGCTTTCAGCTTGGAGGGATTATATCCGGTCTTGACTGTGACCGTATATTCCAGCGGCTCGCGGTCTGTCAGATCGTGAAAAAATAAAGCTGTCTCATGGGAAAACACTGCCTGTTCGACCCGCAGATGAAGTAAGTACATGGCATCGACCCAGGCATCCTTGGAAAGATAAATTCCATGCGCGACCCGCTCCAATTCCCGTGAGTGCACATAATCATAAAAAACAGGCTTAGAAATACCAGCAGATACTACTTGAGCTGTTCGCAGCATCCCATCCTGTGTTTCCAGCAGCTGATCCAGCTGTTCAAATTGTCCCACCGTACCACTTCCTTTCACACTAATATTATAAGCAATATTAGTTCAAAAGTAAAGTGATGAAAATTCGGCATAATTTTACCGACAGCTTAACGTTCAACAGTTTTGGAAATATGAAGTGGCAGCAAAATAGACAACCTCAGCTGCCCATTTCATCACGATATGAAATAATCTGCTTCTTTTTCTGTTTGGCACACCGTAACGTTGTGGCTGCTCCGCCCCAATCATGGAGAACATAGGCCACCACTACATCGGCGGACTCTACCATCCAGCGATTTCTATGAGAAATCGAAAAACGGCGCGGTACGTTTTCCAGCGGTGGATACACGGTACTGTCATAGCCAGAAACATCCCGGCCAGTGTTCAAATATGCCAATACAAGAACCAGCTCGATTTGCGGATACTTTTTCTTTTGTTCCCGTAAAATAGACGCTGCTAAACTGTCGAACTCTCCATATCCTCCAAGATAAAAAGTTGTTGCTCCTTGCTCAATTAGGTCTTGTGTTACATTGCGAAGCCAATTCGCAATATTGTCTGCCTTTGTGATTTGCGAATGGCCACAAAAAGTTACGTTCATACGATGGCACCCCTATTACCATCATACTGCAAATAGCTCTATTAGTACAGGTACAGGGACTAATTTTAGCAAAACTGCCCATATACTAAATATAGTACAGTCACAGGGGCGGTGTATAGAATGAAGCTAAACGAGGCGGTAAGCAAACGTCTGTTAGAATTACTAGATGAAAGAAAAATGACACAATATCAACTGTATATGAAAAGCGGTGTTCCCAAGTCTACGATTGGAAATGTCATCAACTGCTCGTATGATTCGGTTAAGCTACGGATCATTCATGAGATGTGCCAAGGAATGGGGATTGGGATAGATACCTTTTTTGCATCGCCGCTTTTTCAAGAAGATAACCTAGTATAGTTGTCACTAATT